>JAHALR010000006.1 GCA_018362895.1 Clostridium sp. | reverse complement strand
ATTATTTTCTTCAAAATTTTTATCAGTCATATGCTCAACATAATTTGTCATGTTGATTTTTTCAGAGACATCTTTAAAACACTCTATCCTTGCTGTTTCTACTGTATACGAAACTCCCCCGTTTAAGGTGTATGCAGACACTATAAACAATGAAACAAAAACAAAAAATGTATAACATATCTTACTCATAAAAAAATTATAACATATAGAAAGGACTCATCATGACAATGGATTACAGAAAACCCAACGACAATAAAAAAATCCAAAAAGCCTTTAAACAAACAAAAAATGAGATTGAAAAAAACAACGAAAAACTTGTTGAGACATTGAAAGTTTACAACAAATATATGCTCGATAATATTATCAATCCCTTAAAAGAGTTATCAGACTTTTTTAAACAAAACGGTATCGGGCTCACTATTGAAGAACTCTTAGACCAAAGGCTCAGCGGCAGCACTTCTAAAATCGATTCTAAATATTCTGATATTTACAACAAGATTGATTCTTCCGATATGTCTGATGCGCAAAAATCTATTTACAAAAATCAACTCGGCTTTCAAGAAGAACAAGAAAAAGACAAAGCTTACGAAGACTCTTTTCTCGGCGGGGCGACTGAGGATATGTCTGATGAGTTTGCTAAAGGACTTCAATCTATGATTAAGGGGTACAAAGATTTTTCTGATGTTATGAAAGACTTAACTGATTCTCTTGCTGATTACATGATTAAAAGAATGGCTGAGTCTATTGCTCAGAATATTTTTTCTCAAGAGGGATTAAGTGCTTCATTAGGTTTTGGCAGAGGGATTTTAAGCTGGTTAGGCGGGACGGGTAAAGGTATTGGAGGATTTTTAGGCAGTATTTTTTCTAAGCATCATTCCGGCGGGGTTGTTCCTGCGGGCGCAAATTACAGTTTACCGGGGACACAGGAGCAGCTTGCGCTTTTAAAAGGCGGGGAGAGGATTCTTTCTCCCGGTGAAAATGCCAATTTTGAAAGTGCAGGGGCTCAGGCGCCTGTTGTTTTCAACAATTTTAACATTAAGGCGTGGGATTCTAAGGATGTTCAAAAATACTTGCTTGAGAACAAGCAATTGTTGAATTCCATTACTTATGACGGCATTAAAAACAACAATTCTCAGCTCCGGAACATGGTCAGAAATGCTTAACATGAAAGGAAAATCATATGGAATATCCGGTATTTGACATACCTTATCAAGATGCATACACAAGTGTAATTGAGTTCAACACTACCATAAACGAAAAAATGAAAGGACACGAACAGCGATATCCTGTCTGGACTTATCCGAAAAGAACTTTCACCTTAAAGTTTGACAAAAACCCGAAAGGAAGGCAAAAACTCGAAGAGTTTTTTATCAAAGTAATGGGACAGGCAGGAAAATTCTATTTCACATGGGAGAAGTCAAAAGGCGGCAACGGAAAGAAGTATCTTTGTAATTTTGACACAGATTCTTTCAAACAGAATTTAAAAGATTTCGGTTTCAGCGAATGTGAAATTGACATTGTCACAATAGACGATTCTCCGGTTGAGCAGGTTGGAGAACTTGATTTTTATTACAAAGCCGAATGTGATTTTGTACTCGAATTTTACACAATTGTAGACAAAATTTTCACTTCGAGAAATGAAAGAAAAGCCTGGTGGGATGAACCGAAAAGAAGCTGGACTCTTACTTTTGAGAAAAATGCAAAGGTCCGAAAACAGCTTGAAGAGTTCTTTATCGCCAAAAGAGGCAAATTCCGTTCCTTCAAGTGGACCTGGAAAAAAGAACTCGGCGGTGACGGAAAGACTTACAATGTAAGGTTTGACAATGACAGTTTAAAATCCGAAATCGAGACTTACGGTTTCGGAGCTATGGAAGTCAAAATCAAAGAAGTCTTTCCAAATGAAAATCCGCTCAGTGAAGTTGAAAAAGATGAAATCATTCCCAGAAAGCTTTTGAAAATAGACCTTCAGGGCGGTTCAGTTTATGTTCTGGATAATGAAACTCTGGAATCACTCAGATATAACGGTGAAGATTACATAGGTGCGCCGTTAACGTTTGACGAAATAAAAAAAGACGATTCCTCAAGCGTTTCAAAACTCAACATTCAGCTTTCTAACGTAGCTCTAGCTATTTCAGGCATAATCGGGCAAAGAGGCGATGTAATCACCAATGCGCCTGCGGTTTTGACTCTTGTTTTTCTGGATTTGAACACAAATATCCTTGTTCCCGGCACAAAACAGGTACTTTACGCAGGAAGGTGCAATAATCTCAAGCTTGATTATGAAAACGCAACAATGGACATAGAAACAGCCCTCGGCGGTTACGAAATTCAAGCACCTGCAATGAAATATCGCACAACCTGTCAGGTAAGACGCTTCAAAGACTGCCGCTGCGGCTACACGGGCGAAGAAACTTCCTGCGACAGAACTTTTGAAAGATGCAAAGAACTCGGCAATCACGAAAATTTCAGAGGTTATCCTCAAATGTACAACGAGCTTGTTATCAAGGTTTAAAAACTTCCATAGAAATTTTACAATTACAGGAGAAAAAAATGTTTACTACTTTTGACATCAAAAACACAAAATACGACACAGACACTATTGAGCGTTTTTCAAATTATGAAGAATACAGAAATCTTTATGACGGAGATTTCAACAAAGCCTTCAGCTCAACCGTTTTAAAAATAAGAAAACGATATCCGCTCGACAACACCACCGCACAGTCTTTGATTAACATAAATCTTTTCTGGGCTCTAACCGATTTTTTCAAAGGATTTTTGACCAATCAAGGCATTAACATTAATGTCGACGACAAAATTCAACAACAATGGGAAGATATTGCAAAAGAAAACAATTTTATTTCTGTTTTAAAAGAAGTCTACATTGACAATTCCCGCTTCGGAAACGGAATTTTCAAAGTTGCGTTGGAAAATGACCGGCCAAAAATCTTTTCTATCTGTCCGGACTGCTGGATTCCGGTTTTTAAAAACGGAAACCTGAACGAAATCGACGGACACATACTTTTATATTCACTTGAAAATATCGAAAACGGAGTAAAAAAAGAATACAAAAAAGTTGAAAAACACAGAAAAGGCTATGTCGAAAACGAAATCTGGGAATGCAAAGGCGGTGTGTTCTCAAGGCAGCTTGACGAAGCTGAGATGAAAGACTTTAACGTCAACAAAATCGACGACTTCTCAGAACTGTGGGACGATTTTATTGTTTTTCCGACAAAAAACAGCACGGAAAGCGATGAATATTTTGGCGAAAGTGATTACAAAAGATGCAAATCTATTGTCGAAGAGATAATGCTCACAATCAGCCAGAACTCAAAAATCATCAACCGCCACGCCAACCCCAAAATGGCAGGAAGCGAACAAAACCTCGAATTTGACCCTGTTACAGGCACAAGGGTTCTTCCGGATTCGGATTTTCTCAAAGTCGGAACAGACGGAATCAGACCCGAATACATCACTGCTGACCTGCAATCAGAGGCAATTCAAAAGCACATTGATTTGCTTTTGAAATTCTTTTACATTTTAACAAAAACACCGCCGCAAGCTTATGGGCTGGACATTTCAGGCACAATGTCAGGAGAAAGTTTGAGAAAAATCTTTATTGCCGCACTTGCAAAAGTGGATGACATCAAGCAGGTCTCTTTTACCTCAACAATTCAAAAAGTTGTACAGTGTGCAATGGCGTTCAACTCCACACCGACAGAAAACGTTAACGTAGCCTGGGGCGAGCCGATTCCTTCGGATTACAGCGAGATGGTAAACATTGAAAACAGCAGAGTTTCAGCAGGAACACAAAGCCGTTTGACAACTATCATGACACTGGACAACGTCTCTGAAAACGATGCACGGGCAGAGCTTCTTCGAATCACAGAAGAAAACACTTCACCTGTTGAATCTTTGACTGATGAAGAAGGCTAAAACAAAAGATGATTGTTAAAAAAAAACACGATGTTTATCATTTTAAAATGATATGGTTTTCGAAAAAAACTCTTTTAATTTTTCTCACTTTACTCATCTTTTGCGCAGGTTTGTGCTGTACAGCTTCCTCTCAAATTGAGAATTTTATTCTCATTGACGGAGCAAACAGTTCCGACCCGGCCTCAAAAAAGTTATGGCGCTATATTCTTTCAGAAATAAAACTGTCTGAAAAGCTTGCGAATCTTCATAACATTTACGAATCAGACTGCAAAGCCGTATTCTATGATCTTGATGATGACGGAGAAGACGAAATCCTCGGCACACATTATGCCACAGGTTCCAGGAATCTCGGGTATAATATTTTATACATTTTGAAAAAACAGAAAAACGGAGACTATGATGATTTGGGATACAGAATCTTTTTTGCTTCAAACAGTCCCGTTTTTATTTTAAAAAACAGAACAAAAGGCTTCCACGATTTGAGATGTTACAACGGAAAAACAGAGCTTGATTCAGTTTTTGTTTACAGTAAAAGCATTGACAAATATGTGGACAAAAAAAATCAAAAAATACTGGAAAAAGAATTCAAAGAACAATATTATTAATTTTCTAACTTACCCATAAGCATTGGATAGGCACGGCAGGTTCGTGCTTTTTATCCGCAATCACAAGAAAGGAGTTCCTATGTCAGGTACACAGGACGAAACTTTTGGTGTGGAAAATTCCGGCTTACAGGAGGATTTCACACCAAACCTTCAGTCAGGAACTGAAGAAGAGCAAACGCAGGAGAAGCTTTCACCGGCACAAAAAATGGACAGACTTCTTCGCAGCTCAAACCCGAACTCTATGAAGAAAGAGATTGAAAAGCTTCGAAAAGAGTCGGCAAAATATCGAACAGCTTCCAGAAACGAAGCCGAACAAAGAGCAGCTCTCGAAGAAAAAGCACATGAGATTCAAAAGGAGCTTGATGCTCTTCGAATCTCTAACAGATCGCTCAAAGTGCTCAGAGCTTTAGACAAAGCAGGCTGTATCAAAAGCGAACTCGTAGCAAAAGACATCCCGTCTGATTGTGAAAATCTGGAAGAATTCATTGAGGAATACAAAGCAATGAATGATTTTCTGTTCAAAGAAAAAAAACAGAGCTATGGCGGCATCTTCAAGCCATCCTCGACAAAAAATCTCACTCCCTCACAGCAAATGGATGCTTACATCCGTGCTGCATTAGGGCGTTAAATCACAAAAAAGAAAGGAAAAAAAATGACAGAAACAGCTAAAATTATCTCACGTACAAATGCTGAAGCGTTGATTCCTGTTGAAACTTCTTCAGAAATCATCAAAAACATGCCGGCTTCATCAGCAGCATTATCTTTATTCAAACAGCTCCCGAACATGAGCGCAAAACAAAAAACACTTCCGATTGCACAAACATTGCCCACAGCTTACTTCTTAAACGGCGACACAGATATGAAAAAGACTACAAACGCCGAATGGGACAAACTCACTTTAACAGCAGAAGAAATTGCGGTTATCATCCCAATTCCGGAAGCTGTTTTTGATGATTCACAATACAGCCTGTGGGATGAATTGAAACCACAGATTACAGAAGCATTCGGACATGCAATCGACCAAGCAGTATTTTTTGGAACAAACAAACCTGCTTCATACCCAGAAGCTATCGTTACACAAGCTATTGCCAAGGGTAATGTTGTAAACCTTGGAACAAATGAAGATGTTGCAGGCGACATCATCGGAGAAAACGGTGTTATGTCAAAAGTTGAAGCAGCAGGCTTCAAAGTAACAGGTTTCTATGCAGACGGCACACTCGAAGCAAAATTCAGAAACCTCAGAGACAAAAACAACCAGCTTCTTTACACACCGGGCTTAACTTCCGAAACACCTGTCAACCTGGTTGGCAGACCGTTGAAATATGACGAAATCGGCGGAGTATTCGACACAACAAAAGCCCTGCTTATTGCCGGCGATTTTACTAAAGCAGTTTACTCTATACGTCAGGACATCACTTACAAAGTTCTCGATCAGGCAATCATCCAAAACCCCGACGGAACAATCGCATACAACCTGGCTCAACAAGACATGGTTGCACTGCGCTGTGTGATGAGACTCGGCGTTCAGGTAGCAAACCCTGTAAGCAGAAAAGGCTCATCAGCAAACCGTTATCCGTTTGCAGTTCTTGCTCCTGCGGCTGCAAAAGGCTAGGATTTTTTGCGAATCTTCATTAATTTAGAGGCAGCGGTGCATTTTTATTTTGCACCGTTTGTCCTTTTTAAATTTTTCAAAAATTTGTTACATAAACGGAAAATGCAATAAACTTTTTTTCGAATTGTAATGCATTATGTTTTTATGAAAAAGGTTATTCTTATTATTTTTATTATCACTGCCATGCTGCTATGGGGCTTTTATATTGAACCTGATATGCTCACCGTAAAAGAATACAAAATTTCTTCTCCTGATTTTTCCGGACAAAATTTGAGAATAGTTTTTGCGAGTGATTTTCATTTAAAAAAAAATCAAGAAAAGCAGGCAAGAAAAATTACAGACAAAATTAATTCCGAAAATCCTGACATAATCATTCTGGGCGGTGACTTTGTAAAAGGCGACTGTCCAGAAAAATCTATGCTGCCTGAACATGTCGCAAAAGAACTTTCAAATTTAAAAGCTCCAAACGGTGTTTATGCAGTAACAGGCAACCACGATTCCTGGTATGACGAAAAGCGGATAATTTCTGCGCTTGAAGAAAAAAATATTTCTGTATTGAACAACAAGAACAAAAAGCTGGAACTAAACGGAAAAACCTTTTATCTTGCAGGCATAGAAGACCTCACAACAGGAAAGCCGAATCTTGACAAGGCATTTCAAAACACGTCAGACCCGGTAATTTTTGTTTCACATTCCCCTGATGTTTTTCCCAAAAATCCCTACAAGCCTTTTTTGACGCTAAGCGGTCACACTCACGGAGGGCAAATCAGACTCCCGTTTTTCGGAGCATTGGTTGTTCCTTCTAAATACGGAAACAAATACGCACAGGGCAAATTTGAAAAAGGAAGCCAAAATCTCATTGTGACAAAAGGTCTGGGGACAAGCATTCTTCCCTTTCGATTCAACTGCCCTCCGGAGATTGTTGTTGTTGAAATAAGCGGGAACACTGTTAATGAAGAAAAACTTACATATCAATACCGTTTTTCATTACTTGACAGAATTTCCCCAAAAAGAAACAAAGTTATAAAAAGTTTCAAAATAACCCGCGATATTGCAAAAAACAACTCAGAAGCTGAAAACATTTTTTGGCAAAAGATTAAGACAAGTTTTGATGTTTCAGATTTGAACGATGAAGAAATATATAAAAATACAGGATTGATAAGATACAACCAGATTATCATGTTTGATTTGGATGGTGATTCACAAGATGAGATTATAGGGATAAACAAATCACAGATTGGCTGGGGTCACATGAACTACGGGCTGTTAATTTTGAAAAAAAAGGGCAATGATTATGAGATTATCGCAGATATAAGAGTTAGGGAAGAACATGATGAAATAAAAATTTCGGAACACAAAACAAACGGTTTTCATGACATAAAACTTTCCAATGCTGAAAATGATGTTCCCGAAAAAACTTTAGCATTCTATTAAAGAGTCATTTAATTAATGTGTTACATAAACGGAAAATACAATAAACTTTTTTTCGAATTGTAATGCATTATGTTTTTATGAAAAAGGTTATTTTTCCATTTATATTTATATTCTTTATTCTGATTTTACTATCAGATGTAAGTGATAAATACATTATCTATGAAATAAACGATATACAAAATGTTAATGCAGAAATAAAAAAATTTGATTTAAATGAAACTTTTAAATCTCAAAATACAGCTATTGATATAATGTATAACTATCTTTCTGAAGATACAAAAAAATATAAATTCGAAAAAGATAACAAAAAAACATTTTTTGAAATTGATAAAGAGATAATACAAGCATTTGAATATGACCTCAACAATGACGGCATCACGGAAATAATAGGAGTCTATCCTCATCAGCCTTATTGCGGACTCGAAACTTGTAATATATTTATATTAAAAAAAGGCATTCTTGGTTATAAAAATATTTTCGCTTCTCAAGTTTTAGGAATTCCTTATAAAATATCCATTTCAAAGCAAGAAAACAAAAGCTACAATCAAATAAATATTTTTACACATTATCAAAAAGATATTGTAAACAAATTGAAGTTCACAAATATTTAGAATAATCGTTTTAATATTACAAACTAAGTTAAACAGCCACTCAAGGCTCAAACGATAACATTGGAAAAAAAAAAGCTGATAAGATTCTCTGGTATGTTTTGTTTACAGAGTACAGTCTTATGAAATCCGGACAGGATGATTTTTCAACTTTTAATTCAGATACAACCTTTGCATTTGAAGCGGACTTAGATGACGACGGTGAAAATGAAATAATAGGAACAAACAAATCTTCTCTATTTTGGGAAAGCAAGTCAGGAACATTTTTTATTTTAAAAAAAATGAAAGATGATTATAAAATTTTCACTTCCTTTACGGCAGATAATGGATACACAAGAATCCATATCTTGAAATCAAAAACAGGTAAATTTCATAATCTTATTATTGAAGATAAATTCGGAAACACTATTGATAAAAAAAATGAAATTCATAAATATAATAAATTATTAAAGAAAAAAATAACTGAAAAAGAATAAAGTTATCAAAAAAATAAAATGAGGCATATTCTGCCTCATTTTTGTATGCAATAAAAAAGAAAGGATTTTTATGAAAAATTACTTTGAGCTTGCCAAAAAATACCAAAAAAAATACAAACTCAAGATGAACGGAGATTTTGGACAAGACGATGAAACAGATGCCTTTAGACATGCTTTCGCTTCCTCTGATATATCAATCAGAAAGGCCGAGTTATTAGCAAATGCCGGAGGACTTGCTAATGAAATTTTCGATGCACTTGTAATGGAACAAACTAATGAACGTCAAAACATGGATTTGTATAACAACTCCGTAGGAAGAGATGTTGCAAAAGAAATAAAAAAAGAATATGGAAACAACATTCACAAAAATATAAACGATGATACACTAAATGATTTGATTGCTGAAAAAATATATAAAAAAATGAAAAGCAATCAAATGATTACAGAAATTGATGAAACGAATCCTTCACATTATACAAAAAATTTACAAAATAATACTTTATACGGTCATGTAGAAAAACAAGCAAAAGTTCAAGATACAGCCTCACGACAGGAAGGCGAATCGAGAATCGACTATTTCACAAGACGTATCAGAGAGTCGATGGACAAAAGCTCACAAAAAACAAACAGCCCTAATCAGCCGCAGCAAAGCTCAAACGAAGAAAGAAAAACTCATTCTTTGAAAGATGTGCTTGCTTCCCAAAAAGAAAAACTTGAAGGCATAAAAGAAAAAATCTTTAACCGTTCTATGCCGCTTAAGAGAATGCACAAAGATGTTCCAAAAGATTATCAGAACAAATATTTAGAAGACAAGAAAATCTTCACCAAAGAAGAAATTCAAACAATGAGCAATGAAGATAAAAAGAAATACTCACAAGCAATAAAATATCAAAACGACACAATAGGTGTACCCGACGAAAAACAGGCAGAAAAAATGTCAAAAAAAGAAGGCAGCGGACTGATAAAGGTTTCCGGCTACACAAGACGAGACGGCACTGTTGTAAAAAGTTATTACAGAAGCCGTTAGAAAAACATTATAAACAAAGAAGGAAAGGAAGATTATGACCATTATTCTTAACAAAAACTCGTTTATAACAAAAGAAGATGCTGATATATATTTTGATGAAAGATACGATTCAAAAATCTGGCAGGAAGCTGATGATGAAACAAAAGAAAAGCTTCTCATCACAGCCAGTAAAAAAATAAACTCATTCGATTACACAGGTGAAAAAGCGGACGAAACACAGCCGATGGAATTTCCCAGAAATTTCGGCACCCCACAGGACATCAAAGATGCTGTTTGTGAAGAAGCAATCTCTATGCTCTCACAGGAGAATAATATTCACAAAAAGAATCAAGAAAACAACATAAGCTCAATAAGCCTTGGTGCGGGTTCTGTTTCTTATTCCGGAGTTCAAAAAACTGCGTTTGAAAAAGAGATGATTTCTCACACTGCGATTTATTTAATCTCAAAATGGATGAAAAAAGGCTACGCAATAGGCTAAGTCTTAAGAAATAACTATTCAGAAAGGAAGAATAATGAGCTATTACTCTTATATGCTCACTGATTCTGCTGTTTTAAAAACAACGGCAGGCACTGACCTTAACGGTGAGCCGAAAATCATTGCAGAGGAAACCATCAGCTGCAAAATAGAATTCAAAAATTCTCTCGCAATAAACTCTCAAGGGCAGGAGCTGACTTCAGCAGGCAGGCTTTTTACGGAGTCTGTTGTAAAAGTTGATGACATTATTACAATTAACAAAACCGATTACAAAGTCATCAATGTAAACCCCTATTACCCGATTGACAGCTCTGTGCTTGTAATAAACGAGGTTTATTTCGCCTGATTTTTTTGAACTAAGACTCAAGCAAAGGAGAAAAAATGATATTAGATGACCTCAAAAATTTTATTGTCGAAAAAGTTTCGGCAGATGAACAAACAATAAAATATGACTGTGATTCATCAAAAGGAGAAGACATTATACTTCTCAATCTATACAACAGTCTGCCCTGCGACCTTGCAAGACGATCTTCCGTAAAAATTACGGTCAAAAACAAAGACCTTGAGTTTTCAAGAAATCTCTGTTTTTCTCTGCATGATTTATTATTTCCCGAGGATTGCTTTCAAAAATCAATCGTCATCAACAAAAAGATAATGCATGCAGCTCTAAACAAAGGACCCTTTTATCTTGAAAAAGATTCCTCAAAACGGCACTGCTATGTGCTCGACATCACACTAACACACAACAGATAAGGAGAAAAAAATGGCACTCAAAACAGTTACAAAACTTTTCGGTGTAGATGATGCAAAACTGTTCCCTATTACCGAAGACTCAGAAACTGCCTTCACATGTTCGGATGGAATCGACCTTCCCGGTGTAAGACAAATTTCTTTGACTTATGAAATCGAAGAAAAATCACTCACAGGTGATGAAAAAGTTCTTGAGATTTCAAACAAAATCAAATCCGTTACCTTCAACATGGAATATGCAAAGCTGTCTTTGGAAGTTTTGGCACAGCTCACAGGCGGAAGCTTGACCACTTCCGGTGAGGGTGACACAGAAACAGGCTTGTTCTCTTTCGGCGGCGGAGACCTTCCGGGTTACTTCCAGCTCAAGGCTCAAATTCTTGACACAAACAACGAAGGCGGAGATGTTCACTTCTGTGTATACAAAGCCAAAGCAACAGCAATTCCGATTAATGGTGTTGAAGATGACTTTGCTACTTTAACTTTTGACGGAAAAGGCGTTTATACTGAACACGAATTCGGCACTGACAATAAACAGACAAAACTTCTTGATATTGAAATGCACGCAAAAGCAAAACCGCTCAGTGCTACTGTTGATGCAGGTTCGTAATAATTCAATTCTCTCTTGCAGACCCCGTTCAGTCCTGATATGCACAGTTGTTGCATATCGGACTCAGGGGTTTTTCGGAAATTACAGTTATGAAAAAATTATCAAAAACCAAAACGGAAAAACTCAAAAAGCTCTGTCTTGAGCTGATAAAAGAAAACAATCTTGTCTTTTTTGACGAGCTGTTTGTTTTTTCAGACATAGAGCCGGCAATGTTTTTTGAATCGGGTCTGGCTGAAACACAGAGTCTGAAAGATGCTCTTGAAATAAATCGTGCAAAGCTCAAGCGTGAGCTTCGGCTCAAGTGGTTCGACAGTACAAACGCAACCTTAAACGCAGCTTTATACAAGCTTGTTTGCACAGAAGATGAGAAACGTGCTCTTTCTTCCTCACAGTCTCAAAAATCCTCTCAATCACCTGAAGTCTGCACTCAGGAGGAATATTTGAGAAGCTTAAAAGAGATGGGAGAATCACTGAACACAACAGACACAGAAACACAGGAGATGACGTAAAGTGCCCATAGATTGGACAAAATCTAAATACAGCAAAAAACACAGGCAATTTTTGAGTTTGAGACCGGAAGATATGAAATTTTTCACGCTATGTGACGGGGCGGTTCGTTCGGCAAAGACACTTTCCATAATCTATAAAATTCCACAGATTTTTAATTTTATAGGCAACGAATACCTGAAAGTATTTTCAGGTTATTCAAAAAACACTGTCAGGAACAATGTGCTTGTTGAGCTTCTTCCTTATTTAAAGAATTATCACGGAGCACAGATAAAGTTCAATTCCGCAAGCGGAGAGCTCGACATAAAGCTCTGGGGCAAACTATACAACTGTCTGGTTGTAGGCGGAGGCAAATCTGACAGTGATTCAAACATTCAAGGTGCAACATGGGATTTCTGGTATGCAAACGAGCTTCCAAAGCACCATTACGGGTTTTACAATATGGCACTTTCCCGACTTACACCCGAAAATGCCAGAGCTATTGCCGACAGCAACCCCGAAAGCTCAAACCACTGGCTTTATACTGAGAGGATAAAGCCCTATCTTGAAAACGACAAAAACATCAGAAGCATTTTTGATTATCGCCATTTCACAATGGAGGACAATGCAAACCTCTCAAAAGCCTTTATTGAAAACCAGAAAAAGCTTTACACAGGCGTTTTTGAAGCCAGAAAAATCAAAGGGCTCTGGGTTGTGGCAGAGGGGCTTGTTTATGACACATTTTCTGTCAAAAAACACACTTGTTCTCACAAGCAGGTTCTTGAAAAAATTAACAACTCCGAATTCATTGATTTTTTCCTCGGGCTGGACTGGGGCTGGAGGCATCCTTTGTCATGCGGTTTATACGCTGTTACAAAAGAAAAGAAGTATTACAAGATAGACGAGCTTTTCGGTTCAAAGCTCTGTGAAGATGATGTCACAGGCTGGATTCTCAAAAAGCAGGAGGAATACGGAAGGTATTTCCGTTTTATAAATGCCGACAATGCTAGACCGGAACAAAACCACAAGCTCAGGCGCAGTCTCAACGGGATAACAGTTTTTGAAGAAAAGCCAAAGGTCATAGACAGTATTGCAATCGTGCGTTCAATTATAAACTATGACCGTTTGATAATTAACAAAGACCGCTGCAAAAACACTCTGCGCGAGTTTGGAACATATCGCTATCCAAACGAAGATGAGAGAGAAAACAGAATTCTTGATTCTGACATGCCGTTAAAAGAAAACGACGACTCTATGGACGAGACAAGATATGCCCTAAACTTTTACGAGACGCACTATTTCACCTGATGAAAAATTGTACCCCATGGGGTACACAAAAATGTGTTATAAATAAAAACGTAAGAGGTGAACGCAAAAACTTGCCGAAGCCCACCTTACACAAGGCTTATACAGCCATGCCCGATTTATAAAATATACTTCATATACCTTAAATTCGTACTCTAAACTATCCATGACCTTTTTCGGGGGAGCGTTTTTTTCCTCAGTAAAGCAGATTGTCAGCTTCCCCGTTTTTTTTGAAAAAAACAACAAAGAATTTGCTGAGATTGCTAAGAGCTCCGGAACATGGTCAGAAATGCTTAACATGAAAGGAAAATCATATGGAAGAAAAGATAAAAGAGCTTCTTAAAGAAGTCGGTCGTCCATATCAAATGTTTAACGAAGACGGAACTTATCAGGGTTGTTTTTATCCTGTTCAATTTCTTTATCCAAAGCTCAAGAGGTTCAAGCTTCTGACTCAGGACAAAGAAAAATCTTATCTTTATGCAATGAAAAAGCTCAACAAATACTGCACACCTGTCAGTTTAGACGAAGTAAAAACAGGAGATATCATTGCAACAAAATTCAGAGATATTTTGCATGTAGGAATTTACTTCGAATACGGAAAAATTATTCATGTGTTTAAAGACAACACATTACAAATAGGGAGACTGAAAATGTTTAGAACATATCAGGCTTTTAGGGTGGAAAAATGGGATTAAGCGTATTAATAGGTGCAGCACTCACAAGTTTCTCGGCTTTTATGGGGAGTACAGCCTTCATGGTTGGAACTTTTGCCGTCACATGGGGAGCTGTTACACAAGCTATAATTTACGGAGGTGTAGCTATATGTGCGGCTATTGCCACCACAAGAACACCTGATTTCACTTCTCAATCACCGAGCTATCAAGGCAAGCTCCAAACACAAACCGACCAGAATCTTCCTGTTCCTCTTCTTTACGGTACATGCAAGCTTGCCGGAAACAGAATCTGGCAAGATGAAAACGGAATGGTTACAGTAAAAAGAATCGTTGCCTTTTCCGAAGGTGAAATATCAGGATTTTCGGACGTGAGACTGAACGACATTCCTGCAAATGAAATCAGCGGAATTTCAGTCAAAGAATATTACGGAACTCAAGACCAGACAGTAGACCCAATTGTCGGAGGTAAAAATCAAAGCGAACGTGCCGAAAAAGTGGGTTCTTTAAAAAACCTTGCCTATCTGGCTATTTCTGTGCCAAGAAGTGCAAAAATTGATATAAACTACAACCTTACGGCAGTTGTAAAAGGAAAAAAAATTAGAGTTTACAAAAACAAATACTCTTATGAAGTAAAATATTCCGAAAATCCTGCCTGGGTAATGTTTGATTTTTTGACATGTTACAACGGGCTCGGGCTTGGAATAAATAATTATGGACAAATCAGCGATTCATTGATTGAAGAGCTTTTTGACCTTGACAGTTTTATAGAGTCGGCAGCATACTGCGATGAAATGGTGCCATCTCCGCCTAAAAAAGACGAAGACGGAAACGAAATCGAAGTTGAGCCGACTCCGCGTTTTACCTTCAACATGATATTTGACTCACAAACTTCCGCCAGAACGCTGATGGACGAAATTTACCGCTGCTGCCGTGGTGGTTTGTTTATCAAAGACGGTCGTTTACAATTCAAAATCGACAAGCAGGAATCTGTTAGTAAAGTTTTTTCGGAACAAGACATAATCAAGGGTTCTGAGACTTTTCAAACAATTCCGAAAGAAGAACATTACGACATTTTGAAATGTACTTATATTTCACCGGATCATGAATGGCAAAAAGTTGAAGCAACTGCGGAAGTTCCGGAATACAAAGACGGTGTACCTATTGAACACTCCGTAAACATGTATTCCGTAACAAACTTTCAGCAAGCAAGCCGCCTGGCCTGGTATTATGTAAACTCAAAGCTCATTCAACCTTATTTTGGAAGTTTCAAAACAGATTACCGCGCCTATGACCTTGAAGTCGGTGATGTAATAGTAATCGACAGTCTTTTAATGGGACTCAAACATTATCCCGTAAAAGTTACAAGCGTAACAGATGATGGCACGGGAGTATTTGAGGTAAAGTGGCGAAATTACGATGAAAGGCTCTATTCAGATGAACTCGGAAGCAAAGAACCGAAAGTTCTTGTCAGTACGCTTGTTGATTCGGCTGCAACACCTGATGATGTAAGAAACTTCAACGTTGTCCAATCAAACAATCTTTTTAATTTTGTCTGGGAGCCAAACACTGACAGCACAGACACTTATGAAATAAGGATGGGAGAACGCTGGGAAAACTCAACTGTCATAAAAAGCAGAATAAATGAAAACAAATATTCCATGGAAATCCCTACAAACGGACTTTTCAAATTTTGGATCAAGGCTTTTAACGGCTACAATTATTCGAAAAATGCAACACTGGATGTCATTAGTGTAGACAGCATACCCAGCATGAATGAAGTCGTAAAACTCAATATTCTCGAGGACATATCAGGACAGCTTGATGAAACGCTAAGAGCTTACAGAAACACAATTAAACTCAAAGAAGATTCCGTTTTATGGGAAAACCTTGAAAATAATTGGGCAAACAGCGGTTCTTATTATTCAAACGGAGGAATATGGGGTGCAAACGTTTTTTCAAGCGGTGTTTACCAAAGTCAGGTCTTTGATATTGGTGCATCTCTTGAATCTGTTGTTTCGTTTGATTATCATTTCACGTCTGCTGATGAACAAAATGATGTGCTGATTGAATGGGCATATTCTGATGACAACGAGAATTATTCAGACTGGAAAATAATAAATACCGGTTCTTACATATTCAGATATTGTAAGTTTAAGATTACTCTGCGCTCACAGAACAATGTACAAACAGTTCTTACAAACTTCACAGTATCTGTTGATGTTCCTGACCGTGATTTGAATCTCGAGTTAGAAATTACTGAAAAAGAAGGGCTAAAGATAGAATACAGTTTTATCAGACCGCCTTCGATTGTTGCTACGGTAAATGACAACAACAATGCTTATGTCGTCATCACCGAAAAAACCAACACTTATGCTTACATAAAAGCCTATACAAACAATGGCGAGCTTACCACATGCAAGCTCAGCCTCAGAGCCAAAGGTTATTAAACGCAAAGAAAGGATTATAAAATGACCCAACAAACTTACAGCTGGACGGACAATCCGACAGTGGCGGGAGAATCTGTCTGCAATACGGATATTCTGAACGAATGCCTTATGCACTTAAAATATGACAATGGTGCTGGAAAAGACGGTTTCCTGCTCTTTGATACTAAAATTACAGACCGTATTCTATCCGGTGACGAAGCAGTTGGCTGGGCTCTTCAGGGTTCTCTTGTTACAATGGCTTATCCTGATGCGGTTAACAAGATAAAAAGTCTATATTCCGAAAGTTACGAAACAACTTATAGAGGTATTACCTGTAAAAAAACGCTTGACGGAAGGTACATTGCAGACATTTCTCAGGCTACGGAGATTGACAAGCTCTATGTAAATACAGGTATAGCAGACTTTTACATTTTAGATGAAATAAATGAGCAGTTTTATTTGCCTAAAAATAACTGGTTTCATCAATTCACAACAGATACTGAAAAAATTAACGCTTACAATGCACCGGGGATTCCCGACCACTGGCACTATGTTGATGATATGCCAAACACTAAAGACAGACCCCGTGGTGATGACAGAACAAACTGTACAACCTATTACGAAACAAAGCAAACCAGACTAGCCAGTGAATGTAACCCTATTTACGGAGCTTCTGAGTCAGTTCAGCCGCCTTCTTCAAACAAGCTGCTTTATTACAAAGTAGGTGATACTGTAATTAATTCAGATTCGGCACTTATTGATGCACAAGAGCTTTTGGCTGACGGTTTTAATCAAATTGAAGATAAAATCAACACAGGGATTGAATCACTATCAAACGCTTCAACTGCACTGACACAAACTCAAATTACAAACTGTATAACAGAAATTCCGCAGAGAGTTAATGTTGGGATAAACAACGGAATTTTGACGCTAAAAGCCGGTTCTGTTGTTATTGTACCTTACGGAACAAGTGAACCTGCACTCGAAATCGGCGCGGCATTAAACGGCGGTGAAATTGTTGATATCTCGTGGGATGAACAAAAGCTGTTTTATTACGTGAAGTATGATGAAGATATAACAACAGACTATTCAGGGCATACGAATGACAATGTTATCGTATATTTGCAAGATACCGGAAATTTAATATATGAGAATGTAAGTGCTTGTTATTCAGATTCAGCTAAACCCTCAGTAAGCACATATAATACATGGTATGACACAACCTCTAACACAATCGCACGATATACAAATACAGGCACATTAGAATTTCAAAATTGTTCTCTTCCTATTTGTGTTGGCAGTTTATTGGAAGGCACAGGTATTACATTAATCAAAAACATCTTCAACGGTTTCGGGTTTATCGGCTCAACTATCTGGTGTGACAAAGGTGTCAAAGGGCTTGTTCCAAACGGAAGAAATGCCGACGGAAGCTTGAATAATATTGAAATTACGAATCAGGTTATTACTACTTTTGCAAGAACTTGGAGTGTTGTTGAAGGACAGACTCAGCAAATCTCTTGCAGTGCAAGCAGCACTGACATAAAGGCAGACTATTTTTATGAAGCTTATCTCGAGCAGGATACCTTTCCAAATAAACAAGGCCACATTATGCTTTACAATCGCAGAGAAAATAAGCATTATTTTCAGGATAACAACAATTCTTGGAGAGAATGCCCCAGCATATACATTGGTTTTGCCCAAAACACCTCGGCAAGTACTATTGGTCAAATGCAAGATTTGAATACCTATCAGACCTTTAGAGCATTAGATTACAGTTCCTTCAAAAACACTCCACACATTGTTGAAACATACAAAAACGGTTCCAGCTGGTATCGTGTCTGGTCTGACGGATGGATTGAACAGGGTGGATTGGCTGAAATCAAAAATACCACAGTCAACTTTTTAAAATCATACACAAATACAAACATAAATATTCTGCTTACAAACAAAAATGACTCAAAAACAGAAGTTTCAGTCACAAATGTGACAACAAATAACTTTACCGCCTTTAGACGAGATACAGACAACGGTAATAACTTAGGGGGTTGGTCATTTTGGCGAGCTTGCGGATATTAAGGAGAATAAAAATGGAAATAAAAGCACAATTACAAAAACCTTATACAGAATCGCAAAAAACAAATTTCATTGTTGAATATAATCACAATCAAGGTTTCTTAATAGAAGAAAACGAAACAGCTTTAATCGCTAAAGGTTATACAGACGAAGAAAGCCTCCGGCAAGCCAAACAAGACAAATATAACGAAGCTAACACAGGAGCCAGAGCTTACCTTGAATCAGGAGAAGCAATATTTGAGCTGGAAGAAGGAAAGCACATTGAAGCAACAGACGGCAACATCGGCAAATTGGGCGCTTATGCACTGAGCTTTATCACAGGACAGACCCTTTCTCAAGATGTTGTTTTTTGGAATACAAAAGAAGATGAAACTATTGCACTGACTCAAGAACAGTTAGCTCAAGTCTTGACAGGACTGGGACAGGTTCAGGCTGAGGTTTGGAATGTTAAATTCCCGGCTTACAAGGAACAGATTGAAGCATGTGAGACTGTTCAAGAAGTAAAATCGATTGTGATTGATTACACACAAACTTTGAACAAAGAACAGACAACAGAAAAAAAGACAAGTGAGGTGATTTAAAATGACGTTTAATTTTAATGTTCATGCAATTTCCCCGAACACACCGGAGGATGTGAAGCTTCCGTTTGAATTCAATGTAGATTCTGTTACTCCCGTCAACGCAGATGGAGGAAACGACGGAATGATAAAGATGGAAATCAAACTGGATGAAACATCTACAACACAAGGCACAATCAACGAGAAAGGTATATTAACCTATCCCAATACATCTGTTTATAGTTACGTATCATACATATGCGAAAATTTTCCTAATGATACTGATATTACAGATTCAAATCACCTTTTAAATGAAAATCTTATGATAAAAATAAGATTAAAAAAATACGCAGGAAAAAAAGACGGGTATATTTTTGTAAATGGAGAAAACTTGACAAGCTCCAACCATGACCTAAATATAGACAGATCACAAGCAACATTTAGCGGAAATAATATACATAGCCGCTGGGGAACAGCATCAGGTTCCACAGGTAATTCAGCTTATAACATTCCTGTACTCGATAATATTTATTATGACTATGTTTTTAAATATGAGGCCGAAAATCAACTGATGACGTGGCAAGTTATAAATGTTGACACAAAAGATACAGTAACTAAGTCTAATACAGGAGCGATTTACTGGAAAGGAATTCTCGCAATAGGCTCTCTGGTAAATAGAATGCCGTCAGGATTCTTTGGTGAAATAGATACAAACAATTGTTATTTTAAAGCAGGTTAATTAAATAAAGGAGAAAAAAATGGCAAACATAGCAAATTTTAAAATTAACACAGATGCAAACTGGGTAAACATCGAAGACAAAATCAAAGAAACAAAATCAGATTTTGCCTTCACTGATGGAAAAACCTATCTAATTCAAGTATTTGCGCCTCACAAAATCTGCATCAGCGCTTCAGGTGAACCATCAGGCGGCGACGGCTTTGAAAAAAGCGATGAACCTTTTTCTTACACTCACTCAACAGGTACAGGCTTATATGTAAAATCAAAATATGTAAAACAATACTCTCAAATTGAAATTAACGTAGCCGAATAATAGAAAGGTAAAAAAAATGAATAAAGCAGTTGAAACAATTTTGAAATATCTGTCTCAATCAAGCACATATAAAGGGCTTTTCTCAGTGTTAGCAGCCTTCGGCGTTGTAATGAAACCCGAGCTTGCCGATGCAATCATTGCATGTGCGTTAGGTATAATCGGGTTGATAAATGTTTTAATTGATGAGCATTCCTCATCAAAAACAAACAAGGTTCAAGCATAATGTACAGCGCACTAATCAAAGCTATTGCTGACATGTTTTCAAAGTTTTTTGAACTCAAAGCCGTACAGACAGAAAATCTCTCGACAACAGAGATTATAGAAGACAAAAAAGATTATAAAAAAGCAACAAATATTGCAGAAAAAATTATCGCCATAACAAATAAATATAAAAAGCAAATGACTTTCGCTGACAGGATGCGTTTTGCACACCTGTGCGAAAGTTTCTATAAACACAACTGAAAGACAACACAATGGAAAAAATTATTGAATACGCCCCGATACTCATTGTGCTTGTGATGTTTTTGATACAGCAAAAAATCTTTGTCACGCCCGAACAGTTGGAATCTATGAAATCCGCACTGATTGAATATATCAGCGAACATTACGTTTCAGACAGAACTTATCGGGAAAATCACCGCACACTTCAAGAACAGCTGTCACTGATTCATCACGACATAAATGATGTCAAAAATTTATTAATACAAAAAAACGGTGACTGAAAATGAACAATACAGACGAACTTTTCAACAAAGCACTCTCCTTCGTCCTTAAGTGGGAAGGCGGATATGTCAACAACCCCTCGGATAAAGGAGGTGCAACAAACCGTGGAATCACACAATACACTTACAATGCCTGGCTTAAAAGCCTCGGACTTGCACAAAAAGATGTTAGATTCATCTCAAACGACGAAGTCAAACAAATCTATTACAAAAATTATTGGAAAAAAGCCGGATGCGACAGAATGTCTTCCAAATTTGCGGTTCTGGCTTTTGACACAGCTGTCAACATGGGTTTAGCCCGTGTAAACCAGTTTATGAAAGCTGCCTCCTGGAAATATCCTGACAAATTTATAGAAGCAAGACGTGCAAAATACCACGAATTTGCAAAATACGGAAACCAGAAAATTTTTCTTCAAGGCTGGCTTAACAGACTCAACGATCTTGAAAAATTCATACACTCTATACTCTAGACTCTTTCATTTTCCCCCTGTGGATTTAATTTCGCAGGGGGATTTTTTTTATTGTACACTTTTCTCATGCAAATCTACGCAGAAAAACTCTTTAAAAAACCGGAAAAAATCATCACAGCCTTTGACGAAAAGCAGTTCAAAGAAGCTTTGATTGAACTTGAAAACGAAACAAAAAATGCATATGCACTCGGTTATATCAGGTACGAAGCGAAAGACTGTTTCTTAGGGAAAAAGATAAAATCAAAACTCCCGCTTCTTTATTTTGAAATCCACAAAAGTTTTAAAAAGTATAAACCTTCATACCATACAGAAATCCCTCTCAATCCTCGCTCTGACATAACTTTTGAGCAATATAAAAAAGCACTTGAAGAAATCAAAAACGAAATCTCAAACGGAAACACTTACGAAGTTAACTATACCTTTGACCGAACTGTTGAATGCAGCGAAGACCCCTTAAAACTATACGAAAGCCTGCTCCAAAAGCAAAAAACGCCCTACAATGCTTTTATAAAAAACGAATACGAAACACTTTTGTCTTTCTCTCCGGAGTTGTTTTTTGAACTCGACAGAAAAACAAAATTCATAAAAACAAAACCGATGAAAGGCACGGTAAAAAGAGGACTCAGCCCTCAGGAGGATAAAAAGAACATTGAATTCTTGAAATCCGACATAAAAAATCGTGCTGAAAATGTGATGATAGTTGACCTTTTAAGAAATGACCTTTCTAAAATCGCAAAAACAAAAACTGTAAAAGTAGAGAAACTCTTTGAAATCGAAACCCACAAAACCCTTCACCAGATGACCTCGGAGATTACTGCCGAATTAAACGAGGACACAAATTTCTTTGACATTTTTGAAGCAATTTTCCCCTGCGGCTCAATCACCGGTGCGCCCAAAATCAGCACTATGGCTCTAATAGACAGAATCGAAACAGGCAAAAGAAACATATACTGCGGTGCAATCGGATTCATTTCGCCTCAAAAAGCGATTTTCAGCGTACCCATAAGAATTCTTCAAAAAGCAAACAGCGAAACTGCATACAAATACCGTGCAGGCGGAGCTGTTGTATGGGACTCCGACATAAAAGACGAGTGGGAAGAAGCAGACATAAAAACAGGCTTCTTGAAACCATCAAATGATTTTAAAATAATAGAAACCGCAAAGGTTGAAAACAAAAAAATCCTTTATCTTGAACAACACCTGTCAAGAATGAAAGCCTCTGCAAAGTTTTTCGACTTCAAATTCAATGAAGACTTATACAAACTGAAATTTGAACAAGACGGAATGCTCAGGATTCTGCTAAATAAAGACGGCAGCTTTGAAACACAGCTTCATCCTTTAAAACAAACGGAAAACAACCTCATAAAAATCTCCGACACAAAAGTCAACAGCAAAAACACACTCCTCTGCCACAAAACAACCTGCCGTCCGTGGTACGAAGAAAGCCTCAAAAAAATCAAAAACAACGAAATATACGACGAAATTTTCTTTAACGAAAAAGACGAGCTTACTGAAGGCTCACGGACAAACATAGTTGTTGAAACTCAAGACGGTCTCTTCACGCCGAGCCTAAAATGCGGGCTCCTGAACGGAATCCTGCGCCAAAAACTCATTGATGAAGGAAAGGTTAAAGAAAAAATTCTTTTCAAAGAAGATTTGATGAATGCAAAAAAAATCTTCTGCATAAATTCCGTACGGGGAGTAAAAGAGGTCACCATAAAAGAGGTGAAACAATGATTCTGATTGACAATTACGACTCTTTTACATACAACGTGGCAGAATACTTCAAAGAACTCGGTGTCACCCCTCGTGTCTTTAAAAACGACGAAATTACAATCGAAGAATTGAAGCAGCTTGATTTCAACGCACTTGTTATTTCACCCGGCCCTGGAACACCTGAAGATTCCGGTATTTCAATGAGTGTAATAAAAGAATTTCACAAAACAAAAAAAATTCTGGGAATCTGCCTCGGGCACCAGTGTATTGCACAGTTTTTCAACGCAAAAATAATCAAAGACCCCGAGCCGTTTCACGGAAAAGTTTCAAAAATCTTTTACAAAAGACAGAGCAAACTTTTTGAAGGTATTCAAGAAGGATTTGAAGCAACACGCTATCACTCGCTCAAAGTATGTCCCGAATCAGTCAAAAAGCCGCTTGTGATAACAGCTTATACAGGAAACATCGTAATGGCAATTGAACATGATACGCTTCCGATTTACGGAGTGCAGTTCCATCCCGAGGCCATTCTTACTCAATACGGACACGAGCTTCTTAGAAACTTTATCCTTGAGCACACGGCACGCTGAAATCATACCCCATTTCAACAAGCATTTGTTTCAGTCTTTCAACAGGTAGCCCGATTACATTGTCCAAACAGCCGTCCACATTTTTTATAAAAGCCGGACCCATCTCCTGGACCCCGTATGCACCGGCCTTATCCAGAGGTTTGAAAGTTTTTATATAATCATCTATCAACTCATCGGAAAGGTCTTGAAACGTAACATAGGTCTTAACGGTATCAGAAAGATACTTTCCGGTATCACAATCAAGCACAGTAACAGCGGTAACCACATAATGTGTTTTACCGCTTAATGCACGGAGCATTTCGTGCGCCTGAGCTTCGTCTTTTGGCTTGCCCAGTATTTTACTGTCTGAAATGACAACGGTGTCGGCACTAATCACGAGACTATTCGCGGGATTCTTTGCCTTGAGAATCGAGAGAGATTTTTGAAGAGAGAGGGATTTAATTTTATCGTCAGAGTAAATATCCGAGTCGAGTTTTTCGTCGCAGTCCGGTGAAACCACGTCGAAATCGACGTTGAGTTTTTTTATGAGGGAGTGCCGTCTCGGCGATTGTGACCCGAGTATCAGTCGTTTGTTTTTAACATCTTCGTTCATAGGGTTATTTTAACACAGTTAACCCTATTCAGGCACAATTAGCTCATCGCATACCTTGTAGATCGATATTGAGCACATTTCGCATTCAATCCCGCACAAAATTCATTCAGCCTGTTATTCAGGTTCATCATCGTCCTGTGCATATTAGAAAAATCACCCATAGCATCCAGCATCTTCTGAGGGTCAACCATTTCTGCTATCTGTGGATTGTCAACTTTTTCATCAGCATATTTTTTCACTAATAACTGGTCAATGTAATCTCTTGGTCCAACTGCCATAATCTTATTCTCCCTATAAAATTTTAATCCCTTTAATCCCTTACTTATATAAAGTATTTTTGTTCAAATTAATTGCCCTTTTAAACAAACTTTTGTTAACATTTCGTAACACATCGGTGATGTTTATTATGTAATTTTCGCTGACTGCGACACGAGCAAAGCGAGTGAGTCGGAAGAAGAAAATAAAAATTATCCCTAAAGCACATAAGAAAAATCTCTTATGTGCTAAAATCTTGATATGTTGAAATGGCTTTTGACAAACAAATTTTTGAATAACGAAAAGCTTTTTGCCTTCCTCAAAAAGAACCGCTCCTTTACTTTGAGCGGGCTCACCTCTTTTTTGAGACTCGTTTTGCTTGCCCAGATAAGCACTGAAAAAAGAACAGTTTTTATTACAAACTCCGAACAAAGTGCACTGAAATACAAACACGACCTTGAAAAACTTTTCGGAATCGAAGCAGAAATCTTTCCATACCAGGATATTTCTATCTATGACGGGGTCTCAGCCAACCTTTACAGATATTCAAAACAACTTGAAATCCTTGAAAAAAATGACAGCACACAAATTCTCATTGTACCTGTCAAAGCACTTCCCGAGAAGTTTCCCGACAAAGAATTTTATGAAAAAAATTCAATAAAAATAAAACTCGACGATGAAATCGACACTCAAAAAATCGCACAAAACCTGACAGACCTTGGTTATAAAAGGGTGACAATGGTCTGTGACATCGGAGAGTTCTCTGTCAGAGGAGACATCATTGACGTGTTTTCTCCCGAAAAATATGCAACACGCATAGAGCTTTGGGGCGACACTGTCACTGACATAAGAAACTTTGACAACAAAACACAGCGAAGTGTCAGAAAAATAAAAGAAACAAAAATTCTCCCGATTTACAAATTCATTTTGGACAAAGATAACAAAGAAACCTTCAAAAACGAACTCATAAGCACAACAGCAGGGCTTGAAACAAATGAAAACACCGGCATAATCAGAGAACTTCTCCAAGAAACTCTTGAAAAAATTGACAACGAAGGATATTTTGAAGGCATAGAATATTTTCAGTCATACCTCAACAAAAAAACAAAAAACCTCATAGAACTTCTGAGCAAGGATTTTGTTCTCGTGTTTGATGAATCGTCGGAAATTTATTCAAAATTTGAACAAATTGACCTGAACTATGAAAAACAGATTGAAGAAAACACACAAAAAGCCCTGAACCTTCCGCTAAAATCAAAAGCTCACCTCGAAACACAGGAGTTCCAAAACGTCTGCGCAAAAAGAGAAAAAATCTTTCTGGACAATTTTCTTGATACAGTCTCTGACTACACAATAGAGTTTGAAAGTGCTTTGATTCCGAGCTTTTCTTCAAAAATGGAAGAAATTCTTACATATATCGAAGAAAAAATCCGACATGGCTATAAAGTTGTCATATCAACGGATTACAAAAACAGAGTCGAGGAGGTCCTGTGTGATTTTGAAATACCTGTTTCAGATGACTTTTGTGAACGCTCGTCTGTTTTTCTGACAGAAAACCTTGCTCTGGGCGGTTCATTAATAGAAGATTACAAACTCGCTGTACTCACTGATAAAGAACTTTTCAACAAAAAATCAAAAGATATTACAGCAAAAAAACAGACATATCATAAAGAAAGTGCTGAATATATCGAATCCGTAAACGATATAAAAGAAGGCGAATACGTTGTCCATCAGGTGCACGGTGTCGGGCTTTATAAAGGGCTGAGCAAACAGGAAATCGACGGACAGCTCAAAGACTACCTCACAATTGAATACGCACAGGGTGACAAACTCCACATGCCCGCAGAACAGGTCAACCTGCTTGTGAGATACAGAGGCTCCGGCTCTGTCCACCCCAAACTTTCGAGAATGGGAGGAAACGATTGGAACATAACAAAAACCAGAGCAAAAAAAGCAATCGAGGAGATAGCAAAAGATCTTCTTCGCCTTTATGCAAAACGCGAAATGGCACAGGGAATAGCCTTCGAAGCGGACACTGTATGGCAGTGTGAAATGGAAGAAGCATTTGAATACACGGAAACACCCGACCAGATGAGAGCAATCCAGGAAACTAAGGCTGATATGGAACTTGAAAAACCCATGGACAGACTAATTTGTGCTGACGTAGGCTTCGGCAAAACAGAAATTGCAATAAGAGCAATCTTCAAAGCAGTAATGTCAGGAAAGCAAGCAGCAGTAATAGTTCCGACAACAATCCTTGCAATGCAGCACTGGCAGACAATCTCTGAACGTTTCAAACCCTTTCCCGTCAAGGTGGAACTGCTCTCGCGCTTTAGAAGTGCAAAAGAACAAAAAGAAACAATAAAAAAACTGATTAAAGGCGAGGTTGATGTCGTAATCGGAACACACAGACTTCTTCAAGATGACATTGTGTTCAAGGACCTCGGGCTTCTTGTCATAGACGAAGAACACAGATTCGGGGTAAAACACAAAGAAAAACTCAAAATGCTCAGAAAAAACATAGACATCCTGAGTATGTCAGCAACCCCAATTCCCAGAACACTCTACATGTCTTTGTCCGGAATAAAAAACATGTCTGTAATAAACACCCCGCCAATGAACCGTCTGCCCGTAAAAACACACGTCGGGGCCTATAACGAAACGTATGTAAAAAATGCAATAAACCACGAACTCGACAGAGACGGGCAGGTATTTTTCCTATACAACCGTGTGGAAACAATCTATGAATTTGCAGCAGAGCTTCAAAAAATTGTACCAAACGCACGAATAGCCGTCGCACACGGTCAAATGGACCCGAAAACACTCGAAGGTATAATGCTTGAATATGCACAACACAAATATGACATCCTGCTTTGCACAACTATCATTGAATCCGGGCTCGACATACCAAACGCAAACACTATGATAATATACGACTCAGACAGGTTCGGGCTTGCCCAGCTTTACCAGCTCAGAGGACGTGTAGGAAGAAGTGAACGTCAGGCATATTGCTATTGTTTCTACAAAGACCGCAAGAAGCTTACACCGGAAGCACTTCAACGTCTCGAAGCAATAAAAGAATTCTCGACGCTCGGAGGCGGATACCAGATTGCGCTTCGGGACATCGAAATCAGAGGAGTCGGAAACATACTTGGCACAAAACAACACGGACATATGACCAATGTGGGCTTTGACACATACTGTCAGCTGCTCGAAGAAACAATCAACGAAATTCAAGAAACCGGTGAAAAGCCGCAGCCTCCGGCAATTGTCGACATAAATATTACAGCCTATATTCCTGACGAGTGGGTCGGTTCAAAAGAACAAAAAATGATTGAATACAAGCGTCTTGCCGACGTAAAAACACTCGAAGAGCTTGATTTGATTCATCAGGAATGGAAAGACAGGTTTTCAAAAATCCCCGAGCCTGTTGAAAATTTAATAAAAATAATACACCTCAGGCTCCTTGCAACACAGGCAAAAATCTCACTCATCAGAGAAACTTCGGACAACATAAGAATTTATATGCCATACAACAAAGCCGAGTGGTCTATCATTGCCTCAAGAATTGATAGAAATATTACAAAATATATAAAATATACTATTGCCCCTAAGTCCTGTCAGGAGGGCAATTCAATCCTGCTTTTCAACAATAGTGTTCTTAGCTTTAAAGAAGTATTTAACATATTGAGTGATTTATTCTATTATATAAATAAGATAACGTACGAGTTTAACAGTAAATAATTAAAAGGAGTTATAAAGATGAAGAAATTGAAATTATTCGCCACAGTGGCATGTATGTCATTGTTATTATGCGGATGCGTAAGCAAAAATGCCGTCATTACAGTTAACGGAGATGCAATTACAAAACAACAATATGAAAAAGCATTCGATGCTGTTGCGGACAATTCAATGTTCTCACAAATGGGCATTGACCTGAAAAAAGACGAAAACAGCTTTCTTCATCTTATGCTGAAAGACAGAGTTGTGAACGAGCTTATCGTGAAAAAACTCCTCGATCAGGAAATAAACAAAAGACACATAAAAGTCTCTAAAGAAGACATGGATAAACAGCTCAAAGACATCATTGACAAAGTCGGCTCAAAAGAAAAATTCAACGAACTTTTGAAACAAAACGGTGTTACAGCAGCCCAGTTCAAAAAAGACCTCGAAGACGAAGTCAAAATCCAAAAACTTGTTGATACACTTTCAGTTGTATCAGTAAGCAAAAAGGATGCCAAAAACTTCTACAACAAAAATCTCGACAAATTCAAATATCCTGACAAAGTCAGAGCCTCTCACATTCTTGTCAGTGCAAATTCCGAAGAATTGAAAGCTAAGCTTGGTGCAGACAAAAAACTTGAAGGTGCTGCTTTAAACGAAGCTGTAAAAAAAGAAATGGCTGAGAAAAAAGCTA
Organism: Clostridium sp.; assembly: GCA_018362895.1. Taxonomy (GTDB): domain Bacteria; phylum Cyanobacteriota; class Vampirovibrionia; order Gastranaerophilales; family Gastranaerophilaceae; genus Limenecus. The sequence goes on along the minus strand of JAHALR010000006.1, from coordinate 206,584 downwards.
AAGCAGAAAAACTTCTTGCCCAGGCCAAAAAAGACCCCAAATCCTTTGCAAAACTCGCAAAAGACAACTCTGACGATACAATGAGTGCAAAAATGGGCGGTGACCTCGGCTTCTTTGGAAAAGAAGAAATGGTCGAACCATTTGCAAAAGCAGCTTTCTCTATGAAACCCAATACTTTAAGCGGAATCGTTGAAACTCCTTACGGATACCACATTATTCTTGTTACAGACAGAAAAGCTGCCGGTGTAGAACCTTTTGACAAAGTTAAAGATGAAATCTCAGGCTTCCTTGAAAATCAGGAAAAAGTAAAAGTTCTTCAACAATTCGTTGATACTTTGAAAAACAATGCCAAAATCGAATACAAAGACTCTTCTTTCAACCCTGCTGAAATTCAGAAAAAACTAAAAGAACAGGCTAAGAACAATCCTGCATTAATGGAATCACAAAAATCTGCGAAGGACTAGCGTATGGCTAACATGGACAAAGCGTTAAAAAATAAACTTTTTGAACTTATTGACAAATTCAGTGAATCAAAAATTCTAGTCGTCGGAGACATTATTCTTGACGAATATCTCTGGGGAATGGCTAACCGCCTTTCACCTGAGGCGCCTGTACCGGTTCTTGAAGTAAAAAGAAAAACCTACCTTTTAGGCGGTGCTGCTAACGTAGCGAACAACATTGCTGCAATGGGAGCAACAGCTATCCTCGCCGGTGTAATAGGCGACGATCTTTACAGCAGTGTTGTCACTGATTTGTTGAAAAAGAATAAAATAAACACTGATAATGTCCTGAAAGACAAAACACGTCCTACAACAGTAAAAACAAGACTTATTGCACAAAACAACAAACACCTTGCCCGTGTAGACAATGAATCTCTCGAGCCGGTGAGCAATGAAGTTTCTAAAAAAATATATGACAGTGTTGAAAAAATCATAGACGAGGTTGACCTGATTATACTTTCTGATTATGTAATCAGCGTTCTGTCAGCTAAATTAATCAAAGATATTGTCAAACTTGCAAACCGTCACGACAAAACTGTCCTGATGGACCCGAAAGGTCAGGATTTTTCTAAATATGACGGAGTGGACATTCTTGTTCCGAATATGGAAGAAGCACTCATTGCTACAAAATCCTCAAAAGATAAGCCTATAAAAAAGATTGCGACCGCTTTGAGAAAAATAGCCGACAAAGTAATCATCACACAGAGCGCAAACGGAGTTTACTATTATGACGGGGCAGATGAAATAAACCTCGAGGCATTCTCCACAGAGGTTGTGGATGCAACAGGCGCAGGCGGTTCTTTTGTGGCAATGCTCGGACTCGGGCTCGCCGGTTCTAATTTTAACTTTAACGAAGCTCTGCCGCTGGCAAATTATGCAGCTGCCGCAGCTGTAAAAAAAGTCGGAACTTATGCAGTAAAACCCGTAAACCTCAAAGAGCTCATCAAAGTAGCATACAACAATTCAACGGTAAAAAAATAAAATGGGACAATTAATCGAAAGAAAGAATATACAGGAATTCGTTTCAAAACTAAAAAACCAGGGCAAAACAATCGTTACAACAAACGGATGTTTTGATATTCTTCATGTCGGTCATGTAAGATATCTTCAAAAAACAAAAACCTTTGCTGATGTGATGATTGTATGTTTAAATTCTGATGATTCCGTCAGAAGAATCAAAGGTCCTCAACGTCCTATAAACAATGAAAATGATCGTGCTGAAATTCTTTGCGCACTTGAATGTGTAGACTATGTGGTAATTTTTGATGAATCATCACCGGAAACACTTTTGTGCGAAATCAAACCGGATGTTCACACAAAAGGAGCAGATTACACTATCGAAACACTCCCCGAAGCAAAATCCATTATAGCAAACGGTGGAAGAATCGAGTTCATCAGCTTTGTCGAAGGCAAATCAACCACGAAAGTTATTGAAAAAATATCTGCAGAAAAAAATTAAAGTTTAGTTAAGATTCTTCTATTTCTTCAAGAATCAAACGATATCCTAACAATTTGCAAGCTGCTTGAAGTTCTTCAAGTTTAATTGCATTTCTGTGAATTTTACCTGATAAAGAATGAGGTGAATAATCTCTTCCTAATAAATTATAGATATCTTTTGCCAAGTCCTTCTGCAATATACATTTTCTTGTAATTAAGTGATTTATAATGTCACGATTTTTCCAATTCGTAATTTCCATAGTAATAAATATCTTATCTTTTGTTGAAAATAAAGTCATATTATGGAATAATGATTTCATAATAAAACCTGCGTTCTATTATGAAACTTACAATTAAGTAATCTTAAGGAGGAAAATTATGCCCCAGAAGTATATAGACTCCCTTGAAAGAGATCTTGATTACTTCATTCAAGAGTACTCTATTACAGCCAGTATCTCAAAAATCCTCGTAAAATGTATCGAAAACATAGACCGAATCGACAAAGAAGATGTTTTACAGTTTGCACATCAGATGGATGAGAGCCTTCAATATTTGAAAGGACGTCTGACAAAAATTCATCAGGGTATCTCAAACGAACAAGAAAAAACAGCTATTTTAGCAAATCGAGAACATATCTCTCAGAGTTCATAACTGTCTTCATCACTTTAGCCATCGCTTCCATTGTAAATTGTGATTTTTTCAAATCTATAATAGCAGAGATGTAATCTGTGTCTTGAATATCACTCAGGGACTGCATATTAGACATCATAGAAGTTGTAAGCTGGTTTGCCGCAGCATTGAAGCTTGATTGAACAGCACCTATGTCGCCTCTTTTGGAAGAAACTGAAGAAATCATAGAATCAACTTTTGCCAGAGTGTCAGCAGCTGCCTGAGGGTTTGTTACGTCAAAATTCATATCACCTAAAACCACATTCGGGTCATAAGAAATTGACTGTGAATTTTCTGGGTTTACCATAAAATCCACCACCGGTGCAACATTAGGGTTCGCCTGAGTCACCGCATTCACGGTTTGTTTACCGTTAAAAGTTGCCTGATTCAATGTCTGTTGAATTTGTGCAATGTTTTGATTGATTTCCTCCTGCATTGCCGCAACCTGCGAATCGGAATATATTCCGTTAGAAGCCTGTAAGCTCAACTCACGTATACGCTGGAGGGAATCAGTCACATTGCTCAAGGCTGAATCAGCCACGGCTGTGAAATTCATACCCGACTGGACATTTTCCATTGCCTTATTCGCAGCACGGATACTTGTATCAAGTCCCGAAGCCACATACATATCAGCAGGATTCACATAGCTGTTCAAGCCTGATGCGATGCTTTCAGCCGCTTTTTCAAACGTCTTTTGAGCCTGCACCATCCCTGATTGTGCTGTATATATGGGCATTACTACGTTAATCGACAATTACGTACTCCATTTCTGATTTGGCAGTTCACAGCCTACACCCTAAATTATTCCACGTTTTTTTAAGAAATAAGCAAAATTTTTCCGTTTTTTTACATTTTGCAATTATTTTGTAATAAAATTTATATAGATGTTGGTAAGGATGTAAAAATGGAAAACAATAAAAATCAATTGTCCGAAAAAACTCCTCAAAAATTTCATTTTATTGCAATAGGCGGAATAGGAATGAGCGGACTGGCAAAATATCTTCTCGAACTTGGCTGTACCGTCTCAGGTTCGGACATAAAAGCTTCGAAATACACAAAACAACTGGAAGAAATGGGTGCAAAAGTACATATAGGCCACGACGCAAAATACATTGAAGCAGGTATGAACGTCGTAGCCTCAACAGCTATTAAAGACGACAACCCGGAAAAAATCAGAGCAAAAGAACTCGGAATAAAGGTTCTTCATCGCTCTGATGTTTTGAAAATGCTGTCAGAAGGTATAAACCAAGAAGCCCATCAGTTCATCGGCTTTTCAGGAACTCACGGAAAAACAACAACAAGCGGACTTTGCTCTTACGTACTTGAAAAAGCACTCTACAAGCCTTCTTTTGTCGTTGGAGGAATCATCCCCGACATTCACACAAACGCGATGTCTCAAAAAGGCACGGAGGCAGGAAAATTCTTCGTCGCAGAGCTTGACGAATCAGACGGAACAATCGTCAAATATCACACAAACATCAGTGTCATAAACAACCTCGAAATGGATCATGTGGACTTTTACAAAAACGGTTTTCAAGACCTTCTCGACACTTTTAAAATCCACATAAACAACATCGCTAAAGGCGGAAAAATTATAGTAAATAAAGACTGCTCGGGACTGAGAAAACTAATGGAACAAAATCCCGAAACAAATTTCCTTACCTTTGCAATCGAAAGAGAAGCTGATTATACAGCTAAAAACATAAGCTTTACAGAATTTGGCTCTGCTTTTGACGTATACAAAAATGACAAAAAAATTGTTTCACTCAAAATGGGCATACCCGGAATTCACAACATATACAACGCACTTGCCGTTGTTTCAGCACTGAATGAAGAAGGTATTGATCTTGAAAAAATCAGACCTCATTTTGAAACCTTCTCGGGTATGGGCAGAAGATTTCAGAAGGTGGCAGAATTTGACGGAATCAGAATTTTTGATGATTATGCACACCATCCAACAGAAATCAAAACCACCCTCGACAGCGCAAAGCTGTGTGAAAAAAACAGACTTGTTGCAATTTTCCAACCCCACAGATACACAAGGTTGAAAGGTTTGTGGAATGACTTTCTGACCAGCTTTGATGCCGTTGACAAGCTGATTGTTGTCGATGTTTATTCAGCATCCGAAGAGCCGATTGAAGGAATAAACTCAAAAGCTTTTGTACAGGCTTTCAAAGGAAAAGATGCAGAATACATTGGCGGCAGTATGGAAAATGCAGCCGGAAAGATTATGCCCCTTCTAAAATCAGGCGACATGGTTATTACTCTCGGAGCCGGGGATGTAACAAGAATCGGTGCGGAGCTTAAAAAGCTTCATGAAGCAACAAAAACAGGGGTTTGAGAATATGCCCTGTGAAATGATAGAAAACTATGAACTAAAAAAACATACAACCTTCAAAATCGGAGGCTGTGCAAAAAGAGCCTTCTTCCCTTCTACAAATGAAGAAATGGCTGAGCTTTTGACAGAATTGAACAACCCTATCATTCTCGGAGGATGCTCAAACGTGCTCATTTCGTCTCAAGGCATTGACGCAGACGTAATTCTCACAACAAAAATGAACGGTTTTTCACTTGAAAAAAATATCCTCACAGCACAGTGCGGAGTCAAAGTTCCTATGCTTTCAAGAGAAGCCGAACACAATTCTCTAAGCGGAATGGAATTTATGATAGGATTCCCCGGTTCGGTCGGCGGCGCTGTTTACATGAACGCTTCTGCTCATTCACAGGCGGTTTCCGATACCTGCATTCTTTGTCATGTTTTTGATATGGAACAGAAAAAAATCCTTGAACTAAACAAAGAAGAAATGCAATTCGGATACAGAAGTTCTGTAATGCAAAAAAAGAACTACGTTCTGATTGATGCAAAATTCGAACTCCGCCCTGCACCAAAAGAAGAAATCACAGCAATTATGACAAGAAATCTTGAATTTCGAAAAGGGAAACAACCCAGCCTTGCAACACCCAATGCAGGAAGCATTTTCAGAAATCCGCCCAATGATTCTGCCGGCAGACTGCTTGAAAAAGCAGGTGTCAAAGGTTTGAAACAAGGAGGTGCGCAGGTCTGGCTCGGTCATGCGAACTTTATCGTTAATGTCGAAAATGCAGATTCAAAAGATGTTTCAAATCTTATGAATAAAATGTATAATATGGTAAAAGAAAAATATACAATAGAACTTTTACCGGAAGTAAAATTTGTCGGAATAAAAAGTAAAGAAGAAGTTGAATTATGGGATACAATGTTAAACAAAAAATAGATACAAAAACTAAAATAGCAGTACTTATGGGCGGACCGTCAAGTGAAGCAGAGATTTCAAGACGTTCAGGCAAAAATATTTTCAAAGCATTACAGAATCTAGGCTATGAAAATGCTCAGCTAATAGAAGTTGATGAAAACCTCCCAAAAACACTTCGAGAAAAAGAAATCGAAGTGGTTTACAATGCAATGCATGGCAAATTCGGTGAAGACGGCTGCATCCAGGGAATGCTTGAAGTTATGGGTATTCCATATACAGGCTGCGGAGTAATGGCCAGCGCTGTTTGCATGAATAAGGAATACACAAAAAATATTTTAAAAGAAGCAGGAATTCCGCTTATCAAATCAGTTCTCGTAAGAAAAGACGAGAATTACAAAGAAAAAATTCAAGGACTTCGTTATCCCTTTATGCTCAAGCCTGTTTCAGAAGGTTCAAGCATAGGAATGTACAAGGTTAACAACCCTGATGAAATGGAAAAATATTTCAAAGAATCTTTGAAATACGGTCAGGATGTTATGGTAGAAGAATATGTTCAGGGCAAAAGCCTCACAGTCGGTGTTCTTCAAGACGGTGAAAAAACCTTCGCAACAGAGATTCTCGAATTCAAAACCAAAACAGAATGGTACGATTATGAGGCAAAATATACAGCAGGAATGACAGAATTCATTATTCCAGCCGAACTTTCAGATGAAATGACACAAAAAGTCAAAAAAATTGCCGTTGATTCATTCAATGCTTGTGACTGCAAAGGCGTAAGCAGGGTTGATTTTATGGTATGCAATGATAAAGCCTATGTACTGGAAATCAACACAAGCCCCGGAATGACAGACCTGAGCGACCTTCCCGCACAATCAAAAGCCATGGGAATAGACTATGACACACTTGTTCAAATAATTCTCAACGGCGCTTGTTTAAACAAATAAAACAGCTAAAATATGCAGGACAACCATAATGACAATTTGAATATAGAGCGCAGGGTTAAAATAAACCAGATGCAAAGAAACGTCAGACGCAGCAAAGAGCGCCTGAAGTGGTTTCGCTGCTGGGTTCGAATTTTCATGTGTATACTTTTGATTTTTGCTGCATACAAAGTTTACAAGCTGCCTCAGTGGTATTTGAACAAGAACATCTTCTCTTCCGCCAGTAACAATACTCTCTCGATTGTCGGAAACACTATCACTCCGACATACAGAATTCTGGCAGTTTTGAGGCAGTATCCTGTTCCGCAAAGACCCATATACCTTTTTAACACAACAAAAATTGAAAAAGAAATTGAAAAACTTGCCCCCATTAAACAGGTCTACATAAAAAGACTCTGGTTTCCGGCAAGACTCAGCATAATCATCGTCGAAAGACGTCCGATTCTGAGCATTACACCTGACCCCAAAGTGCCTCCGATTGCGTTCTTTGCAGAAGGAGGAAAACTCATAGGGCACGAATATATGCCGCTGAAAAAAACTGAAAACACTATCAAAGTTCTGACTTACGGCACAAAAGGCGACGATTACAGAAGCTGGGACGAAAAGAAAATAAGAAAAATTGAAACACTGGTCAGAGCAATGGAACAATTCTCGGGTGAAAAAGTTGAATATATAGACATGAGGAATCCGAAAGATATCTATATCAAACTTCCTCAGGTTAATGTAAGAATAGGTGAGATGAATGTAATGGCACTTTCACGTGTAAGAAACATTTCAGCCATTCTACCCCAGATTAAAACAATGAAAAAGAAAATAAAATACATTGATTTGAGATGGGAAGACACCCAGTATATTAAACTCGAGGAGTAATGTTATGAAAATGCTCAAACTTAATACAGGACATGAAATGCCGATTTTGGGCCTTGGAACCTGGAAAAGCGAAAAAGGCAAAGTTTATGATGCAATCCGTGAAGCAATAAAAATCGGCTACCGCCATTTTGACTGCGCTGCTTTTTACGGAAATGAATCCGAAATAGGCGAAGCATTTGAAGCTGCAATAAATGACGGTGATGTGAAAAGAGAAGAAATTTTTGTTACCTCAAAACTCTGGAACGACAAACACGCCCCTGAGGATGTCAGAGGTGCTCTTGAACAAACACTTGCTGACTTAAGGCTTGATTACCTTGATTTATATCTCATTCACTGGCCGGTTGCACTGAAAAAAGGAACAGAAGAAATCACAGTCGATTCAATGATTCCGTTAGAGGAACTGCCGCTTTCTTTGACCTGGAAAGAAATGGAAAAAGCTGTTGATGACAGGCTTGTAAGAAGCATAGGCGTTTCAAATTACAGCATAAAAAAACTCGAAGAAATGAAATCCTATGCCAGAATTCCTGCGGCTGTAAATCAGGTCGAATCACACCCTTTTCTTGCACAGAATGAACTTTTAGAGTATGCACAAAAACATGCTATGGTGATTACGGCATATGCTCCTCTTGCCTCAAGAGACAGACCGGAAGAGCTTAAAAGTGTCAATGAGCCTGCGCTTTTGGAACATTCGATTATAATAGAAACAGCAAAAAAACATAACGCTACACCTGCACAAATTTTAATTGCATGGCAAATAAACAGAGGCGTTGCAGTAATTCCAAAATCAACCTCACCAGCCAGACTCAAAGAAAATTTTGAAGCAAAAGACATTGTTCTTGACAAAGAAGACATGGAAAAAATAGCCTCTTTGAACAGAGGTTTCAGATATGTAACAAGCACTGCTTTTGAGTTCAGCGAAAAGGGTTACACAAAAGAATCAATCTGGGACTAAATATCCACGCCGTCCATCATCTGGATAAGAGTGCTGATTGTTGTGTCCATACTCACAGAATCGGAAACTCTTTGCTGCAAAAAAGCATTAATCTGCGGCATCATCTCAATCGCCACATCGAGCCTCGGGTTTGAACCTGCAACATACATACCTACGTCAATCAAGTCCTTGTTCTCACGATACAAAGCCATTGCACGTCTCATTTTTGCCGCAGCTTCCTTGTGCTCCGGTGAGGCAATCGCAGACATAAGACGAGAAATACTTCCCAAAATATCAATCGCAGGATAATGATTCATTTCCGCAACCTTACGACTCAAGAAAATGTGACCATCCGTGATACCACGCACTGTATCAACAATAGGGTCATTGATGTCATCACCTTCCATAAGCACAGTATACAAAGCCGTAATAGAACCTTTAGGACTGTTTCCGGCACGTTCGAGGACCTTTTGAAGCCATGAAAAGATTGAAGGCGGATAACCTTTCATTGTAGGCGGCTCTCCGATTGACAGCCCGACTTCACGCCCTGCCATTGCACAACGTGTAACAGTATCCGTCATAAGGAAAACCTTCTTGCCCTGATCTCTGAAATATTCACAAACAGATGTTGCAGCCTGAAGGCATTTCTGTCTGATTAAAGGAGGCTGGTCACCTGTTGAACACACAAGTACGGATTTTTTCATCCCCTCTTCACCAAGAGAATCTTCAATAAACTCCTTTACCTCTCTTCCACGTTCTCCAATCAGAGCTACAACGTTAACATCAGCATCTGAGTTTCTCGCAATCATCCCGAGCATAGTACTTTTACCTACACCGGAACCAGCAAAAAGACCCATACGTTGACCTGCACCCATTGTCAAAGTAGCATCTATTGCCCTGACACCTGTTGAAAACATTGTATTAATAATAGGTCTGTCAAAAGGGCTCGGAGCAGGCCCGTCAATCGAAACAAAATTTGCACTGGAGGTATCAAGAGGTTTTCCGTCAATTGCCTCACCCATAGGGCTTATAAGTCTGCCAAGAAGAAACTCTCCGACAGGAAGCATAATCGGAGCCCCCGTTGTTGAAACAAGGCTGCCCTGTCCGATTCCTGCTCCGTCATAAAGCAAAAGCAGCTGGGCCGTGTCACCTTTAAATGCAACAACTTCCGCCGGTTTTTTCTCACCTAAATATGTTTCGATAAAACACAAATCACCGATTTTCAATCCCGGAAGCTTTACCTCAACCGTAAGCCCCAGAAGCTTTGACACAGAGCCTTTATACTGATACATAGGCGTTGAGTCTATGATTTCATAGGCTCTTTTTTTCATATATTCAATTGAACGTTCTGTTGATTGTTCAAGCATAGTTTTATCTCGTTTTATTGTTCTTTATTGTCCCTTTATTGTCCATATTCAGGTGCATACATTTCACCGATTGTATCAACAGCCTCAACCTTAATATCAGTAATCAACTCGCTGTATGAAATAACAACAATCGTCGGAATATGCCTTTCAAGAAGCTGGTACAAAGGCAGCCTGATTCTCGGAGAACAAAGGATAACAGGCTGCCTTCCGACAGTCTGGTGTGCTCTCATTAAAGTAGAAGCTGTTGTTTCAATGAGCTCCTGCACCTGCATAGGATTCAACAAAAACATAGTTCCAAGCTCGGTTCTCTGACAGCTGTCATCAAGGGTTTTCTCCCACTCGCTTGAAAGCGTAAGAGCATAAAGAACTTTGTCCTCTGTTGTATTCGAAAGACAAATCTGTCTGCCCAATGCTGCTCTGATACGCTCTGAAAGAATATCAGGCTCTTTTGAAAATCTCGCATAATCGCAAAGTCTTTCAAAGATAAATATAATATCCTTAATCGAAACCTTTTCACGAATCAGGTTAACAAAGATTTTTCTCAAATCGCTTGTTGAAATGATAGTCGGAATAAGGTCATTGACAAGTGTCGGGTCTTGAGACTTAACAAGTTCCATAAGTTTCAATACGTCGGTTTTTGTCATAACTTCATCAACATATTTTCTTACACACTCTTGAAGGTGCGTAACAATTACATCAACGGAATCAACCGCCGTGAGGTGGTCACTTTCATCAATCTGAGACGGATCAACCCAGTAGGCCTGAGCCTGATATGTCGGATCTATGTTAACAATACAATCCGCAGGAGTCTGTTTGCCTGTTGCATCCCACTGATCAGCAATAACCATAAGTTTTCCTGGGTAAACAAAACCTGTTGCTACCTTGTTACCCCTGATAGAAATCAAATATTCATTTGCATCCAAAGCAGAAGAATCCATGATTCTTATGTTTGGAATAATATAACCGAGTTCATCAGTAACACGCTGACGTAAAGCAGCAATTTTTGCAAGCAGCTGACCTTCCTGATCAGGATCGGCAATCGGAAGCAAACCTGAACCGACCTGCAAACTCAAAACGTCTACGCCCAAACGTTCATACATTTTGTTCGGGTTAACAAGGTCCTGCATATTCTGTTTAACATTTTCGAGCTGTCCGAGTTGCGCCTGAACATCCTGATTAACAAGGACAGAAAATGCTGCAATAATCAAAATAACAGAGAACAATAAGAATGGGAAGAACGGCAGCCCTGTCCAGTGACCTGTGAAGGCAATCAAGAGCAAAAATGCAACTGCACAGAACAAACTCATCGGCTTGCTCAAAATCTGTCCGGCAACATCAGCAGCCAAACTCGGACTTGCTGCTGAAGCACGTGTCATAACGATACCTGCTGAAACAGCCATCAAGAGTGAAGGGACCTGTGATGACAAACCGTCACCGATTGTCAAAACCGTATATTTTGAAACAGCATCTCCGACAGGTAAGCCCTGTTGTAAAACACCGATACACAAACCGCCCACAATATTGATAATTACAATGATGATACCTGCCATGGTATCACCTTTTACGAACTTCATAGCACCATCCATTGAACCAAACAGTGCCGATTCTCTTTGGAGGTCTTCACGTCTTTTAACAGCTTCATCAGGAGATATCAAACCTGCGTTGAAGTCAGCATCAATGGTCATCTGCTTACCGGGCATCGCATCTAATGCAAACCTTGCTGATACTTCCGCAATACGTTCCGCACCTTTTGTGATTACCATAAACTGTACAATCGTAATGATAATAAAAATAACACCGCCAACGACCATATTTCCGCCGGTTACAAATGTTCCGAAAGCGTGAATCGTAGCCCCCGCCTCACCTTTTGCAAGAATCAGCCTCGTTGATGCAATCCCGAGAACAAGCCTGTACATTGTACCGATAAGAATAATAGACGGAAATGCAGCAAGTTCAAGCGGTTTTTGGATATACAAAGATATCATCAAAAGCACAATACCGAGCGTAATATTCAAAGCAATCGAAAAGTCGATTACCCAGTTCGGAACTTCAATAAGCAGGATAAGTATCAGGACAACAACAAATGCCGCCAGACCGAGTTCTGTTATTGAATTTGAACCTTGTGCTCCTGCCATTAGATTTGTTTAAATGCCTCCTTGATTAATTCAAGCTGTGTGCTGATGTTTGCATCAATTATACCGTTTGACGTTTCAATTACCGCCGATCCCTCCTCGACCTCTTTGTCTCCCGATACAAAGATTTTAGCCTCAAATTGTCCTGAAGACAAAAGTTTCGGAACTATTTCTTTTGTATACTCAACATCGGTAGGGTTCACTTTAAGTATAATTTTATTTTCGTCTTTAGCAAGACTTTTCAGTGCATCTTTCACAATGCAATCTAAAACAGTTTTATCTGTCTCAACTTCTTTTTTTATGATTTTTTCGGCAACCTTGAGCGCAATATCCAGAATATCACCTGCAACCTTGTCGTAGAGTTCTTCTTTATATTCAAAAAATTCCTCAACTGCTTCTCTCAGCTCTTCAACAGAACTATGAGCCTCTTCAAGCCCTTTTTGAAAGCCTTCCTTTGAAGCCTGTTCTTTAATTAAGATTGCCTCTTCCTGTGCACGGGAAATCATATTTCGATCATCAATACGGCGATAGCCTCTTCTTCTGTCGCCTCTTCTTCTTTCTGCTCTCTGGGTAAAATCAATAGAATCAAAATTGAAACCTTCAAAAATATCTGAGGTATCTTCTTTGACTGGTTTTTGAGGTTCCTCTTTAACAGCTTCATCTGTTAAAGTCTCCCCGGAATTTACCTCAGCACTTTGAACCTGTTCCTCTTTCGGGGTTTCAGGATCCTGAACTCTTTTTATATATTTTTGTCTGTTTCTTTTTATTATCATCCGTTAACGATGTTTCCCATATTTTTATCAGCTTTAGTTCAGCGATTAAGTTTTTCTTCAAGGTGATTGCATACTATGTCGGCAATTCTTGGCGGAATATCAGAGCCTCTTCCGTCTTGAATGCCCATGACAAGGCTTTTAACACCCTGTCTTTCTTTATTTATAATATTCGATATCTTTGAAATATTCGAATTCTTAACAATTTTATATAATCTGTCATAAATTTTTCCGGTATTAATCTTTCTGGGTTCAGGCAGCGTTTTTTTGATTTCGTTCAAACATTTAACAACAACATTTCTGTCGAGTTTGTTTTCAAGATCCTCCATGTTTGCATAATCCTGAAGAATAGCCGCATCATCAGGATTAAATTTGTTAAGCAAAAGCTGCCTTTTGTCCACTGGCAGGTGTTTCAAAACAATTGCAAAAGTAGCCAGTTTAAGAATTTTATTGTCACTAACCTGATTTACATAGTTATCATTTTGACCATTCTGAACAGAAACACCGCCCTGTGCAGCTGCCTGAGCTTCTGCTTCAGCCTGCTGCTGTGCTGCGGCCTGAGCCATTTCATCTATATTTGAATGACTCTCAGCTTCTTTGACCTGCTCCTCGGTCATTATGCCTTTTTCCTTTAACTCCTCAAGAGCTTCGTGATAAGCCTTTTTGACCTGAAGTTCAACAACAGCAATCATATCAGCCTGCGGCATACCCTTTATGATAGCGGTTTTTGCTATTTCAAAAACAGTAAAAGCAACTTTTTGAAGTATTGCATCTCTGAATTGAGGCTCTATACTGCTTTTGACTGTATCAATTGCCTTGTGAAAAGTCCACTCGCCGATGAACTGTGTAACAATACTCGCCTGTTCGGCATTAAAGCTTATGGAGGTATCGTTTGAAATAGCTTCGCCTGCCATATAACAAAAATTGTATACTATATTGATAATATACTGTTTGTCCTGATCAATAATACCTGGAGGCAGAGCAGGCCCCACCTGATCGGCAAGGTTTTTGGCAAATGCTTTAAAATCAAATCCTTCTATCGGCAAATTTTTTCTCCCCCTTGTAGTTTAAAAGCTAAGCTTTTTCAATCCAGCTTTTTACATGTTCGGCAACATCATCCTCGTCGAGTCCGCTCATTTCATCAGCAAGCTCGGCAAGAGTAGTGCTCAATTCCGGAAGCTGCTGTGAGTTTTGTTTTTGTTCAAGCATTCCCTGAGCAAGCTGAGTTTGTTTCTCAATCAGTTCAGCCGCCTTAAGATTCACGTCTCTGAGCTGTTTTTCCTGATCCTGAGATTTTTCCCTCAACATCTCAATCTCCTGTCTTTGTCTTTCCTGTGCAGCTTTTACTCTGTCAGAAAGGAATTTCAAACCAACACCGAGACCGATAAGAATCAAAGCTATCGCAATCCACCATGGGTTGCCGGTAGAATCCGGTTTTGGCAGAGATTCAGGTTTGTCTCCGGCAAGGAAAGGATCAACGGAATCAGAGAAAGCTATTTCTACATTTTCAGCAGTAGCTTTAGGAGAAGCCGCTCTGGCAATAAGCTCTTTCAATTCTTCAAGAGTCATATTCGCAGGGATAGCACTTTCTTCAAGAGTAACCGCAATTGAAATATCCTCAATTGTACCGGGTTTTACAAGCTCGCTTGTCTGAACCTTTGGCACACCGAATTGAGATTCTCTTGCTGTTCTTGAATAACTTCTGTTCTGTGCTGAATCAGCATTGTTTGCGGGAAGCCCGTTGGGCAGGTAAACACTGACAGCGCTTATACCTTTATTTGTATCTCTTGTCTGATCACCGAGACCTTCTGAGAATGTTTGTTCTGTGAGAGAAGTTTTCTTTGTCGGATCAAAGTCTATTGCATCTTTTTGCATCGGAGACTGTCTCAAATATGTGCTGACAGTAACGGCATAATTACCCTTTCCGATTAATTTGTCCAGCTGGGTTTTAACTTTTGCCTGCATATACTGGTCATTTTCTTCAAGCTTCGCAAGCATATCATCGTCAGCCGAAGCAATTGAGTCATAGACGTTTCCGTTCGTATCCGTAATAGAAATATTTTCTGCTTCCAAACCATTTACCGAACCGAGAAGCAGGTTTCTGATAGCTTTAACCTTCATATTATCGAGTTTTTCACCGCTTGGCATAACTATCTGAACGGTAGCAGTAATTGGTTTCTGGTCAGCAGCAAACATCGCCTGATCAGGAATTGAAACAAAAACAGAGGCGTTTTCTATCGGTGGAATTTTTCTGATTAATCTGGACAATTCACCGTTGATTGCACGCGTAAGACGAATTCTTTTATCCTCTTTTGTTGAAGTGAAATCACCCTTGTCAAAAATTTCAAGCCCGATATTTTGATCAACAAGACCGCTTTTAACAATGGCAAGAAGTGCTCTGTCTCTTTGCGTCATAGTATATTTAGCAAGATACAGAACTGATTTTTGTCCGTCAGCACGTCTTTCAACAGTAATGCCTTCTCTGGCAAGCAGAGCCTGTATCTCGATTGCTTTTCCGAGATTGTCTGTTGTCAAAAGGTCTAAAGGCTTGTCTATAACCTTTTCTTTGACTGTTTTTGGTGCACCAGAAGAGTTTGAAGAAGCAATAACACCAATCGTGATAAACAAAGCAAGGACAACAACAAGTCCCCCTATTATCCCGAAAAGCAACGGCTTATTTTCCAGTATTTTTTGAAAATCCATTTAAAATTACTTCCTGCCTCTTAGCTAAATTATACTATCAATTACGTCAGAAGTTAACTCCTGCTTTCGATTTGATAAAAATTTTCATCCGTTTGGAGGAGAAAAATTTCTCCTCTATATTAATGATTTTTTTTCATAAGTCATGTTTTATCAAAAAAATTCTGCGGGAATTTCATTAGACAAACAATGAAGTGCTCCGCTTTCTTCTTCAAGAAGGTCAGCCATTTTGTTATCTCTGCCCTCAATAAAATAGATTTTTTCTTTTTTTACATACGGCTCAAGGCATTTTATAAACATTTTTTCAAAATCAAAACCAATTTCTTCTGAGATTTCCGGAGTTATTCCAAAAATTTCGTTGAGTTCCGACTTATTTGTTACATAACACAAAGCACCGTCGGCTCTTTCATGTACAACAGCATTCATATAATTCATTGAATGCACAAGGTCATCTCTGTTTTCTCCAGCGGGAATCCTGTAATAAATCCGTCCCGGAACACGTATAGGAGAAAAGCCTTTGTGTTCAAGGCATGAAGCAATCTGAGCAGCATCAGGATTCTTCAAATTTTTTACGTCCTTTCTAAATTCTTTTAAAAAATCCGTAAGTTTTGCTTCTACTTCCAAAAGCTGTTTTTTTCGAACTTGAGTGCAATCGTTTTTATTTATCAATTTCTTTATGTTTCTCAAAGCCGCTGAAATTTCTTTTATTGTCAGTTTATCATCAGCAACAAGCACTCTTTTGTTGTTAAGCGGACGTATAAACAAATCCAGATGAAAATCAGCCTGTGGAATTATATGCACTTTAGAAACACCGTATGTTTTCTTAACAGCTTCAATATTTTTGCCGAACATTCCTTCTGCTCCAACAAAAAGTTCATTTTGACCGCCGTTTTTCACAAAAAACAGATTGCCTCCGTCTATGAGATGAGGACAAAGTTCGTGTTTAGAACCCGACAAATTCTCTATTGTTTTAACAACTTTTGTTTTTTGATAAATACCATCACTCAGCAATTTTTTGTGCGGTGTCAGAACAACATAATCCTGAACCCATTTAGTATAACCATTGACGTATTCCTCAGGTTCAAAAAACTTTTTAATTTTATCTAAATTTGCACAAAATGCTTTTTTTTGATTTACAAAATAGACCTTAAAACCTTCTATTTTACCTATTTTCGAAAACTGTTTAATTATATCAAAGGATTTCGGATCATCACAAACCGTCATAACAACAGCCTTGAGCGGTCTTGCATCATAACCTTTAAAAGCCTGTTTATAAACAGGCTCCTTGTGAACCTGCTTTTCATAAAAATTATTTACGGGAGCAAAATTAACCTTCATCACAAATATTTCAAAACACGTGATAAAAATTTATTGCCATGTATTTTCATATGTTATTTAACTTTTGGCATAACCCAGTTAACAATGTCAGAGCTCATGTTCGGATTTGCTTTGAGCATAAGCATTCCCATCCCGCCGGAGGGATATGTTTTCACTTCATAACTGCCTTGAGCAAACCTTTTCAGATACAAAGTTTCATTGTAAGAATATCTGTCCCTTACACTTGCCATTGCCAGAATCGGAACAGAGCCGATGTTTGCAATAGCAAGAGGTGTATAAAGCCCTTTGAAACTTTTTGTCGGAGAAATAAGAACAATACAAGAAGGCTTGTTTACAAGTTGTTCAGCTGCCAGAACAGCTGTATTTGCCCCTATATCAGCCCCGACAATTGCATATTTTGTTGTGGAAATATTCTTGTAGTTTGAAGCAAGATATCTTAACATATCAGCAACATCATCGGGATATTTTTGAAAAGTCTTGTCAGAAAAATATCTCCATGATTTTATTCTGAAATTTGAATCATAAGCACTTGCACCGTGCCCTCTCAAATCCATAACCAGAACAGCTGAGCCGGATTCAACAAAACGTTTTACTGTTGATGCCCAGTAATCTCCTGAATATCCGAGAGAATGAAGCATTACAACTACCGGATAAACAGCTTCTTCTTTTGCAGGATAGAAGAGTTTGGATTTTATGACAAAGTTGTCTTTTGTTTCATAGGTAATGTTTACATAACCTACCTTTTTTTTCGGTGCTGCTTGAACCGCACCAAAAAACACGGTTGGAATTGCAGACATCAAAAATGCTGCCAGAATTATTGAAAAAATCCTTTTCATTTTTGTTTTCTCTTCTCTTTTCCTTTTGTTTCGGGAGAACTCCCCGCACAAATTATTGTGCAAGGAGACATTCCAAAGAATTTACAAGCTCAGGATCCCATTTTATGTTGGATTCCTGTTTGATAATCTCGAGAGCCTCTGCTTCTGTTTTTGCCTTTCTGTAAGGTCTGTCTTCTCTTAATGCAGAGTAAGCATCAGCTATGGCAATAATTCTTGAGCCCAGAGGAATGCTCTGACCTTTCAAACCTTCAGGTTCGCCTCTTCCGTCCCAGCGTTCCTTGTGATAATGGATGTAAGGAATCACCTCAGAGAGGAAATTTATGCTCATAAGCAGGCTTACGCCGATATTGGGGTGGTTTTGCAAAGTTTCCCAATCTTCTTTTGAAAGTTTTTCTTTCTTGTTGAAGAGTTCTTCGGGAATTGTGATTTTGCCTATATTTTGCAAAAGTCCCGCATAATAAATTAAATCTTTTGTTTTCTCATTCAAGCCGAGATATTCACATATCATCTTCGCCATATCAGCAACATGCTGAGAATGATTGTTGTGAAACTCGCTCTTTGCATCAACAGCTTTTGCCAGCATTTCAACAAAGTTCTGCTGTTCTTCACCCAGATCGCCAATTACGGCAGTAAGCTCGGCCCGGTAGTGTTGAAGCTCGCTGCTTGAAACTTCAGCATCCTCCATGGCTTTTGCTGTTTCTTCAGTCAATTTTTGAAGCATCATCGAAATTGCAAAAAGTCGTGATGTAACTTTTATTAATTTCAAAAACTCTTCAGAAAGCGTTTTGTTATCCTGAGGTTCGATAATAATCAATCCTGCATTTTCTGTTCCGTAATGCATAGGAACACGCACAAGCTGTTGATTGTTCAGGTCTATTTCATCATCAGGATCTATTGACGAACCGACAAGAACAAGTCCTGAGGCATCTTCTCCAAAGCCTTTTGCATATTCAACAGACAAAAAGATGTGACATGCTTTTGCGTCAACCATTTGTACAATAGTTTTCGCTATCGAATTATAAATTATATAGTCTTCTTTGTTTGTGAAACCAAGAACAGAAAGCGTATTGTTTATAGAATAGATTGAAATAAGCTCATTGAGCTGTTTTTTCAAGCTTTCTGATTTGTCCGCACTGTCATGCTTTTTAATTTTTTGCGCAAGATCCTCAGAAATCAAGTGTTCTGTCAAAAAATCACCTAAATTGAGCGCAAAAATTTCTTCCAGCGGGTCTTCACCTAGAAGATCTGCACTTCTTGAAAAAAGTGATACTCCATTATCTTCAGCCTTGTTCATGTTCTCTTTTGTCATGATTCATTCCTATTAACTTCCGTAATTTTATTATCGGCATATAAATTTCAAAACTTTATAGAGAAATCACAAACTTTATACTTTTGTTTAAGAAACTTAATATAAATGTTAGAAATCAAATCTAATCAATATCTATCGGAGAGCGGTTTATTGCATCAATAGCCGCTCTGGCGTTTTGAACAAGCTCATCTGACACATTCGGTACAACCGTAAGCTGCCTTAAAACATCTATCGTACGTTTGAAACATCTCACAACATCACCTTCACCCGAAGGCACCTGTTCCATGAGAGATTCCCACTCCCCGCCGTTGACCCAGTATTCAATCAGCGGTGAATAATATGAATTGATATACATTTCTGTTTCTATGTCACAGTCTCTTTGCACAATAGCAATTCTGCGTTTTATGTCTTTGATTCTGTTTAATGCTTTTCTTGTTCCTTTGCTTATCGGAAGCTCGGGGTAAACATCGGCTCTCAGGTCCTCTGTTGTAATTGCACAAACAACAGAAGCCAGCTCGTCTGCTTTAAGAGTATCAAGAATCCCGCTGAAAATAATCTCAGAAAGAAACAGTTCGTTCTCTGCTCTGATAGCAGCAGTAGTCATACCCTTTTCATTAGGATAATTGTTTTCGAGATAACCCATTTTGTTCAAAACAGCAACATGGTTCAAAAAGATTCTCCAATAAATATCTTTTTCATATTCAATTGTTTTTTCAAGTTTTTTGGCTTTTTTTTCAAACCTGTCAAGAAGTTCAACCTCTTTTATATGCTTTCTGTAAAGTTTACATGTCTCACAGGCATATGAGTGGACTTTGTGCAAAAGTTCTTTTGTCTTTTTTTCAAAATCCAGGCAATATTGAACATTCTCAGGATTCTTTTTGTTCATTTGCTTGCGCAGCATTTTTGCTGTTTTTCGCTGCTCGACATAAATATTTTTCAGCCTGTTATATTCAAACATGTCCTTTGTTGTAAAGTTGAAGGGACACTTGAACTCTTTGAAAGAACTGATAGTTTGATTAAGCTCGTTTTGTTGAAACATAAGAGGTTTCAGGCGGGTTGTGGAGGAATAATAACCGAAACTTTTTAAAATAAGCTCTTTTGCTTCATCAAGAGTAAATCGTTGAAGCAGATTCAATACCATTGAATAAGTAGGAGAAAAACGACTCTCAAGCGGATTTGCATCACTCGTAACAAGCTCGGCAACCTCTTCGGGCGACTGAAAAGCCGTGCCGACAACGGTTACATAGCCTATTTCGTCCATTCCTCTTCTGCCTGCACGACCCGACATTTGCAAAAACTCACTCGGTGTAAGCATTCTGTGACCGGAGTCAGTGCGCTTTGAAACTGCACTGATTACAGTGGAACGAGCCGGCATATTAATTCCTGCGGCAAGGGTTTCTGTTGCAAAAACAACCTTAATCAAGCCCTTTTGAAAAAGCTTTTCAACCAGCACTTTCCAGCCCGGCAATAGGCCTGCATGGTGCGAAGCAACACCGCAAAGAATGTATTCTATGTGTTTGTTGTTATACAAATAAGGATTTTCTGCTATGTATTCGTCAACAATTTCTTTAATCCGTTTTTGTTCCTCAGGTGTTGTCAAACAAAGCCCCGAGCACTTTTCCATTTGTTCATCACATTTTTTTCTTGAAAAAGTAAAGTAAATTGCAGGCAGCATATTTTTTTTGTGCAAAACTGAAACAACATCTTTTGCAACCTGTCTTTGAGGCATTTTTTTTCCTTTAGCACTAAAATATTTTGCCTTTGATTCAGGTTTAATCTTCTTGTTGAGCTTGCCTTCGGGAGTCAAAAGAGGGAGAATATCGTTCGGTTTTGAAGAATCATAATAAAAATATCTCAAAGGAACAGGACGAAAGTCTGTGTAAACGAGCTCTGTTTTTGAATGCACTGTATTTATCCAGTCGGTGAGCTGCTGAGAGTTTGCTACGGTCGCCGAAAGTGCAATAATTTGTACATTTGTCGGACAATAGATTATGCTCTCTTCCCAGACAGTGCCTCTTTGTTCATCGTTCATGTAATGAACTTCATCAAGAACAACGTATCTCACATCTTTGAGGTTGTCTGACACAGAACCGAAATTTGTTCCATAGAGCATATTTCTGAAAACCTCTGTGGTCATAACAACAATCTGTGCACTTCTGTTTATGGAAGTATCACCTGTCAAAAGACCGACTTTGTCTTCGCCGTATTTTCTTGAAAAATCGCTGAACTTCTGGTTTGAAAGAGCCTTTAAAGGAGTTGTATAAAACAGCCTGAATCCTTCTTTAAGAGCTTTATGTATTGCCATTTCAGCAATACAGGTTTTTCCTGCACCTGTCGGTGCACAAACAACAACGCTTTTTCCGTTGTTTATGTGATACAGTGCCTCTTCTTGAAAATCGTCTAATTTGAAATTAAAACTGTAATTGCATTCGTTTTCGGTCATTGTTTCCCAATCTTTATCTATATATTTATAATACCCTAAAATTAGCCCGATTGTACATATTTTTTTGTGTTCAAAATGCCTTGTCTGTGGTAAAATCAATGTGAAAAACATACGAGACTTGAGGAATTTTATATAATGATAGATTTATTGCTGAAACTTTTAGGTGATCCTAACCAGAAAAAAGTTAAAAAAATGATGCCCATCGTAGAGCACATAAACAAGCTTGAACCGGAAATGGAGAAGCTGACTGACGAAGAACTGAGGGCAAAAACACAGGAATTCAAAGAGCACCTCGCAAACAGAGAATTCTCTTCGGATTTCAAAAAAGACAGAGCTTTAGAAAAAAAAGCACTCGACGAAATCCTTCCCGAGGCTTTTGCGGTTGTAAGAGAAGCGGGAAAACGTGTCTTGAACATGAGACACTTTGACGTACAGCTGATAGGCGGAATTTTTCTTCACAACGGACATATCGCAGAAATGAGAACAGGTGAAGGTAAAACCCTTGTGGCTACACTTCCTGCATATTTGAATGCCCTTACAGGCAAAGGAGTTCACGTAATTACCGTAAACGATTACCTTGCAAAACGTGACAGCGAATGGATGGGAAGAATCTACAAATTCCTCGGGCTTTCGGTTGGTGTTATTCTGTCAAACAGCCGTGATATGGACGAATTTGAAAGAAAAAAAGCAGCTTATGCCTGTGACATCACATACGGAACAAACAACGAGTTCGGGTTTGATTATCTGAGAGACAACATGGCCGGCAGCGTGGATATGCTTGTTCAAAGACCTTACAACTACGCTATCATCGATGAAGTTGACTCTATTTTGATTGACGAAGCAAGAACTCCTCTCATCATTTCAGGCAGACTCGAGCAATCGGCGCAGCTTTATCAAACTATGTCAAAGATTGCGCCCCAGCTTCAAAAAGACCTTGATTACGAAGTCGATGAAAAAAACAAAAACGTAATCCTCTCTGAAGAAGGAATTGACCACGCAGAAAAACTTCTCGGAATTGAAGACCTCTTCGACGTCTCAAGCCAGTATGCACACCACCTGCTGCAAGCGCTCAAAGCAAAAGAACTTTATCAAAAAGATACAGACTACGTTGTCAGAAACGGCGAAGTTATGATTGTCGACGAGTTTACGGGACGTCTGATGGAAGGACGCCGCTGGTCTGACGGACTTCACCAGGCTGTTGAAGCCAAAGAAGGCGTACAGATTCAAGACGAAACACAAACTCTTGCAAGCATCACGTTCCAGAACCTGTTCAGACTCTATCCGAAACTTTCCGGTATGACAGGTACTGCAATGACAGAAGAAGCTGAATTTGGAAAAATTTACAACCTCGAAGTTACAACAATTCCGACAAACAGACCTGACATCAGAATCAACATGCCGGATGTTGTATACAAGTCTCAAAAACAAAAATATATTGCCGTAGTAAACGAAATTGAGCAGATGCACAAACTCGGAAGACCTGTTCTTGTTGGTACAATCAGCATAGACAAATCTGAATACCTTTCGGAACTTTTGAAGAAAAAAGGAATTCCTCACAATGTTCTGAACGCAAAACACCACGAAAAAGAAGCATACATAATTGCACAGGCAGGACGTTCAGGAGCCGTGACAATCGCAACAAACATGGCAGGACGAGGAACAGATATTCTTCTAGGCGGTAACCCCGAATATCTTGCAAAAGAAGAACTCGACAAGAAAAACATTACACCCGAAACTTGTGAAAATTACGAAGAACTGAAAGAAGAAGCTCTCGCAGAAGCCAAAGCACTTACGGAATCGGAACATGACAAAGTTGTCGAAGCAGGAGGTCTTCACGTAATCGGAACGGAAAGACACGAATCACGCCGTATTGACAACCAGCTTCGAGGCCGTGCGGCCAGACAGGGCGATCCCGGCTCAACAAGATTCTTCCTCTCGCTTGAAGATGACCTTATGAGAATTTTCGGCGGACAACATATTATCAATCTTATGAACACACTCAATGTGGAAGAAGACATGGCAATCGAGTCAGGCTTGATTACACGCCAGATTCAGGCTTCACAAAGAAAAGTTGAAACTTATCACTTTGATATAAGAAAAAGTGTACTTGAATACGACGATGTTATGAATATTCAAAGGGAAAAATTCTATAACCAGAGACGTCGTGTTTTAAAAGGCGAAGATTTAACAGCTGATATATATTACATGATTGAAAGAGAAATGGACAGAATCATAAAAAGCTACATTTCTCCCGGTCAAAATCCTCAGGAATACATCTTTGAAGACCTCCAGGGTATGATAAAAGAAGTCCATTCTCTTGTTCCGCAGCTTTCTTACCTTGAAGTAAATGACCTTCAAGGATTGAGTTATGAATCTATTTTTGAAAAACTCAAAAAGCTGGCAATCGAAGCTTACAGAGAGCATGAAGAAGCAACAATCAGATTCTACAACGACATTCAACAACAGTACGAGGAAAATTTTGTGCCCGAAGAGCCTTTCTCTCACACTAATGTGATGAGAAACATTGAAAAAGATATTCTCTTAAGAGTTGTTGACAACAAATGGATTGATCACCTACACAACATAGATATGCTCCGTGACGGAATCGGACTTCGTGCTTACGGTCAAAAAGACCCTCTCATCGAATACAAACGCGAGGCTTATGACCTGTTTAACAATATGATGTATGAAATCCAGTCCGAAACAGTGAAGTATCTGTTCAGAACACGTTTCGGTGTACAAATCGTAAACAGAAGAGACGACGAAGTAATTCAGACACAGCTCTCTCAGGCAGCACAAACCTTCAAAGCTCCTGATGAAGAAGGGAACGAAGTTTCAACACCGGTACAAAAAGGTGAAAAAATAGGCAGAAATGACCCTTGCCCCTGCGGAAGCGGAAAGAAATATAAAAACTGCTGCGGCAAAGATGCCTAAAAATTGTATACCTTCACAAAAAATGGTATAAATATATATAAATAATACAAAAATAAGGAAGTATGATGTTTGATTTTAAACTCTTTTTAGACCCTGTAATTCTTGCTATTCTTGTACTTTTTACGGGTGTTATCATTTACTATGTAAAAAAAGTTCTCTACATAAACAAATCTTTGACCTCACTGACAAATGTCTTAAAGAGTTTCAAAAAGGGAAACATTGCATACCGCTTTAAAGAACTTGATGAAATCTTCTCAAGAACACCGTTTTTGTCTAACTACTGGGTAGAGTTCAAAAATACGCTTGTATTCAATGACGGAATGATTAGTGCAAACGAAACCTCAAACATTCAATGTACTGTTGATTCAGGATTTTTCTTTAATGAAGAAACACTCGTAAACAGCAAGCTGAATTACAAATTCATCTCGGCTGTTCCAACTATCCTGACAGGTCTCGGGCCTCTTTTCACCTTTCTTCACATTTCTCTTGCATTTTCAAAAGTGAATTTTGCCACACAGGAAGCAACAATCGCTTCGGTTTCTTCACTGCTTGCAGCAATGAAAGTAGCAGCAATGATTTCGGTTGTCGCAGTCGGTTCATCTATTCTCTTTATGATTATAGAAAGAATCTTGTACAAAAATCTTTGCATTACCCCTTTGAGTGCATTTCAGCTTGAGCTGAACAAACTTTTTGACAACATAACCTCTGAAAAGTTCCTCGTAGAGCTATTAAGAGAATCAAAACTTCAGAACAATTCTTTGAATCAGGCTTTTGAAACACTGCCTGCTCAGATGAAAACAGCTTTTGACAAAAGTTTTAAAGAATCGCTTGTTCCTTACCTGGACAATTTGATTTTCTCTGTGAACAAACTTCAGGAAAACCTGAATAAAAAAGGGTCAAAGGGAATTTTAGACGACCTTTTCGGAAACAGTGACGAGGAATAATCCGCAATATGAAATATGTAAAATACAAACAAAATGCCCAAAGCGGCGGTGATGAAAATGTATTCTGGGTAACAATGAGCGACCTGCTTCTCGGGCTGGTTGTAGTTTTTCTTGTGTTGTTTGTATTTGCTATCACAGGTTTCACACAGAACAAAGTCAATGAAAAAGAAACACAATATAAAGTTACGGAACAGATAGCAAAAGAACTTCAAAAAAACAATATAAAAGTTGACGTTGACAAGTTCTCGGGAAGAATCAAAATTTCTGACCTTGAACTTTTTGAACTGAACAGCTGGGAACTTTCATCAAAAGGCAGAACATACATGTCAAAGTTTGTGCCGGTGTATCTGAACACAATCATGAAAGACCCGAAAATCAGAGAAAACATCTCTGAGATTATAATCGAAGGTCACACGGACTCTCAGGCATTTGCAGGAGCAAAAACACCCGAAGAAAAATACTTCAAAAATATGGATTTGAGTCTGAAACGTGCTTCAAGCGTAGCTCAATATATAGTTTATTCAAACTATAAAGGCAAAAAATCTTATGAAAAAGAACTGTTCAAACTCCTTTCAGTAGAAGGCAAAGGTCCATCAGAGCCTGTAATGGTAAACGGAAAAGAAGATTATTCAAAGAGCAGACGTGTTGAATTAAAAATAATGTTCAAAGACAAAAGTATCCTTGACTCGATAAAAAAATAATTTACGTTTCATAATAAAATGCTGAAAAACGACCCCTTGTGTGATTAAATATTCTTAAAGACAGGGGATTAACTAAAAAATGCAATACGTACCGTTACACTTACACACCGAAAACAGCTTGTTAGACGGAGCAATCCGAATAAAAGAGCTTTGCAAATTTGCAAAAGAAAACAACATGCCCGCAGTCGCACTCACCGACCATGGGAACATGTACGGCGCAATTCAAATGTATGAAGAAGCAAAAAGCGCAGGAATTAAACCGCTTATCGGCTGTGAATTTTATGTGTACGACGGAGATATTACAGAGAAAAATCCGGCAAAAACCCACCCTTATCACCTTGTTTTGATAGCAAAAGACCAAACAGGATACAAAAACCTTGTAAAACTTGTCTCAATTGCAAAATGCAAAGGGATGTATTACAAACCAAGAATCAATCACGAACTGATAGAACAACATCACGAAGGACTCATCTGCCTTTCTGCATGCGTTCAAGGAGAAATTGCACAGGGCTTTATTCAGGGCAACAAAGAAGCCTCCTATGAAGCAGCAAAATTCTACAAAAATCTTTTCGGCGATGACTATTACATAGAGCTTCAAGACCACGGACTTGAAAAACAAAAAATGTCTAACCCGGGAATGATTGAACTGGCAAAAGAACTCGGAATAAAAATGGTTATCACAAACGACAGCCATTATCTAAAAAAAGAAGATGCAGACTGGCACGACACACTTTTGTGTATCCAGACTAACGCACTCAAAGAGAGCAACAACCGTTTTAAATTCCCGAATGATGAATTTTATGTAAAAACACCCGAACAGCTCAGAGATTCTTTCCGCTGGATGGATGCGGATCTGTTTGAAGAATGTATAAAAAACACGGTCGAAGTAGCTGACAAATGTCACCTGATAATTGAAATGGGCAAATATCATATCCCGTATTTTGAACTTCCGCCCAATCACACATCCGAATCATATCTTGAATATTTAACACTTGAGGGAATAAAAAAACGCTACGGAGCCCTGACACCGGCTTTGAAAGAGCGTATGGACTATGAACTGGGCGTAATCAACAAAATGGGTTTTGCCGAATACTTCCTCATCGTATCCGACTTTATCCATTTTGCAAAAAGAAACGACATCCCTGTCGGCCCGGGAAGAGGCTCAGCTGCGGGTAGTTTGATTTCTTACGCGCTTGAGATTACCGACCTGGATCCGATTCGTCACAATCTGTTGTTTGAAAGATTCCTGAACCCCGAACGTGTCAGCATGCCCGATGTCGATATAGATTTTTGTGTTGAACGCCGCGGCGAGGTAATTGACTATGTAACAAAGAAATACGGAGCTGACAAGGTTTGTCAGATTATCACCTTTGGTACTCTTGCAGCAAGAAACGCAATGAAATCAGTGGCAAGGGTTTATGATATCCCCTACGCACAAAGCAATCAGTGGGCACAGTTGATTCCGGGTGAACCAAAGATAAAAATCGACGATGCGCTAAAAGAAGGAATGGAGCTTAAAAAGCTTTATGACACAGATCCGACTGTCAAAAAACTCGTAGATATGGCAAAAGCCATTGAGGGCTTGAAAAACAACACCGGTATGCACGCAGCAGGCGTAATTATTTCCAAAATGCCGCTTGAAGACGTTGTGCCTGTTGAACCTTCAAAAGAAGGTTTGATAGTTACAGAATACACAATGATAGAAGATGAACACATCGGACTTTTGAAAATGGACTTTCTTGGGCTTCGAAACCTTACTATCATTCACAGCGCACTTAAAATGGTTGAAGCCAGAACAGGTGAAAAAGTTGACATAAACAACATTCCGCTCGATGATGAAGCAACTTTTGAACTGCTTCAAAAGGGCGACACAGACGGTGTATTCCAGCTAGAATCCGCAGGTATGAAAAAGCTTGTAAAAGATTTGAAGCCTTCTGTATTTGAAGATTTGGGTGCTCTTGTTGCACTGTTTCGCCCGGGGCCGTTGAACTCCGGAATGGTGGATGACTTTGTACAAAGAAAACACGGACGTCAAAAAATCGAATATGCACACCCTGATCTTGAGCCTATCTTGAAAGATACATACGGAACAATTGTTTATCAGGAACAAATCATGCAGATTTTCCAGACTTTGGCAGATTACTCTCTCGGTCAAGCTGACAACGTCCGTCGTATGATGGGTAAAAAACAGCTGGAAAAAATGGCGGAACAGAAAGGTTTGTTTGTACAAAACTCTGCAAAACACGGAATGACACAAAAACAGGCAGAAGAACTTTTTGAACAAATCGAAAAGTTTGCTGCATACTGTTTCAACCGAAGCCACTCCGCAGCATACGCATTTGTAGCATACCAGACAGCTTATCTCAAAGCACATTATCCTGTTGAATATATGTCAGCACTGCTCTCCAGCGTTTCAAACGATCAGGAAAAAACACAGCTTTACATAGGAGAGTGTCAGAAAATGGGCATAAAAGTTCTTGCCCCTGACATCAACAAGTCAAACGCAAAATTTACACCGGACGGAGACAACATCCGCTTCGGGCTGGCATCAATCAAAAACGTTGGTGAAGGTGTAATTGAGCTGATTGAAAAAGAGCGTAAAACAGAAGAAGGTGAATTCAAATCACTTTATGATTTTTGCACAAGAATTGATTCAAAAGCATTGAACAAAAGGACTCTGGAAAGTTTAATCAAGTCAGGTGCTTTTGTTAACATTGAAAAAAGCAGAAAACAGCTTATGGAAAACCTAGACTCACTGGTTGCTTCTGCTTACAGACAAAACGAAGCAAAAATGCTCGGACAGGCAAGTCTCTTTGCCGGTATGACCACAAGCTCAGGGCTTGACCTTGACACATACACACTCACAGGAAGTGAAGAAGAATTTGATGACAAGCAGATTCAAGCTTTTGAAAAAGAATATCTCGGCTTTTATGTAACAAGCCACCCGCTTTCCAGCATAATTGACAAGCTTCCGTTTTTGACAACTCACAACATAGCAGAGCTTAAAGACATGCCAAACGACAAATCCGTTACAGTTTGCGGGCTTTTGTCACAGGTTAGGCAGATTCCTACAAAAAAAGACCCGACAAAATTTCTTAAAGCAGGAATAATTGAAGACCTCACAGGCAAGGTTGAATTTGTCGCATTCCACAAAACACTGATTGATTACAACTCTTTTATTGAATCGGAAAAGAAAGTTATAATCTCGGGCAAAATCCAAAAAAGGGATGAAGAACAGTTCAACATAATTGTGGATTCCGTAAAAGCAGTTGAAAACAGCAACATCGTAACTCTTAATATAAAAGCAGATATGCCTTTTGAAGAACTTGTAGGATTGAAAGATGTACTTACTCATTTTAAAGGCTCAGACCCTGTCGTCATCAAAATGAAAGAAAAAGATGACACTGCTCAAGAAAGAGAAGTGAGAATTCTATGCGGTTCAAATTTCTGGGTTGATGCATCAAACGAGCTTGTACACGCAATCACAAACAACTTTCCTCAAAAAATCGAAATCGGAATTAAATCCTTAGACGAATAAAGATTCAATCAGAGTTTTTGTGAAACAGCTTCAACAGCCATAGACAGAACATTGTTCGTCTCAAGCTCTTCTTTGATTTTTTCATAAGAGTATAGAATCGTAGTGTGTTTTCTTTCAAAAAAATCACCGATAGCCGGGAAGCTCTGTTTTGTCAATTCACGGCAAAGATAAATAGCAACCTGTCTTGCTTCTGCGATTTTTGCGGCACGACCTGAACCTTTTATGTCTTTTGGAGAAATATTATAATAAGAAGCAACTTCATCAACAATTCCGTCAAAAGAGTATGTTTTGAGCTGTTCTTTATAGTTGATAATCTTTTTCACATTTTCAAGAGTCAATTCTGTTTCATTAATACTTGCATACGCAGTCACACGGTTAAATGCGCCTTCGAGTTCACGTATATTGCTTGCATAAACCTGAGCAAGAAACTCTATTATTTTGTTAGGAACTGCGATGTTTGAATCCCTCGAAAGATTACTCAAAATAGCCATTCTTGTTTCAATATCCGGAACCTGAATGTCAGCCATAAGCCCCCATTCAAAACGGCTCACCAGCCTGTCGGAAAGCGAGGGAATTTCTTTTGGAGTTCTGTCTGAAGTCAGAACAATTTGCTTGCCCGAGCCGTGAAGAGTGTTGAAGGTGTTAAAAACCTCTTCTTCTGTTCGTGTTTTTCCTGCAATAAGCTGAATATCATCAATCAAAAGAACATCGCATTCTCTGTATTTTTTACGGAATTTGTTCATTTTTTTTGTTTTTTCATCACCGCGAGCCAATGCATTCACAACATCATTCACGAACTCTTCTGCAGTAATAAAAAGCACCTTGAGTTCTGGTCTGTTTTTGATTATGTAATGTCCGATAGCCTGCATAATGTGAGTCTTCCCAAGCCCGGGACCGCCATAGATGTATAGAGGATTATATTTTTCACCCGGTTTTTGTGCAACTGTCTGTGCTGCAACATAAGCAAGCTTGTTGTTCGAGCCGACTACAAAGTTTTCAAACTTATATTTCAAGTTTAAATTTGAGGACTGCATCTGTGTGAGGCTGTCATAGTCAGGTCTGTTTTTTTCTTCCGAAACAGCTGCCGAAGCTTTTGATTTTGCGGCCTTTTTAGCAAATTTTTTGGCAAGCTCTTCATCAAAAACAATCTTAAGTTCCAAATCTTTACCCAGAACTTTTTTCAACGCAGCAGACATTTCTCCGTAATGATTTTTTCGAAGCATAGTCGGAGCAAAAGCCTGCCCGGTGTGAACAACAAAACTGTTTTCATCAAAATATTGAGGCTCCAAAGGAACAATCCATGTTGAAAAAGTAGAATCGGAGATTTCCTTTTCCAAAATAGACAATACATCATTCCAAACTTCGATTATATTTTCCTGACTCATATTGAATATGATACAACAAATAGATTTTTATTTGCAAAGGCTGAAAACTCTCGGAAAGGATACACCGTAATCAGCATAATTTCGTCTTGATTTTTTCACTTCGATTTCTATATTGTCCAGCTTCAAAAGAGAAATCTGTTCTTTTGTTATATTATCTTTGACTATCCACCTAATCTTCGAACCCGCAATCTCCAGACCGCAATATTTTGCATAGTGAAAAGTAGAGCATAAAATACAGATTTTTATCGCATCAATAAGATTAAGCCCTGAAATATCTACACTTAGATAAAAACAATCATTTTTTAGGATAAATTCTTTTGTCTCTTCAATGACGTCAGCTATATCATCATTGTATCTTTCAATTTTTAACATAGCTGATTGGGGGGAAATTGAGTCTGCTGAATTTGTGGTAGTCATAAATCTCTAATTCTCTAAAAAAATATACGCTGTAAAAGATAAATTACATTTAATATATCGGTATATTTTTAAGAAAATTAAATGATTAAAATCAAACTCAACCTTTCGTATGAATTTCAATTTAATTCAAATTACCAGCTGATTTTTCCTTCACTGAGAATTCTGGCAGTGCAAGCCCAGCCGTTGCCTGAATTTTCTTTACAAGTGGTGCTTTTGCAGCCCGGGCATCCGCCCATGGGATAAGCACCTTCAGGTGTGATAACAAAGCCAAAAATATCTACACCAATAGTGTTTGGACCTTTAGGACCGTTTGTATCCACTTCAAAATGAGCACATCCGTTTTTTATGTATGCAGGAGAGCCCTCAGAATATTTGCAAATTCCGCCTTCTGTATTCCCCTGACCGACAGCCCAATACATTCCGTCAGCAGTAACAAAAGTATACCAGCCTTTTCCGTTTTGAAAATCATTGTTCGTTGATCCGTTCAATGACAGTGTTGTGTATCCTGTATCAAAACATCCGCCATTGTTCTTACAATTTCTCATTACATTCATTTGAGGAATATAATACTGATCCATTACAGTAGCCAGATCATTCCATGGTAAAAATCTTATTGCACCGTTTGTATTTTGAATAGCTTTTGTTGCGTTTGCAACAGTAGAATAAGCTTTTGTAACAACAGAAGCCGTAGCTGCTTCTTCCGAAGTCTTTCTTAAAGCAGGTATGGTCATCGCAGCAACAACCCCGACTATCGCCAGAGTCACAAGAACTTCTGCAAGAGTAAAACCAGATTTTTTATTAAATTTTTTCATATAAATATCCCACAATTTCTACTTCTTATAAATTCTGCTGTCAGCACATGATGTATAACTCGAATCATTGTACCACGGCATTTTTCCGTGCTTAATAATATAGTTTGTACAAGCCCAGGTGCTATTTGTATCATGAATACTATCACCCATAGGATTTACACCGTCAGACGAAACAGTGAAAGCGTGGACATCAACCCCGACCCTGTTGGGACCCGAAGCTCCGTTAACATCAACATGGATAACCCCGTAAATTCTGGAATTTCCCATATCTGATCCATAACTCCAGTTATAAATATACCAGCTCATTCCGTCTGTTGTTTTAAAGTAGCCCGGAGGCTGGATATAAGCCCAGGCATCACCATCCATTTCGTATGTCTGATAACCTGTCCACGCACTGTCCGGAACAACATTCATAACGTTTTTATAATAGTTGTTTATTGTCGTTGTATTTGACCAGGGCCATAGCTCCAAATCACCCTGAGCAGCCTCAACAGCCGACGTTGCTGACTGTGCTGTCAAATAGGCCTTTTGTGTCTGTGCAATGATAGAGGACATATCAGAGTGTTCCTTCATTGAAGGGATTGTCAAAGCAGCAATAACACCGACTATTGTCAAAGTCAAAAGTGTTTCTGCAAGAGTAAACGCGTTCTGGTTTTTCTTTACTTTAGTTTTATTTTTAAGATGCATATTCTTACCGCCAAAATTATTCACATACATATTATATGCCCTCTAAAGCTTCTCGTCTATCGCTGTTTTTAAAATATTTACAGAAATATCACTAATACACTGATAATTTCTCTTACATTTTTTCTTCAAACCACAGGGCTGACAGGGCAAATCAGTTTTTATAACAACTGCATCCCTTTCATGAGCTGCCCATTTTATGGTGTTCATCGGGCCGTAAATTCCGATTACGGGCACTCCGACAGAAGCCGCAATGTGAAGGTTTCCGCTGTCCACTCCTACAAGCAAATCGCACAAAGAAGTGAAAGCAAGTGATTCCCTCAAAGTAAAACAGCCGCAAAGATTAACGGGTGGAATTTTCAATTCCGACTTCACAAAAGACATTATCTCTTCATAAGTTTCAGAGTCATTCTTTGTACCGTTAAAAAGTACCTGAACACCTTTTTCATTGCTTAAATATTCCACAATCCCTGCCCAGTTTTCTTTTGACCATTCTTTTTTACGGTTTCCGCTTGTTGCATGGACAATGACTTTTTTCACATTGCTATCAGGATTAACCCCGTTTATTCTTAAAACATTTTTTACCTTTTCAGTTTCATTGCCTTCTATCCAGTTCTCGAGATAATCATCTTTGACCTCAACCCCGTCTGCTTTTAATACATCAAGAAAACAGTCTATCTCGTGTTTATCCTCGACATAAGGCACTCTTTTTGTCAGCAAAAAGCCCCTCATCTCTGTATCAAAACCGACTCTCTCTTTTATACCCGAAACAAAAGCAAGAAATGCACTGGAAAATGAGCGTTTCAAGACATAAGCCCTGTCATATTCCCGTTCTCTTAAAAGCTTTACATAAGACCAAAAATCTTTTTTCTCAACGCCTTCTTTATTTTCATACCTGTGTTTTTTGGTTGTATCAAAATACAAGAAGTTGTCTACATAAGGGCATTTGTCAATTATTTCACCTGACACAGGCGCAACAAGCATATCAATCTGTGCATCGGGATAAGCTTCTCTGAGGTTTCTCAAAAAAGGCACGGTCAAAATGGTATCACCGATAAACCTATATCTCATAACAAGAATTTTCATTATTCCTCCCCAGCATTCAAAAGCTCATTAACATCCAAATCCGGTTTGAGCCTCAAAACATAAACATCATCAGCTATATCTGAAAGTTCTTTCAGCTTCACAGCATCCTTCTCTGTCGTAATAAACAAATCAGCTCCGCTCTTTTTCTTCAATTCAGCCAGCTGTCTCAAATCATCATTCGTGTAGATATGATGATCTGGAAAATCCTTTGTTTCGACGACATCATATCTTCTCAAAAGCGAATAGAACTGCTCGGGCTGTCCTATTGCACTAAAAGCAATGACAGAAGGGTCATGCTTAAAATTATCGTCAAGAGGTTTGTTGTCTTTCAGTCTGTAAACCATATCAGGGACAAGCGAACATACAAAAGCAGGCTTTTTATATTTTTTCTGAAGATATCTTGCGTATGCTCTTGCTGATTTGTCAGTATAATTTTTGTTTGTCACAACAATCACATCAGCCCTTTTCACCTCTGCAACAGACTCTCTGAGTGCACCGGCAGGCAAAAGACAGCCGTTTGAAAACTTTTTGTCCGAATCAACAACAAGCACGTTTTTATCTCTCGCAAGTTTGCGATGTTGAAATCCGTCATCAAGAACCAATCTGGAGCACTTAAGCTCTTTATAAGCATAGTTCGCTGCTTTTAGACGGCTGGAGCAGGTCAAAACACAAGCCCCCTTACAATTTTTCGCAAGCCAGAACGGTTCATCGCCGGCTTCCAATGAATTAAAGAAAATTTTCTCGCCGTCAGAGATAACATTTACCTCCTTGTTCTTGAGTTTTCCGCCGTAGCCTCTTGAGAGAACAGCTGTTTTGTAGCCCTGTTTAACAAAATAATTCACAATTTCAGCCGTAATCGGAGTTTTTCCTGTTCCGCCCGTTGTGAGATTGCCCACAGAAACAATGTAAGCATTTGGCTTTTCCGATTTCAGAATATTTTTTCTATAAAGAAAATTCCTCATTTTTGTCACACCAAGATACAAGAGCGAAGGCAGGAAAAGACCTGCAAAGACAATTGTGTCTTGCAGGTTATATTTTTTTTTGTAATGAAACTCTGTCAAAAATACTTTCATAAGAGCACTCTCCGACTCTAGAACATCAGCCTGAAGAGGAGGAATCTCTTATTCAGTTTTTCAGAGAACTTGCGAAGGTTCTTTGAAGTTTCAGAAACGTTGTTGATTGTTTCATTCAACTCGTCTTTTTTGTCCGTAGTCAAGCCGTTCACTGTTTCAAGTGTGCAAGACAAGTCATCAAGAGCCTTGTTGAATTTCGTAACCGTTGTGTTGATTTGTGATTTCAACGCAGGATCTTTTGTCATTCCGTTTACATACTCAGAAATTTCAGAAATGTTTTTGCTTGCTGCTTGAAGATTTTCAAGCGTTTGTTTAGTTTTCGGATCTTCGAGAACATTGTTCAAATTCTTCGACAATCTGTCAATTGATTTTGTAGTGGACATCAGAGTTTCTTTGAAATCCTTGTCTCCGACAATTTCATTCAAATTGTCAGTCAAAGCCATTATTTTCACAGACATTTTGTCGGTTGTAGCCATTAATGAATCAAGATCATCTCTTGAAGAATCAATCAACAGCTGTGTTTTATCCAGTGTAGCGTTCGCCTTGATTGTGAGCAAATCAACGTTAGAAACAATTTGTTTCAAATCAGTTATTACATCATCGCTCATAATAGCCGAGAGTTTTTCATTCGTTTCAGCAAGTGCCATAGCTGCCCTGTATTGAAGTGTCATAAAATCAGACAGTCTCAAAGGTTCTATGACAGTAAACTTTGATGTTGTTTTAGGATAAGAAATTGCCATTTTGGTATATGGTCTGACATAAAGAAGATGTTTTCCATCCTCGAGTTTGATTTTTCCGGACAATCTTTCAGGAAGCTGAAGTCCGGGAAGAGTAACTATATAAGCAATCTTGTAAGCAAATTCTGTTTTTATTTCTTCTTGAAGATTTATAGGAAGAGTTTTTGTTTCAATAATTTCAATTTTTTTAACTTTTCCGACATTGTATGGTTTTTCGCTCAAAGTCATTTGAACATTGTCATTTGCATGCAAAACCTGAGATTTTTTGTTAATCGGAAGATATATGGTTCTCAATTTAGGCGGTGTAATTTCAAGAAACTGTTCACCGATGATGCCCGATTGTTGAATAGAAATCGAAGAAGCATTCGGAATAGTAATGTTAGGTTCCGTGATTACAAATTTCACCTTCACATAAGGGTCATCAAGGTTTGTCAAAACAGGTGTAATTTCTTCGACCTGACCGATTCTCAAACCCATAAGCTGAACAGCAGACCCCGGTCTCATTCCGTTAACGTCTTTAAAATCTACCGTGAGTCTTTCTCCGGCAGAAAGAGCACGTCCTTTTATCCA
This sequence comes from Clostridium sp., assembly GCA_018362895.1. Lineage (GTDB taxonomy): Bacteria > Cyanobacteriota > Vampirovibrionia > Gastranaerophilales > Gastranaerophilaceae > Limenecus. Next base: position 170,227 of record JAHALR010000006.1, on the reverse strand, counting down.
TAAAATACTGAAAATAAGGATAATCAGTGCTGACAGTGTAAGTATTCCAACTTTGAATGATGATGAAAAACGCATTATAACTATTCTAATCCTTTATCTTGTGAATCATTTTCCAAGGCTGCATCTTCTGTTCCCGCAACCTTCATGGGGCCTTCTATACACGCAGTGATAAACTGTTTTGTATAATCATTTCCATTTTCAATCATATCCTGAGGAGTTCCCGAGTATACGATTTTTGTATTATATAACATAATAACTTTGTCAGCACACCTTTGAATGGTGGATAATTGGTGGGTGACAATAACAGAAGCAGGGTTAAATTCATTCCTCAATCTGACTATGTAATCTTCAATCATAGTTGACGACACAGGGTCAAGCCCTGCTGTCGGCTCATCATAGAGAATCGTGTTCGGATTTGTAACAATTGCTCTGGCAAAACTGACTCTCTTTTGCATACCGCCTGAAAGCTCATGAGGCATTTTATCTTCAATTCCCTCAAGTCCGACCAGCTTCAACTTCTGAGCGACAATCTCCTTGAGCTGATCTTCAGTATATTTATTTTTAAACTCTTTTCTTTCTTTTAATGCGAACGCAATATTTTCAAAAACATTCAATGAGTCAAACAATGCTGAATACTGAAAAACCATGGCAATATCGCCGGGAGAAACTATAATCTCGCCTTTGTCAGGTTTTGTAAGTCCGCAGATAAGCTTTAAAATAGTACTCTTACCTGCACCGCTCAACCCCACAACCGCAAGAATTTCACCGTCTTCCACCTTGAACGAAACATCATCGAGAATCGTTTTTCCCTTAAAACTCTTTGTTATATTTTTAACTTCTATTGTCATAATTGTTCCTTAGTTTTGCCTTTATAAGTTTTTAAAAGAAGAATAACATCGCAAAAATGTAATCGATTATACAAATCGCAACAAACGACCAGACAACAGCCTTTGTTGTTGAAATTCCGACTCCTTTGGCACCGCCGTATGCAAGATAACCGCACGTGCAGCTGATTAAAGCAATAGCAGCACCAAAGCACGCTGACTTTGCGAGAGCAACGGAAATGTCTTTTACATAAAGCCCATGCCACAGAGAGCTGATGTAGTTGAGCTTGCTTACATGAGCTGAAAGATAAGCAGCAACACCGCCGCAAAAAATCCCGAAAGTTGAAGCTATCACAACAACAAAAGGCATCATAACAAAACCTGCTATGACTCTCGGCACAAAAAGATATTGAACAGGGTTAACCTTCAAAACCTTCAAAGCATCAATTTGTTCGGTAACCCTCATTGTGGCAATCTCCGAGGCATAAGCGGAGCCAATCATTGAAATTATTGCAAAACCCGCCATAATCGCACCCATCTCACGTGTAGTAACAACCCCCATAAGCGCACCGACATATTTTTCACCGCCCTGTTTAACCATTTCAGGCGCAACCTGCATTGAAATAATAATCGAACACATTCCGACAATCGCAAGCGTAATGGGCAAAGAATCAACCGCAAACCTTGAGCACTGGTCAATTATCAGCTTCCATTGAAACTCCCTGTTCTTTATATTAAGAAAAATAAGCTTCAATACCTGAAGTGCGCGAATGCCCATCTCGCCAAGGGTTTCAAAAAAATCCTCAGCCTGTTCAATCAGCATTCTTCCAAGTGCATAAGTTGCGCTTTGTTTAAATATATGATTAATCATAAAAGTTATTGTATCAAACTTTTTTGGAAATGGCACAGGCTTTTTGGACTAAATAATTTGAAGTTTGATTAAGAATTGGTCACACCCCCAAAAACACTGTAAAATATAACAAGTTGAGTATTTAATAAAATTGGGAAAATAATGAAAAAATTATCAAACTATATAAAAGCGCTTTACGCACTGCTTGTCGTCTTTTGCACAAACACAGCCGTACATGCAGCTGTTGCATTCCCCACAATCTCTGTCGGGATGACAAATGCAAATACCCCTCAGGAATTCACACAGGGCGTTCAAATCCTTATACTTTTGACAATTCTAACCCTTGCACCGAGCATATTCATTATGTGTACGGCATTCATTAGAATCATCATCGTGCTGGCTTTGACCAGACAGGCAATCGGAACATCAACCCTTCCTCCGAATCAGGTGCTTGCCGGTCTGGCTTTGATTTTGACCTTTTTTGTAATGGCACCGACCTTCACAAAAATGAATGACACAGCAATTCAGCCCTATATGAAAAACCAGATTACACAACAGGTTGCACTCGACAAAGCAATCATTCCGCTTCGTGAATTTATGATTAAACACACAGAGGAAAAAGAACTCGGTTTGTTTCTGAGTATGGCAAAAATTGAAAAACCGAAAAACTGGCAGGATGTTCCGACTTATACGCTCATTCCGGCTTATGTAATCAGTGAACTCAAAACCTCCTTCAAAATAGGTTTTGTCATCTTCCTTCCGTTTCTCGTCATAGACATTGTTGTTGCGAGTATTCTTGTTTCAATGGGTATGTTGTTTTTGCCTCCGACAACCGTGGCTATGCCGTTTAAGCTGATTCTTTTTGTAATGATTGACGGCTGGTATCTGATTACAAAAACACTTCTTGAAGGATTTATTACATAACTGAAAAAGGAAAATAAATGGAAGATTCCATATTTTTAACACTTACACAAAACGTACTCATATTAATATTAATATTGTCCACACCGATTTTGATAGTCAGTATGGTTGTGGGGCTTTTAATCAGTGTGTTTCAAGCAGTCACCCAGATTCAAGAAGCAACTTTGACCTTCGTTCCGAAGATTATTGCAGGGATTCTTACGCTAATAATCCTTCTTCCATGGATGCTTAACATGTTTGTTTCACGCACAACAGAGATGTTTGAATACGTTCAGACTATGATTAAATAACGGGGTAAAAAGCGAGTGGAGCCTAATCTTCTGACAATGTTATCCCCTTCAAATATCGTGATTTTTGTGATAATTTTCACAAGAATAAGCGGTATGATTTTTTCAATGCCATTGATTTCCACCTATCCAATCCCCGAACAGGTAAAAATCTGGCTTTGTGCACTCGTAGCTTTTATTTTGTTTCCCATGGTAGCAGCTTCTCCGGCTGCGGCTCATCTTGTTGTGCCTCACAGCATACCCGAGCTTGGAATATACCTGTTTAGAGAGTTTGCAATCGGATATATAATCGGATTTATTGCAACTTTGATATTTACTGCCGTTCAAATCGGGGGTGAATTTGTGAGCATACAAATCGGAATTTCAATGAGCCAGGTGCTTGATCCGACAACAGGTGAAAGCACACAGGTTGTTTCTCAGATGTATTCTTATATTATGGCAATGGTCTTTATCGGCTTGAATGCACATCAGTGGCTTTTTGCTTCAATTTACAAAAGTTTTCAAAGTTTTCCGCCCGGAATTGACTTTGTTTTTAACTCAGCAGTAGTTTCACAGGTTCTTCACCTTTCAGGACAAATGTTTTCTATCGGAATCAGCATGATTTTGCCCATATTCTGTGTTATGTTTGTATCAGAAGTGCTCATGGGCTTTATGTCAAAAATGATGCCGCAGATGAACATATTCATGGTTGCTATACCTTTGAAAATATATGTAGGAATGATATTGCTTTTGATGTTCCTGTCACCGACTGTAAGCTATCTTATTACGGTAACAGAAACCTATCTCAAAGGAATAATGGAAATATTTATATAAAAATAAAAACAGGAAAAATTAATGGCAGACGAAAGAACGGAAGAGGCGACCCCCAAGCGGCGGGAGGACGAGCGAAAAAAAGGGAATATCTCAAAAAGTCAGGATTTGACCTCTGCTTTGAGCATGATAACCGGCGTGGGGCTTTTGTTTGTGCTGTCTCCGATAATTATGGAAAAGCTCCAAAACCTGCTTTATTACACCTGTACACACCTCAACCCCGATGAAATTCAGGTGGATGACATAATCGCACTTTTTGCACCTTATGCAAAAATCACAGGAGATATCCTCCTGCCTTTTATGCTCGGGCTTATGGTAGTTACGGCAATAACCATAAGAATTCAGGTTGGTGCACTTTTTTCTCTTGAAAAAATAAAGCCCAAAGGTGACAAACTCACCCCCTCAGGCATTGTTCAGGGGCTGAAAAAAATGATGAACCCTTTTGAGCCTAAGAATATGGTAGAAATAACAAAATCTTTCCTCAAAATGGGCATAGTCGGATATGTAGGTTTTTCAACGGTAATGGGCAGAAAAGACGAAATTCTCGGACTTCTCGGCGTGGATATCCCGACAGCGTTTGCTGTTCTGGCAAGCATTTTAACCCAGATGGTCATCAACATATGCGTGGCTATGCTGATTATCGGCTTCATTGACAAAAAATATCAGGACTATGAATATAACAAATCAATAAAAATGACCAAACAAGAAATAAAAGATGAATGGAAGAACATGGAAGGGGACCCGATTATCAAATCAAAAATCAAGTCCGCTCAGATGCAGTTCATAAAACAAAAAATGATGAGTGCGGTCCCGAACGCCGACGTAGTTGTAGCCAACCCGACACACTTTTCCGTTGCACTAAAATATGACAAATCAATTGCCCCTGCACCTGTTGTGGTGGCAAAAGGCGTGGACTACATGGCATTTAAAATCAGAGAAATCGCAAAAGCAAACAATGTCCCCATTGTTGAAAACAAACCGCTCGCACGCTCGCTTTATAAACTTGTAAAAGTTGATCAGGCGATTCCTGCTGAGCTTTATGTGGCAGTTGCCGAAATTCTTGCATTTGTATACGGCAAAAACGGTCCCCCGCAGGCACATATCCACAATCCGAATGCACCTGTGCAAAAATAATTAATCTTTGTAAATATTCTGTGCTAAAACTCTGTCCTTTAGCTATAATGAATATGAATACTAGATTTGGATAAAAAAGAAAATGGCAGAAAAAAATAAAAAAGAAAAAATTAAAGTAGCATTCCCTCACATGGGAAATATTTATGTTGCATGGGGCTCAGCACTGAGAAGACTCGGCGTGGAACCTTATATTCCGCCTTATTCAAGCAAAAGAACCCTGTCTCTGGGTACAAAAAACAGCCCCGAGTCAATCTGTCTGCCATACAAACTCATCCTCGGAAACTTCATCGAAGCAATCGAAGGCGGAGCCGACTATGTGGCAATGATTTCTTCACCCGGAATCTGTCGTCTTGGTGAATACGGAGCAGGTATCCAAAACACCCTTGAGGACATGGGTTATCATGCAAACTACGTCGAACTCCAGCTTTATGACGGAATCAAAGGAATGTTCAGATTCCTGACAGAATTAACCGGTGTAAAAAATCCAATAACAATTATCAGAGCGATTATATTTGCGTTCAGAAAAGTTTTTGCTGCTGACAGAATGGAGAACCTCCTTGCATACTATCGTGCAAGAGAAGTAAAAACAGGCTCCGCAGAACGTGCTTTCAAAAGCGGAATGAAACTTATTTATGAAGCAAACCACACAAAAGACCTAAAAAAAGCAGAAAAACTTGCTGCTGCTGAAATGAAAAAAATTGAAATCGATCCCAACAGAGAGATTTTATATGTAGATTTGACAGGTGAAATTTATATGGTCCAAGACCCGTTCTCAAACCAGAACATCGAAAGAGAGCTGGGCAGAATGGGTGTCGAAACAAGAAGAACACTGACTATTTCAAGCTTCTTAAAAGATGCAATTATCCCGAAAATGTTTGTAAAAGGCGAAACTCACCTCGAACGCGCAATCCGTCTTGCAAAACCTTACCTCAGAAGAGATATAGGCGGAGACTCTCTTGAGTGCGTTTCTGATATTATTTTTGCAAATGAAAACGGAAAAGACGGAATCATCCACATCAGTCCGTTCACCTGCATGCCTGAAATTATGTCACAAAACTTCTTCCCCGCAATGAGAGAAAACTGTGACATTCCGATTTTGCCTCTTATCATGGACGAACAATCAGGAAAAGCCGGATATATCACACGTCTTGAGGCATTTGTCGACCTTATGAGAAGACGTAAAAGAAGAAAAGAACAAAAACTCGCTGAACAAACAGCAAAATAATCCCCCGTCGAAATTTTTACACCAAGGAGACATTAATGAAAATTACATCTGTAAAAAATGCTTATATACCGAGCTTTAAAGCCCGTTTTGTTTATGACGATAATCTTGAAAAATTCGCAAAAAAACTCATTAATGCTGACAATGGAGATTTTGATGAACTTTTGATTGCACAAAAATCACTCGAAGCAGAAGATGAAACAACAAAACTCAGACTAAAAGAAGACGGAGACAGAATTGTTGTTGAAATCGAAGACCCAAAAGAACGCCAATCAAAATTCATAACAGCAGGTGTTGAAAAAGGAGACCGTTCATATAAAAGAGGAATGAACAGAGCACTTTACGGGTTGACAAAAATATCCGACCCGTCATCAGTTGAAAGCAGACAGCTTTTCGGAAGATATGTTCCTGACGATGAGGCACAGGAAAGACTGTGGCGTTCTGAAATTGCAGTAGAAAGAGAAAAATCCACAAATCCGTTCTGGCAAATGTCATGTGAAGAAGAAACACCATCAGTCAAAAGAGCGGCAAAGCTGGCATTTTTAGCGCTTAGTTGCAGCGATTTAGGCCAGAAGCGTTAATCAGAGCAAGCCTTTTTCTTCAATAAATTTTAAATCACACATGTTTTTGTTAAGATTTATAAAACATGATATGTCAGGGTGTTAATTTTTAATATTGCCGGAACTTTAAGAAAACAAGGAAGTGTTTCAAGGGTCTATGAAATTAAGCATTCTTAATTTACAAAACAATTTTAATAAAGTGCCTGTGCATAAAAACTTTGCCGCACAAAATCCGCTCTCTCAGACGGCGCCGACACAGACGGAGGCTCACGATGTTGAACCGAAAGTCTCAAGCGCTGCTTCACAAACAAACGGAACAGCTGCGGCTGAAGCACTCAAAGCTCAAAACCTTGCACAGGCACCTATGCCTTACAAATATATAGGCGAAATTGAGCTTCCTTTCTGTGAAAATGCCAAATTCTACAAAATGGCAAACGGTCAAAAAGTCGTTATCCTGAACAAAAAAGGACCGACTGTTCTGAAATCTTACTTCAACGTAGGCTCAATGAACGAACCTGACGACAAAAGAGGAATCAGCCATTTCAACGAACACATGGCCTTCAACGGAACAACAGACGGACTCAAGGCCGGTGATTTCTTCAAAATCGTGAATGACATGGGTGCGATGACAAATGCCTCAACAGGCTTCTCCCAAACAGACTACTACATTTCTTCTCAGCTTTTGAACGACAAAGACTGGGATACGTCTGTTTCTATCCAATCAAAAATGCTCCAGTCTCCGGCACACACTTCAGACATGATAGAAAAAGAAAAAGGCCCCGTCACCTCAGAAATCAGCATGGTAGGTGACAGACCCGAAAATATGGCGATGAATAGCTGTATCAAAAATCTTTTCCAAATCAGCACAACCTCCCCCGACCTTGTAGCAGGTTCCGTTTCAAACATAAATAAACTGACAAACAAAGATACACTTGACTATTACAACTTATGGTACACACCGGACAACTGTACAACCGTTGTCACAGGTGAAGTCGACGAAAAAACAGCAATAGACACAATCGCAAAGTATTTCAACAAGTTCAAATCAGTTCCCGTTGAAAACAGAAAATATGAAGAATTCAAACCGATTCAAACTCCCGTACGCACAGACTTAAGAATGCCCAAAGCACAGTCAAGCACAATCGTAATGGGTTTTTCAGGTCCTCAAAACAATAATGCAAAAGAAACAATTATGCTCGAATTGCTGCTGGCTTCAATGCTTGGCTACAAAGGTGCAAGAATCAGCAAATCACTGAACAAACAACAGTGCAGTGCCGCTATGAATATTGAAAGAGTCGGCAACAGACCACAGGACCCAAAAGCCGTTATCATTGCAGCACAAGCATCTCCCGAAAAAACAGAAAAAGTAATCAAGACAATCTATGACGAAATCAACAAACTTGCTTATCAGCCGCTTTCTCAAGAAGAACTCGACATAAGCAAAAAATATCTTAAAATGACCTACTCTCAAATTTCTGAATACATCCCTATTCTCGAAAGCATTACTCCTCAAGATATTTCAGAGTTTGCAAAAAAATACCTTGACCTTAACAAAGTTTCGCTCTCTGTTGTTCACCCTGAATCTGTAAGCAATTCTGACCTGATGAACAACTATCTGAAAACAAACCCCGGCTTCTCTCAAAAAATGTCTGTTCAAGGTGTTTCGCACAAGTCACCCGCCCTAACCTCTTTTAAGGGCAGAATCGAAGATAAAACCTTTGATACGGAAAGAATAAAACAATACAAACTCGCAAACAACATGGAGGTTATCCTTAACCCGAACACATCTGACATTGCCTGCACAAACATTACTCTTGAAGCAGAAGGTCCGGCAAACGTAAAACCGGCTGTTCCCTTGATTCTGTCGGTCATTCTGACAGAAGGGTCAAAAAATAAAAACTATGACCAGTTTTACAACAAAATCCACAAAGCAGGAATGAATCTTAATTTTTCAGCCGGTTTTTCAAGCTTATCCGCCTCCAGCCAGTCGCTCTCTCAAGACCTCAACACTGCACTTGACTCGATTAAAGAAGTTTTCACCGAACCAAGAATGACACCCGAAAGCTTCAATTTTGCAAAAAAACTCGTCAAAGAATCACTTATGAACTCTGAAACAAGCGCAATGGATTTGTCTTTGGAAAAACTTTTCCCCAACAGACCACAGACAGCTTCAAGAGAAGAAGCCCTGAAATCGATTGACAGTATCACGCTGGAAGAAGTACAAGGATTGTTTGATTACCTGAAAAACAACTCTATGGCAAAAGCAGTTGTCACTGCACCGTTTGAAAAAAATTCAGAGGTTGAAAAGTCTGTCCTGAACAAACTTTCAACAGGGTTAAACACCTTCAAACCTTTCAAAATAGGCTATTTCCCACTTTACTCAGAATTAGAAAAAGACAAAGTCATCACAAAATCACTGCCTGTAAAACAGGCTGATATTGTTCAGGCTTTCAAATTCAAAACAAACCACAACCCCAAAGATCACATGACCTTCTATCTGATGAACACAATTCTCGGTGATGGCCCCTATTCAAGGCTTTTCAACGACCTTAGAGAAAAACAAAAACTCGCCTACCGTGTTGAATCAGACATCGATTTTATGGGAGATTCCGGTATAATCGCACTCGGAATAAAAACTACAACAGATGACAAAGAAGCCGGTGACATAAAATATGACAACGTTGAAAAATCTTTGAACGGTTTCAAAAACCACCTCCAAAAGATTATGAATGAGAAGGTTTCTCAAGAAGAGCTTAATGGTGCAAAATTGAGAATGAAAACAAAACTCCTGAACTCGATTGAATCATCTGCATCACAAACAGCAGTGCTCAGCGACTCAAAAGAAAGCATCTACGGAGTCAAAGCAACAGAAGAAAAACTCAGACTCATTGACTCAATCACACCCGACGACATACAAAATGCAGCAAAATATATCTTCTCAAAACCTGCTGTAACAACTGTTATCGCCAGTGAAGATACGCTGAAAAATTCTGTTATAAAACCAACAGAATAGTTAGTTTTCATATTGAGAATATTCTTTTGATTCAGCTTCCCACTCTTCTCTTTCAACCTTGTGAGCGTGAGACCAGAATTTTTCAATTGCATACATTTCACGTTCTTCTCTGTGAAGAATATGCACGATTACATCACCATAATCAAGAAGATTCCATCTGTTTTTCAGGTCATTTTCTTCACCTGCCGGCAATCTGTCAAAGTGGTGTTTAATTCTGTCTCTGACATAACCGGTGAGTGCTTTTACCTGTGTATTTGTGTCAGCAGAACAGATTACAAAATAATCCGCAAGTACAGACACGTTGCTTATATTCAAAATTGTTATATCTTTTGCAAGTTTGTCATCAAGAATTCTTGCCGCAATGCTTGCCAGTTTATATGAACTAATTTCAGCCAATTTTTCTTCCTTTTTTCTCTTTTTAGACTCTATTTATTCTATCATGAAAAAATTTCATTCCGTTTTTTCTATATGCAAAGTTCTTTGAGGGAAAGGAATTTCAATTCCGAGTTCATCAAATTTCTTCTTTATTTCCTTGTTAAAAGCTCTTCCGACATACCACTGTTTTATCGGGTTTGTTCGGTATCTTGCACGAATTACAACAGCAGAATCCCCGAACTCTTCAAGCCCCAAAATCTCAAGAGGAGCAAGAATCTCGTCTTTATAATTAGAATTTTCCCGAAAGTCCTTATCAAGCTGCTCAAGCACACCGATTACATTATCAATATCCTCTTTGTAAGCAACGCCTATATCAAAAACGTAATATGAATATTCTCTTGAATAATTTGTGACTATATCAATCATACCGTTTCTTATGTAATGGACGCGACCCTGAAGGTCACGAAGCTGAACAAGCTTTATATCCGCTTTTTCAACAACACCCTTATGTCCCGAAATTTCAACAAAATCACCGACTCTGACCTGCCCTTCAAGAAGAAGAGAAAAACCCGTGATTATGTCAGAGAAAAATCTCTGAGCACCAAAACCCACAGCAACACCTACAACACCGGCAGCCGTAAGTATAGGTCTTATATCAATACCCAGATTGTTTAAGATAAACATTATTGCAAAGGCAATTATTATTGTATCTGTTATTGATTTTATTATTGACTTCAAAGTTGCCAGTTGTTTTCTAAATTCATAATCATCCTTGTATCTGCACAATCTATCCAAAAGTCTTTCGATAAAAGCGTTTGCAATTCTGATAACAATAAGAAAAAACAAAACATGCAAAAGCGTGACGAAAAACTTGTTATGCAAAAAATCAGGAAGAAGATGTATAAGAAAATTCGATTTTTCAATTATTTCAAACATAAAAAAACTCCTTTTGTATTTACTAATATTATTAGATAAATACAAAAATACAACTCAACATATTTGTTATATAATTAAATAGAAATCAGGATAAGGAACAAAAATGACAGACACAAATAAAAAAGGCAGAATCGTATCAGGAATGCGCCCCACAGGCAGACTTCACCTCGGACATTACCTCGGAGTACTCACAAACTGGGTAAAACTTCAGGAAGAATTTGAATGTTTTTTCTTTGTGGCTGACTGGCACGCTCTGACCACAAAGTTTGATTGTACGGAAAATCTCAAAGAAGACACCAGAAATGTCGTACTTGACTGGCTTGCTGCCGGAATTAATCCTGAAAAAGCACATATTTATATCCAGTCTCATGTTCCTCAAACAGCAGAGCTCCACATTTATTTGAGCATGATTACTCCGCAAAACTGGGTGGAAAGAGACCCGACCCTAAAAGACCTTGCAAAAATGATTCGCTCGGAAGGTGAAAACAAACCGAACGTGAGCTACGGGCTTATGGGTTATCCTGTTTTAATGGCAGCAGATATTATGACCTTCAATGTAGACTACGTACCTGTCGGAATTGATCAGGTTGCCCACATTGAAATAGCCAGAGACATCGCAAGACGTTTCAACAATATTTATAAAACTGATTTTTTCACAGAAGCAAAACCCAAACTCACTGAAATACCTTTGCTCAAAGGTGTTGACGGTCAAAAAATGGGCAAATCCTTCCACAATGACATAAAAATCTCAGATACAGAAGAAGAAACAGCAAAAAAAGTTATGAAAGCCATAACAGACCGAAGCAGAGCAAGAAAAGACGACCCGGGGCATCCCGACAAATGTGAAGTCGCTTTTTCTTACTGGAAAGCTTTTGCTGATGAAGAAAAAGTTAAACAGGTACAAGAAGAATGTATAGCGGGAAAACGCGGCTGCGCGGACTGCAAACGTGAACTCGGCGCATTGATGAATGAAAAATTGCGTGAGATTCGTGAAAGAAGAAAATATTACGAAGAACATCCCGAAATCGTGGATGAAATTATCAAAAAAGGCAACGCAAAAGCAAGAGAAGAAGCGGAAAAAGTGCTTCAAGGCGTAAGAAAAGCCATGCGCATGCCGGATTGCAGATAACTATGCTTAAAAACAAAAACTTACTAATCGGGATAACAGGCGGAATCGCAGCTTACAAAATCTGTGAGCTGATTAGGATGTTTAAAAAAAACGGAGCCAATGTAAAAACAGTGGTAACAGATTCCGCTCTTGAATTTGTAACGGAACTGACTCTCGAAACCCTTACACAAGAGCCTGTTTACAAAGAACAGTTCAAAACCTCGGACAAAAAACCCGAACACATCAGTCTTTGTGACTGGGCTGACGTGTTTCTAATTGCGCCTGCAAGTGCAAACACTATCGGAAAAATAGCAAACGGAATCTGTGACAACCTTTTGACCTCGCTTGCGTGTGCATTTCAAAAAACAACAATCTTTGCACCTGCAATGAATACAGGGATGTGGAACAACAAAGCCGTTCAAAAAAACTTAGAAACTCTCAAAGGTATGGGAGCACAAATCATTCCACCGGAGTCGGGCTATCTTGCCTGTGGAACAAACGGAGAGGGAAGGCTTGCTGACATAAATAAAATTTTTGAGAAAATTGAAAGCCTTTTTTCCAAAAAAAAATATCTCAACGGCAAAAAATTCGTCATAACTTCCGGCGGAACAAGAGAAAATCTTGACCCCGTAAGATACATAGGCAATTACAGCTCAGGAAAAATGGGAAAAGCACTCGCGGACAAAGCTCTTGAGCTCGGTGCTGAGGTTACTCTCATCACAACCTCATCTTTGCCCAAAAACCCTGAGTGCAAAAACATTGATGTCACAAGTGCCTCTGAAATGTTTGATAAAGTAAAAAAAGAATTTGAAAACTCTGACGTTTTGATAATGACAGCCGCAGTAGCGGATTACAGACCCGAAATTAAAGCGGAAAACAAAATCAAAAAAGAAAACAACGACGAATTGATTGTAAAATTAGTTAAAAATCCTGACATTTTATCTGAAATGTGCAAAACTAAAAAAGTGCATCAACAGGTCATAGGTTTTTGTGCGGAAAGCGAAAATTTGATTGAATACGCAAAAGCAAAAATTAAACGGAAAAACTGCGATTATATCATAGCCAACGACATCTCAAAAAAAGACTCGGGTTTTTCCAGCGAATACAATGAAGTTTTTATAATTGACAAGAATCTAAACATAACCGGACTGGAAAGAGACACAAAAGAGAACATAGCTTCTCGGATACTGGAGTTATTGTATGGCAAAAACAACTGATATTATTAAGGTTTTAGAAAAATATGCCCCTTCCGAACTTGCTGAAGAATGGGACAACCCCGGCTGGCAGGTCTTTTTCGGAAATGACAACACCTCAAAAATCCTCATCTGTCTTTCTGTTACAGACGATGTTATCAATCAGGCTGTGGAACTTGGATGCAACCTGATTATCTCTCACCATCCGATGATTTTTAAACCACTCAAAGTCGTTAAAGATGTGAAAATAATAAAAGCTGTTCAAAGAGGAATTCAAATTTATTCACTTCATACAAACTGCGACAAAACAATAAACGGCACAAGCGATCTTATAGCAAGAAGACTGAATTTGAAAAAAACAGGCAAGCTCAACGACTTTGTCAGAGCAGGTCTAGCTCCTCATGAAATGACACTTGACGAACTGATTTCAAAAGTAAAACTCGCCTTCAACACTGAACGTATAAAAATTATTAACAACCCGAGAAAAACCGTGGTAAAAACAATTGCTGTCTGTGCAGGTGCCGGTGCGGAGTTTATACCGGAAGTTGAAAGATATAACATAGATGCTTATATAACATCTGAAGTAAAATACCATGATGCCCTTGACTCAAGAAGAACAGCCATTTTGGATATCGGGCATTTTGAATCTGAAAAACCTTTTGTGGAAGAAATAAAAAGAATTCTTGAAAAAGAAAAATTTGAGGTAGTTGTTGCTCATGAAAAACCTGCATGGGTATATGTATAAAATACTGCTCATCGTTGTGAGCATTGTTTTTATTAATTTCTTTGCACAGGCAGGGAATTGTTATCAGACTGCATTAATAACGTATCCTGAATATAACAAAAACTGGAAACAGGTTTATTTTGGAAAGCAAAACCAGGAAGTTATTTCACAATGGATTCCGTCATATTCTTATTCAAACGATTGGGTCGAATCGGTTGTGTTTCACGCTTATAACTACGCTAAAGGGAACTCATGCTACAAATTTATGATGAACCTTTTAAACAATGTTTCTTCAAGAAACAAAACAATGAAGTATCAGATTTTAAAAGACAATTTTGAAGACTCAGTGGCAATTTGGTGTGCTGACAAAGCCCCATCCATGCCGGCACAGTGTGAAATCATCCGTGTCACGGCAGGTTATGAAGGACTTTTGTCTATTCATTATATCAACAAAAACAGAGAAAATTTTCTGTATCAAAAAGATGCCTGGCTCAAAATCGTAAGAGACGTAAGAATCTATTACAGCTATTTCCGCTGGGACAGAGTAATGCAAAAAGCAACCTCTGTTCCGCTTGATTAAGATTTATTTATGTCTTGAAACATCTCAAAAATTAAGAGAGAAATAAATTGAAAAGCCTGATTATTCTTCGCTGTCTTTCAACTTGTCAAGCTCGGTCAAAATACCTTGATTTATCTCAAGCACATCAACACCCAGGTTTGAAAGCACCTGCATAGCAACAGAATCAGGTGTCTGAGTGATTGCCCACAAAAGATTTTCGGAAGCAATCTTTGTGTTCTTGTGTTTTTGCGCTTTTTCCCAGGCAATCTCAAGAATCTTCTTCGCTCTGTCAGAAAAAACAACCTCTCCGAAGGTGTATGAATTTCCATACCCCAAAACCTTTTCTACCTCGATTCTGGCGTCTTTTATGGTAATTCCAAGCTGAGAAAGAACCTTTGCCCCTATGCCGACTGCTTCGTCTATAATGCCGAGAAGAATAAACTCACTACCCACGATATTTCTGTTCATGCTCTGTGCCTCACGTTTTGCAAATCTAAGAATCGTGAGAGTTTCCGGCATCTGTTTTTCAATAGGCTTGATAATCTTGTGCGCAAGATCATCATCTTCAACCTTCAATTCTTTAAAAATATTGTATGCAATTCCGCTTTTTGCCTTTAACACACCGAGAATAATATGCTCAGGTTTTACGGAAGCAGACCCCAGCTCCTTGGCTGTTTCAAAAGCAAGAAGCATTGTCTTAAAAGCGTTCGGTGTAAAAATAATCTGCTTTTCTTCAAACTCTGCCTGACGGGAAGAAACCTCCTGAAGCTTTCCGCAATATTTTTCAAGGTCAATTCCCTCTTCTTTTAGAATATTGGCAATATCAGAACCGCTGTCTTCTAAAATAGACTGGACTATTTGCTCTGTACCCAAAATCTCATAGTGAGAAGCCGTCAGCTTCGCTACGGCACGGTCAAGGACATCTTTTGACTCGCCTTCTTTAAAAATTGATTGTATTGTTTGATATTCGTTTTTGTCTTTTCTTCTGATTAATTCAGGGTGATTGTCACCTTTTTTATTATTTTTCTCAATCAGCTTCATCAAAGTTTGTTTAAGCTTTTCAACATCAACACTATACTTTTTAAAATCAGCCATAACAGAAGGCTCATCAGCCAGAACTATTGAAAATAAAAGGTGTTCTGGCATAATATAGGAATTCTTGTTTTCTTTTGCAATTTCAAATGCCGCCCTTATAATATTTTGAGACCCCTCACTAAAGGCAATGTTCGTATGCTTAAAATCGTGACTGACGTTTTTATATTTTTCATAGACATGTTCTCTGAAGTCGTCAGGATTCATGCCTGCATAAGCAAGCAGTCTGGAGCAGATGTTCGCTTTCGTCTCAAGTATCCCGAGCAAAATGTGCTCCGGATAGATTTTATAGGTCTGAGAATCCGCAGCCTCTCTTTGAGCCATTGAGATAATATTTATAGCCTTTTCCGTAAAACGTTCAAACAACTTTCTGTCCTTTCGGGTTCTATTATTTTTTAATTATATCAGTAATCAATGAATATTTAGTTCCCTTTTTCAAAACTTCATAATCAAAGTATTTTGAAAACTCTTCACCCTTCTTATTTTCAATAATCAAATAAGTCTTCGGATTCAACTCAAGCGAAGCAGGGTCTGCTTTTCCCAGAAAATCAACCTCACCCGCACCGTAATACAACAGGCTGTATTTTTTGCCAAAGCCCCAGCTTGCAAGTCTTTTGCCTTCAACTTTCGCCATTTTCGAATATTCAATCAGTTGATTTTGTTGAAAGCTCAAAACATAAGGGAAAATATATTTTGTCGAAAACATTGACAAAACAGCCATAAAGCCTGCAATTCCAAGAAAATGCAAAAGTTTTTTGTCCTTGAAAACAGCAAAACTGTTTAAAAGCACGGAAGCAAGAATCACAATCACACCGGGTATCTGCATAGCCAAAAGTCCGGCTCTGTCAGCTTCTCTGACAAAAGAAGGAGCAACAAAAAGCCCTATTGCAGTAGCAATAAAAGCAAAATTCAACACCAAAGTTGAAATATTTACAGCTCTTTCATTTTCATCCTTCCAAATATAATCAAACCAGAATTTTCCGAGTATCAAAGCAGCAGGAAACATCGCAGGTAAAATGTATGTAGGAAGTTTAGTGCTTGCCGCTGAAAAGAAAATAAAAACAACAAGGAAAAATATCACGTTCAAAACAACAAACTGCTCAAGCCTTTGCAGGTCATTGAAACGTGCTGTATATTCTTCTGTTTTTTTGAAATGCTTTTTGAAACAAACAACCAGCTGTGAAATGAAAGAAAAAATCCACGGCATAAAGCCCAGGAAAAACACCGGTATAAAATAATAAAAAGGCTGTTTTCTGCCGAGTTCATGAGAGTTTACAAATCTTTCAATGTGGTGTTTAAAAATGTATTCATGGAAAAATGCCTGCCCGTGCAAATTAAGCATAACAACATGCCAGGGCAATGAAACAATAAAGAAAAACAACAAACCCGGAATTATATAAAGAGGTTTGAAAAGTTCTTTCCACTTTCTCGCAACAAGGTATGAAAAGAAAATAGTCAAAGCAGGCACAGCAACCCCCGGAATCCCTTTGGCAAGAACGCCAAAACCTGCCATTATGTAAGCAAGCCACCAGAAATATTTCTTGTAATTGTCTCTGCAAAAAAGCGTATAAATTCCTGCAAACGCAGATGAAGCAATACAAACAGACAACAACATATCAAGAATTGCTACACGGGCAAGAACAACATATTCAAAACATGTAGCCAGAATCACTGCGCAAACAATTCCGTATTTTTTTGAACAAATCCTCTTTCCCAGAAAATACGTAAGAAATACACCGTATGTAGCTGTCAGTGCAACAGGAATACGAGCTGTGACCTCACTGACATGTTTAAAAATCATAAATGACAAAGTTTCAAGCCAGAAATATAAAGGCGGTTTTTCAAAGAAAAAGTCACCGTTCAAAAATAATGTCAGATAGTCTTTTGTATAAAACATATTCCTCGACATTGTGACATATCTGGTTTCATCCACATCAATCAGTGAATAATGTCCCATGCTGAAAAAATATAAAAAGTAACACAAGACAAGAAGCCCAGCCAGTGCAAAAATTTCTCTGTGAGTTTTAACAAAATTCAAAAATTTCTCTTTGTCCATTTATTATTTTTCTCCCCGTGTTTGCCTTAGTTTTGATTATTGTTACTTATTTTACAATAAATTCACACAATTTGTTAATAAAATTCCCGTCTTGAACCTCGAACCAGTTGATTTCAGAATTTCTTCTAAACCACGTAAGTTGTCTTTTTACATATCTTCTGGTGTTTTGTTTTATTTTTTCAATACATTCTTCATAAGAAATCAAACCGTCAAAATATTCGATAAACTCCTGATATGCAATAGTGTTCATTAAAGAAGGAATCCTTCCGTATTTTTCATAAAGCATTTTGGCCTCCTGTTCAACCCCCGACTCTACCATCTTGTCGACCCGTATGTCAGTGCGGTTGTACAAAAACTGTCTGTCTTCGCTGTTTAAGCCCAGCCATATAACGTTATATTCAGCCTCAGGCTTGACTTTTTGAGCCTGTGACATAGGCATATTAAGCGTTTTGCATACCTCAAGTGCTCTGATAATTTTTACAGTGTTGTTCGGATGCATGTTCTTTGCAAGCACCGGGTCAAGCTCACAAAGCATTTGATAAATTTTTTCAACACCCTGTTTGTCCGCAATCTCTTGAAGCTCATTGCGAAGCTCCTTGTTCGGTGCGACTCTGGGCATATCATAATTTTCAAGCAGAATCCTGAAATAAAGCCCTGTTCCACCTGCCACAACAGGCGTTTTGCCTTTAGCAAAAAGTTCGTCAATAACTTTTCTTGCATTGTCCGCAAAATCAGCAACAGTGAACTCCTGCACAGGTTCCACCACATCTATAAGATGATGTTTAATTCCCTGACGTTCTTCAAACGAGGGCTTTGCTGTGGCTATGTCAAACTCTTTAAAAATCTGTCTTGAATCAGCCGAAATAACCTCTGTTTCAAGCTGTTTTGCAAGCTCAACCGCACACGCTGTTTTGCCCGAACCTGTCGGACCCACTATGGCTATCACCGTATTTTGTTTACCGGTATTATTTTTTATCTTCATAATACAGAAATATCAATACTGCCGCATAAGTCATAAAATAAAAAGATATTATCAACCCGACAACCGTCAGAACAATGTTTAAATTAAACAATATGCTTAAAAGCGAAAGTATAAAATTCACAAAAAACAAAAATATTAGCAGCCCTACAGAACCGAAAAAGTTTTTAAAAATAAAAACTATATTTCTGTTAAAAGCCATAAACGGTGCATATAAAATAAAATCCTTTTTCCCGGCCATTTTCCCGGTTTTATTTCTGTCGTAAACAGCTGGAAACAAAAACATTGTCAAAAACGTGAACAACCCAACTATACCCAACATATACAACATCCACAGGTTTATTGCCCGTATCTGTTCAAAGCTTAAAGACGCAACATATTTTTGCATTTCTAACGGCGAAGCATTGCCCATGGACATCAGCTTGTGCCAATCAAGCTCAGGATTTGGAAGAAAATACATTCCTGCTTTGTACGAAGCAAAAAGCAAAAGTATATAAACAACAAAATATGTAACTATTGTATATGATACAGGCAAAAAGTATTCACCCACACCCGGAAAAAACTCTTTTCCGAGAGCAAGAGAGGCTTCAGCTCTTTCCTGAGGATTTTTAAACTCACGATTTGCATTTCGTACAGCTTTTTTTATCATATAAAACCAGCCTGAGAAAAACGCAGTACACAAAAGAACATTCGCCGTAAATATAATGACATAAGCAATGTGATTTGCCTGATTAGCAAGTCCTGTCATTGTAAAACTGATTATTATCAAAAATATGATAAGCGGCTGTGCCAGAATAATGTTGTCTTTAGTAAGCTCAAAAGCTTTTTGTATAAAATTGTTGTTGTTTTCTGAATTCATAGCCCCAATTATACCATATTTTTTCAAAACTTGTAGTATAATTTTAACTATGTTTATAGTCTAAGTAAACAGGGTGAACTGTTTAAGGCAGGTAAAAATGAGAAGTGACAGCGTAAAAAAAGGTATACACAAAGCTCCGCACCGTTCTTTATTATATGCAACCGGTGTATCAAAAGAAGGATTGAAAAAACCCTTCATCGGAATAGCAAGCTCTTTTTCAGATCTTGTCCCGGGTCATGCCGGAATGAGAGACCTTGAAAGACAAATAGAAAAAGGAATCCACTCGGGCGGAGGCCAGGCTTTTATTTTCGGAGTTCCTGCCGTATGCGACGGAATTGCAATGGGACACTGCGGAATGAAATATTCACTTCCCTCCCGCGACCTCATAGCTGACTGCGTTGAAACAGTGGCAGAAGCTCACCAGCTTGACGGGCTTGTACTTCTTACAAACTGCGACAAAATCACTCCGGGTATGCTCATATCATCTTTGAGACTTGACATCCCATGTATTATTGTTACAGCAGGACCAATGATGGACGGATGTTCAAAAAACGAAGTTTTGACAATGATTAGAGGCTCTTTTGAAGCAATCGGGAAACTCTCGGCAGGAAAAATCACAGAAGAACGCCTTCACGAAATGGAAGAAGAATGCTGCCCGTCAGCAGGCTCCTGTCAAGGACTTTATACAGCCAACACAATGGCGTGCCTGACAGAAGTAATGGGGATGAGCCTTCCTTTCTGCGCAACAGCTTCCGCTGTTTCAGCAAAGAAAAAACAAATCGCCTTTGAATCAGGCTTGAAAATAGTTGAACTCGTCGAAAAAGGAATCAAACCGACTGATATCATAACAAAAGATTCACTCAGAAATGCAATCGTCACAGACCTTGCACTTGGCGGTTCAACAAACTCTATCCTGCATCTTCTTGCTATTGCAAAATCAGGCGGTATAGACATAACACTCAACGACTTTGATGAGTTGAGCTATAAAATTCCTCAGATTATCAAACTCGACCCCTCTGCTCTTCCTACGATGACAGACCTTCACAACGCAGGCGGAATTCCGGGAGTTATGAAAACTCTGTTTGGAAAAACACCTGAATTCAAAGACACAAAAGGTGTATCAGGCTTAAAAATATCCGAAATAGCTCAAGCAGCGTGGGTTGACAACAGTGTTGTACACACTTTAGACAACCCGATTACCTCAAACCCGGGATTAGGAATCTTAAAAGGCAACCTCGCAAAAGACGGTGCTGTAATAAAAATCTCGGGCGTTGACCCTTCTGCTTTAACATTCGAAGGAAAAGCCAAAGTCTTTAACTCCGAAGAAGAAACAATGGAAGCAATAGACAAAGACGAAATCAAAGAAGGCGATGTTGTTGTAATCTGTTATGAAGGCCCTAAAGGCAGCCCGGGAATGAGAGAAATGCTCGCACCGACCTCCATGATTGTCGGAAAAGGCCTTGGCGCAAAGGTTGCACTGATAACAGACGGCAGATTTTCAGGCGGAACAAGAGGACTTTGTATAGGTCATATTTGTCCGGAAGCAGCGATGGGTGGAATTATAGGCTTGATAAAAAACGGTGATAAAATTAAAATAGATATACCGCAAAGAAGTCTTGAGCTTCTCGTAAGCGATGAAGAACTTGAACAGAGAAGAAAAAACTTTGCTGCTCTTCCTCCAAAAGAAGTCAAAGGCTATTTGTCAAAATATGCAAAGACTGTGCAAAGTGCATCCGTCGGAGCAGTAACAGAATAACAATTTAAGATAAGGATAAATTTATGTCAGGACACTCAAAATGGTCAACAATTAAACACAAAAAAGCTAAAGTAGATGCCCAAAGAGGGGTAGCTTTTCAAAAATATTCAAGAGAAATCATAGTTGCAGCAAAAATGGGCGGAGGCGACCCTGCTGCGAACTTCCGTTTGAGAACAGCCATTGAAAAAGCAAAAGCCGGAGGACTCCCTAACGACAACATCAAACGTGCAATTGAAAAAGGCTGCGGTGCAGGCGCAAGCGAAAACTATGAAGAATTAACATACGAAGGCTACGGCGCAGGCGGAGTGGCTGTTATCGTTGAAGCAATGACTGACAACAGAAACCGTACAGCAGGCGACATAAGAAGTTTCTTCACAAAATTCAACGGCAACCTCGGTGAAACAGGTTGTGTCGGCTGGATGTTCAAATCTGCCGGTGTTGTGACTTTCAACAAAGATGAAGTTGATTATGAAAAGCTTTTCAACGAAGCAATCAATGCGGGTGCTGACGACTTTGTTGACGAAGAAGATGAATACAAAGTTATTACTGCTCCAGAAAATTTCCAGATTGTTGTTGAGTCTTTGGAAAAACTCGGGTTTAAGCATTCAAGTGCAGAATTGACAAAACTTCCGCAAAACACACTCGAGATTACGGATGAAAAAACAGCGAAGATGATTCTTCTTCTTATGGACAAGCTTGAAGAACACGACGATGTACAGAATGTTTATTCAAACTTCGACATTCCAGACGAGGTAATGGAAAAAGTTCAGATATAGAAAGAATTTTATCAATTATTGTTCAACACACTCACAACTATTTGCTTCATTGTTTCCATTTCTTTTGGATTGCTTTCTGCAATTAGTACAGTTAAAGCAAATAGTGTTCCGTTGTCAATAATCGGCTTATCATGCTTGTATAACATTCCGTTTTTATCAAGAAAATACAAGAAACTCATCTTTTGGATTAGCAAAGACATCCGATGCGAATTCGGATTTCATTTTATTAACAACATCTAAAAATTCTTCTGTTGGAATACGAACAACATCTTTTTGAGTCAAACCCTTTGTATCAAGAGTTTTATGATCAAAATTGTCCAGAAGTTCTAATCCTTTTGCAAAATTTTCAAAAATTGTTGCAACCGATTGAGCTTGTTCAATAGTTTCTACTTAGCTTGTAATACTTCTGGTTAAAAGGCTTATTGTATTTTGTAATGTTTGCATCTTTTCTCGCTGCTTAGAAAGAAGCTTTTGGTTTACAGAATAACCTTCTACTAAATATTCTTTAAGAACTTTGTTCGCCCAAATACGGAATTGTGTAGCTGTTTTTGATTTCACACGATAGCCGACAGAAAGTATCAAATCAAGATTATAATATTCTAATTCTCTAGACACACTTCTGCGCCCTTCTTTACGAACTGTTCGGAAATTCCGAACAGTTGAAGCCTTATCAAGTTCACCTTCTTCGTAAATATGCTTAATATGCTCACTTATATTAGCTTTACTTGAATTAAATAATTTTACTATCAATTCTTGTGTCAACCAAACAGTATCCTGCTCTAATTTAACATCTAAAGACACTGAGCCATCTGAGCTGGTATAAATTAGAATTTCGCCTTTACTTGTGTTTTTCACAATATACACCCCTATACGCTGATTGTAACACAGACAAAGGTATTTCTTGAACAATTTTCGCCAATCACTTTAATAGAACTATTTGTCTGTTATCTTACAAAAAAATTCATAATAAACTTATATAAATGGTTAAATAAAGGATATTTTCAAATGTTAAATGAAAAAAACATAACCTATATAAAAAATGAAATTACAACACTTGTAAGTCTTGCAAGAATTCTTGAAACAAATTACGACTCAAATTCAGATATTGAATTTGCCGACCTATGGGCACTAGTTGTTATTCTCAAAGCTAACCTTGAAGAACTTCTTAAATACTTAAACAACTTATGCAAAAAAACAAAAACTACACAGCCGTAAATGTTATTGCATAAAGTGCAACAATTGCCATTGCGCTGAGCATTATCCAACCGTTAATTACAGGATGCTGATTTGCAAATACATCAACAATTGTGAATTTTCTCTCTGCAATATTTGTATTGTCTGTTTTCATAATTTCACTCACCTTATTTTAAATATAGACTAACCTCGACTTATATGTTGATTGTAGCTTTTTCAATGCGTTTTACATCATACAGGAAGTTGAGAATAGAGCATGCTCTCTCCTTCATACAGCCTAAACCTAAAACACTTATCTAATAAGCAATTATGCCCGTCTCTACACTTTAGGTAGGATTGATTTTCTTTATATAAGTATTAAAATAAATCGTATTATGAGAAAAATAGAATTTATAAACCTGATTGCCAATACATTTTCGTCGTCCAAAATAATAAACTTTTTAATATTTATTGTTTTCGCTGTTGCGATGACAGCTGTCCTTGGGGCAAGATATTTCTTGTTCCAGAGCATCATTGCCGACGACGGAACAAGCAAAAGAGACATTGTAGCACCAAAAACAATCAAAGTTGTTGACACATTCAAAACAGAGCAGAACAAAAAAGAAATAGCACAAAAAGTTGAGCCGATTCTGACTCCCGCTGAAGACACATACATAAAAAACAACTATGCAACACTGGTTAAAGCGATTGAAGAAATTCGTGCAAAAGGCTCAAACTATGTACAGAAAAAAGAAGAAATGACCCTTCTTTTTGATTTTGAAAATAATTATTACAAAGACTACATCCTGAATTATTTGATAAATTCTAACGATGAAAGGATGCACAACACCTTCAAAAAAGCCGAAAAAACTCTCACAAACGTTTTAAATCAGGGGGTTACTGAGAAGGATTTTGAAAAAAATAATCTTTCGACGATGATTCTTCGAAACACTCATTTTGAAACGTCAAAAGGAGAGATACGTGTTATTTCAGCACTTTTGGAACAGGTTATTGTACCTAACATGGTGTTTGATGAAACAGCCACCGAATTGGCAAGAAAAAATGCCATCAATTCTGTTTCTCCGACAGTTGTAAAATTTGAAAAAGGTGAAAAAATAGTTTTTGCAGGCGAGCCTGTAACAAGAGTAAAAAAAGATGCACTCGCAAAAGCTGGCTACAACGTACTTGAACTAAATTACAAGGGAATAATAGGCATTTTTGCTCTTGTCTCCCTCGGTGTTGTTACGTTGATGTATTACCTCTTGTATTATGAAAAACAGTTCGTAACAAAAAACTATCTCTCCGTTCTTGCACTCCTGTCCATTCTCATGTCAGCACTGGCGGCAGTTTTACCTAACGGGGCTTCATTTTATTATCTGCCCTTTCCTGCTGTGGCAGTTTTAATAGCAATATTCACAAACCCGAGAGTTGCTGTAATCTCAACAGCTATTTTAATAACAATCATCTCGCTTGCGGAACAAATTCCTATTCAGCCTGCGGCTGTATTCATTCTGGTTTGTTTGATTGCTGCAATAGCTACTTCGAAAGTTAGATACTCAAGAAGATTTGACCTTGTTAAGATAGGCGGAGAAATCGGATTCTCAATGTTGTTTTTCATTTTAATAATTAATTTGATTGAAAACTCTATAAATCCGATAGATTCAACAATTGTTTGGATGAACGCACTTATCGGAACAATAAACGGTCTTTTGTCAGGAATCATCGTTCTGGGGATTATTCCGCTTCTTGAAAGTATGTTCAAAATCGTTACACCATACGGTCTTGCTGAACTTGCCGACAACAATCAGCCTCTGCTCAAACGTTTGCAGTTTGAAGCACCCGGAACTTTTGCACACTGTCTTATGGTAGCAAACCTCTGTGAAACGGCAGCTGAAGCCATAGGTGCTGACCCTGTGCTCGCAAGAGTAGGCGCACTTTATCACGACATCGGAAAGCTCAAAAGACCTCTGTTTTTTGTAGAAAACCAGACATATTTCGGAATCGAAAACCCTCACACAAAACTCAACCCGAGATTGAGCAAAATGGTTATCACCGCTCACCCGAAAGACGGGATAGACCTTGCCAAAGAATATGGACTACCTCCGATTGTACAGAACTTTATTGTGCAGCACCACGGCGATTCGATTGCAAGCTATTTCTATAATCAGGCAAAACAACAAGAAGGCGGTGAAAAGGTTACAGAAGAACAATTCCGTTATACAGGACCAAGACCGAATATGAAAGAAACAGCAATCCTGATGATTGCCGACTCTGTCGAATCAGCCTCTAGAACGCTCAAAGATCATTCTCAAGAAGAACTGGACAACATGATAAACAATATCATCCAGACAAAACTCAATGACGGTCAGCTCTCTGACAGCCCTCTGACACTTAAAGATATGAAAACAATTGCTTCTGTACTGAGCAAAAACCTCAGAGCCGCTCACCACCAGAGAATCAAATATCATGAAAATATTATTCAGGAACTCGAAGAAAAAGCTCTCAAAAAGAAATTCGTTGCGCCTGACAGAATTACAACAGACGAAGAAGACAAAATAGAAAAGAAAATTCAAAAAAGGCTCCAAAAGTCTGAAAATCAGGAAGATGAACAAAGCAGAAATTAATATTTTTATAGAAAACGATTACAAAACCTTTGAAAAAGAAACGCTTAACCTGAGCGAGTATACAAAGGATGCGGTTTCTATGGTCGAATTCTTTCTTTCTAAAAATGAATGGCTCGAAAAATCTTGCCTGAGAGGCTATGATTTCAGCCTTTTATATTTTGATGTGGTTTTTGTTAACGATGAAAAAATTCATGAAATTAACAAAGAATATCGTCAAAAAGACCGTCCGACAGATGTAATCAGTTTCGCAATGTTCGCAGACAGTCCTGAAGAAGAACGATTTATCTTTGATAATGAAATAAATCTGGGAGAAATTATAATATCACTGGATACAACTTACAGACAGGCAAAGGAAAATAACAAAAGTTTCAAAGACGAGCTTTATTTTCTGCTTGCCCACGGAATACTACATCTGTTAGGATATGACCATATGACAGAAGAAACGCTTCAAGAAATGTGGGATATACAAAACAAAATAATAGCTGGAATTAAGGAGTAATAAATGTCAAAATTTACCGCAAGCGGTTATAAAAAGAGTTTGTCTTATGCAATAGAAGGCTTGAGCGTAGCTTACAAAACACAACGAAACTATCGTTTTCATCTTCTTGCAGGTTTCATAGCAATTCTTGGCGGAATACTTCTCAATTTCAAATGTATAGAATATTGCGTCTTGATTCTTTCTATCAGTTTTGTCATCACAGCTGAACTTTTTAACTCTGTGATTGAGTTTGCGCTTGATGCGTTATACAAAAATAAATATTCAAAACTCGTAAAACTCGCCAAAGACCTCTCAGCAGGGGTTGTCTTGATTGCTGCAATGACAAGCATTCTCATAGGGCTTATGCTTTTCGGGCGAAAACTCTTGATTATGTTTTTGTACTAAAAAAATACAAAAAAGACACTTTATTTTCTAAAGTGCCTTTTTATTTTAGCTTCAAATGCCTTAGTTGTTCATATCTTTAACACTCAAAGCAATTCTGTGTTCTTGCGGAGTGAATTTTTTAATAAGAACTTTTACTTCATCGCCGTTTTTGTAAACATCAAACGGGTTAACGTTAGAATCTTCCATCTCAGCAACAGGAAGAAGAGCTTCTACACCCGGGAAAATGTTGATGAAAGCGCCGAAAGAAGTAACTTTGTTAACAGTACCTGTGATAACCTGTCCTTCTTCAAATTTGTCTTCAATTTCTTCCCACGGATTGTCACCGATTCTCTTCAAGCTCAAGCTGATTCTTTTCAAATCTTCGTCAATTTTCAAAACTTTAACTTCCAATTTTTGACCGAGTGTCAAAACGTCAGAAGGATGTTTGATTCTCTGCCAAGAAATTTCAGAGATAGGCAAAAGTCCGTCCACGCCATTGATGTCGATAAATGCACCAAAATCAGCAATTCTGACAACTTCACCTTCAACAATTTGATCAACTTCAAGGTTAGAAATAACTTCGTCAACCAGCTGTTCTCTTTGTTCAGCAAGAGCCTGTCTTTGAGAAAGGATGAGTTTGTTTCTTTTAGCATCTGCTTCAAGAACTTTAACTTCGATTTCCTGATTCATCAAACCGTCAAACGGCATACCTGTTCTCAATTGAGAAGCAGGGATGAAACCTCTGAGATCTTGAACTTCAACAATAACTCCGCCTTTAACAAGCGAAACAACTTTCGCAATAACTGTTTCACCTGAAATCTTAGCATTTTGAAGAGTCTGCCAGGCCTGAGCACAAGCAACTCTTTTCAATGAAAGAAGCATTCCGTTTTGTTCATCTTCGTCTTCTTTCAATATATAAAACTCTTTGCATTCACCGATTGTCATATCATCAACCATAGAAGAAGGAATTTCTCTGTTAGGAAGGAAACCTTCACATTTAGAACCGATATCTACGAGATATCCGTCATTTTCTTTCTTAACAATTTGTCCTCTGACAACGTCAGCTACACTCAATTTTGATGTAAAAGATTCTTCTAATAATCTTTCGAATTCATCCATTTCTTTTGTTACCATATTTTGTTTTTCCTTTCATTTATATTTTTTTTATTAGTATTCGTTTAATTTTTTCATTACATTTTCAATAATGGCTTCGGGAGTGGAAGCACCTGCTGTTACACTGATGTTTTGAGATTTTTCAATCACATCCTTATAATCATCCAGCTCTTGTTCTGTTTCTATGTGGATTGTTTCTGTTATGCCTTTTAGAATTTCTGCAAGGTGAGTTGTGTTTGCACTTTTTTTGCTTCCTACAACAATCATCAAATCAGACTCCTGAGCCAGATTCTTTGCTTCATTTTGTCTCAAAGAAGTCGAAGCACAAATTGTGTTGAAAATCTTAATTTCTTTTGCAAGAGGCATAAGATAATCAACAACGCTTTTTAAGTTTTCAATTCTCTGGGTTGTTTGAACGACAACGCCGATTTTTTTATGATCTTTAATAATCTTTTCATATTGCTTAAGCGTTTCAACATCAGGAGCAACGAAAACCTTTTCTCCATGAGGCTGGGCATTGGCTTTGATAGCACAAACTTCAGGATGCTCGGGCTTTCCTACTATCACGAGGAGGAACCCTTCTTGAACAAGCTGAATTGCTTTTTGTTGAACTTTTTTCACGTCATGGCAGGTCAAATCGACTACTTCATAGCCTTTGTTTTTTGCATTTTCAAACACCTCGGGTGCTGCGCCATGGCTTCTTATGACACAAACACCTGTTTTGTCACACGGAAGCTCATCTACCGTATGAATACCAAGAGAAGAAAGCTCATTAATAACATGCGAATTGTGTATCAATTCACCAAGAACAAAAATCTCTTTATCGTTATTTTCAGATTTTAATTTTTTTGTTGTTTCTACGGCCCTTTTTACGCCGTAACAAAAACCTGCATGTTTCGCCAGTTTAATGTTTTTTTTCAAACGTTAGTACGTCCAATCTTTAAGACTCACCTCAATTTTGAGAATTCAAGGTGGTACAAATATTAATATCATGAACATTTAATTTTTACAATTAGATAAATTCAGGCAATTTTCATGTCCAATTTGTTTTTATAGATATGTGTGAAAGTTATAGTGTGAGAAAAAAATTATGCAGCCAATTAGTTACGGAATGTCACAGGGGTACCCGATGTATCCGAATTGTTTCGACCAGCTGACAACACACGGCGTTATTGCCGATGACCTTGTCGGATACATTACGGATGTGCCGTCTCCATATTTACAAAATTATGTAGCCCAAAGAGGCTGGGCACCTTCTATGCCGGGACAGATAATGCCTGACCCTCTGCCGAATATGCAGCCGCCTCAAAGACTGCCCAGAGGAGATGTTTATCAAACTGTTCCGCCTCAGGGAGCGCAGCCTTATCAGGGTAATCCTTATATGCCGCAAAAACCGAGCAACACATGGCGCAAAGTGGCTCTTGCCGCTTTAGTTGTAGGGCTCTCAGCCTTCGGAATCTGGAAAGGTAAACAGGGTATAAACTGGATTAAAAACAAATTCAGAACACCGACAGTTCCTCCAACGCCGACGCCGCAGCCTGCTCCTGCACCAAATACAAGTCTGTGGCAAAAAATAAAAAATTATTTTTGCTAACCAATAACCTAACTACCTATCAATAACCTACAATCATGCGAAAATTTCGGAAGTTTCGGATTAATCAAAAAGATTTAATCAGGATTTCCGAATTTTTTTACAATTACATTCGCAATCTTCAAAGGCACCATTCTGTCTAAAGCATCGGGCAATATATTATCAGGCGTAAGTTCGTCTGTCGGAACCATTGACGCTATCATCAAAGCACTCTCTAATTTAATTTCATTGGTAACCTTTTTAATATTTCCCTCTAAGATTCCTTTAAACAAACCCGGAAACGCCAGAGAATTGTTTATCTGATTTTCAAAATCACTTCTGCCTGTTGAAATAATATAAACCCCTGCATGTTTTGCCTCCTCAGGCATAATTTCCGGTGTGGGATTGGCAAGAGCAAAAACAACCGGCTTTTTGACCATTGTTTTTATCATCTCTTCCGTGAGAATGCCGCCCTTTGAAAGCCCGATAAAAACATCGGCATCTTTAATTATATCTTTGAGTCCGCCTTTTTCATTGTTCGGATTCGTAATTTGCGCAAGTTCTTCTAAATATTTGTCGTTTGTTTCGCGCCCCTTAAAAACAGCACCGTTGATGTCATCGAGCACTATATTTTTTGCACCTGCAAAAACAAGAAGCTTTGCTACCGCATTACCCGCAGCACCGGCACCGGCAATAACAATTTTTATATCCGCAATATTCTTTTCCTCCAGCACCAGAGCGTTCAAAAGCCCTGCAAGAACAATGATTGCCGTTCCGTGCTGGTCATCATGGAAAACTGGAAGCTTTGTTGTTTCTATCAGTTTTTCCTCAATCTCAAAACATGCCGGCGCAGCTATGTCCTCAAGATGTATCGCAGAAAATGAGCCCTTAAACATTGTGACAATTTTCACAAGCTCTTCTACAACCTGTGTTTTTACACAAAACACCATAGAATCAACATCCGCAAGCTCGGAATATAAAGCAGCCTTGCCCTCCATGACGGGAATAGAAGCCAGAGCCCCGATGTTTCCGTATCCAAGAACCGCTGTTCCGTCAGAAACAATTGCCACCATTTTTCTGCGTCTTTCTTCTGTCAATTCCGTTTCAATGACACCTCCTGCGAGTTCATGCAACTGAAGCGAGCGTTCCGACACATTACCCGAAAGTTTTGAAGTATCTATCATAAAGACATTTCTTGAAATTGCCCCGAAAAACCCTTTCAAATCCGAAACAGGCTCCTTTAAAACAGGAATTTTCACATCAAACTCAATTGAAGAAGCAAACTCTGACATCAGTGACAAATCTATCGCACAGAAGTTTATAGCAATATTTTCAACTGCAAATTTGAAATCATCTTCGGAAACCTCATCAACCTGCAACGGATAAGCATCAATCAAAAGCACGCTTTTCAAAAAGATTGCTCTTTTCAGAGATTTTTCATAATCAAAAGAAATAACAGCAACCGAATTGATTTTATTTGTATAAATCTCAGCCGCTTCGGGATTTTCAGCTATTTTCAAACAAGAAGCCCCGACCCCGGGTGTATAAACCAGAGACAGCGTATCTTTATCGTTTATGGCAATTTTGGGAATTGTTTTTATTGAGTTAAATTGAGGCATATTATTCTCTCACTTTATTTTCTTCACCTTTTATTAAACGCTTAATGTTTTCTCTGTGCAAATATATTATGTAAACAGCACCCACAGCACAATAGATTATGTAACCCAAAGGCTGTTTAAATGCCCACATCAAAAACGGAGACAGCGCAAGAGCTATCATAGACCCCAGAGACACATATTTTGATACCCATGTGATTATTCCCCAGATAACCGCAATGATTAATCCCACAGGAAGATTCAAAGCAAGAATCGTTCCTACGCCGGAAGCAACTGATTTTCCGCCTGTGAAACCGAGGAAGATTGACCTGCTGTGTCCGAGAAGAACAAAAATCGCAGCCACAACAGGGGTTATACCATATTTTGAATAAGCTGTTAAAAAGACTATTGCTATCACAACAGGCAAAGCACCCTTTATTGCATCAAGAAGCATTGTAATAAAAAACCACTGTTTGCCCAGAACTCTTTTCACATTGGTTGCACCCGTAGAGCCTGAACCGACTTTTCTGATATCTTCGCCTGTTTTTGCTTTCACTATCAAATAACCTGTGGGAATCGAACCAATCAAATATCCCAAAACTGCCGCAATTAGAATCTGTATCATATTTTCTCCTTTTTTGTAATATAATTTTACATCAAATTAGCAATTTTTGATATTGACTGTTTTATAAAAAGTATCATGAAAATCCCAACAAACCACAGAGAATACCCAACCCCGGTCAGACTTGACAAAGCACTGCGAGACATACAAAAAGCCGAACGGGAAATATTACCTGTACCGGCCGGTCATACAAACACCTATGAAACCAGCGTGGATGATTTCATAAAAAGGGTAAACAAAGATGAAAATCTAGCCTCAAGAAAGATTATCACATATTTAAACAGAGGTTCAAGTGCACTTGCGTTTGAAACACCCGATGAAAAAATACTTAAATTGTCTATGGGTAACCACTTTCCGATGAACAGACCGCATGAAAAATTTGACGTACCCATTTATGAAAAAGGACATATCGGCAGAATGTTCTATTATCTTGAAGAAAAACTTTTTCAACACGGATTGTCAGAACCATTTGTTGAAATAGTCAGAGACAAAATAAAAAAAGCCGGCTACAAACCATTTGACATACACGAAGGTGATGTTCACCAGATTGGAATATCATCAAAAGGAGAAGTATATCTCCTTGACCCTGAATGCGCAAGATACAAAACCATTTTTCATGCACTTTTTGCCAAAACAAAAAAACTACTCAGAAAATAGCCTAATTTCCTTTTTCATTGCGTTGTCTGAAAGAAATACGAATCGGAGTGCCAAAAAATCCAAAAGCTTCTCTCATTTTATTTTCGAGATATCTTTTGTAACTGTCTTGAACAAGATCTTCATCATTTACAAAAAGAATAAATGTCGGAGGCGCTGTTCTCACCTGTGTAGCATAATATACTCTGAGTTTTTTGCCCTTTTTGCTTGTCGGCGGATTCATTGCCATTGCTTCTAAGAGAACTTTGTTCAAAATGCTTGTTGAGACACGTTTTTGACACTGTTCATATACTTCATCTGCTCTTTTATAAATGTTAACAAGTCTTTGTTTTGTTTTTGCACTGATAAAAATTTTCGGCGCAAAATCTAAAAACGGAGCTTCGTGCATAAGTTTTTGAGTATATTTTGCTGTCGGATCAGATTTATCTTTGTCTTCAACAAGATCCCATTTGTTTATGGCAACAATCAGCCCTTTTCCTGCTTCAACAATTGTCTGGGAAATCTTTTTGTCCTGATCCGTCAGCCCCTCGATAGCATCAATCACAAGAACCGCAATATCACAGTCTCGGATTGCACGAATTGCTCTATCTACGGCAAATTTTTCAACACCCCAGTCAACTTTGGCCTTTTTTCTTATACCTGCTGTATCAACAAGAATGTATTCTTCTTTTTCATATTTAACTTTTGAGTCTATTGTGTCTCTTGTCGTACCTGAGATATCACTTACAATAACTCTTTCTTCACCCAGAAGAGCGTTAACAATTGAAGATTTTCCTGCGTTTGGTTTCCCTACAATAGCAAGTCTTATGATGTCGCCTTTTTCTGAATTTTCCTGTGCATCAAAATCCTCTGTGATTGCCTCAAGCAAATCACCCACACCGCCGGAGCCATGCAAAGCCGAAATCGGATGAGGCTCACCGATTGATAACGCATAAAAATCAGAAACCATATCAAATCTTTCGGGAGAATCAATTTTGTTCACAGCCAGATAAACAGGCTTTTTGCTTCTTCTCAACACATTGGCAATATCATAATCAACAGGGTTTATACCATTTTTCCCGTCAACGAGAAAGATAATTTTATCTGCTTCATCACACGCAACTTTTGCCTGTGTGAAGATATTGAGCATAATTTCATCTTCATCGCCAGGAATGATTCCCCCTGTATCAATCAAAGTAAATTCTTTATTCTGCCATTCAACATCAAAATATATTCTGTCACGTGTTACACCCGGCTGGTCATCTACAATAGACTGACGTGAACCTACAATTCTGTTCACAAAGGTGGATTTTCCGACATTTGGTCTTCCTACTACGGCGACAATGGGTTTATTGCTCATTTTACAATTCCTGTTTTATTCTCAAATTCAATATTAATAAAAAAAAGGGTTATTATCAAATAGCTTGCACCCTGAACTTATATTATTTGCGCCCGGGGAGATTCGAACCCCCGGCCTTCAGCTTCGGAGGCTGATGCT
This sequence comes from Clostridium sp., assembly GCA_018362895.1. Classification (GTDB taxonomy): domain Bacteria; phylum Cyanobacteriota; class Vampirovibrionia; order Gastranaerophilales; family Gastranaerophilaceae; genus Limenecus. The sequence goes on along the minus strand of JAHALR010000006.1, from coordinate 136,503 downwards.
CTATCCGGCTGAGCTACGGGCGCAGATTATTTTAACTTTTCAATTATAACATAATGCATTATAATATTTTAAAAAGGATAGAAATAGTATGGAAAATTGTATTTTTTGTAAAATTGCAAATAAAGAAATCCCATCAAATTTTGTGTACGAAGATGAAAATTGTGTGGCTTTCAATGATTTGAATCCACAGGCTCCTGTTCATATTCTGGTTATACCCAAAAAACATTACGCATCACTTAACGAACTGGATGACCCGAAAATTATGAGTGCACTGCTTGAAGCAGTTAAAAAAGTTACACAAAAACTAAACATAAAACAATTCAGAACAGTTTTAAATACAGGAAAAGAAGCAGGACAAGAGGTTTTCCACCTTCATTTTCACATTCTTTCAGGACGTCCGATGAAATGGCCTCCGGGTTAGGGTTTTGAGCACAGGGTTATTTAGATGTTAAACAACATAATACTTATAGTTCTATTTATCTGCTTTGTTTCAGGGCTTGCTTATGTTTATATGCGCCTTAAAGAAGAAACTAAAAAAGCACCTAAAAAAGGTGAAGATTTGCAAATTTCACCCGAAGAAGTAATAAAACAGGTTGAAGCACTTTTTCTCAACGGTGATTTTTCAACCGGTCAAAAACTTGCAAAAAAATATCTTGCACAAAATCCCTATCACCATGAACTGAGAAAACTGCTCGTAAAATCTTATATAGAAAATCAAAAAGAATACGATGCAATTTCGAACCTTCTTGTGCTTGTACAGTTTTATCCGGATGATTTGTCTTTGTATGCTCAACTGGCTACCCTATACAAAAACACACATCAGCAAAAAAAGGCAATTCATTTTTACAGTTATCTTTTAACAAAAGACAAATATGATCTTAATGCAATGAGAAATCTTGCAGAACTTTATTACAACAACAAGCAAAAAGAATCTGCATTAAAACTGTATAAACAACTGGTTGCATTCATTGATGATGAAGAAGAAAAAGTAGAATATTACGAAATAATGGGTAATATTTATACAACCTACGGTGATTATAATAAAGCAATAAACTTCTTTAAAAAAGTACTCCAGCACAAATCAAACAATATTGATGTAATCAAAGAACTCAGAAAAATCTACCTGAAACAAAAAGATACAGAAAATGTAATCTATCTTTCAAGAAAACTCATTGACCTTGAACCGGGCAATTATGTTTATTACGAAGAACTGATAAACCTGCTTTTTCATGTCCATTCTTATGAAGAAGCTCTCTCATATGCCCAAAAAGCACTCGAACTTGAGAACACAGATGTTTTTGCAATAAAAAATTTGATAGCTAAAATTTATATATACACTGGAAAAATCCAAGAAAGTATCAATCTCATAAACGAAACAATTGTACAAGATCCGACAAATCTCATCCTCAGCCAGACTCTAGCCATGGCACACTGTATGAACAAAGATTTTGAAATGGCAAAAAAGGTCTGCAACGATGCTATCGAGGTAGCCGTACCTTCTGATATAAAAGTTATTCACAACAATTTGAGCACTATTCTTGCAGAAGAAGCCGTATATCTGTTGAATCAGGGAAAAACAAAAGCTGCTTTTGACAAATTTACAGAAGCTATGCAATACAATAATGAAAATCCCGAAATTTATTTCAAACTTGCAACAGCAAACAGAACAATCAAAAACTACTCTGAAGCTGTCAGACAATGTAAAAGAGCAATTGAACTGGCACCTGAAGTCAGTCTTTATTATGAAACTCTTGCAGATATCTATTATGAACTTCAAAACTTTATTGAAGCAAAAAAATATTATAAAGAAGCAGTGTTTATTGATCCTAAAAACACAAGAGCACACACTTTCTTAGGTATACTCCAATCAAAAGATAAAGAGCATGAAAGTGCGATAAAATCACTAGAAACGGCAGTTTCACTGGATTCAAACAACGTAGATATCAGATACAACCTTGCTCTTGCTTATGAAGTAGCAGGAAAAAAAGATGAAGCCAAAGCAGAATACACAAAAGTGCTCGAGCTTAATCCAAACCACAAAGAAGCTGCAAACAATTTAAAACTCCTATAAAAAAGAGCTTTTGTTTTCGGACAAAAGCTCTTTTAATAGTAGATTTTATGAAGCGATTACATTGCTTTAATTTCTTCGATTTCCACACGGCAGGCTGACATTTCAGAAGATGAAGCAGGAGTACATTTTGCATCCTGTGTTGCCGTATTTGGAATATACTTTGCAGGAACTTCCATTGCAGTACCTGAAACAAAGTTTTTCCATGTATCTCTTACGGATAAAACGTCAAGAGTAGGATATTCCTTATCTCCATAGGATTTTACCTGTATATTATAGAAGTTGTCAATTTGAGAAAAAGCATCTTTTGAATCGTTGGGGAATTTCACACGCGCACTCAAATAGGTTGTATCTACGGTCGGATATCCAAGCGGCACTACCTTGCCTGTTGTGGTCATTGCAAAAGGCACAATGTCAGGAAGACGTCCGTTTGATGCAATTTTGGCAGTATTCGGACCTCTGTCGCCATTGAGGTCAACCCAGATAAGATAAAACTCAATTGGAACAGTGCTGCCTCCGATAGGGTCAGAAACATTCATGCTGAAAGGATTGCCTACCGAATCTTTTGCTGCAAGGAAAAATCTCATTGAGTTTGTTGCTTTGAACGATTCTTCGCCTTTGGCAAAATCAGAATCAAGAGCATTTTTCTTTGCAATGAAATTTGATGAACATTTGTAATAAGTAGCATTTATATAACCATAGTTTTCATCACTTGTCCCTGCTTTCGCTTCAGGATTTTGTGCAAGTTTTTTACACATTTCTTTTACATCTTCAGGGAATATTTTGTCCTCAGAAGGATAGCGGCTAGGGTCATCCGATTCTCTTCTGGCTCTTGCATCTTCGAGAATGTTATACCCGGCAGTTGCAAGTACATAATATGCATTGTAATAAGCAAATCTGTAAAATTTTTGATTCGGTTTAATAATTGTCATCATCATTACACAAATAACACCGACAATTGTAAGAAAAATCAAAGTTTCCGGAATCGTAAAAGCTTTTTTCTTCATTTTATTACTCCATTTTTATATTATTTATATAATCTTCATAAGAACCAATTTCTATTATATCATTTTGTTTTTGAATTGAGTAGCGGTTTATATCAAGTACTGTGGTATTTTCTTTCACCGCATAAACAGGAATCCCATTTTCAACAGCATCTAAAACAGCAGAGGAACCAAGAGCATCAACAGGAACGACAAGAGAATGAAGGTTCTTATATGTAATACAATGCCCTTGATTACTCTTATTTATTCCACATTTTGATGAATCATCAATTTTTATTGTTAAAGGTGCATTTTTTAATCCAAAAAGAAGACAAGGCAAAAATGTTGGCGTAATATATTCCGCGCTCACCTTAGGACTAACCTTCTCAGGGGAAATCGTCACATCAGCAAAAGCCGGCGCATGCACACACGGACAGCCCAGTTCACGTGAAAGATAATGAGATATTACAGCCTCTATGCCTCCAACAATATCCACACCCTCGCCGTTTTCATAGTCATCTTCAGGTGGTTCATCAAAAAAACATACAACAGCTAAAACCTGTGCACCTTTCTTAAGAAGCTTTTCACCTGCTTCTTTCAGGGTTTCGGGGCACTGCACACTGCCCGATGAGATTTTGTTTTCTGTGTTAAAAAAGCTTACCCCAACTTCTTTCTGTGTAATCTCATAACCTGTCACATCTATACCATATACTGTTTTTACTGCATTGATTGTGTTTAAGTGAATATTTAAGACATTTTCAGGTATAGCTTTGTCAAAAATAATTCCTATTTTGTTATCACTGGAGGGTACAAGAGCAATATTTCCTTTAACAAATTCATTAATTGAACGCCCTTCAACATAATACATATTCTCTGTAATGCCCGAAAACACAGCAGCATTCACAATATTAGGATTTACAATCAAAGGAATATGACGTGCTATTTTTTGTGCATACAAACTCGCATCACCGGCATAACCGCCTATTGATGCACCTATTCCGGTCGGAACAATCATTAATGCAACTTTTTTTTCTGAACAACTCATACGCCTAAAGCTCTATCTTTTCACCCGGTTTCAAAAGCACACATTCTTTGCCGGTCTTTTCAATCTTTTGTCTAAACTCGTCAACATCAGCTTTTATCGGAGGGAATGTATCATAATGCATAGGTCCAATCTTTTGAGCCCCGAGCCATTGTGCAGCAATCACCGCATCATCAATATCCATTGTAAAATGAGAACCAATAGGCAAAAGAGCTATATCAGGCTTGTAAATTTCGCCAACAACCTTCATTTCGTTATGAAGACATGTGTCACCCGCATGATAAATTTTCTTTCCGTCTATTTCAAAAAGAACTGCCGCAGGCATACCGGCATAGTCACCGTTAAGATTGCTGCTGCTGTGAAAAGACGGAAGAAACTTTAAAGAACCCCAATCAAAATTTATTTTGCCGCCCATATTCACTGCATTTGTATATGCACCTTTTTCCATACAGTAATTGGCCAGCTCAAAAATACAGGTTATCACAGCCTTCTTGTCTCTCGAAATCACAATGGAATCCCCGAGGTGATCTGCATGGGCGTGTGTTACAACAATATCCGTTACAACCTCTTTTGTTACATCAAAATCAGCATTTGGATTATCGCTTATAAAAGGATCTATTAAAATACCATAATCACCCGTTTTTATATAAAAAGCACTGTGTGCAATATACTCAATTGTAACAGACATAAATTTCTTCCTTTATAATTTTTACAAAGGTATTATAACAAATTTTAAATAAAAATCGTGTAAATATAGTTGAAAATCATATAAACGAATTGTTTTCAAAATATAAAATCTAACCTATAATTATTTATAAGTGATATTTGATTTTGGATTGCTATGGAAAAAATTCTCGTCGAAGAACTTATAAAATTTAAAATGCTTCCGTTTGATGTATACAATGAAAACGGTGAAAAACTCATTGATGCCGGAGAAATCCTAACCTCGGGTAAGCTTTTGCAAATCAGCCAATATGAAATTTTATATAAAAAAATACCCGACAGTTTTGAAAATCATCAAACACGCAAAACAACCCATGAAAATGACTTATCTGCTGTAACATACACTCCGGATGATGCAGCACTTCCGCCTGAAAAACCCAAAGAAATTATTTTTGACAAAACAGTAAACAGAAAATCAAAATTCAAAGCTCAAGCACAAGTGGATATGAAATCTTACTATGCAACAACAATGTTTGCAATTAAAGAAAATGCAAACAAAGATGCAGTGCAAATGGTTGATGAAATTAAAGACAAAATTCTTGACGATGTCCAAAACATAATTGAAGACGTAAAATTCTGCTCACAATTGAAACTTCTGGGAAATTACTATGATACACATGCTTTAAATACAGCTATCCTTGCTGCAACAATGGGTTTCAAGCTTGAATATGACGAAGATTTGATTGAAAAACTCACACAGGCCGCACTTCTTCACGACATTGGAATGACCAGATTGCCTAAAGAAATACTTGAAAAAACAAACCTTTCTCAACAGGACAATAAAATTTTTCAAAAACACACACAAATCGGCTACAAAATTTTGAAATATGAAATGAAACTGCCGGAAGACATTTGTCTTGTGGCCCTTGAGCACCATGAAAACAATGATGGCTCAGGTTATCCTTTCAAACTATCAGGCGAACAAATCAGCAAACTGACCAGAGTAGTCGGGCTTTGCAGCTTTTTTGATGATTTAACTTCAAACAAAACTCCTCACAAAATCAAAAATACAAAAGAAGCCTTGCGAGTAATGCTTGAAGTAGGTTCAAAAAGATTTTTCCCCGAACTTTTGTACCAATTTGTGAATATGTTTAATTACAATGATCTGGACTCTTATGACGAAATGGCAATGTAATGACAGATTCTAACGAAAAAAAAGTTATAATAATAGGAGCAGGTCTGGCCGGGTGCGAAGCAGCACTTCAACTGGCAAAAAGAGGTATAGAGGTTGAACTTTATGAAATGAGACCTCACAAAACCACAGGTGCCCACAGCACTGAAAATCCGGCAGAATTCGTTTGCAGCAACAGCCTCGGCTCCTCAGATTCGACAAATGCAAGCGGTCTTTTAAAACATGAAATGTCAATCCTCGGGTCTTACCTGATTGAAATAGCAAAAGAAGTGCAGGTTCCGGCAGGGAACGCTCTGGCAATTGACAGAGAAATGTTTTCAAAAAAAGTTGCGGAATTGATTGATAAAAGTGAAAAAATCACATTCATCAGACAGGAACTTACAAAGATTCCTCAAGGTATACCTACAATAATAGCATCAGGACCTCTTACCTCTGATGCACTGGCGCAAGACATAAAAAAGTTTACAGGTTCTGAGCATCTTCATTTTTTTGATGCTATTGCACCGATTGTTGAAAAAGAATCAATTAACTTTGACATAGCTTTTTATGCAAGCCGATATGACAAAGGCGAAGCTTCTTACATCAACTGCCCGATGAACAAAGAGCAGTATGAAAAATTTTATGAAATACTAACAAATGCACCGAGAATAGAACTTAAAACATTTGAAAAAGATGACAAATTCTTCGAATCCTGCCTGCCCGTTGAGGTTCTCGCCTCAAGAGGTGTAGATACACTCAGGTATGGCCCGATGAAACCTGTCGGACTTGTGGACAAAAGAACAAACATCCAGAACTATGCCGTAGTTCAATTGAGACAAGACAATCTGTCAGCTTCTATGTACAACCTCGTTGGATTTCAAACAAACTTAAAATGGGGTGCTCAAAAAGAACTTGTTCACTCGATTCCCGGGCTTGAAAACGCAAACATTCTGCGCTACGGAGTAATGCACAGAAACACATTTATAAATTCTCCGCTGATTTTAGCACCAACGCTACAATGCAAAAAAAGAAAAGACCTTTTCTTTGCAGGACAAATCACAGGTACTGAAGGTTACACGGAATCTATTGCCTCCGGATTACTTGCAGGAATAAACATGGCAGCCTGCTTAAACAATGAAGAAATGCTCACTCTTCCTAAAATCACAATGCTCGGTGCTTTAACACACGCTATATCAAACCCCGAACAGAAACATTTCCAACCGGTCAACTCAAACTGGGGAATAGTCGAAGAGCTGAATGTTGACAGAAAAATTAAAAAGAACAAAAAGCTCAAAAATGAAATGCTCTCAAAACGTTCCCTCGACTATATGAAAGACAGATTCGGAACTTAGTTTTTCAGCTCTTTTCTTATTTGTGCATGCAAAGCATTCGCCTTTGCCAGGTGATTAACAAGTGTCTGATATTTTGCCTCCTGTTCACCGAAGGGAACTTTCATCTTCACAAGCTGGTCAACAGATTTGTTAATTTTATCCAGTTTATCAAGTGTTTCTCTGGCATACATCGCCTTCATCAACGGATTTATTTTTCTCAAAACCTTTGAATGCCTCAAAAACAGTTTGAATCTCGTCAAAAATTCCTTTTTAATTTTTGATGGAATCTGCAAAAAGCTTGCAATTACAGTTGTGAGCCTTGTGTCTATGTTCTGCTCCATATATTCAGCTTTCATGTTTTCAAGATTTTTCAAAAGCAGTGACCTTTGCCTTAAAAGCTCAGCCTTTGCAGCCTCGTCATTAACCGTGTCAGCCACAATAATCTCTTCATCAAGGTCTTTTATCGATGCTTCACAGTTTTCAATCCGCTTTTCGAGTTTCAAATCAGGATCATCAAGCACCTTATACGCATTTTCTTCTAACATGGTAGAGTCAAGAGAATTAAGCCTTTTTTGAAAAATAACAGGTCTTTCTCTCAGTTTTGATTCATCAATCGGAACTGTTTTGAAAACCTGAATTGCGGCAGCAGCCTTGTCATACTTTTCGACACCAGCTGAAACCTGTTGTTTTGTAAGCTGAAACAACGCAGGCTTTTTATCGCTGTTTGGGTTAGTATTTTTGTTAGAATCAGATGCCATGATTATTTTTTTATCATATTTTTTATTCTATTGTAAGCATTAACAAAAAAGTTCTTCAAGCCTGAACGGTTTTTGTAAATCAAAATTGCCGCACCAACAGCTGCTGCTGTTTTTAAAAGACTTTTAAAAAAGCTTTTTCTTTTGCTGTTTTTGAGTTCGGGAGAAACTGTCCTTGTTGTGCTCAAATATTCCAGATAGCGGTCTTCACCCAGCTTCAGCTCATCATAAAATGAATACGGCCTGATAACAGGCGGCTGAATAACAAATTTATAGCTTGTTGCGTTCATATTAGGGGTATTAACAGAAACCGTCATAAATCTTCTTTCACACTTTCACTGTTATTACTAAAACCGAACAAACCCGATAGTTGCATGATTTTCAAAAGAAATGTTAACTTTGTTACAAATATCAAAAATCATACGGAAATACTTAGTAATTTGAACGCTATTTAAGTACAATTGAAACAACAAAAGAAACACATTATATGTAAGGAACAATATGGATAGATTTGTCGGAATATTCGGGATTATTTTAATTTTAGGGATTGCATACGCATTCTCAAACAACAGAAAAGCAATTTCATTGAAAACAATAATCCCCGGTTTTATATTACAAATACTTTTAGCAGTGTTTGTTTTAAAGGTGCCTCTGGGACAAAAAATATTCCATGCAATCGGAATGTTTATTCAAAAGATTCTTGATTTTTCAAACGAGGGTGGAAATTTCGTTTTCGGTGTTCTGACAAACAACCCGGCAAAAATGGAAGAACTCTTTGGTACAGGTGCAGGTTTCATTTTTGCACTCAAGCTCATACCGACAATAATTTTTATACTCATCCTTGTGAATATTCTCTATTACTATGGAATAATGCAAAGAGTAGTAGAAATTTGTGCAAAGGTAATGTATAAAATAATGAATGTATCAGGCGCAGAAGCTCTCTCGAACATCGCCTCGGCATTCGTAGGTCAGGTTGAAGCACAAATTATGATTAAACCCTACATCCCGACAATGACTATGTCCGAACTCCTTGCCTCTATGACAGGTTCAATGGCATGTATTGCAGGCGGTGTTATGGCAATGTATATCGGTATGGGAATTCCTGCCGAATACCTTCTTGCAGCTTCAATCATGGCAGCTCCCGGCGCTCTTGTGATTTCAAAAATCGTTTACCCTGAAACAGAAGAATCTCAAACAAAAAATGAAGTAAAAGTTGAAATAAAGAAAACACACGTAAACCTCATAGATTCAATTGCTCACGGCGCATCTGACGGTATGAAAGTGTCAATCAATGTAATAGCTATGCTGATAGCTTTGACAGCATTGATTTCTATGTTGGACTGGATTCTCGGCCACATCGGACTTTTTATGGCAAATGTTCTTCACATGAATCTTTCTTTCATTCACATAGATTTAACTCATCTTTCTTTGAAAGAAATTCTCGGAAGCATTTTCTCACTGTTTGCAATAGCAATGGGTGTTCCGTTCAAAGAAGCAATTGATGTAGGTTCATTAATGGGTACAAAACTCGTATTTAACGAATTTATTGCATACCTTGATTTGACAGCGCTAAAATCTGTTCTGAGTGAAAAAAGTGTTATCATTGCAAGTTTTGCACTCTGCGGTTTTGCAAACCTCGGTTCAATTGCTATTCAAATAGGCGGAATCGGCGAACTTGCACCAAACAGAAGAAAAGATCTCGCAAAACTGGGAATAAAAGCTCTTTTTTGCGGAACACTGGCCTCCTACCTCTCAGCTTGTATTGCAGGAATTTTGATGTAAATAAACTTCATAATAATAAAAAGCCCTTGAGAAATATTCAAGGGCTTTTTCGTATCTGTAATCTTTCAGTTTCTTATGAACAACCTGAATATCCGCAATTTAAACAGATGAAACAGCCTTCTCCATAGCCAAGAACAGCACCGCATTCGGGGCATTTGTGTTCTTCGCCTTCGTGTTGAGCTTCGGGAAGCTCAACTTTTGTTTCTTCTACTGCTTTAATTTCGGGAAGTTTCTTGTCATCTTTTTTCTCAAGATTCATCGGCTGGAATTGTCTTGAGTTGTTACGATAAACAGTGATGCCTTTCAAATCGTTTTCATAAGCAAGAATGTATGAATCAGCAACATCTTTTCTTGTTGCGTTTTCTTCAAAGTTTACTGTTTTTGAAACAGCATTGTCTGTGTGAAGCTGGAAAGCTGCCTGCATTTTAACGTGCCAGTAAGGTGATACGTCATGAGCAGCAACAAAAATCTTCTTAGCTTCTTCAGGAACTTCAGCACAATGTGCAGCTGTTCCGTCAACAGAAATTTTCTTCATCAATTCATCTGAATAGAATCCGTGTTTTCTTGCATATTGTTCGAAAATCGGGTTGATTTCCATCATAATTGTTCCATCCATTACGTCTCTGATGAATACAAGACCAAACAGAGGTTCAACACCGCCTGAAGCACTTGCTATCATAGAAATTGTACCTGTCGGAGCAATACATGTAGTTGTTGCGTTTCTGATTCCGAACTGTTCAATTTGTTTGTCCAAATCAGCCCACATTTCGTCTGTGATTATTCCTGCTGATTTTCCTTTATATTTGTTGTAAAGGAAGTTTTTGCCGTCATATACACTGCCTTTGAAGTTGCCGAATCTGCCTCTCTCTTTAGAAAGCTCGATTGATTTAACTTTAGATTCGTAATCAATGAATTCCATAACCTGAGAAGCAAGTTTTGTACCTTCTTCAGAGTTATAAGCAATGCCCATTTTCATAAGCATATCAGCCCAGCCCATTACACCGAGACCGATTTTTCTGTTGTTTTGAACCATTTCAGAAATCTGAGGCAAAGGATAGTTGTTTATAGCAATAACGTTATCAAGGAAATGGATTGCCATTCTGGTAACCTTAGCCAGTTTATCCCAGTCTACACTGTAATTGCCTTCTTGGCCTTTAAGCATCAAGCCAAGGTTGATAGACCCAAGGTTGCAGGCTTCGTATGGAAGCAGAGGAACTTCTCCGCAAGGGTTAGTTGATTCGATTTCACCAATCAAAGGAGTCGGGTTGTCAGAGTTCATGTGGTCAATAAAGATAATCCCGGGTTCGCCGTTTTTCCAGGCACCTTCAACAATCAAATCAAATACAGCTTTGGCACTCAATTTACCGACAGCCTGTTTTGTTCTCGGATGAATCAATTCATAGTCTGTACCTGATTTTAAAGCTTCCATAAACTTATCTGTAATAGCAACAGAAATATTGAAATTGTTAAGTTTGAAGTTGTCAGACTTACAATTGATAAAATCAAGAATATCAGGGTGGTCAATTCTCAAAATCCCCATGTTAGCACCGCGTCTTGTTCCGCCCTGTTTCACTGCTTCAGTAGCAGCATTAAAAACTTCCATAAAGCTTACAGGACCTGAGGATACACCCATTGTAGAGCGAACAACATCGTTTTTCGGTCTCAATCTTGAGAAAGAAAAACCTGTTCCACCGCCGGATTTGTGAATCAAAGCAGTATTTTTAACTGTTTCAAAAATACCTTCGAGACTGTCTTCAACCGGAAGTACAAAACAAGCAGCCAGCTGTCCGAGTTCTCTTCCTGCATTCATCAATGTCGGTGAGTTCGGCATAAAATAACGTTTTGTAATAAAATCATAAAATTCTTTTGTTGACTCATCAACTTCTTCTTGAGTAGCGCCAAATTTCTTGTCAGCTTCAGCCAGTGTAGAAGCAACTCTCAAGAACAAATCTTTCGGTTCTTCCGTAGGTTTGCCCTGAGCATCCCTTTTCAAATATCTTTTCTCCAAAACTTTAATTGCGTTTTGTGATAAGTCCAGTTTTTCTTCTGTGCAGTCCAATGTTGTTCTCCCCAAATAGTACTAAATCTTTATTAACACTATTGTATAATAGAAAAGCCATGACGATTACAGCATGGTGTGGAGTTTGTTACAATGTTAAGGCAAAAAAAACGGCTCTGTCATAATGACCAAGCCGTTGGAATGAAAATTTCTTTACATTCCTCGTTTGTGAAGTGTGTGAAGTGTGTGAAGTAAATGAAGTAAATTAATGAAGTAAGTAGTAAGTCTTTTGTAAGGCGTCAATTTTCAGGTCTCTGCCTTATTTTTTGTGTTCGTTTTTTCTCTAATATCTCTAAAGTGTTTATGTGGTGGTTTAACCGATGTGGTTTTTTGTTTTATCCTGTGTTTGTTTTCTCTGTCTCTTTTATATCTCTCGTACTTATATAAACAATTTTCTTTCTTGAAAATTGCCATATTTATGTCATAAAAAGTATATATCAGTAACAAAACTTAACAAAAAGAAAAGAACAAATCCTCTAAAATCAGCTGGGGCTTGATATATGACTCTGTTTGCTTTTTCGAATGCTGGATTTTTAATATATCCTCTTTTATCTTTTGAACAAGAATTTTATTCTCCAAATTGTTTTTTATCATCTGAGCAAGATAATATTCCAAACAATCAAGAACATATTCAAGAGAATATCCCATATCTTCATAAGCAGAAATAAGAGACTGCACTGTGTTTATCACATCAATCTTCTTTATCTTCGGATAGTCAGCCATGACAGCAGCCAGAAAGTCTATGTCAAAAACATTCGAGTTGTTCGACGGAACATAAAAACACTGTGAACGAGAAATAATTGTCTCAATAATATCTTCCTTATCCTCTGTGAGAAAGATAAAAAGCGTCCTTTCAGGCGGTTCTTCAATGGATTTTAACAAAGAATTCGCACTTGCCTCAATCAAAACCTCTCTGTTCAGTGGTTTGGGCATCCAGTTCTCCTGAGGAAATTTGTACCCCAATTCAGCATAAGGGGCAAGCTGTTTACGGCTGATCTCGGAAAGCTCACCGATTTGAGAATCACAAAAGATAAACACACGGTAATAATCCGAGGAGTTTATCAAGCTGTTGTTTATCATAAGGGTCTGTTTAATTGAAATAACCTTGCTGGATGTGTCATCAGAGGGTTTGTTGTCATTTTTTGAAATTGTCATAATTGCAGGATGCTGATTGTTTCGAATCCAGCTGCAATTTATACATCCGCAATCAGAAGCAGTATCTTTTTGGCAGTTTAACAGCCTTGCTATCTCAAGCGCAAGGTAATATTGCGCGGCAATATCCTGACCATAAAGCACTATTGATTGAGCAAAGCTTCTTTTGGCATTTTTCATTGCCGTTTCGAAATAGTTTGTGAAATATTCAAATTTTCTTTTTAATACAGAATGAAACATATTCCCCTTTGCAATCTTTTAACTTAACAGAGCCAGTTCAACAGGCAGTTCATAAAAAGCCATCTCGCCGGTTTTGATTCTATATTCTGCTTCAAGCAGGTTTTTTCTAATTTTAACGAGCCTGTCCATGGGTACATTTTTTAGCTTTTCAAGATGCTTTTTGACAATAAACTCGGGAAGCCTTGTCTTTGATGCTATTTCAAAAGAATTATGATTCACAGAATCTACCTTAATTGAAGCAAGCTTTGTGAAATTTGTCTGCAAAACAGCAAGAATCTCAAGATAGTGTTTGTTCGTGCAAAGCTTATTAAACTCATGTAAAGCAAGGTCTTTTTGACCTTTAAGAATATAATCTGTCAGAACAAAAATATCCTCGGTTGCAGTGCAGACATTTTTTATGTCCTCTTTTTTCACAATCTTTTCAGGATACACAGCGAGTTTGAGTTTTTCAAGCTCATTGTCTATAACCCTGAGATTTGTACCCAAACGTTCAATCAAAAATTGGACAACCTCTGAAGAAAAAATCAGTTCTTTTTTCTTTGCCTGTTTTTGTATCCACAAAGCCAGCTCTTTTTGATATGGTTTATACTCGGGAAACTCTGTCACAGAAGCATACTTTGACAAAATTTTATAGAGTTTTCGTCTTGTATCAATTTTTTTTGTGCTTTCTCTTTCAATTCGACAAACAAAAGCAATGTGAAGAGTTTCAGGCATAGTCTGGAAGGTTTCTTCAATCTCTTTAAGCTCTTTATCTTCAAAATTTATCTTTCCTTTTGAATCAAAAAAATATTTTTCACAGTTTATAACCGCAAGCACATTTCCAAACATCAACGAAGGTGTCCTCAAAACGTCAATGAGCTCCTGATATCTGGGGTTGTCATACACACGATAATTTGTTGACAAAAAAGATTTGTCCACAACTTTTGTCTTGAGCTTTTGAATCTCAAGTTCTATATTAAAATCTTCCTGTCCAAAGTAAAAATACAGCATACTAATATTGTATCATGCAGACAACTTATTTATAAATCTTATTCCCAACCTGAACACTGGTAATTAAGATAACTTTGCAAGAACCGCCCGAGCGGCTTTCTTGATTAATATCATCTATGTTCAAACTGCCTTTTAAATGTTCTTTAGGGCTGAAAATGTCAACAAGAAGCCCGTCTATTCGAATCGGGGTAAACTTTTTTTGTTTCAACAATATGCCGAGAATATTGTTCGAAGCAGGAACAATATGAAAATGTTGAACTTCATAGTCATTGATTCTGCATTTGTTTTCAAACTTATCCCTGTCTTTTATTGTAGTAGTCAAAACACGTCCGTTTAAATATTTTTTAGACTTGAATTCAAAATTTCTGTCAAGCCATGCAGAATCAGCAGCACACTTTCCCCAGATAAGCCCCATATCAACCTGTGCAGTTCTGTCAAAAGTATCCATGTTGGACGAATAAAGACTGTTTACAGCAAGTACTCTTCCGGACATTGAAAATGTTGCCATAGGCAAAAGCTTGAAAGCAACTTCATTTTTGTCATTTAAAATATTAATAAACTCTTCTGACTGAAAATTAAAAAGATTAACAAGCCTGTACTCAGAATTTGTATCATCGCTGAAAGGGTCGTCTGAACGGGCAACTCTGGTCAAATGAGTGTCAATTATATCAAGAGTGGGTCGTTCATAAATATTGATAATTCTGTTTGTTGTCTCAGTGGGTTTGACTATAAAATGTTTCATTTTATATGCAATGTGATGTCTATATAAAAAAGCAGGTATTAAAAGCAAAGCGAGACAGAGCCATATCACTTTGCGGCGAAACAGTCTGTCCCGTTCTTTTATTTCTTCTTCAATTTCTGCCTGAAGCTGTTCACACAGCTCTCTTTGTGCTTCATTCATAATTTTAGTTGTCTATTAAAAGACTTGCTCCGATTAGACCTGCTGTGTTTCCAAGTTCAGCAGGCACAACTTTCACGGCAGCGCCCTGAATAGGCATTGCTCTGTCTTTGAGAGTTTTTTTCAAAGGCTCGAACAAAATATCTCCGGCATCAGCAACACCACCGCCGATTACAATTTTTTCAGGGTTCAAAAGGTTAACAACGCTTGAAAGCCCTATACCCAGATATTCACCCATTCTTTCGAAAATTTTCTTCGCAACAACATCACCTTCCTGAGCTGCCTGACAAACAATTGCAGGAGTGATTGCTGCGGTCGAACCTGCAATTTCTCTAAATTTTGCACTTTTCCCGCCTCTGACATAATCCTTTGCCATAGCAACAATAGCAGGCCCTGAAGCATAAGCCTCAAAACAGCCTGTATCACCGCATCCGCAAATCAGTCCGTCATGCATCTGCATTTTTATATGTCCGATTTCACCTGCTGCATTGCTCGCACCTCTTACTAGTTTTCCGTTTATGACAAGTCCGGAACCGATACCTGTTCCGACTGTGATACAGATGAGGTTTTTGCAGCCCGCACCTGCGCCGTAATTTAATTCCGCAAGTGCCATACAGCGCACATCATTGTCAACTTTCACAGGGACGTTGAATTCTTTTTGCATGATTTCAGCAATAGGAACATCAATCCAGCCGGGAATATTAGGCAAAATTCTTACAATTCCGTTGTCACAATCAATCTGACCGGGAAAGCCAAAACCGATTCCCTCAATGTCATTTGTTGTGATTTCAGCTTCCTTCATCAAGTCTTTAATACATTGAGTGATATTTCCGATTGTGTACTCATAACCCATTTCAGCACGGGTAGGCACAGTTTTGGGGTGAGAAATTTCGCCCTTTTTATCTACAAGAGCAATCTTAACGTTAGTTCCGCCTATGTCTACACCTATTCTGAATTTTTCAAACATTCTTTTATCCCCGTTTCAATTAACATCATACTTATGATAATAATATCACGAGAATAAAAAATTTTTAAATTTCAGTTTGAAAGTTTCGGTTTAAAATTAAGGGCGAATTCTGTCCATAAGTCTCGGGAACGGAATAGTTTCACGAACGTGGTGAAGACCGCAAATCCATGCAACAGTTCTTTCAATTCCCAGTCCGAATCCTGCGTGCTTACAGCTTCCGTATTTTCTGACATCAAGATACCAGTCAAAGACCTCTTCCGGAAGTCCTTGTTCCTTGATTTTTGCTTTCAATTTATCAATATCTTCTTCTCTTTGACCGCCGCCAATGATTTCACCGTAGCCTTCCGGTGCAATCATATCAACACAGGCGGCTTTGTCACCTTCTTGTTTCATATAAAATGCTTTGATTGCCATAGGATAATGGTGAATCATAACCGGCTTGTCAAACTCTTCTGAAATCAATGTTTCTTCATCACCGCCAAAGTCTGCACCCCATTCTGTGTCATTTCCTTTTTTCTTAAGAATTTCAATTGCTTCGTCATACGAAATTCTCGGGAAAGGACGCTTAATATTTTCCAGTTTTGAAATATCTCTTTCAAGAACTTCCAAATCTTCTCTGTTGTTTTTAACAACTTCTTGAACAATATATTCAACAAACTCTTCGGCCAAATCCATATCATCATAAATGTCAAAGAATGCAACTTCAGGCTCAACCATCCAGAATTCTGTTAAATGTCTTCTTGTTTTCGATTTTTCAGCTCTGAAAGTCGGACCGAAGCAGTATGCCTTGCCCACTGCCATAGCAGCCGCTTCCATATAAAGCTGTCCGCTTTGTGTTAAATACGCATTTTCGTCAAAATAATCTACCTTAAACAGGTTTGTTGTGCCTTCACACGCATTTGGCGTAAAAATAGGCGCATCAACAAGAGTAAAGCCCTTATTATCAAAGAAATCACGAACAGATTTGATGATTCTGTGACGGATTCTCAAAATAGCTTTTTGCCTCAAAGAACGAAGCCACAAATGTCTATGCTCCATAAGAAAGTGTGTTCCGTGTTCTTTTGGAGTAATCGGATAATCAACAGAATCGCCTATAACTTTAACATCCGTTGCATCAATTTCATAACCGATTCTTGAGCGGTCATGTTTTTTCACAGTTCCTGTAACTTCAACAGAGGACTCTTGAGTAATTCTTCCTGCCAAATCGAAAACATCGTCTGAAACATTTCCCTTGAACACAACAGCCTGAATCTCACCTGTTCCGTCTCTCAGCTGTAAAAAGTGAAGTTTGCCGCTTGAACGTTTGTTGTAAAGCCAAGCCTGTAATTTAACTTCCTGTCCTTCATGTTTTCCTATATCTTCGATGTAAAGTTTCATAATCCGTCCTCTTCTGTGATGTATTTTTCATTATTAATTATATTATTTAATTTCTAAATTACAAAAGCACACTGTTAAGATTTCTTAACGTGATTCCAAACTTTCCTAAAGAAAAAAAAAAAAACACGATATTCAAAACAGGAAGAAATAAAGGAGAACAAAATGAATATTAACCCCCTGACATCGAAATTGAATATTAATTCAATATTTACAGAAAAAACAAATGCAGCAAATGAAATAACAAACTCTTCTGTAAATAACAATACGTTGTTTGGAAACGAAACAGAAATTTCTGATTCAGAGCCCTTAGTAATAATTACCGAACCTGAACAAAAAGAAACATCTCAGGAAAAAACAGAACCCTCTTCGCAAAAGCCTGATAAAGTTATGAGTTACGAAGACTCTATGACTCTCACATCAGGAATAAAAACCCCTTACTATGAAGAAATAAACGGAAAAGTTTACTATTACAACAGCCGTTTGGAACTTGAAGCCTCAAAACTGTTAATCGATCATACCTCTACTGCTGTCGGAAGCGGAGAAGTTGCTCAGGACTGGGGTGAAACAACAGACTACTGGATAGTTGTAGACAATTCAAGATATTATTTCAAATCACCATTTGACGTGGCACTGGCTAAAACACTCAATAAAGAAGAAATTAAAAAAAGTGCAATTGGCAGAGAATCAATGGAGCTTGAAGGAAGCAAAGACGTAAAATCAGCTTCCAATGCAGTCATCGTAGACAAAGGAGAAAAAACAGAATATTATATTGATTATAACAATGTAAGATATTACTATCCTACAATTATGGCCATGTTGGATGCCCAGCTGAATATTAATCCTGCCGACGGTTCCTGCGGCAAAGGAAGAGTTATGACAAAATGGGGCACACAAACAGAATATTCAATTGTTCATAAAGGTGCTACATATTACTTCCAGAGCGAAGCAGACCAACAAGCCGCCCAGAAAATTCTTGACGATGACGGAAACAGTGCCTTGAAAAAGCTCAAGTTCGACAAATTGACTGTCGGAAGAAGCTAAGCGTTGTTCATTCTGCATTCCAGACCTTTTTTAATAACAAAATTCACAAGCCTTGTTGGAAGACTCGAAAACATTCTTACACACAATGAATCAAACCCTGCATTGTAAGAACATTTAGGGTGTTTTGCCTTCAAGGCTTTTGAAACAGCATCCGCCACAACTTTTGGCTCAGAACCTTTGTCCGTATTTTTTCTGGCATTTTTTTGAAGAAAAGCAAACTCTTTTTCATATTTCTTCCTGCCTTCTTCACAGATAAACTCTATGTTCTTTTCGCTGTCATCAACAGACTTATTCCAGATAGGAGTTTTTATTACTCCGGGTTTTATAGAAATAACCTTCAAATTCGGCATTTTCGCTTCGATAAGCAGTGCATTAAAGAACATATCAAGAGCCCTTTTGGAAACACAATAAGGAGACACAAAAGGAAAAACACCATAACTCGCCATTGAACTCATGTTCACGATTCTCGAATCATCCGTATTCTTCATCAAAGGAAGAAATTTTTGTGCTGTTCTGATTGCACCGTAAACATTAACCTCAAACTGATTTCTAAGCATATCAATTGGCATATATTCAACAGGACCGGCAACAGCAATCCCCGCATTGTTCACAAGTGCATACAAAGAAGAAGTCTCAGCCTTAACTGTTTCAAAAGCAGCGTTCACACTTTCATCACTTGTAACATCCAGAAATACCCCTTTTATATTGGGACTCAAAGCTTCAAGATTCTCTTTGTCTTGTTGTTTTCTAACACCGGCAAATACCTTATAACCCTCATCAGCAAGTCTTTTTGCGGTTTCTTTTCCCAACCCTGTCGAAGCACCTGTAATTAATACATATTTATCCATAATACATTTTCCCATTTTATTTTAACTTTTGTAAATAATATTACAAAAATGGCAAATTTCCATACCTGCATGTTTTTATTAAAGTATAGAGTTTTAGTTTAAAGGAAAATCATGGGCGGATTTGAAATTCCAAAATTGAATTTATTCCAACAGCCGGTTCAAAGAACAGGTGCTATTGGAACACAGGGTTCACAAGGAATCCAACGCACAGGCGGCTCACAAAATCCTTTTGGCGTATCAGGCGGCTCAGCTGTCGACAGAGAACTGGCTGAATTCAGAAATTCACTTCCTGCATTTAACGGTACCGGAGAACTTCGCCCGAATAACGCAGACCCGAATGCAACATTAAAAATGTTATATGCTTAAAATATTATATAAAAAAACTCCTCTCTAACGGGGAGTTTTTTTTAGCTTGAATGTTTAGGTTTTTTAAACATCTTTATAAAGTCAGAAGCTTTTTGAAGAAGGCTTTCATCTTTTTCTTTCAAATCCTCTTCCGGAACAAAAACATCATTTTCATCAGCAGATTGAAAAACATCTATTTCATCTTCTTTTTTCTTTTTATTTTTATTCTGACGTTTAAAATAGCCCAAATTTCCACCGCCGCCATTGTTGCGCATGTTTTGAGCTTCTTGTATTCCGAATTTCGGGCTTGGACCATTAATTCCGAAAGACATTGTTTTTTACTCTATTCTATTTATTAGTGACACAGAGAAGTATATTAATCTATCTATATTATATACTATTTGCGTAGCAAATGGAAGCCCATGCACCTGCTGCATTTACAGGAGATTTTAACCTCAATATCAGCGGACAAAATATTATAATCCAAAAATTTAAATAGCCCGCAAAGGTAACCGTTTCCGGTAATGTTTTTTTAAAGGATTCACCGTAATAATGCAACATAAGATGTTAATTATCGTAAATTGGATTTCAATAAAAAAGCTAGAAGAAATCCGATTACAGTTTGTTTAATTAAGGAGGGAAAGATGACGATTAACAAACTTACACTTGCCGCAGTCTTAACAATAGGATTGATGGCAGGTACAATGAACTCGGGGATTGCAAGTAATGTAGATATTTCAAATTTAGATATGTCAAAACTTGCTGCTTGCCCGTTATCCGGTTGTCAGGCAGATGTAACGCCCGACACAGCAGTATGTCCCTGCGCACCTGCACCAGATTGCGGATGTAATACAGGCTGCGCAGCACCTTGCGACCCATGCAACACATGTGCCCCGGTAGAGCCTTGTGATCCTTGCAACCCTTGTGAAGCTGTTGCACCGCCATGCGAATGCCAGCCTGTTGTTCAATCAGTTTGTGCTTCACAAATTGATGGAAAATCACAGGCAAAACAACATTACGCATATCCTGCCAATGTTTACTCTGACACTCAAGCAGTAGGTTCTGCTGCAAACAGCGTAATAATCGGCGAAGGTTCAACTTGCGGATGTCCTATTGCACCTTCACAAGGTGTAATGGTTTCTGACTTGCCGACTTGCGGCTGCGGATGCGGCGAAGGAATCACAACCGGTGCTGCTGCTGACATGCCTGTTTTAGGACAAAACATTGACTTGAATCAGATTATGACAGGCGGCGCTGCACCTGTTAACCCAACAGCAACAACAGGAGGATGCCCTGTTGAAATGCAAACTTCTTCAGGTATGGAAGTAATCAAACGCACTATCGTACCTTACAATCCACCTATTACAGGCGGTGCATCACCTATCACAGGAGCTTCTTCATTTGAAGACGTACCGGCAGGTTTCTGGGCAGGATGCGATATTAATCTTCTTGCTGAAAACAAAGTAGTAGCAGGCTACCCTGACAGAACATTCAAACCGAATCTTCCTGTTTCACGTGCAGAAATAGCTTCTATGGCTGTAAACGGCTTTAACCTCAGAAGCTGCGGATGTCCTAAAAAGACATTTAAAGACGTTCCGGCTGACCACTGGGCAAATCAGGCTATCAACACTGCCGTAGCTAACGGTTTAATGGACGGCTATCCGGGAGACTTATTCAAACCCAACAAACCTGTAACAAGAGCAGAAGCTATGGTTACACTTGCTAAAGGCATCCCATGTGATATGGATAATTGTAAAGCAGAAGAAATCTTAAACAAATTCTGTGACGGCAATAAAGTTCCAGGATGGGCAAAAATACCTGTTGCCAAAGCTATTGAATCAGGAGCCCTGAAAGATGTTCCTAACGGCAACGAAATTCAAGCCTGCAAAGATGCAAGTCGTGCGGATGTAGCTTCTATGCTCGAAGCAGTAAGATGCGCTATGGGCTATTCTAAAAAAGACGTAGCTTATACTGCACCTGATTGCGGATGCACAGGCGGAGCAGCTTTCGTAGCTAAAGATGAAGTCGTAACTATTCCGACTCTCTGTTTGAAATTCGAAGACGAAATCAATGCAAAACACGCCAACATTGGTGACAGATTTGCAGCAAAAACAACTGAAGCCGTTTGCATAAACGGTCAAACCTTCCCTGAAGGCTCAAAAGTTTACGGTAAAGTTACAGAAGTAGACAGACCGACAGGAAACTGCAAAGGCGGCTTGAAACTTTCTTTCGAAAGAATTCAGTGCCACGACTGCAAGGCTGACTTGCCTCAACAAGTTTTGACTGCACAAGTCAAAAATGACAAAAAACCTAACTTCTTCGCTAAAGTAGTAGAAGCTCCGTTCAGCTGGGCAGGAAGCATAGTTGGTACAGTCGGAAGAACTGTCGGCGGTGCTATCATTGCAGCCGGCAACGCTGCTGAACACGTTTCTGACGGTGTAGGACTTACTTTCGGAGAAACTTTACAAGGACAATTACCTGCTGCCGGAAGAAGCTTAATGGATGCAACAAAAGCACTTGTTAAAGCTCCTATCGACTTAACAAGAACAGCACTTTCCGGAACAATAGGCTTGTTACAAACCACAGGTGATGAAGTTGCTTATCTCGTAGACCCGAAAGGCAACAGAGTAACATCAGTTAACCCGAGAGAAAACATTACAGTAGCTTTCGGATGCAACTCTTGCACAGGCTGCGCTGCACCTGTTCAGCCATGCGACCCTTGTGCAAAACCGGCTCCTTGCGATTGCAATCCATGCGATTGCGGCAATGACTGCGGATGCAAGTAAGTAGTTAAACTGTTACCCAACCTTAAAAGGAGCGTGTGCTTTGGTTTTCGAAGCGCCGCTTCTTTTTATTTTTCAAGCCATGCCACAGACTCTATGTGATAAGAATGACAGAACATATCCACAGGCTGAATATATTTAATGCCAAAACCTTTTTCTTTCAAATATTTTAAATCTCTTGCAAGTGTAGACGGGTTACAAGAAACATATATTATTGACTTTTCACTCAATTGAACAGCATAATCCAATGACTCTTTCAAGCAACCTTTTCTTGGCGGGTCAAGAACAATAACATCAAACTTTTCACCTTCTTGGACCATTTTTTCAAAAGCAGCTTTTGCGTCACCGTTTATCGCCATAAGATTTTCTATACCGTTCAGTTTTATATTTTCTTCAGCATCCTTTGTTGCAGAAGGTGCTTCTTCAACAGAAACAATCTCTTTTGCAATATCACTAAGCCAGATTCCAAAACTTGAAACACCTGAATATGCATCAAGAATTCTCGGTTCATTGTAATTGTCTTTAATAATATTCTTAACTGTTTCAAAAATATTTTCAGCGGATCCGATATTAACCTGAAAAAAGCTGTTTGCGCTGACTTTAAAAGTTTTATCTTTTATTTTTTCGATTATATGGTTTTCACCCTGAATTTTTCTCGTGTCACCCGTCATGATAAGGTTGCTCTTTTCAGTGTTATAGTTGATTAAACATCCTTTAACATGCGCAAACTCGTTCATAATTTTTTTGGCTAGATTTTTGAATTTTTCACTGAGTTTTGTATTGTTGACAACAAAAATTACAATACATTCATTCTCAGAAACACTGTATCTGTAAACAATATGTCTGAGTTCCCCCCTGTGAGTTTTTTCATTATATCCCGAAATTTCAAGCTCTTGAGCTTTTTGTCTGATGAATTCCGTGATTTTGTCAATAATTTTTGGCTGAATCGGACAGAATTTTATGTTCACAAGCTCATGAGAACCTTTTTTGTAATACCCTGCAAGAAGCCTTTTCGAGACTTTTGTCTGTGAAACCGGATATTGAATTTTTGAGCGGAACTCTCTTGTTTTCGATGAAGCAATAACAGGCTTGACCTCTATTTCCTCGCCTGTAATCTTTTTGACGGTTTCATAAACAATATTTCGTTTTTGTTCAAGCTGAAAGTTATAATCAACAAACTGCCAACCGCACCCTCCGCAAACATTATGCAAGGGGCAAAAAGGTTTCACCCTGTGAGGTGAAGATTCAAGAATTTCAACAATTTCAGCCAGAGCAAAATTCTTATTTGCTTTTTTAATTCTAACCTTCAAGCGGTCAGCAGGACATCCGCCTTCTATAAAAAGAGGAAAACCGTCTGTTTTAGCCAGCGCAGCCCCTTCATAAACGAGTTTTTCAGGAACAACAACAAGTTCATCTCCGCCTTTTAATTTAACCAGCTTCTCCATATTTATACCGTTTGTTCCGTTTGTTCAGGATTTGGTTCGTCTTTGGAATGTTCAAGAACAGCATCTTCGTTCACTTTTGTCACACCGTGCTGTGTTTTTCCCCAGTCCATCGTTTTTGGGAAGAAGATTATTTTAAATACAATAAACACAACTATCGGAAACCATACACAACAAAGAAAAACACCCGTTTCGACAGCCTGTTTTACACTTTGAAAGCGAGAAAGGTGATTATATTTTCTTACACTGTACAAAAGCCCTGTTGTGAAGAATCCGCATACAATTACGGAAACAAGAAGCGAAGACATAATGCAATTTGGTGATTCTTTAACATACTTGAACGCTTGAAAACATATTTCGGAAATCATCCAGAAAGGGAGAATGAATTCAGTGATGTAGGCAATCATGTCTATGCTCACACGCAAAGACATATCCTTTGAAAACAAAACACCCCAAAAATGTTCAAGATAGCGTCTTATGCTGCCTTCAACCCAGCGTCTTCTTTGCTTCAAAAGAGGAATAAATTTCACAACAGCTTCTTCATATACACAAACATCCGCACAAAAACGTACGTCCCACCCTTTGATATGAAGTCTTGTGGACATATCCAGATCGTCTGTGATTGTGTAATTGTTCCAGCCATTTATATCAATAAGAGCTTCTTTTTTGATTAACTCACCATTGCCTCTGAGTTCAACAGCACCTTTGATTGAATTTCTTCCTACCTGAAAATGAGTATCAAGAGCATATTCATTGTCTTGGCATCGTGTAAGGAAATTTTCTTCTCTGTTAATAATGACTTTTCTCGCTTGAACAGCTCCGACATTGTCCTTTTCAAGATGAGGAACGAGCTTTGTTAAAAAATCGGGCTTTACTCTTGCATCAGCATCAAAGACAAGAATTGCTTCGCCTTTTGACTCGGGAAGAACCTCATTCAACACCGCCGATTTCCCAGGGAATGCATCTTTTTCTCTTATAAAAGCCCTAACCTTATCATATTTTTGTTCAAGTTCTTTGAGTTTTTCTGCGGTATTATCCTCGCTTCTGTCATCGATTAAAATAACCTCGAATTTTTCATAATCCATTTCGAGAACATTTTCAACTGTTTTTTCAATAACATCCTGTTCATTATGCGCAGGAATCATAACAGAGACAAATGGTTTGTAATTCCAGTTCAGTTCTTCCGGTTTTTTTCTGAGTTTAATTTTCTGATGCTTTGTTGCAACCTGCATGTATATGCAATAAAGGCTCATAAAACCGCATAAAAAAAGTATCGCCCAGAAAGTAGACATAAAGTTCTGAAATATAAACAGAAAGAGCCAAAGCGAAACTATTAATACCGATAAAACAATTCTTTCTATCAAAACCCAGTCCTCTAAATACTTATTACCGAATATTATACCAGAAATATAAATAATATAAAAAATTCAGATGTAGCAACTTTGTAACAATAATAAACAATTCTGAAGAAAATCGCAATATTTTAATTTTACGATTATATAATTATACATGTAAAAAAACTACATTCGACAGGAAACAAGAAATACATGGGAAAAACAGCTATATACCCGGGGAGCTTTGACCCGATAACCAAAGGGCATCTGGATGTGCTTTCCAAAGCATCAAAAATGTTCGACAAAGTTATCATCGCTGTTTTGAAAAATGATGCCAAAAAAGGCGCTCTTTCAACAGAAGAACGTGTCGCATTGATTGAAGAATCTCTCAAAGAACTAGACCTCAAAAATGTCGAAGTGGATAGCTTTGATGGTCTGACTATCGAATATGCAAAAAAAGTAGGTTCTGATATTTTAATCAGAGGATTGAGAGCTGTATCGGACTTTGAGTACGAAATGCAGCTGTCACAGACAAACAATGCTCTTGCACCTTCTATCACCACGGTATTTTTAATTACCAAACCGAAATACAACTTTATTTCCTCATCAACAGTGAAAGAAATTGCAAAATATAAAGGCGATATTTCGAAATTTGTTCCCGAATGTGTGGTAAGATATTTTAATAATATAAATAATTAATATTTGGAAAGGTAAAATCAGATATGACACAACTTAGAATTAAAGAACTCTTAGGAAGAGCGAATTTAATATTAGACAAAGGTTTTCACTTCCTTCCCGGTTTTGTCACAGTCAAAAGTGCTGAAATGGAAGCTCTTTTAGACAGAATTGATGCCTCAATTCCTGAAGATATAAAAGAAGCAGAATCTATTCTCAGACGCCGTGAAGAAATCCAGATTGAAGCACAGCAAAGAGCTGAAAGAATTATCATGGATGCAAGAGCTGAAGCTGAAAAAATTCTAAGCGAGTCAGAACTTTTAAACCAGGTCCAAAGAGAAGCTGAAAAAATCAAAGAACAAGTGCTTTCAGAATGTCAGGAACTTCGTGAAAAAACAATCGAAGAAGCTAAACAAATTAAAATTCAAGCCGAAGATGAAGCACACAGAACCAAAGAAGGTGCTGAAAACTATGCTGAACAGATTCTCAACAACATAGAAGGCGATCTTTCACAACTTCACCAGATTGTTAAAAACGGTCAGTTATACCTTGAAAAATTAAGAACAAACGGCGGCTCGGCGGCTCCTTCTTATACACAGGAACAAGCTCAATATCAGCCGCAGGAAGATTACACATCGGCAAATTATCCAATGTAATTGATAATATTTGATAAAAAAGACTCCTTAAAACTAAGGAGTCTTTTTTTATTGCTTCTCATTTTCAAGTTTTAAGAGCTCTTCGTAAAGATTTATTTCTTGTTCTGACAAACTTTTGGGAACAGAAAGACTAATTTTCACATTCAAATTTCCAAAACCACCGGCTTTTTTGGGCAAGCCGAGTTCTTTTAGCCTCAAAACAGCACCGCATGAAGTTCTTGGCGGAATCTTTATGTTTATATTCCCATGCAGGGTCTTGAGTTCTTTTTTTGTCCCGACTACTGCTTCAGCAGGAGTGACCTCTATTGTCTTTGTTAAATCAGAACCGTTTATTGTATATTCTTTATCAGAAAATTTAACAACAAGGAACAAATCACCCCTAATTGTATTTTGACCGCTTAAAGCCTGACGCCCTTCGCCTTTGAGACGGATTTTCTGACCTTCTTTAACCTCAAGCGGAATTTTCACGTTCAAAGTTTTTGTGAAAGTAGTAAAACCTGTGCCGTTGCAATTCGGGCACATAGACCCCACGCCGGAACACTGTGTACATTTTTCAAGATTATTAATTCTAACACTGACAGGTTTTTGATTAAAAATATCTTTTGCGCTGACTTTTATCTCCTGTGTAACATTAAGTTCCTGAGGCTCTGCTTTTGTCTTTGATGCTCTTGAAGAAGAAGCTCGTGAAGAAAAGCCTGCACCCAAATCTTCAAAATTTATACCGGAAGAACGTCTTGAGCGGCTGCCTGCACTGCTGAAACCTCCCCCGAAAAGGGAATTGAAGAAATCAGAAAAACCGCCAAGATCTTCAAAATTCACACCCTGAGAAGAATACTGATATCCTCCACCTCCAAAACCGCCAAAGTCATAGTTTTCAAATCCCGGAGGCGGTGTATAATTTGCGCCGGCTTGCCAATTTGCACCCAGGCTGTCATATCTGCTTCTTTTATCTTTATCTCCCAAAACTTCAAAAGCTTCATTTATATCTTTAAACTTTGCAGAAGCTTCCGGTGTTTTGTTTACGTCAGGGTGATATTTCTTAGCCAGCTTGCGATAAGCAGACTTGATTTCTGCCTGAGTGGCCTCACGTTTTACACCCAATATTTGATAGTAATCTTTATATTCCATTAAACGGCTCCAATATTTTCATTTTTATATATTTTCATTTTATATCAAAATATGCACTACTTAGTTGATTTTAATTATTTATTAATAAATTATTCTGAAAATTGGACGACAATATCTATTGTAGTTTTACAATATTGAAATACTATAATAAGCTTATGAAAAAATTTACAGCCAATCTGTCAATTTTATTGTGTATATTTGCCCTCTTATGTTACGGGCTCAAAGCTGATGCAAAACTTTTTAAAATAAAAAAAGAGAAAAAAAACACAGCACAACCGACAGCACAAGCAAAAGTCTCACAGGAGCAGCTTGCTGCACCGGTTCCGTTCGAAGGCATTTTGTCCGAAGCATCAATCAAAATCAATGCAATTGACCCGACAGCAGGCGTAAATTTCACAGGGAGTTTTTATCCGGGAGGAAGAGGAGCAAACCAGCTCGTCGTATACACCAACAAAAACGGACTGAGAACAGGAACAAATGAATTCGGTGCAGAAGCCATTGTTGTTAACGATACAGTTGTAAGAATCAGCGGTGCTGACTCAATTATTCCAAAAGGCGGATATGTCATAAGCGGTCATGGAAGAGCCAAAACCTGGATGAATCAAAACCTTATAGTCGGCTCTAAAATTTACATTGACAAAAAAAATATGATGCTCAATTCATATTTGACAAATGACAGCTTTATATTTGCAACACAGGAAAAAATAAAAGAAATCGATTCAATGATGCGTTACTACAAAGATAATGACATCTATTACGATGATTCCTTGGCTCATGACTACGTAACCAAAGCTCTGGACAACCTGAAACGTGCAAACCGCCATCCTGATGATACCCAAAAATATTCATCAATGGCAATAAACAATGCAAACAAAGCTATGCAATATGCACTTCCTTATTACAAAAACGAATTTAAAGGCGTATGGCTGAGGCCCACCGAAAAAACTGCCTCTGAGATTGAAAAAACACTGGACAGAGTAAAAAAATCAGGTATCGAAACAATCTTCCTTGAAACATATTATCAAGGAAAAACAATTTTTCCAAGCGAATCCCTTGCAAAATATGGTGTCCAGCCCCAAAGACCCGAATTTGCAGGTTTTGATCCGCTTCAAATATGGGTAGACGAAGCACACAAAAGAAAATTAAAAATCTACATATGGTTTGAAACATTTTACGCCGGAAACGAAAATCCGATGAACAATCCCCAGAACGTAATTACGGTTTATCCGAAATGGGCAAATGTCACAAAGATGAAATATAATTCACCCACTCCGGTTGCATCACTTTCGGAACACAACGGATATTTTCTTGATCCTGCCAACCCTGAAGTACAAACATATCTTTTAACACTGCTTGAAGAAATCATAAAAAAATATAAACCTGACGGAATTAATCTGGATTACATCAGATATCCTCAATCCATCAGCGCAAAATTCTCAGGATATGACCTTAGCAACTGGGGATATACAGAATATGCAAGAAACGAATTTAAAACAGCAACAAACGTTGACCCGGTTGACATAAAATACGGCACACCGCAATGGGAAGCCTGGGCACAATACAGGCAAAATAAAGTAACAAGCTTTGTTTTCAAAGCAAAACAACTTACATCAAAATATAATATACCGGTCACAGCCGTAATCTTCCCTGACAGATTCAAAAGTATGGAAGTAAAAATGCAAGACTGGAAAACTTGGACGGACAACAATTACATAGACGGTTTCACACCTTTAATTTTGACGTGTGACAAAGACACCGCTGTTTTTCTAATAAACGATATAAAAACCAATTCAAAACCAAACACAAAAATTTACCCGGGACTTTTTGTGGCATTTATGAACGGAAACCCAGACGACCTTCTGCGCCAGCTTCATGAAAGCAGAAAACTCAAAACCTCGGGAATCGTACTCTTTGACTTTGCACATATGGATCAAAAGTATACAGAAGTTCTTCTAACAAATGCCTTCACACCTTCAACTCCGTCTCAGACAACTTTGTCAAAGAAAAGCGAGCCTGAAAAAAATAAGAAAAACAAAACCAAAAAGAAAAAGAAATTCCTTTTCTTCGGTAAAAATAAAGAGCTTACAAACAATACAAACAACCCAAAAGAAACATCGGAACTAAAAGCCTCCAGATGATTCCTAACCGCAAACAGCTTTTTTGAAGGCTTCCAAATCCTCTTTTGTGTCAATTCCAATAGGTTTGCAATTCACAACAGAAGTGATAATCCTCATGCCCGATTGTAATGCCCTCAACTGCTCAAGGCTTTCTGTTTTTTCAAGCATAGTTTGAGGCAGGGAAGTCATCTTAAAAAGAGCCTCTCTTTTGTATGCATAAAGCCCAATGTGTCCGTAAAAAACCGCCTCATCAAGATTTCTTTCATAAGGAATTTTTGAACGTGAAAAATAAAGCGCATAATTATTGTTGTCAATAACACATTTCACAAGATTAGGATTCTCAAGCTCATCTTTGTCTTCTATTATTCTTAAAAGAGTAGCAATATCAGCATCGGTGGTTTTCAATGCAGAAATTATAGAATCAATGCTTTCAGGTGTAATCATCGGCTCGTCGCCTTGAAGATTTATAATATATTCCATTTCATCATGTCTTGAAGCAACTTCGGCAATCCTGTCAGAACCGCATTTGTGGTCAGCTCCTGTCATCTCAGCTTTGCCGCCGAAAGACTTCACACAATCATATATCGCCTCATGGTCAGTAGCAACAATCACCTCATCCGCCTGTTTAACAGCCAGAGCCTTTTCATAAACCCACTGGATTATGGGTTTTCCTTCCACTTCAATAAGCGGTTTAGCATGAAGCCTTGTTGAAGCGTATCTTGACGGAATGATTATAGCTGTTTTCTTTTCAGACATGATTTTCTTGTTTCACCTTTCCCCTTTATTTGTAAGTTCTGCTATAATTATACTAACAGACAGAAGGGATTTTTTACAGTGGCAATTTTTTCCGACAACGATAATGTTCAAAAAAATCTTGATATAAAACATGAAAAACATGAAAAATCAGAGAACCTTGACTCAAAAGAGATTGATTTTGACAAATCTTTTGAAAATAACATCCGTCCGAAAAAGCTTGATGACTACATCGGTCAAACAGCTTTGAAATCTACGCTGAAAATATCAATCGAAGCAGCAAAAAAAAGAAACAAACCGCTTGACCACCTTCTTTTATATGGCCCGCCCGGGCTCGGAAAAACCACACTCGCCTCTGTTACGGCAAACGAGCTTGAGACAAAAATAAAAATCACAGCAGCACCTGCCCTCGAACGTCCGAGAGATATTATAGGAATTTTGATGTCTTTAAAAAACGGAGAAATTCTTTTTATAGATGAAATCCATAGATTAAACAAAGTTGCGGAAGAAATTCTTTATCCCGCAATGGAAGACTTTTTTCTGGACATTACAACAGGAAAAGCACAAACAATAAAAACTTTGAGAGTGCCGCTTCCAAAATTCACACTGATAGGGGCAACAACAAAAGCAGGAGCCCTCTCCGGTCCTCTCAGAGATCGTTTCGGAATTATACACAGATTACAGTTTTACACACGAGAAGAACTCTCACAAGTAGTAACAAGAACTGCCGGAATACTCGAAATTCCTATTACAAAAGACGGCGCTGATATTATTGCAAGCCGCTCAAGAGGAACTCCGAGAATTGCAAACAGACTTGTGAAAAGGGTAGGAGACTATGCGCTTGTTAAATCTGATGGAAAAATAACAAAAGAACTCGCGCAAGAAGCACTAAAAAGCCTTCACATAGACAATTACGGACTTGACACAACAGACAGGGCACTTATGACCCTGATAATTGAAAAATACGACGGCGGTCCCGTCGGAATAGACACTCTGGCTGCGGCACTGGGTGAAGATGTAAAAACAATCGAGGATGTTTATGAGCCTTACCTTCTTCAAGAAGGCTTTATTCAACGCACTCCGAGAGGAAGAAAAGTTTCTCCAGAAGGTTTTAGACACCTCGGCTACAAACTCAATAACCCTCAGCAGTCATTGTTTTAGCCGTTAAATTCTTTAATCATTCTTTCAATCCAGCTGAATACGCCAAGAAGCTCATAGGGCTTGGGGAGATAAAGGTCCGCACCTGAATTAAGAATGAGTTTTTTGTCATGAACAATAGTTGAAAGGATTATTTTTATATCCTTCAACTCACTGTCCTTTTTCAGCTTGCGGCAAAGCTCCAAACCTTCTAAAGTATCAGCATCTCCGGCATCTAAGATAATCAACGCAGGTTCGGTATTTTTAATCAAACTCATAGCAGCCTCATAATCTTGCGCCTGAGAAACTTCATAGCCCTGCATTTCAGCCGTTGTTTTGAGCAAAAAACTAAGTGCATCATCCGGCTCAATTATGACTATCTTTTTGTTAAAATCCTTGTTCAAAACAGCGTTCTCAGCGCTTAGCTTTGTTCTTTCAACAATATAAGAAGAGCCTGATTTCATTTTTGCAAGTTTACATGTTGCAAACAATGCATTCAAAGCATTATTGACACTTTCATACTGTCTGAATTCGCTTGAAATTACCCCTATGCTTGTGGAAACGAGTTCGATTCTTTTTCCTGCATTATCGTCACCGTAAAGGATTATATAACCGAGCTTTGCATCCTCTTCACTATAAAATTTTTCAACAATAGTTTCAAACGCATAAACAAGAAATGAAGCGACATGTTCTGCTTTCAAAGGATTTGTTAATATCAAAAACTCACCCTGTGCAAGTTCACCGAGAAAATCATTCTCATCCAAAGCTGATGTGATAATAGCTGTATATGTTTGGAGCATCTTGTCAGACGCAAGTTCACCGTAAATTTCTCTATAAGAATCGAAGTTGTTAATTTTAACAAGCATGCCTGCCCATTTTTTCGAATTTTTTGAAGCATCAAGATTTTCTTTGATTGTTCTTTTCAAAACCTTCAAAGAAAATTTTGTATCCGGAAGCTGTGTAACATCATCCACAAGATTTTCAAAATGGCGTCTCAAATGAGCATTGATTCTTGCCTTAAATTCATCCGACTCAATCGGTTCGCTCAAAAAATCATCCGCGCCGGAATCAAGAACAGCAAGCTTGTCTTTCAAATCATCTGATTTTGATACAGCAACAATACAGGGTCTTGAGGCATAACTCAACAATCTGAGTTTTTTACATGCATCAGCCAAAGGAGTATCAAGACTGTCAGAAATAATTATCATATCAGGCTCATAATCGTTAAGATATTCCATGCCTTTTTCAAATTCCGAAGAAAGCATAACGCCGGCACCTGTATTTTCGATGAGCTTTTTATACTTTGCCGGAAGCTCTTTTCTCTTATCCAAAATCATCACAAGCTTAGATAACATAACTATCTGTCCTCCATAGCTTTTATACTCTGGCTGGTGTAAGTAGCAGCAGGAAGAAGCACTTCAAAAGTCGAACCGCTGTTAGGAAGAACAGTGGAACTTTGTACAAAGATTTTTCCGCCCATTTTCTCAACAAGACTTTTTACAATATAAAGCCCGAGCCCGCTGCCTTGAGTTTTTCTGGTCAAATGGTTTTCAATTCTTGCAAATTTTTCAAAAATCTTTGTCATATTCTCAGGCTCAATCCCGACCCCGTGGTCTTCAACCTTTATGCTGACAAAATTCTCCGTATTTTTATTGTGAGAGTTCGAAATCACAACGGAAACAGCACCTTTTTCATAAGAATATTTAGCAGCATTATCCAGAAGGTTTATCATAATTTGCTGAAATTTGTTCTCATCAGCAAGAACTGGAGGTATGTTGTCCTCAACCTTCAGTTCAAAAGGATGCTCAGGATACTGGTTTTTTAAAACATAAACGGCCTGTTCAACCTGTGATTTTACATTCACTGATTTATAAACAAGATTGCTCTGCTGTACCTGTATTTTTGAAATTGAAAGCAGATTCTCAACCAGTTTTATGAGTCTGTTTGATTGTTCTTTTATTATAGACAAAAACTTCTTTATCTGTCCTTCATCCAGTTTCTCATATGACATAAGCATTGTATCGGCAAAACCTCGTATGCTTGTAAGAGGAGTGCGAAGCTCATGGCTGACAGTTGAAATAAAGTCGGAGTAAACTTTTTCAATTTCACTGTCTATCACAGAAAGGAAGAAGTATGAACAAAACTCATCGTCCTTTTTGGAAATCTTATAAGTAAAATCTTTTATAACGACAGTATCCTTACTTTCAGGAACAAAATCAAAAATAATTTTACCTTTCAGGGTTTCACAGTTAGTGTTAAAAAGTGAGCAAAAAGCTCTGTTTGCATAGAGAATTTTATTGTCATAATCAACCGCAACAACAATTTCTTCTAAATTTTCCACAATTTTTTCAAAATTTATTTTTTCCATATTCTAATTATAACAATTTGGTATTAGAATTTTTTAATTTTAAGAATTTCTTAATTATTAATAATTGTAAATAAACATCAAAATAAGTTCGAAAAAGCATCAAAGATTTCTTTTTGGGGTTTTCAAATAATCGTACAACCGGAAGAAAAAAATGAACATAAATTCTCTGAGAGCACTCCCTTTGGGATATTTTGAATACAATCAAGTTTTAAAACCCAAAAATCATTTAAACACCTCTCAACCTTCACATACTTTACAACAAGAACCCAAACTGCCGGGATACAATTCATACCTCAGTTTTCATCCGTCTTTCGGATATTATCCCAAAAGCACAATCGATGCCTTAAAGTTTCAAGAAAACTCTCCAATGTACAAATTTGAGAGTTCGGACATCTTTGATGACATCCCAAACAGCTATGAAAGAATCTTTTACGGAAAACAGGCAAACATTCTCGGCGCAGGTGCTATTTTTAGCAATTTTTTAAAACTTGGTGAAACAATAGATTTCTACTATGACAAAAACTCCGGAGAAATCGGAATTTTTGATCCGAAACTTCTTCAAATCGATGAAATTCATCAAGAATATAAAGGCTACAACATACTAAAAGGATTGGATGACATAGAAAACGGAGTTGTTTACATTATTTCACCGAACAAATTTCACACACCACAAATTAACGCACTTTCAAAAAATCAATCCCTAAACGGAATTTATACAGACAAGCCAATCTGTATCTCAAGAAAAGAACTGGCAGAACTTGAAAACACAGTTAAAACTTCAAAAACCCCGCTTTATTTCGGTGACTTTTTCTTCTTTTCACAACTACCCGCGCTCCGTCTTATGGGAGTTAAAATGCCATACAAAGAAGCTGTAACAATCCAATTTGATGATTCAAAAGATAAGAAATTCAGCAATTCAATAAAGAAAGCTAAAGCTTTTTACACACCGGATGAAATAAAAAACATTATCTGTAAAACAATAGAACACGGTGCTGAAGATTTTGAAAAAAGAAAATGGCTGAAGGACAAATCAGAAGGCGGAGGAGTCATTCTCGATTTACAAGTCCACATCTCGAATCTGCTCAATCTTATGGGACTTGAGCTTACAGATATTAATTATGTATCTGCCGAAAAATTTAAAGACACAAAATTTTCTGCCGTACACAAAAATGAAGCTGAAGACAGAGCAGTTATCA
The DNA here is from genome assembly GCA_018362895.1 of Clostridium sp. Taxonomy (GTDB): domain Bacteria; phylum Cyanobacteriota; class Vampirovibrionia; order Gastranaerophilales; family Gastranaerophilaceae; genus Limenecus. Next base: position 101,202 of record JAHALR010000006.1, on the reverse strand, counting down.
AAGGCAGGCTCAATAAAAAAATCCCTGTATACATGGAAACAGCCCAGTATATGAAAAACAGAGAGACTTATATCCTTATTGAAGGCAAAGACGGAAACAAAATAAAAATCTCAACAGACGTATTTGACAAAAAAACAGAACTTTTGGACAAAGAAAACAATGTCATAGCCAGAGCCTATACGGTACCACGCCCCTATTCGCTTATGATACACCATGCCCAAACATGTTTTGATGACCCGAAAACAAAAGACATACCCATGTTCTTTGACGTACAAAGAAAAACAATGAAACAGCTTTTTACAATAAAAGATATAATCGATGAACAAATTGAAAACAATTCTTATTAATCCATTATTAAGGTGATTTTTTAATATTCAAATTTTGTCAAAATAAGAATGTCCCCCCGACCCGACTATTAGAAAAATTTGAGAGAGTTAAAAGATGAATTTGAATGAAGAATGCCTGCTAAAGTATTTGCAAAATCCTGACGAGCTGATTGACTTAACCTCGCTGTTATTAGAGTTTAACAAAATTGTGTGTGAAAATAATTATGGAAAAGTTTAAAAAATATCTTAACGATAAAGTATTTTTGAAATACCTGCTTTATTCAGTATACATCATTATTACAGTAGGGCTTTTGTTCAGCCTTTTGAGCCAGCCTTATGTAAGAAATTTCTTTGCAACAATAGAAAACAAAACCTTTGATGTGCGTCAGAGTCTTTTGTCTCCATACAAAAAGGTAAACAAAGACATTGTCATAATCTCTGTTGATGAAGAAAGCTACGAGTATCTTTTCGGAAAATACGGAGAATGGCCGATTTCAAGAAGCATATATGCCGACTTGATTACTTATCTTGAAAAACACAAACCTGCGGCAATTGCTTTTGACCTGATGTTTGTTAAATCACTTAAAAGCAGCAATAACGCTGACAACAAACTTGCCGACAACATAGCAAAATACGATAATGTATTTACATCTATAAACTTTGATAACCAGTCTTTTGACCTTAGAAAACCTGTTGACCTTCCCGACTATTTGAAAGCAAAAGTCAACAACAATTCTAAAGTAAACTTCAAAAATGAATACCTTGATTTTAAGAACTGTCGTGCAATAATCAGCCAGATTATTGACTCAACACCTAACATCGGGCACATAAACATTATTCGCGAAAATGACGGAATCGCAAGAGACTTGCCGCCGTTTGTAGTTTATAAAAATGATTTCTACCCGCACCTGGCATTGAAAGTAGCTCAAAAATATCTCGAAAAAAAAGAAGGACTCAAACTTAGTGAATATATTATCAATAAGAATGATGAACTACTTCTCGGATACAGAAAAATGCCGCTCACACTCAACGGAACAGCCATTCTAAACTGGTATGGACCAAGCGGAATGAACAACCAGAATTCTTTTGAATACATCCCTATGTGGAAAGTTGAAAAAACTATGTATGAAAAAGCCCGACTCATACCACAAAACTATTTCCAGGATAAAATCATATATATAGGAACAAGCGCAACCTCTCTTTTTGACCTGAAAAGCGTTCCGACAGACAGAATTTTTCCAGGTGTAGAAATTCATACAACATTTATCAATAATATTTTGGATAATAATTTTATAAAAAGGCTTCCACCCTTGTATGATATTTTAATAAGCCTTCTGCTAAGCCTTTTTGTCGGACTGATAGTAATCAGAAGCGAATCAACAGTAATCTCTTCGCTTATTGCCATTTTGACAAGCATTATATATACAATCACTGCTACCGCTGTAATGCACTGGTTTAACCTCTGGATAGGTATCGTCCTGCCCATAGTGTCAATTATTCTTGTATTCATTGCCGTTTATCTTGCAAAATACATATTAAAATCAAGAGACCTTGAATATACCTACGCACTGGCAACAACAGACGGACTCACAGAACTGTACAACCATAGATATTTTCAAGAACAAATGCTTCAAAATATAGAAACAGGAAAACGCTACAATAAGCCGTTCTCCCTGATTATGATAGACATTGATTTCTTTAAAAAATTCAATGATACCTATGGACATCAGTCAGGAGATGCTGTATTGAGACAGGTTGCTCAAATTCTGAAAAGAAATGTAAGAAGCACAGACATAGTTTGCAGGTACGGCGGTGAAGAAATGGCAATAATTCTCACCAACACAAACAATGAAGAAGCTCTTATAACAGCACAAAAAATATGCAACGCTGTGTCAGAACATCCTCTAAAACTTGTAAACGGAAATGAAGTAAAAGTTACAATAAGCCTGGGTGTGTCAACTTACCCACAAAATGGTGAAACACCTGCTGATATGATTAAATTTGCTGACGAATGCCTCTATAAAGCAAAAGAACACGGCAGAAACCAGGTGGGTAACCTGGCTAAAGATGAAGAAAGCTAAAAGTTCACAAACCTTAAAAGCCTTTTAATAAGACCTTTCAAACCATCTTCATAAGAAATAGGATCTTCTTCATAATAAGGTTTGTAACTTTCAATTATATTCTGGGGAAGCGGACTTCCGTCTTTGAAAGCAAAAGCAATCATCTCCAGAAGTTCTATCTGTTGATTGTTATATTCCAAATCTTTTGCCCTTATGTCTTCATCAGCCTCATAATGACACAAAGCATGCCAGGCAGCATGAATCGAAGGATCCTGACAGCCTTTCGGAAAAAGCAGCAATCCTCTTTTGACAGATATTCTCTCAGTCATAACGGCAATTATAATATTACCTACATACTGTCTGTCTTTTGTATAATCTTTTTCTTCCAATGATTTTTGAGGCAGAATTTTTAACCTCTTAAAATTTTTGAAAAAATTAAACAAGTTCCGCAGTTCTGCATTCCTTTTTTATAGCATCCATTAATGAATTCAAATCGTTGTTAAAATATTGGCTGGCAAGCCTTTTGATAGCTTTTTGAGCCATTTCATCACGGGAAGAAACGGTTTTGTAAAAGAACTTTTTGCCCTGCTTATATCTAACGAGCATATTTTTATCCACCAGTCTGTCCATCACTGTTTTTACAGTGGTATATGCTCTTGATGATTCGGAATTTCTGTTTATTACTTCCTGAACTTCGTTCACTGAAACATCTTCTTCCGATATATCTTCTAACATCCAGATTGTTTTCAAAATTTCATTTTCTAAACTGCCGTGAGTATAATTCATTTTTATTCCTTTATTCTATTCATATACAATTACAATTATAGTAATACAAAAACAAATAAAATTAAACAATATAAGGCACAAATTATGCCGGATTTATTATAAAAAATTTTATTCTATTTATTGCTAATCCCGAAAAAGAGGACCGAGATCTATTTTTTCATAACCATCGCCAAGGTGTATAACATTTCCGCTAACTCTTGGTTCCTGTCTGTCTTCATCGGATTTTCTTTTAGACGAAAAGTCTGACACTTTTTGTTTTACGCCAACAGTAAAATCACTGCTGTGAATAACAACCCCGCTTCGTGTATTTACAACAGAGTCATGTCCTTTTTGGCAGCCCGTTGATAAAATTACAAGGCCGCATATTAAGCAAACCAAACCGTAACGAAACAATTTCATTTCATCACCTATATTAAACACACTTTTTCAGACTTTTATTCTACTACTATTATAACACATCATTTTTAAAATGCACTATTTTTTTATAAAAAATCATACAAAAGAATGAAAAACTTAGAAAGTATTGTATAATAAAACAAAATAAGCACGGAAAGAGGAAATATGAAAAATATAATCAAATTAACACTTACACTAATATTATTATCAACAGTAATTTTTACTGCACAAATTACTGTACAGGCAAAAGAGCGTAATCCCCAAAACACCGCAAATGTTCATTACAGACTGGTTGATGATACTTATATCATCAGACTGGACAAAGGACAGGAAATTATGTCAACTCTCAAACAGTTCTGTATAGACAAAAAAATTCAAGCCGCAACAATCCAAGGCATTGGCGCAGGCGAAAATCTCAACATAGGTTTTTTCAACACAAAAACAAAACAATACGAAGTAAAACACATAAAAGACTGCGTTGAAATCACCGCTCTTATGGGAAACGTGACGATGAAAGACAATGAACCGTTCATTCACCTTCACATCAATACATCTGACAGCTTCCACTATGTTTCAGGCGGGCACCTTTTGAGTGGTGATATTGCTCTTACCGGAGAAATTTTCTTAAGACCTTTGAACACAAAGCTCAAAAGAATCCCTGCTCCTGAAATGGGCATAAATATATTTGAAATTGATTAAATAAGGAACAAATTTTGAAAACATCACAATTAACCGGCACGGAAAAAATCATTAAAGCAGCAAAAGGCGAAATCCCTGCGGATTTAATAATCAAAAACGCAAACATTGTAAATGTCCTATCAGAAGAAATTCACAAAGGTGACATTGCTATAATAGACGGAGTGATAGCAGGAATAGGTCAGGACTACTGCGGCAAAGAAGAAACAGATGCTCAGGGATTGTTTGTTACTCCATCTTTCATTGACGGACATGTACATCTTGAAAGTTCAATGCTCATGCCGTCAGAATTCGCAAAAATGGTTGTTCCTTCCGGTACAACAACAGTAATCGCCGACCCTCATGAAATTTCTAACGTAATGGGACTTCAAGGCATCAGCTTTATGAGAGAAGCAACAAAAAACCTTCCTCTTGATGTATATATGATGCTGCCTTCTTGTGTTCCGGCCACAGAGCTGGAAACCTCAGGCGTAGATCTGAACAGCTATGACCTTGCTCTTTTAATAGATGCACCCTGGGTCCTTGGCATTGCCGAAATGATGAATTTCCCCGGTGTAATAAACTGTGACTCGAATGTTTTGAGCAAAATCAAGCTCGGCACAGAAAGAAACAAACGTGTTGACGGACATGCACCGCATCTGAGCGGCAAAGATTTATGCGCATATATTGCTTCGGGTATACGCTCGGATCATGAATGCACAACGCCTGAAGAAGCAATTGAAAAGTTAAGACTTGGAATGTATTTAATGGTCAGAGAAGCAACAGGAGCAAGAGACCTTGAATCACTTCTGCCTGTTTTAAAATCCGTAAATACCAGAAAATGTGTATTCGTAACTGATGACAGACATCCAAAACATTTGACAAAACACATCTCCAGAATGGTTAAAAAAGCTGTGAAAAACGGAGTTAATCCGATAAAAGCAATCCAGATGGCAAGCCTTAACACAGCTGAATATTTCAACCTCCCAAATTTGGGAGCAATTGCACCGGGATACAAAGCAGACTTTGCCATTTTCAAAGATTTAGAAAACTTTGAACCTTTAATGGTCTTTAAAAACGGAAAAAAGGTTGCTGAAAACGGAAAAATGACGATAGACACAACCTCATTCAAAGCTCCTGCTCTCAGAGGTTCCGTGAATATCAAATATTTATACAAAGAAGATTTTCAAATCAAAGCTCCTCAAGACAAATGTAAAGTCAAAACAATAAACGTAATCCCCAAACAGCTGATTACACAAAAGACTCTTGAAACACCCAAAATTGAAAATGGTATTGTTATTGCAGACCCTCAAAATGATATGCTCAAAATTGCCGTAATTGAAAGACACAAAGCCACAGGCAATATAGGACTGGGATTTGTTAAAGGTTTCGGGCTGAAATCAGGTGCAATAGCCTCAACAGTTGCTCACGATTCTCACAATATGATTGTAATCGGAACAAATGATGATGATATGTATTACGCAGCTGTCGAACTGGTCAAATCACAGGGCGGAAAAATTATCGTAGAAAACGGAAAAACACTTGCACATTTGAAACTGCCTATCGCAGGTCTTATGTCTGACAAAACAACTGAAGACGTTCAGGAGAAAATCAAACAACTCGATATTGCAGCACAAAAAATCGGCTGTAAGATAGATGAGCCCTTTATGAGTATGGCATTTCTCTCACTTTCAGTCATACCGGAACTCAAGATAACCGACAGAGGTCTCATTGATGTAAATAAATTCGAAGTCACTGATTTATTTGCATAAAACAGGGTTATAATATTTTTATGGCAACCGAAAACCTCAAAGAAGAAGTCAAACAGACTTTGTCCATACTTCCTGACCTGAGCGGATCTTATCAATTTTTTGATGATAAGGGCGAAATCATTTACGTTGGAAAAGCCAAAAATCTGAAACGCCGTGTATACAGCTATTTTAACAAACACCATGATTCACCCAAGCTGCGCATCATGGTACCACAAATTGCAAAAATCCAGTTTATTGTCACTGACAGCGAAGTTGAAGCACTGATTCTTGAATCGCACCTCATCAAAAAACACAAACCGAAATATAACGTACTTTTAAAAGACGACAAAAAGTTCCCGTACTTTGTTATCACAGACGAAGAATATCCGAGAATCGTAGTCGCAAGAAAAGCCAACAAAAATAAACTCAAAGGAAAATATTTTGGACCTTATACAGATTCAAGAGCAATGTATGCAACTCTGGACTTAATAAAAAGACTTTTTCCTTTAAAACAATGTAAAAATCCAAAATTTAAAGATCGTCCCTGTCTTTATTACCACATAGGACGGTGCATGGCGCCCTGCCAGAGAATGATAAGCCCTGAAGAATACAAAAAAATTCTTAAAAACGTTGAACTCTTTCTGACCGGTAAACAAAAAGAACTCGTAACAGCATTGCAAAAAGAAATGGAAAAATATGCAGCCTGCGAAGACTTTGAAAGAGCTGCAAGATACAGAGACAGCTGGCTTGATGTTCAAAAAACAATGGAACACCAGAAAGTTGTTTTTGAAAATACAAACATAAATCAAGACATTGCAGCAGTTTATAAAGAAGGAAGCTTATTCGTTGTTTCAATGCTCCAGATTCGTCAGGGCAGACTTACAGACAAAAAAGATTTTCAATTTGCAAACCTGAACCTTTCAAACGAAACAGAGGTTTTGACAACTTTCTTAAAAGAATACTACACAATGGCATCAGAATTTGAAATCCCCTCAACAATAGTTGTTCCCAAAATACTGGATGAACAGGATATCGAAGTCTATGCAAGCTGGCTCTCTTCAAAAGCAGAAAAAAAGGTAAAAATTACTGATTCTGCAACAAAAAGAAATCTGGAACTTTTAAATCTTGCTGAAAAAAATGCAAAATTCTATTTTGAAAAAGTAAAACTCGAAAAACTGACAGAAATCCAAAGAGACTACAACGAGGTTGGAAGCTATATTCAAGAAAAACTCGGACTGTCAAAATTCCCGTATATTGTTGAATGTTTTGACATCTCACATATTCAGGGAACAAACACGGTTGCTTCAATGGTAACCTTTGAAAACGGGCTGCCAAAAAAATCAAAATACAGAAAGTTCAAAGTCCGTTCCACAGAATCAAAACCCGATGACTTCAAATCCTTGCAGGAGGTTGTGGAAAGAAGATATTTCGGCAAGCTAACAGAAACTCTCCCAATGCCTGACCTGATAATAATCGACGGTGGAAAAGGGCAGCTTTCCTCGGTTATGGAGATTTTTGATGCACACGATTTTCACCCCGATGTTGTTTCACTGGCAAAACGTCTGGAAGAAGTTTTCAAACCCCATGAATCCCATCCGGTAATCTTTCCGATAAACTCACCCGCACTTTATTTCTTTCAAAGAATAAGAGATGAAGCCCACAGATTCGCCATTACTTTCCATAGGAAACTAAGAGGTAAAAAAGCAACAGAGTCTATTCTGGACGATATCAAAGGGCTTTCAAAAGAAAACAAAGAAATTCTTATCAAAGAATTTAAAGACATAAAACACATCTCTCAAGCAAGCTATGAACAGCTTTCTGAAGCCGTAAACAAACGTGCGGCAAAAGCCGTTTATAACTTTTTCAACCCGAATGTTCAAATTACCTAATGTAACAATTATTTTATATTCTGTGCGCAGTTTAACAAAAGAATTTATTTTCGCATATTAATCCTGTATAATTGATGCATTAATTATAAGGATAATTTTATGATTAAAATTGCAGGCACACCTAATTTTAAAGCATCTGTTTCTCAAACAAAAAACGGAAATGATTATAAAAAAACACGATTTTGCACAACAGCAGGGGCAGTGACAGGTACTCTCGCAGCAGGTGCAGATATTTTCGTCGCAGCCACAGACAAGGCGCTTAAAGGTATGAATCTCGTACAAAAAGCAAAAAAAATATTGCCGAATGCTCTCGAGTTTTTGGCTGTCGGGTTAGCAGCGGGGTTAGTTTTTGATTTTGCTATTAACAAATTGAGAGCAAAAAGAGCAGACCAAAACCCGATGACTCTTGAACAAAAATTTGCAAGAGATTTAAAATCAAAAGATTATGTAGCCAGATATGATTCGACTTATGACGAGGTTATTTTAGGACATAAAAAAGATAAAAAAATTAATTACGCGCCAAAATATAATGTTTACAGACTGCAAAACGACGGCTCGGCTGCGCTTATCGGCGGAAAAGATTTTGTCCCCGACCCGAACACTTATATAGACAACGGCGACGGTACGGGTAAAATTATTACACATACAGAGAAACCTTTTGTTGAAAACAGCGGGGTTGTTAAAAATTACGTAAATGCTGCAAAGGCTGCCGTATTGCATGATGCGATGAATGATAAAGAAAATTATTCTTTCAAATATGACAAAGAAAAAGATATGGTCGTATTAAGCAGAATGCCGGCAATGTCAATAGACGGACCTGTATACTTTGAATCTTTCAATTTTAGACCTGACGGCAGTATCTCGATTGTTACCGCTAACGGAGAAAAAGAGCATAAGATAGAAGGTCGCAACGGAATAATGATTTTTGATGAATTTGCCGATGAAAATACCTCTGTCAGAAAATTCAAAGCTGTATTAAATGATGCTCTCGGTGAAAAAGAAAATTTCTCGCTTTCTTATAACCCGAAAACCGAAAAACTGATTCTGGCAAAAAAAGAAAACGATGAAAACAATAATAAGGAAGAATTTTCACCGTATTATGCAATAGACAAATACGGTCGTGACGGCGGAGCGCGGGTTGTTTATGTTTATGCAAAGTCCGGTGATTATTATATGTCGCCGAATGCAAAAACAATTATTGAAGATTCAAAAGCATTGCTAAACCTCTACAACTCACTTAAAGAGCAAGATGAAAACGCTTAGTTCCAGTATCTCCAACCTTGAAGGTAATAATCAAGAATAGCCGGTTTGTCAAGCGTAGAGAATTTTATATTTTTTCTGACAATATCTTTCTCGATAACAAATGCCTTCTTAAATGTTTCTTTATCCAAATATTTTGTTGAAACATCAAGCTTGAATTTGTCTAAATCATATTTCACATTGGAAGCCATTACAAATCCCCAATCGCCAAATGAAGGAACATAGACATGATAAGGATAAGTATACTTGAACCCTGCTGCTTTAAGTGTCTCATTCACGCACCAGTATGCCTCTGATGAAAAATAAGGACTCGTTGACTGAGAAACAACCAGTCCCTCTTTGGACAGCTTTTTCTTTACTAACTTGTAGAACTCTCTGCTGTAAAGTCTTGCAAGCGAAGAATTATTCGGATCAGGCAAATCGATTATTATCACATCAAAAAATTTGTCTGAATTTTCCACATACTTAAACGCATCTGTGTTAACTATATGAACCTTCGAATCTAAAAAACTTCCCTCGTTCATTTCTTTGACAATACGGTTTTCACGCGCAAGATTCGTCATCTCTTCGTCCAAATCAACAACCGTGATGTTTCGGACATCTTTATACTTCAACAGCTCACGTGCGGCAAGACCGTCTCCGCCGCCAAGAACAAGAATATTTTCTCTGTGTTTTGCAAGCGACATAGGAACATGAATTAACAACTCATGGTATCTATGTTCATCAACAGAAGAAAACTGAACGTTTCCGTCAATAAAAAGTCTGATATCTTCTTTGTTGCGAGTCATAATAAGTTTTTGATATTTAGTTTGTTTTGAAAAAATCACTCTGTCGTCAAAAATATTGTTCTCCCAATATTTCATAAGACTCTTTGAACAAACAAACCCGCCTGCCAGAAGCAGAAATATCAACAGTGCAGAAGCTCTGAGTTTTGCTCTTCTTTTAAAGGTAATCTTGTCCTTAAACCAGTAAAAATTAATGACTCCAACCAAAAGATTCAAAAGACCTGCAAAAATTGAGCTTTCAAAAATCCCCATTAAAGGCAGAAGCAAAAATGGAAAAGCCAATGTTGCGATGAATGCGCCAAGATAATCTAAAGAAAGCACATTAGAAATATTGTTTCTCAAATCATAATATTTCTCCATAATCCTTGTCAAAAGCGGAATCTCAAGCCCGATAAGACTTCCGATTACCATTATCAAAATGAACATGACAGGATAATAAACAGGCTCGCACATATATGAGAAATATAAAATAGGAACACAAAGTCCGCCGACAATCGCAAGAACTATCTCAATAAGAATAAACCAATAGATGAGATTGCTCTTCACAATCCTTGAAGCAAGCGTTCCAAGACCCATTGCCGTCATGGTAAGCCCGATAACAAGAGAAAACTGCTTTATGCTGTCTCCCAAAAAATATGAGGACACGCTTCCTATCAAAAGTTCATATATAATTGTACAAAATCCGACAACAAAAACAGACAGCAAAAGAATTAAAGACTCTTTTGAAGTCAGAACTTTCTTCTTATTTTCCACCGCTCAAACCTCTTTGAGAGAATCTGTTTCCACCTACACTGTTTTCTCTGTTGGACGGATAATAGCTCTCATCATAGTTTCTTACATACCACCAGGAATGATAATGAGTACGGTGATAACCGCCATAACCCGGGTAGCCGTAGCCTTTCTGCGCTGCATTAAAACATGCAAAGTAAATTACACCCAAAACGATGATAAGGCAGATATAAATTATAAGCTCAAAACCTTTATCTTTATTAGTCATCACTCATCTCTTCCAATTTTTCATTAATAACAGTCATTTTTTCTTGCACCCATTTTTGGTTCAAAATATAGAACAAAATCATTACTATGAACAAAAATATTGAACCGACCTGAGAGTGTGCAACATAGCTGCCTTTTACAAGCTGCAAAGTAATGGAAATATTGTGCATATTGTTTTCATCCGTATGGAATTGAACATAATACGTGCCTTTTTCTTTAAAAGTCAAATATGCTGTCATATTTCTTTCCGATTCTGACCAATAACCATCAGAATCATATCCGGATTCGTGCCAGAGATCTTTTCCGAATTCATAAAGTGTGTCTTTGTCTTCATCCAAAACTTCACCTGATATGTAACTGCTTGTGTTATCTCCGCTAAAATGAGCTTTAATTTTGTAAATTTTAGGGTTATTTGTGATTTTTATAGGCCCGTAGGTCATTCCCTCCTGAACATAATCATCCGTACGCCCCACAGAAACCGAACTCTGAAGCATTAGTGAAGTTATAAAGCAGATTATGCAGAAAATAGTGACTATTAGCATAATTTTGTTATAAAAAAGCTTATCTTTTAGTTTTTGTTGAGGTCTGATTAACATAAATCTTTCCTTAAATTGTTACTGTGAAATCAACCATGAAGAACACAAGAAGTGCAAAACATGTTATGCAGGTGAACTCAATCAAACCCGCTGCAACATTGTTTTTCTTGATTTCTTTGTTGATGTCTATTACTTTCACTATGAAATTGCCTAAAACGAATCTGACAGCAGGAAGCATAAGCAAAATAGCGGAAAGATCTATGAAATATGTAATCAAACTGCTTTTCCAGCCTATAACATCTCCCAAAGTCGCTTTCATAAGAATAATACCGATTGCAATAATATTGCCTGCAAGCGCAATTCCAACAGCATAATTATCATTTTCCAGTTCATCATGAATCGAATAAGGGGTGAGCCAGTCGTAAACCCGTAAAAATACGAACATAAAACAAACACTCAAAACATAATAAAAAACAGAAGAAAGAATTCCGCCCACTTCGCCGTTTACACAGGCGGCAATAATTAAGCCGTGTGCAACATAAAAACCAAAGTAAACAGCAGCAGTACCAATATTTTTATCCTGCAAAAGCTCCTTGGCGTTATCAAAACGGTTAAGCATTATCTTTCTCGTAACAAAACCCGACAATGTCATTAAAATAATTCCAACAATTGCATAAGCTATATACATAATCAAATCAAGCTTGAAAGATTTCCCGCCCGGCCCGACAAATGCACCTACAAGGATAAATGCCATACCGACCATGTAACCGCAAAAAGCTATAACAGCAGTGTAATTTCCGTCTTTGACTTCTTTCTCGGGTTTGAATAAAGAAAATTTGTCAAACATAAATTTTGACAAAAACAACATTATACAAGAAACCGCAAGATAAATTATGCTTGAAACAATCGGATTCATAAAAACTCCTTATCTTTCCTTTAAGCTTCGTTATTTCTTAATACTGTAACCTGAGACGGACGCATTTTTTGTGAAATATAGACTTCGTAATCGTTTTCATTCCATTTTTCCACACTCAAAATTCTGTTTCCTTTGATAAAATCCCAATAATATAACTTTTCTGACCTTGAATCATCACAGAATCTGTAAAAAACCGCATCTCCTGAATCCTGATATGAATATCCGAAAACGTTTCCCGATTCGTCATCATCAATAATCTCAAGCATTGCAGGCGTTGTATTAATATCTTGAAGTTTCATTTTTTTCAAAACTACACTGACAGTAGTCTCGTCATCATCCTCAACTTCAACCCAGACTTTTTCATCAGAGCCGTCATCACATTCAAGCTCAAACCATGAAAAATCTCCCTCCTGATAAAGATGCTTTGCAATAACTTTCAGTGTCATATCCTTGAAATCATCGCCCACACCTTTGAGTTCAAAAACACCGCCTCTTTCAAGGTTGACAACATGAGGCACCTGCTCGGGAACTTTGTTCAAATTTTCTTTTATTGATTTATTTCTCATTATTATTGCCCAGGCAACAACAGCACCGAGTATGAGAAATATAACATTGAGTCCTATTGTCGGAACAAGAATAATAATTACTATAAATAAAATGATAAGTGTTATTGCTAATTGCATACAAACTCCTGTCTATTATTGATCCTCAAGTTGATTTTTTTGTTCTGCAAGGTTGTCTTGCTCTGAACTTACAGACTCAGAAGATTTGTCAGTCAGCATTTTGGCTTTCAACTCGGACAATGCAGCCTGTACATCAGGAGAAGCTGAAGTTCCGATTGCAGCATTGATTTCTTTGTCAATATCTGTTTCTATGCTTTCCATAGAACCGTATGCCTCAGCAAGAGCCTCTTCTTCATTAATTTTATTTTTCATCTCTTCAAGCATTCCTGCTGTACTGTCAGAACTCATAGATACAAGCTGCTGGTTTATCTTCTTAGAAGAAACAGCCACTGTATGACGGGCTTTGAGAGTTCTGAGCTGGCTTTCCCAGTTTTTAATCTGCTCTTTGAGTTTTGCAATTTTATTTTCAAATTGCTTAATCATCATATTATATTTTTCAAGCGAGCTTTTCAGCTGTGCAGCAGCCTGAAGAGCTTCCTGTTTCTTATTCAATGCTTCCGAAGCAAGTCTGTCAGCTTCGGCAGGGTCGAGAGCACCGCTTTGCGCATTTTTCAAAAGAGCCATTGCTTTATTTTCATAGTCTTGAGCTATTTGTTTCTTTTCTTCAAGTTCTCTTCTGGTCGAAATAGCAATCGCTTTTACCTCGGCAAGTCCTTTCAAACTATTGTCAAAATCAACCTTCAGATCTCTTATACCCTGCTCAGCCAATTTTATAGGGTCTTCGAACCTTGATACAATTGAGTGTAAAGTCGCCTGTATAACCTTAAACAATCTTTCCAATAAACCTGCCATTAATAAACTCCAATCTATTTTATTTGTTATATTTCTCTTCAAAGTAATTGTAAGCCATATTAAGCTTTTTAACAACATCCTGAGCAATTATGAGTTTTTTTTCATTCCCGTAAAACTTATCAGGATGATACTTTTTCAAAAGTCTTTTATAAGATGATTTTATTTCATCAAACCCTGCCCCAAAAGGAAGCTCAAGATTCGCATAATATTCTTTTTCAAGAGAATTTGAAGGTTGATTTACAGCCGAAGTTTCTTCAATTTCTTCATTAAATTCCTGAGCACCAAATTCGGGACTAAAATTTTCAAAACTTGAAGCTTCAAAGTTTTTTGAATTAATATTACTTCTTACTATATTTTTTATTCTTTTAAATAATCCCAATTTCTTATCCGCAAAACAACTTTAATCAGACACTATAATATTAAATTTTTCAAGGGTTTTCAAGTTTTTTCTTTTAAAAATACAAAATATATGATACTATTATCTTAGTTTAGTATAAAGAATAAATTATTTTTATATGAATTAAATATATAATTCAAAAACAAATAAAATCAACCAGTTATGCTTATGAAAATGAGCATGTCCGGTTATATGTATATATAGAATAATGAGGTATAGGACAATCGAAACAATGGATTTATCAATCGCACTTTTAATAATTGCCCTTGTCGCTATTGCGGGTCTCATAGGACTTTCTGTTGTAATGTGGCAAAAGAAAAAAACAGTGCAGGAGCTTTATGAAAATCTTTCGAAAGAAACTTCAGAAAAAGAAAATCTTTTGAAAAAAGAAGCAATGATACAAGCAAAAGAAGCACTTCATGCCGAACGAGAAAAATTTGACGACGAAGTCAGAGAAAGAAGACAGGACCTTCAAAGACAAGAATCTAAGCTTATCAAAAAAGAAGATATGCTTGAAGACAAAATACAAGAAGCAACTGACAAAGAATCAGCAGCACAAAGAAAAATGGATGAACTTCTTGAAAAAGAAGACTATCTTGCTGATTTGATTGCTAAACAAATCGAAGAAACTGAAAGAATAGCCGGAATGTCCCGTGATGAAGCACGCCATATGCTTATGGAACAACTAAAGCAGGATCTTCAGCAGGAACAAATGCAATTAATCAGAGAAAATGAAGCAAAAATCAGAGAAACTGCTAAACAAACAGCACAGGATATACTTTCAACTACAATGCAAAGATGTGCAATTGACCAAGTTGTAGAATCAACCGTTTCGGTTGTAAACCTTCCTTCTGACGAGATGAAAGGAAGAATCATCGGACGTGAAGGACGTAACATTAGAACTCTTGAAACCCTTACCGGCGTTGATTTGATTATTGATGATACTCCTGAAGCAGTTGTACTTTCAAGCTTTGACCCCGTAAGACGTGAGATAGCCAAAGTAGCACTGGAAAAACTCATCTCTGACGGACGTATCCACCCTGTAAGAATCGAAGAAATGGTGGAAAAAGCTCAAGAAGAAATAGAAGAAAAAATCAAAAAAGAAGGTGAAAACGCAGCAGTTGATATGGGTGTTTTAAACCTTCACAAAGAGTTGATTAAAACACTCGGACGCTTATATTACAGAACAAGCTATGGTCAAAATGTTTTGAAACACTCTCTTGAAGTCGGACACATTGCAGGAATGCTTGCCGCAGAATTAGGCGCAAACGTTCAGGTTGCAAAACGTGCCGGACTTCTTCATGACATAGGCAAAGCAGTCGACCAGACTCAAGACGGAACACACATTGAGCTTGGTGTTGAGCTTGCCAGACGTTACGGTGAAAAAGAAGAAATTGTTCATGCAATTGAAGCACACCATGACGACGTTACAGCAAATACGATTGAAGCAGTTTTGGTAAAACTTGCTGATGCTATATCAGCCGGACGCCCCGGTTCAAGACGTGATACTCTTGAAATTTACATCAAAAGACTTAAAAAGATTGAAGAAATCGCATCAAGCTACGAAGGAATCAAACAGTCTTTTGCCGTACAAGCGGGTCGTGAGGTTAGGAGCCTGACATGTTCGATGATCTGGCAAGCGCAAAGTTAGCCCGTGATATTGCTAAGCGTATTGAAGAAGAACTCGACTATCCGGGTCAAATCAGAGTTACCGTTGTAAGGGAAATCAGAACAACCGAACTTGCTAAATAGCGGATTAAGCCAAGAAAACTTGATTTGACCTCTACGCAGGCAAATATGATACAAAACGAACAAATCAAAGTATTATTTATAGGCGACATCGTAGGCCGACCGGGGCGTAATGTTGTAAAACATTATCTGGAAGGCCTGTTGTCGTCTGAAAATAAACCATATGATTTTATCATTGCCAATGTAGAAAACGCCTCTCACGGTTTCGGACTCACAGAAAAAAATCATAAAGAACTCGGCGAAATGGGCATAGACTGTTTCACGTCCGGCAACCATATCTGGGACAAGAAAGACATCTATTCATATATAAACAATTCAGAAAAACTCATACGCCCGTGGAACTACCCGAAAGGCACATATGGTGTAGGTCACAGAATTTTTGAAGTAAATAACTCAAAAATAGCAGTTTTAAATTTTCTGGGCAGAACCTTTATGACACCTGTCGATTCACCCTGGGAAATCATAGATAACGAAATTGAAAAAATAAAAGAACAAGCACCCATTGTGATTGTTGATTTTCATGCAGAAGCTACCGCCGAAAAAATCTGTTTCGGCAAATTCTGTTCACAACACAAAATCAGTGCTGTTCTTGGTACACACACCCACGTCCAGACAGCAGATGAAAAAATTATAAACAATTACACAGCTTACATATCTGATGCAGGATTTTGCGGAGCACATGAATCTGTAATAGGAATGGCTTATGAATCTTCTTTGAAACGTCTTGTAACAAGCATTCCTGAAAGATTTGATATTGACGAAAATCCCGTGTTAGAACTCAATGCGGTAGAGATGAGCTTTGATGCCGTTTCAGGGCAAGCCCAAAGCATAAAAAGGATTCAATTTATAAAAAATATTAGTGAGGTAACATTATGATGAAAGGATAGAAAGGTGAAAGTCGATTTACACATTCACACAATCTACTCCGACGGAGTATTTGCTCCGGAGAAGATTGTTGATACTGCTATTGGCGCAGGTCTGAATGCTATTGCGATAACAGATCACGATAACGTTCTTGCCTACCCTATTGCTGTTGATTATGCACAAAAAATTGCGCAAGAAACCGGCAAAAAACCACTGGAGATTCTTCCGGGAGTAGAAATCAACACAATCTATAAAAATACAGAAATACACATACTCGGTTATTTTATGAATCGAGATGACAGTGATTTTCAGGAAATGTTAAAATCACAGCAAAAAGCACGTATTGAACAAACAGAAGAAATTTTACATCTTTTGAACAAAAAAGAAGGCATCCATATCACCTTCGACAAAATCAAAAGTCTTGTTGCAGAGGGCGGAAGCATAGGTCGTCCGCACATAGCAAAAGCTATTACTCTGGCAGGGGGTACAAACAGTGTAATGGAAGCTTACAATAAATATATAAACAACGATTCAGAAGTTTATGTACAAAGAAAGACAATCTCTCCGCATGAAGCAATAGAAATTATCTATGATGCAGGAGGAATACCTGTTTTTGCTCATCCTTTTGATGTCGAAGATGCAGAAAACCTTATCAAAGAATTTATGCACTATGGCTTAAGAGGTGTAGAGGCTTATCACAGAAAGCACTCTCCTGCTATGGTTGAATACTATTCCACTATCGCAGAAAAAAATGGGCTGATTATCACAGGCGGTTCGGACTTCCATGCACCAAACCCGAACAACGGTCAGATTATTTTGGGGAAAAACTTTATCCCCGAATGGATTTACGACATGCTGATGAAAGAAAAAAAACAGCTTGATTTAGCCAAGTAAGTAAAGATATCAAAGCTATGAAAAAATTAAAAGCATTTAATATGGTTGAAATAATGATTGTGGTCTGTTTACTTATGACCACAGTCATTTTATGTATTCCTACAATTTTCAATAATTCAAAACAGGCAAGAATTATTTCCGGTTGGAAACGCCTTTATGGAGAAATGCAGTCAAACTATGAAGTCTATAACGTCAGCGATGCTGCTACTGTTGACAAAATTTGTAAAAGCAATGTACCTGAAAAAGAACCTGAAATTTTCAGAGTAATCAGTCCCTACTTAAATGTAGATTTGAGCAAAAATCCCAATTCGCTGAAAAACTATCATTATAAGTTTAAAAACGGTGCACAGGTACCTATGCAGTCTCTTGTTTTTACAAAATTTTTCTCTTATCAAGAAAACAACAATGTAGTAGGCTTCAAATGGCTTACTTGCAATTGCAGTGAAACAAAGCCTTGTGCAACAGTGCTTTTTGATATGAACGGAGTAGAAAAACCAAACAGAATAGGAAAAGATATATTCGGAGTTTATGTTTATAAGAACAAGATAGAAGCTTTTGGCTCCGAATTGTCAAATCATGAACTTGAAAGAGACTGTAACAGCCACTCAAGCGGAATGACCTGTTCTGAATATTACCTCAGAGGCGGGCAGTTTTAAAATCAAGACTTGTAAAGATTTTATTTTTTTCTGCTCCTATCAATAAAAAACTGTCACAAATTGTGACAGTTTTTTATTGAGAACAATTAATAATATTAATTGTTTTTTCCATTTATTTTGCCTGCATTATAAAGGCCTGCTCCCACAAGAGTTAGTGCTGCAGCCACAGCAGTTGCTACTATTGCAAGTTTTCCTTTATATAAATTCATTGCTCTTTCTGAGCCGCCTGTCATAAAGCCCCTGCCTGCATATTTTTCTATCATTTTTGAAATTTTGCCATTTTTAGGAAATATTTTTTCTGCAAATTTTGATATGGATTCATGATATTTGTCAAAATTAGAAAATTTCAAATTACACGCATTATATTTAATTGCATTAGATAAATCAAACTTACCGCACAAAGACTGTGCCGCACTACCTGTTGCAACTACACCTGCTCCAACTGCTGCCGCATTAATAGTATGTTTTAACGCCTTGTGATTGTTTTCTTTTTCCGGTTTAACAAAATAAACTGACCCTAAATTGCTTGAGATACCTTCCATTCTAAACTTCCTTTCTTTTTACTTTTACTTCACTTGTATATTGTTAAAGTAAAAAATGGCTAAAAGATTGATATAGCGATACCTCAGCTTCATCTATCCTATCCTATTAGGCAGTATGACTGGATTTTCAGCTTTTTAAATTTAACTTTATATTTATTTACAATTACTAAATTTGTATTTTTTATATCAAAACAAAACAAATATTAATTTAAGAAGAAGCTTCAAAAATAGCTCTATTGATCTGATTCTTTGTCGTGTTTGATAAGTTTTTCAAAGTCTGAAGGTTTGATAGTCTGAATAAAATCTCTGAATTCTTTTGCCTCTTCTTCATCTTTTGCCGCATCACAAGAAACTGAACCGTTAGCCAGAACATTTGCGGTAACAAAAATCGGCGCATCAACTCTTATCGCAACAGCAATAGCATCAGACGGCCTTGAGTCAATCTCAATAACATTTCCTTCATCATTAATCAGATAAATTATTGCATAATAAGTTTCTTTTTCGACATCGTTGATTTCTATACGGTCAACAGAATAACCTGTTTTTTCAACAATATCGGCAATAAGGTCATGAGTCATCGGACGGCTGACAGCAATATTTTCAATTTTACGAATAATTGCACTTGCTTCTGCCGAGCCAATCCAAATAGGCAGAGCCTTTCTGTTATCTTTATCGTGCAGGACAACAATCGGTGAACCCGTTCTTGTGTCCAGTGCTATTCCCATTACCTTCATTTCAATCATGGTTATATTATAATCCAAAATAAAAATTAGACAAAACACTTTAAAGCATGATAGATTAAATGTATGAGAATATTGATTATAAACGGTCCGAATATCAACCTTCTGGGAACAAGAGAGCCTGAAATTTACGGAACATTAACTCTTGAAAAAATCAATAATGAGCTGGATAATTTCGCAAAAGAACTGGGTGTTGAAATTGTCACGTTTCAAAGCAACATTGAAGGCGAGATTGTTGATGCAATCCAGAAAGCAAAATCTCACGAATGGAATTGCAACGGAATTGTAATCAACCCTGCGGCATACACTCATACCAGTGTAGCCATTCGTGATGCAATTTCGGCTGTGGAACTTCCGACCGTAGAAATCCATATCTCTAACATCCATGCCCGCGAAGAGTTCAGAAAAAATTCGCTCACTGCACCTGTGTGCATAGGTCAAATTTGCGGATTCGGGCTTGACAGTTACAAACTCGGCTTGAAAGGTCTTGTTAATTATTTGCAAATGTAAACCAATTGTAAATATTAGACTTGAAAAATGGATATTTTTGTTGCTACAATAATAACAACCATTTGCCGTATACATTAATTTAAAATACTGGATTTTTACATCTATGAATTATCGAACTGGAATAAAGACTCTTTTATATTTTTGCATCTCATTCATAATATTTTTTACTTCAAGTACTGTAAGCATCGCATCTGACTATCAGTACAAAATATTAGACCCGAAATATAATCCTCAAGCAGAAGAAATCATCGAAGGAAAAATACCTCCGATTGAAGAAGTTAAACTGCCTGACGAAAAAAAGAATTTTGATTTCGGGCTCTTGTTTTCAATATGTGCACTTGTTACATTTCCGATTATAATCATATCACTTTCGGCAAAAGCTTACAAAAGACTGTTTGATGATGTTCCGGGACGAGAATCAGAACCGAATCAACAGGAAATCGGGAATATCAAAATAGAGAAAAAACAACCGGCACAACAAAAGAAAAAATCTGTCGATGACATCAAAAGACCGGTCTATAAAGCAGAAGCAAAACCGGCAATGGCAAAAACCTCTCCCTCATCAAAAATCCCTCAAAATACAGGCAATTCAATAAACAAATATTTCTCTTCACCAATTCAAAAGGCAAAAAACCCTATGCTCTTAAATACCTCTGTCCTTTCAGGCAACAAGGGCATATGCCTAGTAGAATACAACAAAAAATATTCACTCATAGGTTATATAAACAACGAAATTTTTATGCTTAATCAATTCAAATCAATAAACGGAACAGAAATCAGAGCCAGACTGTCCGAAACCATTGCCGGCAAAGACCGCTATATAGTCAGACTCGGAGACTACAAAGCTCTTGTCGAAGTTTCAGAAGCAAACATGAGAATGCTGCTTGAGTTATAATTAAAGAATGAAAAAAATAATTTTTATTCTTTTGATTATATTTATTTCGGCAATCCTTGCCGTATTATTTCTTCCCCAAAATAAAGACAAAAGAACTGTCATAAAGTTTTCAAGCTGGGGCTCGCAAACCGAAACAGATCTTTTGAAGCCGCTTTTCAAAAAATTTGAAAAAGAAAACCCTGAGATTAAAATAGAATTTGTGCATATTCCACAGAACTATTTTCAGAAACTTCACCTGTTGTTTGCATCAAACCTTGCTCCGGATGTGGTTTTTATAAACAACTATTTTGCACCTAAATATGTAAAAGCAGAACTGCTTGAAGATTTAAGTCCTTATTTTGACAAAAAAGATTACTTTGAAAAATCATATCAGGGCTTTGAGTTTGACGGAAAAATATACGCAATTCCAAGAGATGTCTCAAACGTTGTAGTTTACTATAACAAAGACCTGTTCAAAAAATATAACGTGCCTTTGCCTGCTCAAAACTGGTCAATGAAAGAATATGTCGAAGCAGCAAAAAAACTCACAAAAGATACAAACAACGACGGTAAAACAGACCTCTGGGGAACAAGCTTTGAAAAAGATATCATATACTGGCTGCCTTTTCTTTTGAGTAACGGTGCATCAATCCTGAGTGAAGACGGAGAAACAATAAAGATTACCGATACAAACGCACTTGATTCAATCGATTTTTATAGCAGCCTTGTGAATAAATATAAAATAGCACCCTCAAAATCAGATAACGCAAGCCTGACAATGGCACAGCTTTTTTTGCAAAAAAGATTGGCAATGCACATCTCAGGCAGATGGCTTGTGCCAAAATATAGAGAAGAAGCAGACTTTGACTGGGATATAGCCCTATTCCCTTCGGGCACTAAAGGGTCTGTCGTAAACATAGATGCTTCAGGTTATGCACTTTCAAAATCTTCTCAACATAAAGAAGAAGCAATAAAATTTATACAATTCATCAGCTCAAAAAATTCTCTTGAAGAGCTTTCAAAAAGCGGCTTGATTATACCGGCAAGAAAAGATGCTGCTTACTCAGAGGTTTTTCTTGAAAAGAATAAAAAACCAGACCATGCAAAATACTTCTTAAATACAATAGAAACAGGCATACCCACTCAGGTAAACGAAAATTATCAGACACTTACAGACCGTCTCGGCATAATCCTTGAGCCTGTATTTCTGGGCAAGAAAAAAGCCCGGGATGTGATAGAACCCGAGCTTTCAAGAAAATGAATAGATTTAAGTAGATTTGCATACTAAATATATGAAATATTAATTATGCCGGAGTAAATCAGATACCTAACATGTATCGGTTTAAAGAAGCTATTTGACTTGTACCCGAAAAATAGCTTATGCTGTTTTGTTTTGAACTGTTGTACTCTGATTCAACCTGATCTTTCAAAGCTTCATAATATTCTTTTTCTTCGTCTGTATAAGCCATACCTATTTCGTAATCCAGCTTGTCTATGGTTGTATCATAGTCTTTGTCCAAATCACCGGTAACTGTCAAATTCAAAGTGTTCATAATGTCATCAAAAGGAATAGACTGCCTTGATGACGAACTGCTTTGAGATTGCATCATTTCCTGTATTCGCTGTGCTGTCTCAAGTCTTGCTTTGTCTGTGTCTTTGTCACCAGTAATTGTTAACCCCATAGCCAGAAGCTGCTGTTTTATAAGCTCATATTCATAGTCCTTACCCTCAGCAGAAGATGCTGCCGCACTGTTTGCGACATACATAGACATCATTGAAGCTGATATGGGACTTATAGACATGAGAAACAGACCACTCGTTATACCTTATACCATGTATATGCCCTCATAACATGGTTTTTAAACTACCTGTGGTAAGATTCATTGTTAATAATTTTAAAAGCCCTGTAAATCTGCTCATACAAAAATATTCTAATGAGCTGGTGAGTAAAAGTCATTTTTGAAAAACTCAACTTGAAATTTGCTCTGGCACTGACAGAAGATGAAAGGCCATTTGCTCCGCCTATAACAAACACAATTTCATTGTGACCCTCGTTGGAAAGACTTTTAATTTTTTGTGCGAAATCCTCAGAAGAAAGCATCTTCCCTAAAATCTCAAGGGTTATGACAAAAGCATCAGGCTTTATCGCAGCAAGAATTTTCTCTCCCTCAAGCTCCATATACTTTTGTGCAAGATTATCGTCTTTTATCTCCTGAGCGGGAATCTCAACCAGAGAAAGACTGCAATATGCACCAAGGCGTTTTTTAAATTCGTCAATTGCTTCTTTTGAATATTTCTCTTTTAACTTTCCGACTGCAATAATCTTGATGTTCATATTCTGAACATAACATACAACAAAAAATGTTTCACTTTTTTTTTGGGCGGGAATATAAAAAATATAATAAACAATTCACAACCATAGGGCTATATTGTGATTTCTATCAATTTTAATCCTAATGTTTTAATTACACAAAGAAACATTGACTATGCAAATACGTATATAAACCAAACAATTCAAAGATTATCCACAGGCGCAAAAATAAATATAGCAAAAGATGACCCGTCAGGATATTACATAGCAAAGAATATAAACTCACAAATCCGAGGAATGTATGTTACCCGCCAAAATATTGTATCAGGCATCAATTTTTTAACTACTGCATCAAATTCTTTGACTGCAATGAATAAAATTTTAGAAAGACTAAATGACTTATCCTTACAAGTATCAAACGGTACAATGGACAAAACTACAAAAAGTCTGGCACAAAGAGAAGCAAATACTTTATTAAATGAACTGTTTCGCATAAAAAACGAATCAGAATTCAACAATATCAATGTTTTCGGGGCAGATAAAGCACCTGTCCAAAACAATTATGCCGGTGTTAATTCCGCAGTCAGCACCCCCCCCCCGAACCTCAAAACCCTTGCACAGCTTGAGTTCTAGCCCCACTCCGATTTCCGATACACAAAAAAAAGAAACTATCACTTATACTCATATGCAAGGCCAAAACAGCTCTTTGAGCGAAAGTACTTTAGTTTTAAATGGCTCTATCAAAATTGGAAATGCTAATGAAATAGACACAAAAGGCAAAACTATCGGTGAAATCGTTTCTCTAATCAACGCACAGTCAATCCCGGGTATCACAGCTTCTATAAAAGACGGAAAATTCACTGTAACAAGCACAAATGGAGTTGAAACTATAACTGTTTCGGGTGACTTTGCCAGAATCACAGGTATGGACAACTATATTGTATCAAAAGGAATAATAGAAGAAAAAGAAACCACTACCTTCATACAAGAAATTACACAACTCACGGAAGAAGAAGCCCTTGCACAAGGTTATACAGTCATAAAAACAGCTGAGGATCTGAACAATATAAGAAACGACCTGTCAGGCAAATATATTCTCATGGATGACATTGATTTATCATCATATGAAAACTGGGAAGCTATCGGTGATTATGGAAATGAATTCACCGGCATATTTGACGGCAATGGGTATGTTATCACAAATCTGACTATTAATAATCCCGACAATGATTATCAGGGATTGTTTGGAAGGACTGCTGCACAAGCTGAAATCAGAAATGTCGGACTTGAGAATGTGAATGTTTCAGGAAACAATTATGTGGGAGGACTTGTTGGAAATTCTTCTGCTTCCAGTGATTTTATCAACAACTGTTATGTTACAGGAACCGTAACAGGGAAAAAAAGTGTTGGAGGACTTATAGGAACAAATAAATACAATGCAATAATTGATTGTTTTTCAACAGCTGTTGTTTCAGGACAAGAAAATGTTGGCGGACTTATAGGCGAGATGGATACATCATCACAAAACTATATAGCAAACAGTTACACAACAGGAAATGTCACAGGTGATATATATGTTGGCGGGCTGGTTGGAAACCTAAAGAAAGCAAGTATCCTTAACTCATACACAACAGGAAACATCACAGGAAACAGTTACACAGGTAAACTCATCGGTAAGTTTTTTGTAGAAAACTTTCCATATTCATCTAACGACTTTGCCAGTGTCATACATTGTTATGCAACAGGAGAATTATCGACAGACGGATACAATACAAATGAACTTGTGGGCCAGAGCTATGGAAGAATTATATATGAACCAGAAATTACAAAACCACACCAACTTACGGAAGAAGAAGCCCTTGCACAAGGTTATACAATCATAAAAACAGCTGAGGATCTGAATAATATAAGAAACAAGCTGTACGGTAAATATATTCTTATGAATGACATTGATTTATCATCATATGAAAACTGGGAAGCTATCGGTGATGATAACAATTACTTCGGAGGCATATTTAACGGCAACGGGTATGTTATTAAAAACCTTACTATTAATAAACCCGACAGTAATTATCAAGGTTTATTTGGTAAGAGCAGAGGTGAAATCAGAAATGTCGGACTTGAGAATGTGAATGTTTCAGGAAACAATTATGTGGGAGGACTCGTTGGATATAATTTACTGGGAGAAATATCTGATTGTTATGTTACAGGAACTGTAACAGGGAAAAATTATGTGGGAGGACTTATAGGAGATAATAACGGAGGAAAAATTTACAACAGTTTTTCAAAAGGCTCTATATCAGGAGAATCGGACATCGGAGGTATTGTCGGTTGGAATTCAGGCTCCATAATAAATACCTATTCAACAGCAAAAATCACAGGAGATTATTCTACCGGTGAAATTGCAGGTTACGACCCTAATGAAGCAACTATACAAGGCCCTATTAATAAAATTCAACAACTTACAGAATCTGAAGCAAAAAAAAAGGGATACACAATCATCGAAACAGCCGAAGACCTGTACAACATTAGAAACAACCTGTCAGGCAAATATATCCTCATGGATGACATAGACCTCTCCTCTTATGAAAACTGGGAAGCTATCGGTGATAATGACAATGAATTCACCGGCATATTTGACGGCAACGGGTATGTTATCACAAATCTGACTATTAATAATCCCAACGATTATTATCAAGGATTGTTCGGAGTGTCTGACGGAGAAATTAGAAATACAATACTAACAAACGTAAACATCAATGGAGACAGCCGGACAGGCGGACTTGTCGGAAAAAATGAAATGTATATATACAATTGCCATGTTTCCGGAAATATCACAGGAGGAAAATATAGTAGTAATATCGGCGGACTTGTAGGCGAGAACAGCTCTGGTCATATTTATAACTGTTCCACTTCTACTACTGTTGTCGGTAAAAATGGAGTAGGAGGACTGATAGGACAAGATTCCTCAGGTATTCTCTTTAATAACTCTTCATCAGGCTCAGTATCCGGCAACATGCGAATTGGCGGCCTGATTGGTTGGAATACCGGTTCTAATATTTTTGATTGTTTAACTACAAGTACCATTAAGGGACAAGAAGACACAGGAGGATTAATTGGCTGGACAAATAGCAGCACAAATATAATAAAAAACTCAATATGGGATATCAAAACAACAGGACAAACAAACTGTATAAGTAATATCCATGATAAGTGTTATATTTATGATACAAATGGTATAACCCCATCAACACTATCAGAAAAACTTAAACTTGCGGGATTTGATGAAGACATTTGGGATTTTTCCGGTGAAACGCCTATTCAAAAAATATTTTTAGATAGTTCAGAATCTGAACAAGAAAATTATGCCTCAATTACAGGTTCTGTGGACACAAGAAATTTCTCAGATTCACCATTTTGGGGACAAAAATCAGGTACTCTGATATTTTCAGACGGAACTGAAATCAACATATCAGCAACTGACACACGCTCAGATGTTTTATTAAAAATCCAAGATGCAGGTTTTACAGTCGAAATTACAACAGATGGAAAAATTAAAATAATTTCAAAGAATTTAGATTCTTTTTACATAAAATCTGACACAAGCGGTTTTTCAGAATTTTACGGACTCATGGACAAAGATACAATTTATTCGGGAGGAATCACTACAACAACAGAAACCGTCACCACCGGCGAAGGTGGTGACGGAGGAGACGAAGGCGGAGACCACGGTGGCGGAGAAGGCGGAGACCACGGCGGTGACGAAGGTGGTGATCACGGCGGTGGCGAAGGTGGTGATCACGGCGGTGGCGAAAGCGGAGACCACGGTGGTGGCAGCACAATAGATCCAAACCCATATCCACCTTTTAACATATCAGGATTAATAACAAAAGACATTTCTAATATCAGAATTCAAGTTGAAGCAAACAGTTCAGACACTGCTGCACTCTTTTTCGATACAACATTTATCTTTGATGAATTCAGTCTTGATTTTTCAACAACTGACACAGCCCAAGAAGCATTCAAAGCTGTGAAAGCTTTATCAAGTGCTGTTAATGAAAAAAATACTGATATTGGTATATATCTATCACGTCTGGATTCTGTTTACAACAGAAACATTGTTAAAACAGAAAATTTAGAATCTTCATACTCCACAGTTACAGATGCTGATATTGCAGTTGAAACACAAAAATATATCAAGTATACACTCTTACAAGAAACCGCTCAGGCTTTACAAGCTCAAGCACACGCTATACAACAAAAACTGGTTTTAGACTTTCTCGAAAACATCTAATATCAAACCCTGCCGTACATGTCTTCAAACCTGACAATATCGTTTTCGTCCAGAATATCACCCTGTTGAATCTCAAGAATCTGCAAAGGCTCATCAAACGGGTTTTGAAGTGAATGTTTCTCTTCAACCTCTATGTCAACACTCTCACCGTTATGAAGTTCAAACAGCTCTTCTCCCTTAAGAACCATTGCCTTGCCCTCAACAACAACCCAGTGTTCACTTCTGTGATGATGAAGCTGAACACTCAATTTTGCACCGGGGTTAACATAAATACATTTTGTCAAAAAGCCCTTTCCTTCAGTCAAAACTGTATAATATCCCCACGGTCTGTATACTGTACGGTGTGTGAGCTGTACATCCTCACCTCTTTCTTTCAGGTGGCTTACGATTTTTTTAACATCATTTGAATGTTCTCTGTCACAAACAAGTACAGCATCCTCTGTTTCAACTACAACAGTGCTCTCCAGTCCGATTGTTGTAATAAGTTTCGAGGTTGAATAAACCATAGAATCTTTGCTGTCCAAATCAAGAACATTGCCCATAAGATAGTTTCCGTTTTCATCTTTTTGGGAAATATCATAAATTCCATCCCAAGAACCAACATCTTTCCATTCACAATCCAACGGCACCATTGCGAGTTTTTTTGTGGACTCAATAACAGAATAATCTATTGAAATATCCGGCATTTTCTCATAATCCGCATAAGATATTGTCGGAGTCTGAGAAGAAATTTCAGCATTTTTTATAATATCGAAAATATCAGGCTCATACTTTTTCAACTCCGCAAGCATTACCGAGGACTTGAACACAAACATTCCGCTGTTCCAGTAATATTTCCCCGAATCCACAAACTCCTGCGCAGAGTCTTTATCTGGTTTTTCAATAAACGACTCAACCTTTAGCGAATCCATTGAAATGTCTTTTATTTTCTTATTGCGTTTTGTTTTTATGTATCCAAGTCCGGAATCCGCTCTTGTCGGTTTTACTCCAAAACATACAATGTAATTTTCTCTTGCGAGTTTTACGGCCTCCGAGATTGCCTGCGCAAATTGTTCTTCATCCCCGATTAACGAATCAGAGGGAACAGCTATGATAACAGGATCCTCCTTAATGCAATTACCCAAAGCAGTATCTTGAAGCTTTTCTATGAACTTTATCCCGACAGCAATAGCAGGTGCAGTGTTTTTGCTTTCAGGCTCAGTCACCACACGATAGCAAGAGTTACGGCAGAATTTTTCCTGAAGTTCTTTCAGCTGAGTTCTAACCTGAGTCTCAAGTTTTACGTTTGTTACGCTCAGAATATTTTTGTCGTCAACACAGTTCACAAGCCTGATAAAAGCGGCTTGAAAAAGTGTATAATCACCTTCTATCTTCATAAGCTGTTTCGGATGAAGCTCTCTGCTCAAAGGCCACAATCTGCTTCCGGAACCGCCTGCAAGTATCAACGCATATAAACTGCCTGCCATATTCAACTCCTTAAAATAAAAGCTATTATATAAAATTCTTAAGAATCTTTCAAATGTTTAAAATGTTTGTACAAATACAAAACACCGAGTACAAAACAAACCGTAATAATTAATATATCAAACTTGTGCCAGATATGCTTAAAAGCTTCCATATTCTGACCCATTTTCACACCGACAAACACAAGAAAATAGCTCCAGATAAGCGAACCAAGAAAAGTGAATGTAAAAAAGAATCTCTTTTTGGCTTTTAAAATACCCGCGGGAAGAGAGATAAAAGTTCTGATTACCGGCAGCATTCTGCAAATGAAAAATGCCCAGTCACCGTATTTTTCAACCCATTTATCAGCATCTTCAAGGTCTTTTTTGCTGACAAGAAACCATTTTCCGTATTTTTCAATGAACTTTCTTCCTCCGAAATATCCAAGATAATAAGAAGGTATAGAACCAAGAACACAGCCGAAAGCACCTGCAAAAGCCGCAACATGGATGTTAAACACACCTTTTGAAACAAGATACCCAGCAAAAGGAAGAATCGCTTCACTCGGCAAAGGAATATTGCACGACTCTATTGCCATCAAAAGACTTATACCCAACGGACCCATTGCAGTAATAACATGTTCTATAAAGCTTATCAAATGTCCTAAAATTGAATCCAACATAGTTCTATCCTGATTATCTATACAAACAAATTTTAACAGAAAATGAAAAAAATTTAGCAATTTTTTTTATTACAAGTTTTATAAGAACAGACACGCAACAATGAAAGCAGGAAAAGAATGGGATTATTAACATCAAAAATACTACAAGAAACAATTAAAAAGCCTGTCAATCGTCTTTTTACAGATGCTTTTGAGCAAATGGGCGCTATAACGAGAAAACCTGATACAAGAACAAAAGACGAACTTGTACAAACAATTGACTATTACACTCAAAGAATTCCCGAAATGAAGGAATTTGCAAAAGAAATTAAAACACTAAACCCGAAACACATGGGAACTATCGCAGATACTTTGGAACTTTCTACTCATAAGGAAATGCTGCCTACATACATTAATCTTGGTGCTAAAACCACAAACGGTGTAAGTTACAGAGAAGTAATTGTTAAAGATATGATTGAAGCCTCTAAAACAAACCCTGAAGCAATGGAGCTTGTGGATGCAATAATTAACAATACTGATTCAACAACATCAAAATATGCATTAGGAATGATGTCAGGAGGAATTCTCAAAAATAAAGAGCTTGCAAAACACATGCAAGAAACAGCAAAAATAGTTCCCGATATTGCGCAAGAAACGCTCAACGGCGGCTATACAATGGATTATTCAAAACAAGAAAACTTTATGGATATGATAAAAACATTTGTAAACCCTAATGCAAAACCTGAAAAAATCACTGCTTTGTTTACAGATTTGGCACCTGCCACCGATAAATTAAAAGCAAACTTTAATATTTATATGGACAAATTTGTGAATTCATCAACTCCTCTTGAAAAAGTAAAAGAAAATATCAAAGTATTGCCTGACATCGTAAAAATGCTCGGAGAAAAAGTAAAAGACTTTGATGTGGTTGACTTTGTGACCAAAAACACTAATTTATATTAACAACATTTATATAAAATAAAAAGCCTCTATATTTAATATAGAGGCTTTCTGTAATTTAGCTTACATAGCACCTTTTACAATTTGAGCAAAGCTGTCAGCTTTCAAACTTGCACCGCCAACCAAAGCACCGTCGATGTCAGATTGTGCCATTTGTTCAGCGATAGTAGCAGGTTTAACACTTCCGCCGTAAAGGATTCTGATAGCATCGGCTGATTGTTCACCTGCAATTTCTTTTACAACATTTCTAATCATAGCGATGACTCTGTTTGCTTCAACAGAATCACAAGTTTTGCCTGTTCCGATAGCCCAGATAGGTTCATAAGCTATGATTGATTTAGCAACTTCCTCAGAAGTTAAACCGTCTAAAGCAGCTTTGATTTGTGAAGCAATGTGAGAGTCAGTTACACCTGATTCTCTTTGTTCAAGAGATTCACCGCAGCAAATGATAGGAACCAAACCGAGTGAAAGGATTTTTTTAGCTTTTTTATTAATCATTTCGTCTGTTTCACCGAAATATTGTCTTCTTTCAGAGTGACCGATGATTACATATTCAGCACCGGCATCTTTGACCATTTCAACAGAAACTTCACCTGTGAAAGCACCTTCTGTTTCAAAATAAGCATTTTGAGCGGCAAGTTTAACTCTGCCACAGCCGCAGTCTGTCATAGCTTTGTTAACTGCATATAAAGATGTGAAAACAGGAGCAACAACAACTTCTGGCATTGTTGCTTTGTCCATATCTTTCAATTCTTTCATTAAATCGTTAACTAATTGAGCAGATTCTGACTGCAATTTGTGCATTTTCCAGTTTCCTGCAATTACGGGTCTTCTTGACATAATTTGTCTCCTCTTATTTGTAACCAACGAGTGTATAGTAGTTTAAACAAAAGGATTTATCAAGATTAACCGAAACTTAAGTTCAAACCTAAAAGTTTTACAGGCTCATTGTCTTCTCTTTCAAGCCAGCTCTGGCTTCTGTTTCTTGATAATTCTTCATTGACCTCTTTTACAAGCACTGCGAAATTAATGTCTATGAAGTTTATATTTTTTACAGGCTCAATATGAAAATGTTCCGCCCCGCAATTAGGACAATATCTTGTCTCAGGCAGAATTGTTCCGAATTTAATTATGCTTTTTCTTTTTATATTGCAGCAACTGCATCTTGCCAGATACCACTTGTTTTCAATATATTTCCCACAATCAGGACAATAACATGAATCTTTATCGGGGGTGACTCTTGAATGAGTACATTCTTTTTTTCTTGTAAAAAACACTTTGCATATCCTTAAAACAATAGCTACAACATCTGTTTAATGAGTTTATTGAAAAAGTCAATTCAACATGTAAAAATGGCTCGAAAATTGCGCCTTGACAAAATAAAATGAGCATATAAGATTGTATAATGGGAAGGGCATAATATGCCTTTAATGCTAACTCGTTAGCAGCCAACTATTTGAAACACAATAGAAAAAGTAGTAGATAACAATTAGAACAAAAGGAGATTACTCTAATGGCACGCGAAAAGTATGAACGTACGAAACCGCACGTTAACATTGGTACAGTAGGCCACGTTGACCACGGTAAAACTACATTGACAGCAGCAATCACTTCTGTATTGGCAGCAGCTGGTCAAGCTCAAGCTAAAAAATTCGATGAAATCGATGCTGCTCCGGAAGAAAAAGCAAGAGGTATTACTATCTCTACTGCTCACGTAGAATACGAAACAGCAGACAGACACTATGCACACGTTGACTGCCCGGGTCACGCTGACTACGTTAAAAACATGATTACAGGTGCAGCTCAAATGGACGGCGGTATTCTCGTTATCGCTGCAACAGATGGTCCTATGCCTCAAACAAGAGAACACATCCTCTTGGCAAGACAGGTTGGTGTACCTAAATTGGTTGTATTCCTGAACAAATGCGATATGGTTGACGATGAAGAATTGCTCGACCTCGTTGAAATGGAAACTAGAGAATTGTTATCTTCATACGAATTCGACGGTGACAATATTCCTATAATTAAAGGTTCTGCTTTGAAAGCTTTAGAAGCTGTTCAAGCTAACGGTTCTATCAAAAGAGGCGAAGATAAATGGGTTGACAAAATCTGGGAATTGATGGATGCTGTTGACTCTTACATCCCAACTCCTGAACGTGATTTGGACAAACCTTTCTTGATGCCGGTTGAAGACGTATTCTCAATCACAGGCCGTGGTACAGTTGCAACAGGCCGTGTTGAAAGAGGACGTGTTAAAGTTGGTCAAGAAGTTGAAATTGTTGGTTTCGGCGAAACTAAGAAAACAACTGTTACAGGTGTTGAAATGTTCAGAAAACTGTTAGACGAAGGTCTTGCAGGTGACAACATCGGTGCTTTGCTCCGTGGTGTTGACAAAACTGAAATCCAACGTGGTCAAGTATTGGCTGCTCCCGGATCAATCACACCTCACACTAAATTCACAGCTAACGTTTACGTTTTGACAAAAGAAGAAGGCGGACGTCACACTCCATTCTTCCCTGGATACAGACCTCAGTTCTACATCAGAACAACTGACGTAACTGGTTCTATCAAATTCGAAGGCGAAATGGTTATGCCTGGTGACAACGTTGTTATGGACGTTGAATTAATTGCACCTGTTGCTATCGAACAAGGTATGAGATTCGCTATCAGAGAAGGCGGACGTACAGTTGGTGCCGGTGTTGTAGATAAAATCGTTGAGTAACGTATTTCTTGCGGATAGGCTTTTGCCAAACGCAGGTAATACAAGACTTAATATAAAAAACAGCTTCGAGAAATCGGAGCTGTTTTTTATTGCGGAAGAAGTTTTATCCACAAAAAAAAGAGCCCTTTTAAGGCTCTTTTTAAATCTTTTTGATACTGACTATTTGTTTTCGTATCTTTTTTTGAATCTTTCAACTCTACCTTCAGTATCCATAATTTTTTGGTTACCTGTGTAGAACGGATGGCATTTGTTGCAAATTTCAACAGTAATGTTTTCTTCGATAGAACCTGTTTCAATTTCATTGCCGCAAACGCACTTAATTTTCATTTTTTTATATTCCGGATGAATATCTTTTTTCATTGTTTTCATTCCCTTCTGTAAAAGTTTATTTAGTACTACAATTTTAGACTGCTGAAAAATTATTATCAAGTTTTTTTGTAATTATATTAAAGTCTATGAAGCAAGCTCAGACAAATAACACACTATTACTCATAAATAAATTCAAAAGCCTGCCTGCCTAAAACATCCTGTGACAGCTGCTGTGAATATTTTACCAGCCCGCCTGTCACTTCATGCGAGGGGATTTTAAAGACATAATTTTTTTCAGGAGCTTCTTTAATATATTTTGTCACCACATTCTTTGGATTACCTGCGGGCAAAAGCTTTCCGTTGCTGCTTCCGATAAGATATTTCAAAATCATACCGTACAAATAGTCTGTGGAATATGTAGTGTAATTATTAACCGAGTCTATGAGCCTGTCTGTCGAAACCCCTTTGAGCTGTTTGTAATAATCCTGAATAAGAACGCGTTCATATACCGACTCGGGCTTATATACCATTAGAGAAGGGCTTATTTTCAGCTTTTCAATCATTTCTTCCTTAGATGCACATATTAAATCAGCGGCACCTTCAACATTTGCATTCAATACCTCGGGCAGCTGATAGAATAAATTCGGAGCTTTAAGTGCCATTCTTACATATTCATTTTTGTCCAGCCCCAATAGCTCGCTACTGTCCTCAACATTTTGATTAATTGTTTCAGGGGACATAACAAAAAGAGTTGGTGCAATTATAGCCGTTTTTAAAAGCTCCTGCTTGGAAATTCCAACTAATTGAGCTGTTCCTTCTAAATTTCGGCTCAGGGTTTCAGTTGATTGGAGAAGCAAATTCGGATGTTTTGAGGCAGCTTTTATAAACGCTTCTTCGGACATTGAAAATTCTTCAGCCGATTTTTCAACGTTATTTTTCAGTGTTTCTGCATTATATAAAAATAGTCTGCCGTTTTTTAATGCAATTTTTATATAGTCTTCCTTTTTTAACCCCAGTATTTTGGCGTTTTCTTCAACTTTTTGGTTAATCGTTTCAGATGTAAGAGAAAACAGGTTAGGGGTTTTGGCTGCTGCTTTTATAAATGCTTCTTGTGTTATGCCCAGAATTTCGGAGTTTTTTTCGATATTGTTTCTTAAAGTTTCTTCTGTTATGTAAAACATAGCAGGATTAGCAAGTGATATTGCAGCAACTTTTTTCGGTGCAAGCCCCAGTATCAGTGTATTTCTGTCTATATTGGCTTTTTTTGTTTCGGCAGGCACCGTAAGCATACCTGCATTTTTTAGAGCAGCTTTTATAATTGCATCTTTAGAAACTCCCAGCAGCTTTGCCGAATTTTCTATATTTTCTTTTATTGATTCGGTTTTTCTTACAAATATTGACGGCACTCTAAGAGCCGTTTTTAACATAGCCTCTTTAGGAATATCAAGACAGCTTGCCATTTCGGTTATTTTTTCATTCAATGTTTCGGGCGCAGAACAAAACAGCGCGGGATACAACATAGCCGCCTTGATAAATTCTTCTTTGCTTATGCCCAACAGTTTTGCGCTGTTTTCGACATTGTTCTCTAACGTTTCGGGTTTTTCTATAAATACTGAAGTGTAATTCAAACCGGTTTTTGCAAAATCAATTTTGCTTACACCAAATTTTTTTGCACAATCATTTATATTTTGCTTAATTTTTTCTGTATCCTTTACAAATAACGGGTGATCTGAAACAACCAGATGCAAAAGTCTTTCTGTATATTCTTCAGGCAGACCCGTTGCTTCTCTTAATTTCTGCGCTTTTGTATAATATTCTTTCGGAAGTTCTCCGTCTTTCAATAATTCCTTTGCCTGTTCCTCTAAAGCTATTCTGGAAACTTGATTAAGGCTTATACCATATTCGTGCGACAATTCTCTTAATAAACTTCCATTGCTTCTTTTTTCTTTAATTGCTTTTTTATAAGACTTTTCACTTCCAAAAGAGTCTTTTTCGTCAGACTTATCTTCTGTACCTTTAAAGGATTTTATATTGGATTTAATAGGGTTGGTAAAAGCTTTATAAGATAAAGGATTTATTCCGGTTAATTTCATTTTCACACCTTTCTGTCCGATATTTGCAACAAAATAGATGAAGAAAAAAAATTGCTTGTTTTTTGTGCTAACATTAAAGAAAATGTAATATAAGAGGATTTGCAAACTATGAAAATGTCAAAATTGTTTGTACAAACACTAAGAGAATTTCCTTCAGATGCTGAAGTAATGAGTCATAAGCTGCTTGTAAGAGCAGGGTACATAAGAAAACTCGCACAAGGAGTATATAACTATTTGCCTTTGATGTGGAGAGTTTTGAAAAAAGTTGAAAATATCGTAAGAGAAGAAATGGATAGAGCTGGCGCGCAAGAAATGCTTATGCCGTTTGTGCAGCCCGAAGAACTCTGGAAAGAATCCGGCAGATGGGACGTATACGGAAAAGAGCTGATGAGACTCAAAGACCGTCATAACAGAGGTATGTGCCTTGGTCCGACTCACGAAGAAGTCATAACTTCTGTTGCCAGAGAGGGTATTAAATCTTATAAACAGCTGCCTGTTAACCTCTACCAAATTCAATCAAAATTTCGTGACGAAGTCCGCCCGAGATACGGTCTTTTAAGAGGACGTGAATTCATTATGAAAGATGCTTACAGCTTCGATTCATCTCAAGAAGGACTGGAAAAATCCTACGCTGATATGGCAGAAGCATACTACAAAATATTTGAACGTTGCGGCCTGGAAACAAAAGCTGTTCAATCAGACTCAGGAGCAATAGGCGGAGCTGTGTCTCATGAATATATGGTTTTGATTGATGATACAGAAAATAATGCCGGTGAAAATGATGTATTCTTCTGTAAAAACAAGAACTGCGGATACGCAGCAAACGCAAACCACGCTGTTTCAGTTCTTGAACCGGCAGAAATAGACGGAACAAAATATTTCAACGAATTCAAAAAAGTTGATACACCAAACACAACAACAATTGAAGAACTGTCAGATTTCTTAAAAATCCCTCAAACAATAATTTTAAAATCTATGATTTATATTGCAGATAACAAAATTGTTATGGCATTAATCAGAGCAGACAAAACTTTTGAAGAAACAAAGGTTATGAATGCAGTAGGCGCCAATGAAATCAGAAGTGCGGCACCTGCTGAACTTGAAGAAATTTTCGGCGCAAGCAAAGGGTTTGTAGGACCTAAAGATATTGAACAGGTCAAAATCCCTGAAGAATACGAAGGCGAAAAAATCACAGTTGTCGCTGATTTGACAGCCAAAGAAATGAAAAACTTTGTAATAGGTGCAAATGAAACGGACAAACACTTTGTTGGCGTAAATCTTTCTGATTTTGAAGAACCGATTTTTGCAGACATAAGACTTGTAGAAAAGGGTGAAAAATGCCCTGATTGCGGTGCACCTTTGTACGTAACAAAAGGTATCGAAGTAGGAAACATTTTCCAACTCGGAACAAAATATTCTAAAGCAATGAATGCAGTTTATCTTGATGAAAACGGAAAAACACAACCATTCATCATGGGATGTTATGGAATCGGAATCTCAAGAACAGCCGCAGCAGCAGTCGAACGCCATCACGATGAATGGGGAATCAAATGGCCTGTTGCCATTGCGCCATATCACGTTGATATTGTTCCGGTAAATATACAAGATGAGCTTCAAATGAAGGTCGCCAATGAGCTTTATGAAAAACTTCTAAAAGCTAAAGTTGAAGCTGTTTTGGATGACCGTGACGAACGTGCCGGCGTTAAGTTCAAAGATGCCGATTTGATAGGTTTCCCGCTCAGAATAACTGTCGGAAAAACTATTAATGAAGGTCTTGTTGAATTCAAAGTCAGAGAAACAGGCGAAACTATGACACTTACTCCAGATGAAGCAGTTGAAAAGGTTATCAACACGCTCAAACCATACATTAAATAGTTATTAATAGTAACAGTACAGAGGTAAGTATGAGAATAAGTTTTATAATCACAATTATTATATTTTTATCATCATTAAATATTTGTGAAGCAAAAACAAATACATTACCTGTAAAACCTGATGCAAAATCAATCAACATTATATATATTCACGGAGCCTATGAAACAAAAGAAGCTTTTGATGAATCAGTTCGTAATGTTCATGATGATATGGTTTCAAAAATCCAAAATGATCCGTTAATGTATAAGAAACTCCTCAAAAATGGAGAGAAAAAAATCGGCGAAAAAGAGATTATATTTTTCTGGGCCGACAAAACAGAAGAAAATCTAAGAGTATTAGATAAAGCTCTTGCTTATGTAAAAAACGCCGGTTCCAAAATTGCACAGTTTGGAAGAGCCACGCTTTCTCACACTTTGCATGATGCAATCTGGATAAGCAAACCTGTTAATGCAACACCGCTTCTTAACAATTTAAATGATATGGTTAAAGCAGAAAACGAAAAAAGTAATGAAGTAATTTTATACGGATACAGTGCAGGCAGTCTTCTTGCATCACAGTATTTGACTCAAAAAATGCCTGTTATAGATATCAATAATATCAAAAATACTAATGATAATTCCTACGTAGGGCGATACTTTGCAAATGTAATACAAAAACATAAATTTAAACCGACCTGTTTAGATGCCTTAAAAGAAAGCAAAATCTTATTCTACACAGACAATGATGAATTTGTAACAAATCCAAACATTGCATACCTGAAACAAGAATTTCCAAAACTGGACAGTTACACACAAAAGTATTGCTCACCGGAAGGAGCGGTCAAAGGTATCGTAGTTTTTGGTACACCGTTGACTACTTTTGATTCTTCTGCCGCAAAAACAGGAACTTCCTCAAACATACTTGTTCAACTTGCTTTAAAATATATAGTTGAACATGATATTTTCTTCATTGTTCTCAACTATGCAAATGATTTTATAGGGATGCCGCTTTCTTCAAAACCAACAATAACAGATTTGTTGGAATCAGAAATGACCAAAGACACAATACCAAACGGAGGGTTCATCTATGACGGCTCGGGAATTAAATGCAGAACAAGCATAATTTCTTCGCACATGGCTTATTGGTCTAACGGCAAAAGATTTGCAAATAATATAATTAAAACATACAACGACGGTTATAAATATTTTTATTTAAAATAATTTTTTATATTCAATAAAATCAATTTACTTCTAATTTTCATAATCAATTGTTGTATCTTGATTAAAAAGATTAATGTTTATTGCAACATTTTTAGGTCCATTATCGTTAACAGTTTTATTTTTATCGTTTTCTTTTTGTATATCAGATTTACGTTTATTGACAACATTAGTTCGAACAATCTTTTTTGTTGCTTTTTTACCTTTAATCAAAGGCTCATCGTTCTTTTTCTCTCTCTCATTTTTATTATTGTTATCTAAAGAAACAAAATTTGCCCAATACTCATCAATCGCACTATTAAATCTTTGTTTTACATCTGTTTTTCTTATTAGTTTATCCTTCTTAAATATAAATAAACGCAATATATTCTTGATTGATTTTTTTATCTCTTCATTATAATTAATAATTACATCATTTTTAAGAGGAGAGACTAGATACCAAAGAATAATCATAGTTTGCTTGTTTCTAGTTTTTCCTTCATTTACTAAAATCAATTTCTCCAATTCATCTCGCAAAAATGAATCGTTGAAAGAGCTTTTATTTTCTAAAAGGAGTTTAAGCTTATAAATATAATTTTCTATTTTTTTACTAACTTCATCTTTTTCTTCAGCAGTTGCAAAATACAGATTGTATAGGAAATTTGAAATTCTGGCAGGTTTCTTAATCTCAACCTGCATAGAATCCAGTTTATTACGAAAATTAATATACGGATTCTCTTTCCTTATTTCATTTGTAGTCATTGCTTCCAAATACATAAGAGTTGTATAAAGCTGCTCATTCTTTTTGCGTATATTATTTTTCTTCATAACAATATAGAACCACTGGTAATGTTGACTGTATAATTTTCTTATAAAAAGAGATACATCTTCAGGCATAATTGTATTCCACATTTCAAAAGAGTTATTCGAAATCGGATAAGGCTTACTATTATGTCTCAAGAACAAACTATGCGGTTCAAATAATTTATTATTTTTTTGATATATAAAAATAACAGGAATAACAAAGTTTAAAATACGCTTTTTATCTCTTTCACTCAAGTTTTCAAACGTAACTCCATTATAACTTCTCAATACTTCTAAATTTTGAAGTGCAAATTTATGTTTTTTTGACATTTTAACTCTGCCAGCTTCATCCATATAAGTTTTTCCACAAAAACCTATAATAGTTAGCAATCTCTGCTGCCCATCAACAATTTCCCAAATACCATTTTCATGAACTAATACATATATAGGCGGTATAGTATAGCCCAATAATATCGACTCTATAATTCTTGAACTTTTAGTTTTTGTAATTTTTTCTTTTCTTTGATAAGGAGGACAAAGAAGAACATTATTCTGTTCAAATTTATTAAGTATTTCAATGATAGGAAGAGAATCCGGTACATGCTTTGTTATTTCTCTAAAGTCAAATTTAAAATTCTTTGCTTTTTCAGAAGTAAAATCCAAAATTGCGTTCAATAGGGGATTTCGTGTTTTTTCAGACTCAATATATTTTTTAAGACTAATATTGAAATATTGTTCAAAAAATCCTGCTGTCAACTTGTACAGCTCACGTATACGAACCATATAATAAACTTCTTTATCAGGCTTAGTAAATAGTTCAATATTTTTTTTAGCAAAATTTTTGAATGCAATAAAAAACGCATCTGAATCAAATTGTTTATTAGTTATTCCTTCTTTTTGTGAAACGGTTACTGCCCAATAGATTGTATTAAAGAATATCATATTATATTCAATGTTATTGCTGTCCAAAATACTCTTTAAACGATTGAGAAGCTCTATTTTTTTAATAAAAGAGTTAAATATTGTTTTACAATTATTACGTTTTTGTTGTTTTGTAAAAAAATAACATTCAATTATTTCATTCTTGTTCTCTTTTTTAAAAAAGCTATTAATAGGAATATCCTCAATTACAAACAAAAACCTGAATACCTGCAAAATCCTTTCAATATTATCTGCTTCATCAAAATTCTTCTTAGAATAATTAGGCTTAAATAGCATAAGGATTTTTTCAATTAATTCAACATTACCTTTCAAATTATTTCTAAAATAGTTGATAATTTTATTATCAGTATACTTTGCTTTATCAAGTTCAACTCTGGTTAAACAACTTAAACCTGCATTATATCTTCTAAAAAAAGATTTTTTAATAAAATCCTTTTGTGTCTTACTTAGCTTTTTATTAGGAAGAATCTCTATTTCTCGTGTTCTTAGATACACATCATTAAGAAAAGCTTTTTGAAATTTTTCATCAAAATCCCTAAAATATTTCCCATGCAAATATTTCAAAACGGGAAGACCTTTTGCATCCAAAGAAAATCCATTATTAACAAATTCCAATAAAGTCTGATAGCGTTGACGTCCATCAATAATTTCATAACAGTCGTCTTCCTCGAATAGTGTTATCGGAGGAATATCCATATTTAATATTACGCTTTCAATCAAATATGACTTCTTTGTTTTATTCCACAAAAATTCTCTTTGAAAAGGAGGATCATATCTAATCTCCCCCAAAATTTCGTCCTTATCCAGTAAAATTTTCAAAGAACGTAATCGATCTATTGTTCTGCAATTTTC
This sequence comes from Clostridium sp., assembly GCA_018362895.1. Classification (GTDB taxonomy): domain Bacteria; phylum Cyanobacteriota; class Vampirovibrionia; order Gastranaerophilales; family Gastranaerophilaceae; genus Limenecus. The sequence goes on along the minus strand of JAHALR010000006.1, from coordinate 59,684 downwards.
CATAAAAAGGTGAAACATTTCATCAGGTGTTTGCATTTTCCTCTCCAAATTTTTTAAAATACAAAATGGGGCAATGGAAAATCATAATATCATAAATAATTAATTATATATGTATAGCTTTATTTTGCATCTTTACAATTTTTAACAAATTTAACTGCATAATATGTAATAATTTCTTTACCAAATTATTTTTAACTGCCATGAAAAAATCTTTTTTATGGTAGAGTGATTGTGTATGGATTTGAAAGGAATTAAGATGAGTAAATTCAATTTGTTAGCATACATTTTACCGCCTGAGGAAAAAGTTTTTTATACACTTTTTGAAGAAAGCGCCCAGGTCTGTCATGATGTTGCAGAATTATACAAAGACATAGTCACAACATCTTTGACAGAAGATCACGTCATAAACGCTAAAAGACTGAAACATAAAAGCAATGATTTACTCAAAGAAACCCTTCATCAGCTAAACGTTACATTGATTACCCCGATAGATAGAGAAGACATACAGTGCATAGCTTCATTACTCAACAAAATTACAAAAAGAATCGTGAAAGCTTCATTGAATCTTAAAGTTTACAGACTTGAAAACTTTACTGAAAATATGCAAAAACAAGCACAAACACTTTATCAGGCAACTGAAGAGCTGAAAATTATTATCCATAATTTCAAAAAATCAAGCTCAATAAAAGAAATGACAGAAACTAACCTCAAAATGAAAGAGATTGAATCTCACGGTGATGAAATACACTACCATGCAATAGATGAACTCTTTTCAGGCAAATATGATGCGCTCACAGTTATCAAACTCAGAGACATTCACAAGGACATTGAAAACGCTCTGGATAGTTGTTTTTCTGTATCAGATCAGGTCGTGAATGTTGTTTTAAAACAGAGCTAAATCTTATTTAGTTGGATTAGTTGAGGGAAAGAAAATATATGACAGTTTCAATAGTATTGTTAGTTTTGGTAATAGTCGGAGCACTCGTATTTGAATACATAAACGGATTTCACGATGCAGCCAATGCTATTGCAACAGTAGTTTCAACAAAAGTTCTGACACCCCGTCAAGCAGTTGTATATGGAGCGGTTCTGGAATTTACCGGTGCTTTGACAGGCACTCACGTAGCCAAAACCATCGGGGCAGGAATTATCGACCCTACAACAATAACTCTTCATGTTATATTTTGTGCACTCTGTGCTGCAATAATCTGGAATTTAATAACATGGTTTTTCGGACTTCCGTCAAGTTCCTCTCATGCTTTGATAGGCGGTCTTATCGGCGCATCTGTTGTGAATGCAGGCTGGGGCTGTGTAAGATTTATGGAATTAGCAGACAAAGTAATTGAACCTATGTTCCTTGCTCCGATAATCGGATTCGGCACAGGTTTTGTTGTAATGGCTGTTTTGCTCAGAATATTTTACAAAGCAAACCCTGATAAAGTTAATAGACGTTTCAGAAGATGTCAAATTTTCTCGGCAGGCTTAATGGCTCTGAGCCATGGCTCAAACGACGCACAAAAAACAATGGGTATAATAACATTAGCACTTCTTGCCGGCGGAGTTGTAAAGCATAATGCATCAGGAAGTTTTGACATTCCTATTTATGTAATTCTTGCATGTGCAACAGTAATGAGCTGCGGCATAATGTCAGGCGGTTGGAAAATTATTAGAACAATGGGAAGCAAAATCATTAAACTGAAACCAATCAATGGTTTTGCAGCCGAAACATCAGCAGCCTCTATTATTCTTGCAGCATCACATTTTGGTGTACCATTGAGCACAACCCACGTAATTTCCACAGCAATCATGGGTGTGGGTACAACATACAAAGCTCATGCCGTAAAATGGGGTGTGATAGGAAATATCGTCTGGGCCTGGGTTTTAACAATTCCTGTTTGTATAATGATTTCAGGCTTAATTTTCTTCTTGTATAAAACAATAATTTTATAAAAATAAAAGGAGCAGCTCATAAGCCGGGTTCTGTTTCTAGATAATTATCTGTCTCGACTTACAGTTGCCTGTAAGCTCAAGCGGTTTGTCAAAAGACGGCGGGTCACCTTAACCTTTTTGTCAACCTTGCACCCGACCGGGGTTTACCTGGCAAAGACCTCTCAGCCTTTCCGGTGAGCTCTTACCTCGCCGTTGCACCATCGCCTGTGCCTGCTTATGCAGGTCATCGGCAGTCTACATTTCTGTGGCACTGTCCTCACGGTCGCCCGCACCTGACGTTATCAGGCGGTCTGCCCTTGGGTGCCCGGACTTTCCTCACAGAGTTTTTCATCTGCGCAATTATCCGGCTGCTCCATTAATTAATTTATCATACATAGTGACTAATTCAAATTCTGTATGCAGCTAAGATTAAGTAATACTAATAAATTATTTTTTGCCCTCCCCCCAAACCCTCTCTTCTCAAGCTATATCACCTTTTTATAGACCACATGGTCTAGATACAAAGGTATATCAAAAAACATCATTATTTCGACCTTCTAGTCGATGAGGCCCTACTCTATTTAGGGGTAATATACATGGTGTAAATAATACAAGTACACGATTAAAATTTATAAAGAAGAATCATGGGGGAGTAGATGAGAAGAGGTCTTGAATTTAAGAAGAAAGCCAGAATCATTATTGTAGATGACAACTATGATCATTTGTCAGGAATCAAAGAACTGATTGAAATTGAAAGCGATTTCGATGTAGTGGCAACAGCTACAAGTGCAAGTGTTGCAATCAGTCTTATCAAGAAGTATCGTCCCGAAATCGTTTTGATGGATATCAACATGCCTGAAAAAGATGGTTTGACCGCAATTGCGGAAATTGAAAAATTAGATTTGGGAGTGCGTACCATCGCTTTGACAGGCTATGATGATCCTGATTTAATCTTCAGAGCTATGAAAATCGGAGCCAAGGGCTATATCTTAAAAACAATGGCCTCTGCTCAACTCATCTATGCGATAGACGAAGTTGCATCAGGAAAAATTTATCTTCCTGCAACTTTGTCTTCAAGATTCTTCGAATATTTCCAAAAATCCTTCAAAGAAGAAACACAGACTGTTTCGGATGAAGAAAATCTTTTGAATTATTTGACACAAAGAGAAGAAGAGGTCCTTGACCTTTTGACTCAGGGTGTAACATACAAAGGTGTAGCACAAAAACTTTTCATCTCTGAAACAACAGTAAAAACACACGTAAACAACATCTTCCAAAAACTTCAGGTAAACGACAGAACACAGGCTGTTTTGTACGCACTGAATAATGGCTTCTTAAACAGAAGAAAAGTAAAAATCGCAATCTAGAAAAATTAAAAACGGCATTAAGCCGAAAAAATAACTAAAGGTAAGATTAAAAATAATGGGCGGAGCAAATTTTAGACAAAAAAATCTTTTAAAAGATTTAATTTATCTGGGTCAAACAAGACCTATCAATAAACAGACAATCAAAGGATTGTTTCGCTTCGCCCTGGAACCGCTTCTTGAAGCGCAATCCCAAAAAGCAGTCGCCCTCATCAGGCTGTTTGACACAAAAGAACTTGATGGTGTATTAAAAAGACTCGAATTTACAAACGCAGAAGTCTACTCTTTTGATAATGTAACAAAAGGTGAAAACCTTGAAAGAGATGATATCTGGGGACAGACAGAGTTTCTTGTCATCCTTTCTCCGAGATATTCGGTTTGCCTTCTGTGGGATTATTCAACAGAAACAGTAAAAGATACCTCATGTGTGTACCACCTTTTGAATTCGAGAGACGTAAACAACGTAGTCAGAATAATTTCCGAAAACTCAAAAATAGATTTGACAAGATATACACAAGAATATACACCGGAGCGAAGAAGCAACGAACTTTTGAACAAAGCTGTTCACAAATTCATAAACTTTGCTGACTCATTTGTGGAAGAAGCCTCACTAACACAAGCAGAAGCAGGACTGCTCGGTGAAAATGATGATATTGCAAAAAAATATGAGTATATTTCAACAAAAGCAAAAGTAATCTCTCACGATATAAAAAATCATCTTTCAGTTATTGATTTATACTCAAAAATCATGGAGAAAAGACTCGAATTCGTTTCAAACAAAGAGCTTCATGACTCAATGACAAACGCAATTCACAGCATAAAAAAATCAAAAGATTCAATCTCCACACTGCTCACAGAACTCAGAACAATCCAGAGTGTAAAACTGGTAAGCATAAACTTCTCAAAAGTTCTGGAAACAGCTATCTCGCTAGTTCAGGCAAAAGCACAAGAAACTGACTCAAAATTCGAAGTTTCAAATAAATTCACAGGAGAAATCCTTGCTGACGAAAACAAACTTTTGAACGTAATGATAAATCTTTTCTACAATGCACTTGATGCAATACAGTGTAAAAAAGAAAGCGGAAAAATTGTCGTAAAAACAGAAGAAACAGCTGACAATATGCTGAAAATTCTTATCAGCGACAACGGATGCGGAATAGATTCGGATACACAAAAGAAAATTTTTGATGAAGGTTTTACCTCAAAAATAACAGGCTCAGGGCTGGGCTTGTATATTTCAAAAGAAGCAATGAATGAACAATACGGAGACTTAAATCTGGTTTGTTCAGACGAAAACGGCACAACTTTTGAAATACTGGTACCAAAATTATAGAAAGGAGAGAAGCACATGGATTTGTTTAACGTAAGAGCAATCGAAGTTTCTAAACTCGCCATGGATGGTCTTGTAAAAAGACAATCAGCTATTGCCTCAAACACAGCCAACGCAATGACTCCTGACTATCAAAGAAAAATGGTAGCCTTCGAAGACCAGCTTCAAGAAATTATTGAAAAAGATGACATCAGAAGAGACCTGAGAATGAAAAACAGCCTTGCATATGAAAAAGACCATTCATATAAAACAGGCTATTCACACAACTACAATCCAATGACGAACAACATCGCACAAAAGCTTCCACAGGAACAAATGCTATATATCCAACAAACAAAAGCCGACACAAGAGCTTACGCACCTGAGGTCATCAGGGATGAAAGATGGATTGATTACGGAAACGGAAACAACGTAAACCTTGAAGAAGAAATGATGGACATGGCAAAAGCCGGAACCCAGTATAATGTTCTGGCAACAGTAGAAGGAAGATTCATGACGAACCTTTTGGACGTGGTAAAAGGAGGATCATAATAAATGAGTTTCAGCGCATTTGATATATCAGGCTCCGGAATGTATGCCCAAAGAACAATGATGGACAACATTGCTTCGAATATGGCAAACGTAAATACAACAAGAAACCCTGACGGAACCCCCGGAGTATACATAAAAAAGAATGTAACTTTTAAAGCAGTGTATGCAGACAAACTCGGCTCAACAGCACCGGCATTTCCTGACGGCAATCACCATGCTTATTACAGCCCGACAAACGGAACTATCGCTCTTAAAGGCGGAATTTCATATGATGAAAAACAAATTTCACAAGGTGTCGAAGTAGCGGAAATTACCCCCTCAAACGACCCTTACAAAACAATATACGACCCGTCAAACCCTGAAGCGGATGCTGACGGATTCGTAACTTTGCCTAATATAAATATCGTCGAAGAAATGGTAAACATGGTTTCAGCCTCACGAGCCTATGAAGCCAATGCAACAACAGCAGAAACAACAAAAGGTATGATTTCTGCGGCTTTAAGAATCTAAAGCCGTAAAAAGGAGTATAAAAATTGCAGTTTAATCAAATAGCAAACAATTCAATATCAAACTATAACAAAATATTCTCAAAAGAAATGGAGTCTTTTAACATAAACTCCGACAAAAACGGAATGACAGCTTTTGACAATGTTTTGAACCAAAAAATGGAGAATATGGCGAATATGCCGCAAGGTCCTATCATCAATACAGGAATCCAAATGAATGTAGGACTTGAAAACATGGGCGTGTCACCGCTTGAAAGAATAGAAAATGCACAGGGTGTTCAAGAAACACAAAAAAGAAGCCGCTCTGCTGTGGAAAATATGGCAAATGACTTCGGCAAAGCATTTTCAAACGGACTGAATTCCGTAAACGAGTCACAAAATGCAGCTTATGAAGCAGCAGAAACCTTTGCCGCAGGCGGAGACATCAGCGTACACGAGGTTATGCTCGCTTCTCAAAAAGCAAACCTCACCATGCAAATGGCAATACAAATGAGAAACCGACTCGTCAACGCATACAACGAAATTAATAACGTTCGTGTATAATCCGTATATATGTTGACATTTGAATGATTAGCAATCTAAAATAGCGTAATAGATTAAAAAAGGAGAACAAACCATTAGCAGAGATTTTTCAAACGGCAAAGAAGCAGCACTGATAAATAGAAATATCAGAAGTAAAGAAGTAAGATTGATAGGAAGCGAGGGCGAAAACTTCGGCGTAATTCCTACATCAGAAGCACAAAGAATGGCTGATGAAAAAGACCTCGATTTGGTAGTAGTTTCTCCAAACCAAAACCCTCCCGTAGCAAAAATCATGAACTACGGAAAATATAAATATGAACTCGACAAAAAAGCAAAAGAAGCCAAGAAAAAACAACACACTGTCGAAGTAAAAGAAGTAAAAATCAGATATAAAATTGATGTTCATGACTATAACGTAAGAATTAAAAACATCAAAAAATTCATTGCATCAGGCGATAAAGTAAAAATTGTGATAATGCTGAGAGGTCGTGAAATGCAGCATACCGAGCTGGCTTTTGACCTTGCTAACAGATTCATAAAAGACCTCGAAGGTGAGCCGATTAACGTTGAAAGAAAACCGTCAATGGAAGGCAGAAACCTGATTATTATTCTTGCTCCTTCGAATTAGAACTCGCCCAGAAAGGTTTGAAATTCATAATATTTTCAATCGCATCCGCATAATTGCCCTTGAAGTTTATACACCTGTCATCAATTTGTACGAATGCAGGTATTTTCACATTTGTGACAGATGAAATATACAATAAAAGATTATTTTTTTTCAGCCAGTCTTTTACTAAAGCTTCGTCACGCGTGGAAAAAATAACAACTTTAAAACTTTTGCTCAAGAGTTCTAAAAACTCTCTTGCATCTTTTCTTAACGGAGGAATAAAGTCTTTTATGTAATTACCGCAATAGTCGTTGATTACGCCGTCTAAATCTACGAGAATTGTTTTCATATCTTAAATATCCAAATAATAAATCGCCCGGGTTCTATATATAGATAACCCTTGGTCAATATTAACTCTAAAATTCTATGTATGCAACATGCAAATTCAGCAAAAACCAAAATACTTGCTCAATGCATAGGAGAAGTGATAAAAGACCAAAGAGAAAAATTGTCAAAATCACAAAGACTCCTTGCTGATGAATTTGCAATACAAAAATCATTACTAAGCCGCATTGAAAATGGAAATAACGAACCTAAAATCGGTTCATTGTGGATGTTATCAGAAGCTTTAGGTATAAAAACATCAGAACTATTCAAAATTGTCGAATCAAAGCTGCCTTCTGATTTTAAATTCTTAGATTAACCAATCCCCTCAATCTCACTATGAGAGTCAGACCCGCCTGTCATAATCAAACCATACTTCCTGCCGATTCTGCGCACAGACTCCGCAGTATGAAACTTGATTATACCTCTGTGTCTACGGTAAGGATAATATGACTCTATTCCGTCAAGACCCAGCTCAATCAAACCTTTGACAAAATGCTCAAGATTAACTGCCCAGTAGCATGCCGGATGTGCAAGAACAGCCAACCCGCCTGCGTTATGAATCGCTTTAATAACATCTTTCGGGTGCCTGTGGTTTAACAAGCGAACAATATCAGCCTCGGTTTCCTTCTTGTTTTTTGCACAATAGCTCAAAAGCTCGCTGTTGTTTATGTCCACACCATACCCAAGTATATGAACAAGAACACCTCTGAACCAACAGTCAAACTCAATCGCCGTAAGCACCATACCGCTTTCAAGGATATTTGTCTTTTTATACCCTTCAACAGTATTGTGGTCCGCTATGGCAATCAGCCTGTAACCTTTTTTCTTTGCATCCTCAAGAAGCTCATCAGGAGTCAGCCTGCCGTCAGAAAAACAAGAATGCATATGCAAATCCACATCTTTTTCAAAATCTGCCTGTGTCAAACCTGACAACAATTCTTTTAGATTTTTGTTTTGCTCGTCCATAATTACATGTTAATATAAACATAAATTGAAGTGGCAGATAGGAAATTTTTAGTGGCAAAAAGCGATTCAACTTTCGTCAGCGTGATGAAAATATTCTTTAACGGGATTAAGCTCTATTTCATGAACTTTGAAAAGTTCTTCAAATATATGGCTTTCCCTATCTTCGGTCAAATAATCGGAATATCTTTGATATTTTTTGCTTCTTACATTTTTACAATACACATCTCGGCATTCACAACCAAAAGCCCTGTGTTTGACAACATTCCGCTTGTGTTTTTAGTTCTGATACTCTTGACACTTCCGGGATTTTTCATCTTCTGCAAAGCTTTCTGGGATTACCTAATCGCAATAGCTGCACTCAATTCTATGTCCAGCACTGTTCTTGAAGGTGGAAGCCTTGAAGACACCGGAATGCACGCCGAACTAATAAAAAGAAGAAGCGGATCTTACATTCTTCTTTTACTGCTTTTGAGTGTAATATATTTGATTCTGTCTGTTCCAATTTTGTGGGGATTGCTTGTTATAGTCTTTGTATACTTGTCCTTAAGCTTTCAAGTGTTTGCGCTTGAAGAGGAAAAGGGCGCATTTGATGCAATAAAAACCGGCATAAATCTTGTAAAATTTAATTTCATCAAAACTTCACTTCTTCTTATAATGCTTGGCATTTTGACATACTGGCTTTTGCCGGGTTTGATTTGCTGGGGGTTTGAAAAAGGTGATTTGGTTGGTTTCTTTTCTTATCCTGCGGAACAATACATAAGGCTTTTACCGTTAAATGACCTTAACTCTATGCTCCACAGCCTTCATTTACCTATTACAATAAAAAGTTATGATATTTCAAAAGCTGTTGTGCTTTCCTGTGTTTCTTTCATAGTGACAGGTTTCACTCTGCCGATGAGAAGTCTTTGCTGCACAAACCTCTACAAAGAGATTTATAAAAAGAATTATGCAGGCAAAATAGCAGCCGACAAACTTGCCTCAAGAGCACAAACCCGGACACCGAAAAGAAAAAGAAATGTTGAGGATGAAGAAGAGTAATGTTCGCATGCAAAAACTGCAAATCTGTTGATAAATTCGAGTTGATGTTTGCACCCGGTTATAAGGGTTCAAAAAATTTCAAATGGGAATACAACACCAACAAAGATATCGTCATAACAGTTGACGGCTACACTTTTGTTCCCGACCTTAACTTTATGAATCAACACGCAGTATGCCGCTATTGCGGACAAATTTACATGTGGGATTATGATTACAACTCAAACCCGTAAGGCAATAGCTCTTCTATCGTAAAAACTGCACATTTTGAATCTTCACTTTCAAGAATTATTTGAAGATTATTGTCTTTTTTGAATTCGGACATCCATTGTCTGCAAGCACCACAGGGCATACAGTTTGTTCTGTCTTTTGAAAATATGGCTATTTTAACAAGCTTGCCTTTTTCACCGGCAGCAATCGCATTGGACATAGCATTTCTTTCGGCACAAAGTGAAAGCCCATAGCTCGCATTTTCTACGTTGCAGCCTGTGTAATAATTGCCTGTATCATATAATGCACAAGCTCCCACGTGAAAATTTGAATAGGGAACATAAGCATTTTCACAAACTTCTTTTGCCAGATTCAACATTTCCATATTGTTTAACATTGTTTGCATACCCGCTTTACCGTTTTATTGCTATTCTTGTCTGCATGTTTTCAGTTTTTTTATTTTACTACATTTATGTAATTTATTGAACATGAAACTACGAAAAATACTGTATTTAAGGGATATAAATTAAACAAAAAATGAACGATAATATTAACAAAATAATAGGGATAATTATGACTTGGGATAGTATGAAAAGATTTATAACTTGTGCGTTTGTACTCTTATCGGCAATTTTTATAACAGAAGCTCCTTGCGCATTGGCTGCACCTCAAAGATATAAAGTGCCGACAATTGCGGTTCTCAGTGACACAGGTCACAGAAACGGAACAACTTACCTCATCTGCGGTGCTGCTTCTGACATAATAGCCACTGATATAATCAACAACTTAAACCGTACAGGGCGTATCAAAGCCCCCCTGCTCGGTGAAAATATGTCAAAAATTACCCAGAAAAATATCCCGCTTTATTACCTCACATTTTTCAGAGAATACAAATACAATTACAATATTGACTTCGTAAATCTGAAAAGAGTTACAAAAAATATAAACACAGATTACATCCTCATGGTCACAAGCGGGCTGGACACACAGAGCGAATTTCTTAAAGAAACATGGTGGAGCAAATGGGGAATCTCAAGTTCAGAACCACTGAGACCCACATATAAATTGACAACCCTTGTAACTTTGATTGACAAAAAGACATACTCAATCGTATGGCAGGATTTATATCAAAGAGAAATCAAAGCAAAAGACATGGATCTCGGCGTCGTTCAGTTCTCACCGAGCTATTCTCAGCTATCTAAAATCAAAAAATATTCAAAAAACATGTCTGAATACGTAACAGATATCGTTGACAGACAGGTGAATCCATGGATTGTTCCTCCTCAAGAACCAAAAGCTGTTGAAATGAAAAGCAGATTCCTGAACGAAGGAACAAAACTCTACTACCCGAGCGTTAATGGTGAAGTGGTAAAAGAAAATATTACGGACTTCAAAGATAACACTCAAAGAAAAATCGAAAAATACCGACAGGAACGTGAAATTAAACGCCAAAAACACATTGAAAATGTAAACTACCAAAAACAGCAGGAAGCACAAAGAAAAGAAACTGTGCAAAAAATACAACAGCTTGATAAAGCAAAACAGCCTCAAAAATTTAACAAAAAACAGGAAGAAAGACTCTTCGATTCTATAAGAAACAACATCGACGATGTCTCAAACACACTGCCTGAGCCAAAACAAGAACAGAAAGAAGAACAGTTCATCAAGCCGGCAGTTGATATTCAGCCAAAAACTGAAACAACTACAAAAGAAACACCGTCAAAACAAGAAGAACCCAAACTCATCACACCGGTGATGAATAAACCTCAGCCTGCCAAAGAAACCACTGTGCAAACAATCCAAAAATCACAGCCAAAGCCAACACAACAGTCTGAAAAACCTGCTGTACAACAACAGTCAAAAGAAGAACTGCCCAAATATAACTGGAATCTTAAAAAGATCTAAATCGTAATATAATTTACATTATTTGAATTATTTGAGACAAAATCTGTTGGTTATATTATGATAAAAGAAGAGAAAATCCCGGAGGATAACATTGGCTGAGAAACTTAAAATAATCGGAGGAAATGCATTACACGGTGAAGTTTCCATTAGCGGTGCAAAAAATGCTGTTTTGAAATTGATGGCTGCGGCTATTCTTGCAAAAGGCGAAACTGTTATCCATAACGTTCCGGAATTGACTGACGTTCAGATTATGCTTCGTGTAATAGAAGGTCTGGGCGTAAAAACAAAATATGACAAAGAGAACAAAACTGTCTCCATTGATGCAACAAATCTCACCAGCATAACAGCCAAGTATGAACTTGTGAGCAAGATGAGAGCCTCTTTCATAGTACTCGGTGCTCTTGTGACAAGATGCAAAGAAGCCATTGTTGCACTCCCCGGCGGTTGTGCTATCGGTGAAAGAAGAGTCGACTTCCACATCAAAGGCCTTGAAGCTCTAGGAGCAGAAATCAAAATTGAAAACGGTTATGTTCACGCAAAAGCAGCCAACCTTCAAGGCACAGACATTTATCTTGATATTCCTTCTGTTGGTGCAACCGAAAACCTTATGCTTGCAGCTGTTCTAGCAGAAGGTGCAACAAGAATTCAAAACGCTGCTCAAGAACCTGAAATTGTTGATCTGGCAAACTTCTTAAATGCAATGGGCGCAGATATTTCAGGTGCAGGAACATCGGAAATTGTTATCAATGGTGTTACACAGGAAGACCTTCACCCGATTGAATACACAACAATTCCTGACAGAATCGAAGCAGGAACTTACATGGCTGCTATCATTGCAACCAGAGGTAAAGGCATTATTAAAAATGTTTTGCCGTCTCATTTGACTTTTTACAACTCCAAACTCATTAAAATGGGCGCAAACATAAAGCTTATCGAACCCACTATTTTGGAAGTAAGCTGCAATCAAAGATTAAACTCTGTTAACATTGTCACACAGCCATATCCCGGGTTTCCGACCGATTTACAATCACTTGCCATGGCAATGTTGACAACTGCTGACGGCGTAAGCATAATTACTGAAAGTTTATACGAAAACAGATTCATGCAGGTACCCGAACTTCGCAGAATGGGTGCTGATATACATCAAGAAAGAAATCACGCTCTTGTCAGAGGTGTGAAAAATCTCAACGGAGCAAATGTTAAAGCAAGCGACCTTCGTGCCGGTGCATCTCTAATCATTGCAGCTCTTATGGCAGAAGGTGAAAGTGAAATCGAAGCTTTACATCACATTGACAGAGGTTATGAACTTTTTGAAACAAAATTTGCCAACATGGGGGCAAACATAGTAAGATACAATGATGATAGTGAAGCTGTGGAAGTAAAAAAGGGAAACGTTAATGCCTCAATATAAAAGATGGTACGATCATGACCCAGTTTTAATGGAAGTTGTCGAACTGCTGAGAAATTATCAAGACGAATTGAGAGCTCAAGCAGAAATATTTCTCGCAAAAATCGAAGAAAAAGTCTCTAAAGAAACAATTGACAAGTTTTATGATATGGTTAAACCAATCCAGGGCAATCGCTGGTACGACAAAGACCCTGTGATTTCAAAAACAGTCGAACTTTTAAGAGTTGTTCCGCCGGAAATTCAAAAAGCTGCCGCTGAAAACTTCATCAAATCCCTGGAAGAACTCGGTGTTGACAGAAATGCAAAAACAGAAAATTAAAGCTGTTTTTTTCTGAAAATCTGTGGTGCTTCTTTTTCTGTAATTTCTTTGCCATTTATAAACAGCCTGTCTTGCGGCGAAATTGAAATTTCTTCAAAAAAATCCAAAAGCCTTTTTAAAGAATTGACCTGTTTACAACGTTCACCGTCCTTGCCCCAATCCAACAATCTCAGATTCCAGGTATCATCAACACGTGAATATTTAAAATCCACTTCACCATATTCTTTTTTGATTGTTTGAAACCAAGAAATATTCGGAGTCATTTTTGTAAGCTCATTTTTTAATTTTAAAAAATTTGTCACAGATTTTGGAGCATTCTCCACTCGTTTTGAACCGATTAAAAGCCCTCCATCCGGTTTTTCTAAAGATTTTTTAATAAACTTCACCTGATTTTTAAAAACTTTATCTTTGTAATGGTCCCAAAGATGAAACCCGAGAGCAAGTATATTGTCTTCAGATTTTAATCCTCCGCCAGTACAAGTTCTAATATTAACAGTGTTGAAAATATCCGTTCGGGCTATACAAGGCTCCCGAAGTTCCAACAAAAATGTTATATATTGCCCTCTTGGCAGTTTTTCATAGATTTTATTGTTACTTATAATATTTATTCTTGATTTAAAAGATATTTTCGAAAAATCATTCATATTCGCTTTAAATCACTGAAAAAAAATTTTTGCCAATCAAAAAAACAATCTTTATAAAATATTAATGTCCTGCCACTTCCCAAAAATGATTTTTTGAAATAAAATTTTATAATAATTTTAAGTTATAGACAATTTGAGGATGAGATAATATGTGCGGAATAGTTGGATATGTAGGTTTTAAACCTGTTGTTGATATCTTGCTCAACGGATTAAGCAAACTGGAATACAGAGGCTATGACTCTGCCGGAATTGCCGTAAACTCTGAAGGCAAAATTAAAGTTTATAAAGCAGAAGGCAAACTCCAGAACCTCAAAGACCTGATTGAACAAAACAAATCAGAAATCATCGAAACAACTGCCGGTATAGGCCACATCCGCTGGGCAACACACGGACTTCCAAACACAATCAATGCTCATCCGCACACTTGTAACTGCGGCAAACTCGCAATTGTTCATAACGGTATTGTTGAAAACTATAAAGAACTTAAAACAGAACTTTTAAAAGAAGGCTGTGTTTTTAAATCAGAAACTGATACAGAAGTAGTTGCACACCTTATTGCACATGAATACGGAAAACTTAATGACCTTCCCAAGGCTGTCAGAGCCGCAGCTAAAAGACTCAAAGGTGCCTATGCTCTTTGTGTAATGCATCAAGATGAACCAAACATTCTTGTCGGCACAAGAAAAAATGCGCCTCTTATTGTTGCAATGGGTCAAGGCGAAAACTTTCTAGCCAGTGACTCACCGGCTATAATTCAATATACAAAACGTGTAATCTACCTTGATGATGATCAGGTTGCTGTGCTCACACCGTCAAGCGTATTGATTACAGACATCGAAGGCCGACAGATTGACAAAAAAGAAGAAATTCTTCCATGGGAACCTGTTGCAATGAGCAAAATGGGGTATAAACACTTTATGCTCAAAGAAATACATGAACAGCCGGATGTAATCAGAAATGTGCTTTCCGGAAAACTGCCTGACATCAACAAACCGATTGTACTTGACGAAGTCAAACTCACAAAAGACGAAATCAAAAATCTTAAAAGAATTGAGATTATTGCCTGTGGAACTTCTCTTCATGCAGCAATGGTTGCTAAATATATTCTGGAAGCATTTACCAATATCCCTGTTGATGTTGAAGCTTCAAGCGAATACATATACAGAAAAACCGTAACAGATGCGAATACTCTTGTAATCGGCATTTCACAATCCGGTGAAACCTCTGACACCATTACAGCTATCAGACAGGCAAAATCTGTCGGTTCACATGTTTTGATTATTACAAACAGACCTGATTCAATCATGGCAAGAGAAGCACACAGCCTTATACCCGTAAATGCCGGTATAGAAGTAAGTGTTGCTGCGACTAAATCCTTCAATGCCCAACTCATAGCACTTTACCTTTTTGCAATGTATATTGCAGAAATCAAAGGCTCCTTTGATTCAGACAAAATCAAAACACTGAAACATGAAATGCTTCTTCTGCCTCAAAAAATCGAAACAGTTCTTTCACACAAAGACGACGTAATAAAGTGTGCAAGAGCATTTGCTTCTTACAAAAACTTTATTTATATAGCCAGAGGAATCAACTTCCCGACTGCGCTGGAAGGTGCCTTGAAACTTAAAGAAATCAGTTATATCAACGCAACAGGATATCCGGCAGGAGAATTGAAACACGGTCCTATTGCAATGCTTGATGAAACAATGCCGGTTCTGGCAATCCTCATGCCCGGAAGCATTGTCTATGAAAAAGTTCTTTCAAATGCTGAAGAAGCAAAAGCAAGAAATGCAAGAATGATAGCACTCACTTCAGCAGATGACAAACATCTTGAGGATGTCTTCGAATATATCCTTAAAGTACCGGAAGTTGATGAATACCTTTCACCGGTAATAGCTTCTGTACCTTTACAGCTTCTGGCTTATTACATTGCCGAATTCCTCGGAAAAGACGTAGACCAGCCAAGAAATCTGGCAAAATCCGTCACGGTGGAATAATGATAGAAACTAACACTTTTATAATCAAAAAAACACCTGAACTAACTTCAGGTTACATTGAATCTGAACTTGAAAAATCAGGGATTGTACCTTTGAGATGGTCAATCGTAGATGTTTCAAACGATTCTTATACAGTTTCTGTTGCTTATGAAAAAAAATAATTGTGACATTTTTTAACAATATAAAAAAAACTAGCAAAAAATTTTTTTCACAAGATTTCTACCACGTACAAGTTTTGAAAGGAATTAATAATGGCACCAAAAATTCAGCCCAAAGTAATCATTGAAAGAACATTTAACAAAGACGGAAGTATTTTAAGAAAATATAAACATACATCAGGCAATTCAACTTACACACTCAGCAACAACATTCCGGGCATAGGCTATTTCGGAAAAGCAATAAAACTTGACCAGTTTGAAACACCTGTTAAAGCTATTCAAAAATCACCGAACAAACCTGTTGAATCATATATAAAAGCACCTGATGGAAGCACAATCAAAAAAGTCGGTGACAAAATTATTGAACTTAAAAATGTAATTTTCTACAATTTCTGTGAAAACTTCCTAAAATAAAAAGCCTCTGTCAGTCCGAACAAAGGCATTAATAAATTAGGATAACCTGTTTTCATTATGAACTTATCAGCTGTAATACTTCTTGAAGAAGCTGTTTATTGGTTTGAATCAGCTTGTTGGAAACATCAAGCTGCATTTTTGCCTGCTGATAATACGAAATGTTTGCTTTAAAATCACAGTTTGACATTTCTAACAAACCACCCCTGACTTCTCCTCTTCCGATAACAGGACGTCCTGACTCTTCAGTTTCAATAAATTCGCCCTGTTTGGTTTCATAAAGCCCTTCAGGATTATGAAAGTTCATAATAGCAAGTTTGTATAAAGGCACTACATTTTTACCTCCATCTGATTTACCATACAAAATGCCGTCACCTTTGAATTCAAATTCATCATATTTGCCGAGATATTTTCCGTTATTCGGATCAATCCAGAGTTTTATGTTAGTTGTCGGTATGTTTACAGCACCGCCTTTTATGCCTGTTTCAGCATATATGTCAGCATCAATAGGCTTTGTACCCTGCATAATCTCGCCTTTATCATTCAGGATATACCCCTGAACAGTATATCCGCTCGGGTTTTTGTAGACACCTTCTTTGTCAAATGTAAATTCACCGAGTCTTGAATAAACTATTTGCCCATCAGAACGTCTGAGAGTAAAATATCCCTCACCTTCAAGAAATACGTTTTCGTTAGACGTACCCGGAGTAGATTTACCCTGACCTACGTTTTTGTTAAACCCGTCAATTATTGCAGTGTTTAAAAAAGTTTTAAAACTTGCCTGAGTTTCACGATAACCGGGTGTGTATATATTGGTAAGGTTTTCTGAAATAGCATCCATCCAATCAGATGTAGCCTTTTGTGTATTTAGAGCATTTACAAATGAATCATTCATTTTTACTCTCCTTTATCTTTTCTTTGTTGTTGTCTTTCGCGATTCTGGTTGTTTTGATTTGACTGCCTGTATAAAATATCGTTGTAAGGAAGATTCTGATCGTCAAATCTCTGTTTCAAAAAGCCTATATTATTTTTCAAATAAGCTTCGACAGCTTTGTCGCCCGGAATAAACTCCGCAGAAACTTTACCCTTTGTATCTACCTTCAAAATAACAGATACATTGTTGTCAAAATCTATTCTTACAGGCTTCTGGTCATTGTAAGCTTTATTAATCAGATCTGTAAGAACTTTGGATGTTTGTTGTGCTTTGTATGTAGGTCCTACTTCATCAGCAAATTTGATAAGATTCGACTTGTCTCCGTTTTGTTGAAGTGCAAACTGTTTATTTTCTACAAGATCAGCAAAAAACTTAGCATCATCTTTAGAAATTTTCATAGAATCATAGTTGTAAAGTGATTTCATGTTTTTGAAAGCTGACACAGTATCAAAACCGAATTTGTTGGCATATTCATCGTTTACCATATTCAGGTTCTGGTTATTTTGAACGGGCTGCTCAATGCTGACTTTGTCAGTTGATTTTGGTTCTTCGAGAAGTTTTTGAAATTCGCCTTTGTTTTCATTTTCTTTTGTGTCTTTTTTTTCTTCTGTTTTTGCAGAAGAAATCTTCTCGGAATTATTCGATGCAGATTTTTCACTAACCTGCGTTGTTGTTTGTTGTTGAGTTTCTGTCGGAGTCTGGGTACTCGAGATATTCATTTATATCTGTTCCTTCACTATACTGAGAATTTTTTAACATTTCAGCAAGTTCTTCTTCCTGCTGAGCTTTGGTTTTTGCAAAATATTTCTGGATTGCAACTTCTGAGAGTCTCTTGAGCTCTATCTGTTTTTCTTCTTCAAGATATGCCTCACGGCTTCTTTCTTTATGTTTTTCAAGAACTTTAACCGCCTTTTCAAGTTCTCTGAGTTTGTCTTTTTCAATCTCAAGTGCTTTTTGTGCTTCCTGCCTGTCGGCTTCGAGTTGTTCGCCTTTAACATACAGGTGTTTCAGGAAATTGTCATAAGCCTCATACATAGAAAAATCAGCCTGGCGCATATTTATTCTTGTTGTCGCAATTTCTTTGTTATTTCTGTCTATCAGTCCTTCTATTTTCAACACCAGCGCCTGTGCATTACGTACATTTTGAAGCTGTTCTTCTTTTTTTCTGATTCTGAAATCCAGAATTTTTTGTAATCTGTAACGAAAAGGCATGGGGTCTGCTGATTATAACTACACTAACTAATTATTAAGGATTGCCCGTGTGTTTACTACATCTGTTTGTATGATTATGTTTTAATAATTATTATCAAAAAGTCAAACCAAAACTGAATGCCGTTTTGGCTTTGAATATATTACAAAATGTAAAAAAGAATTTTATATTCAAAATCCTGTGGTAGACTAGTTTTAGGAGATCTATTCAAAAATTTGTGTGTTTTACATAGCAAAAAATTTTTTGATGAACCTTTAATTAGTAGGACTATACATGCGATTCAAGGGGAACTATGGTTACTGTGTCGAATAATCTAATGAATTATGTCAATAATCCTGCCGCTGTCGGCTCATTTTCGGCTTCCGAGACAAGTACAAAACAATATATTGATAAAAACTTTCAAGCTAAAAACCGTAAAGAAAATAATCGCATCTATAAAAAAGATACACTCTTAGATGATACATTCTCAGAGAAAATGAGAGTTAATTGGGAAAAAACAAAAGCTATTCCTCTCAAACATTTCCCTAGAGGATTAGGCGGAGCACAGGATTATACATTTTTTGAATTTCTTCAAACTGCAAAATTCCCATATTATGTAGGCGGACCTATCCTCGCAGCTCTTTTTTATGCAGGAGTAAACAAAAATAATTTTCAAGCAGCAAAAGCTGCAAAAACAGTAGCAAAACACATGGCACTCGGTGTAGGTTTGTATTACGTAGGTGCAGCAATCGCAAAATCAATAGTCAACACAACAGTTCGTCTGACAAGAGGCATTGACCTGAATCAGCCTTATGCCAGAGCTATTCCTACATCAACAAACCATACAGGAGTTTTCGGAAAAGACACAGAATATCACAAAGTTTTTGAAAGTGCTGATTTTACAAGATGGGATTTGTTATACAACCATGAAGGAAAAACTCCTGAACAAATAAACGAAACATACATAAAACTTGCAAAAAAATACGGAATAAAAGAAGATGCAAATGATGTTGATTCAACAGTAAAACCGCTTGTTAAAAAGACAATCATTATGGCAAGAGCATGGCAATATGCCCTCACAGCCTGCTATGTTGCTCTCGGAATCGGTATGGCAAACCAGACACCTTGGAAAAATGAATCGCTTGCAGGTTTCAAACGTACTGTAAAAGACGGTATATTCGGAATCAACAAAACACCGCTGAAACAAAGATTGCACAATGCCAAAATAGCTGTCTATGATTATGCACTCAAACCTTTCGGAAAAAGCTTCACAGAGTTTTGGAAAGGACATAACAAAGCCTCCTCAATTGCAGGCAAATCAATTATTCTGCTTACCGGTTTGGCTACATTGACTGCAATTTCTCTTCTTGTTGGAAAAACATCAGGCAGAAGTCACAAAATTGTAAAAAAAGATGAAAAGACAAATGAGGTGCAAAAATAGATGGGCAACTTAATCAATACTATACCTGTTTATAAACCTCAAGTAACAAACAACGCAACACCTCCTGCTGTTCAAAAACCGGTACATGCAATTCAAAAAGAATTTTCGCAATACCAAAATTTTTCATACATTCCTGCTGAACCGCTCAGTCCCGCAACCACTACACCAAAAGGCGTAAAGCCGCACAGCCCGAATGGATATCTTGTAAAAGAAAATATCTTCCAATCAGCAGCCAGCACAATAAAATCTTATGCTGACTATGCAAAATACTTCTACAAAGCCGCTTTTAAAGGTGAAGGAACAGACTATTCAGTCGGAAAGATTAATGACCTAGCCATCAGAACAGGTTCTTTGGGAATTGCAGCAGTTCTTGCAACCTCAAAACTCTTTCCTTTTGCAAAAGGTATGGAATTTGTCGGATTGGCCACTTGGTTTGCATCAATGGCAATATGGCCAAGGGTTATCGGTGCTCCTATCAAAATGGCAACCGGTGTTGACATAAATCAAAAATATGTAGACTCTTATGGAAGAAGAAAAAATTTCTTTGAAGATCCTCAATACCTTGCATGGGATTTATACAGACATATTGATAAAAAAGGAAACTACAACAAAGAAGCACCGGATTATGAAAAATTAGACTTAATCGGTGACAAATTGGGCATCCCCAGAGACATTAAAAACAGAAGAGAAGCAATCCAAGACAAAATGAGACAAATAGCAATTCAGGGCAACACTCTCTGGATGCTTACAGCAGGCATAATGACGCCGGTTCTGTCTTCTATTGCTGCTGACAGTCTTCAAAAACCGCTCCAAAATACACTTGAAAACATCAGAACAAAACGGAGCGAACAAAAAGCATCAAATCTTACACAGAATATCAACAATCTTCTTATGAACAACACAAATGATATTTCTCACGTAATGAAAAAATTGCAAATAACACCTGACAAAGCAGTCGTAGAAGAATTTGAAACAATTCTTGGAGGCGAATCAAACAGACTTTCTACGGAAAGCTTCAAAAAGCTTCAGGATTTCATTTCAAAAAGATATTTTGCAACAGGCATTCAAACAGCTGTTAGCGAAGAAATGAAATATGCAATGGATGCATCAGAACCTATTATTCACATAACAGAAAACTTCAAAAGTGATTTACAAAAACTAACTGCTAATGCAATAAAAGAAGCGGTTGAAATGGTTCCTGCCGACAAAAAAAATCTTATACCGAAGAGATTCCTTGATTACAAAGGCTTACAGCCTCATGAAATTTCAGCAGCACTTCAAGAATCAGGCATAAAATTTGGTGAAGAAGAAATCGGTCTTGTAAAACAGGATTCAGTGAAAAACCTGCTTGCAAGAAAAGTTATATGGACTGTAAACGAAGAACAAAATGTTGACAAAAGCCTTATCAAAGTGCTTCGCAATATCATAAACAAAAAAGCCGATGCATATTTTGAACAGGTAAGATACAACAAAGTTGACACAGACAAAATGAGAAAAATCTTCAACTTTGCAGAAACAAATCTTGCATTAAAAGAAAGAATCGCTGAAATTGAAAAAGCTACAATAATGAACATCTCCGAGTCGTCTACTGCAATCAACTGGGAAAGAGTTCCTCAAAAATATCTTCAAGCACTCGGCTTCAACAAAGCAGAAATGCTTGAAATTGCGGCAACAGATTCTCACAATGCAGCAAAACTCGTAACAAGAAAATTTGAAGAAATTGCAGCAGATTCCAATAAATACGGAAAAGTTCTTAACCAAATGTCAAAATATGCTGCTAAAGCATCAAGTAAAGAAGAAAAAGCCGTAATTGAAATGATAGGAACTTATGAAAATCCCGGCTTGCTTTATAAAGTAAAACAACTGATGACACGTGTTTCATCACACAACTTCTCTCATACAATGACTGATAACATTGAAAAACAATACGCAATGAATATCAGATCAGTTTATCAAAAACTTGTAAATACAATCGACTCTTTCACAAGACCGATTAAAGCGCTTGATACATTCAAAAACATTGATGAAATCGTAAACAAAATTCTCGGCGCAAACGTAGAAGAATTCAAAAACAACCTCAATAACAGACCGGTGTACTATTCATTCGTAACACCAAAACCATTGGGAATGAGTGACAATGACTTCTATGCAAAAGAGTTTGAAAGAGCACAAAACGGACTGAAACGTTATATCAAAGATATTGTTCTCCAAAAAAATGATATAAACAACTGGACTACAAAATTCGAATCAGTTATTCCCGGCTATAAAAAAGGCATCAACCACAGCAAAACAATGCTCTGGAATATTGCAAACGAAGTCAACGGCCCTGTTTCAGAAGAAACACTCAAAGCAATTCTTGAAAACTGTAAAAATGAAGGTGAAAAAGGACTCATCAGACAATTCATAGAAAAAGCCAACAGAAATACAGAAAGACTTAAATTCCACTTTATGGGTACATTCAACAAAATCTGGCCGCATGCAAATGAAGGAGAAATTCTCAAAGGTCTTGTTGACTCTATCTTCAACAAAAATGACTTTAGCAAAGTGTCAGAAGTTGAAGCACGCTTAAGAGACAGAGTCCACGACATAGGCAGAATAGATGTCGATAGATATATGCAGGTAATCTATGATTACAGAGACAAATTTAGCAAAATCAAAGACTATAACAGAGAAGAAGCAATAAAATATGTCCTTAGCAAACTCAACTATTCTGTTGCAAACAAACCTCTTGCCGAAAGATCCGGCAAAAATGTAACAGACTTTGTTATCGGAGCAGCAGAAAACGCCTGCTCAAGAAATAAATGGTCAAAACTTGCCATGGGTCTTTTAATTGGAACAAGTGCTTTGACACTTTTGACAATCGGATTTATGGGAAGAAAAAATTACTTCAACAAAGATCAATATGAACCGCTTAACCCGACTTCCCCCGAAGGAGTAACAAAATGATAAACAACCTTAACCATACAACTTTGCTGAAACAAAATTTCAAAGCATCATTGCTCACACAAATGATGCAAAACCAGAATATACAGCAAATACCGGTTCAACACACAGCTGCATCTCAAGGACAGCTTACACAAACAAACCCTGCGTTTGTTCCTGTTTCCACACCGATTGCCGACCAATATAAAAAACAAACAGGCGGCAGCCTCCTGACAGCTTTGATGATTAAAGCAGGAACAGCAAAAACTCCTTCAACCTCACCTGTTCAAAACGTAACACAAACAGAATCAGCACCTTTAACAAACTATAAAAACAACCTTCGTTCAATGTTCCAGAACAATCAGGCTGTTATTTACGCAATGATTCCAAGAACCTTCAACGCAAAAGATACAGACGGAAACGGACTTATTGAAAACGGTGAAGAACCGGGCTATTTCACTAACATGGTAGAACGTCTTGATGAACTGAAATCATACGGAATCAATACACTTCACTGGCTTCCGATAAACCCGCCGGGATTGATTGCTGCAAAAGGCAGCGCAGGATCTGTTTATGCACCATTGGACTATCTTTCAATAGACCCGAAACTCGATGACCCGAGAAATCCGAAAAGTGTCTATGAAGAAGCAAAAGATGCAATAAAAGAATGCCACAAAAAGGGAATCAAAGTAATGGTTGACCTTCCGAGCTGTATGTCTGTCGATCTTTATGATGCCAGACCTGACCTGAGAGCAACAGATGCTCAGGGCAACCCTAAAACTCCGGAAGGCTGGGAAGACATCAGAATGTTCAATCCGTGGGATGATGCTGACAAAAGAACACTGAACCCTGCTTTGATTGACTATCATAAAAAATACATTGATATGTGTATAGACCTAGGAATCGACGGAATCAGAGCCGACGTAGGCAGAGCAAAACCGCCCGAATTCTGGGATATTATCACATCTTACGCAAGAAGCAAAGACCCTGAATTTGCTTTCTTAGCAGAATGCTATACATACGAAGATGCTTCACCGATGAAGAACATGCCTGCCGACCGTCCGGAAGAAGCTCTTGATGCAGGTTTTGACTCTTATTACGGACAATATCACATCTTCAATATCTGGAAAGCAAAAGACTTCCACCAGTTTGTAAAAGACAACCTTCAAATGTCTCACAGCCATAACAAAGGTAAATCTTTAATCGGCTCTTTTGCTACACACGATGACAAAAGCCCGATGTCAAACGGCGGCCCTGACTATTGCAAAATGACAAACGTCATACAAGCCACCCTGCCTATGACAAACCCGTATATCGTTACAGGATATGAGTCAGGTGACAGATATATCTATCCATACGACAAAAAATATGTGAACAAATCCTTCAACGAATTGCTGCAAAACCCTGTCTATAAAGACACTGTGAATGATTTGCTCCATACCTCAAAATTCAAAGACAGAGAAAACCTTCAAAAACTCTTAAACAGCCCTGATGCAGACAAAAAGATTGCACAAATCGCCGATAAACCTGAATACAAAGGTATCTTCGACTTCTTCAAAGAATTTTCTCTGACAAAAGACAATATAATCCACTATACACATACAGAATTCATCGATATCTTTAATGAATCAAGAAAACCGGGCGGAGAAAACCCTGACATAGGCGAACATTTCGGTTATATGATGAACGTTGTAAGACCTCAATACGGCGAAGTAATCACAAAAGGAAGCTATATAGAACTTCCTGTGAAGGGCAACAGCCGTGATGAAGTCATTGCTTATGCAAGACATAAAGACGGAAAAACTCTCATAACAATTGCAAACCACGACGTAAACTCAAAACAAAAAGTTAAAGTTATTGTGCCGGGCTTGAAACAAACTCAGGAACTTAAAGACCTGTCTCCCCAATACGGAACAGGAAGCAGCTGGGAAGCAAAAAACAATGAAATCGAAATCGACCTCGGACCTGCTCAGGCACACGTTTTCGAAGTAAACACTCCTGATATTGAACAGGCCTTCAAACATCAGGTTTATAAACAAAACGTCTAATTAGTGCGCTGCATGAATAAGAAATCTGAAATATATGTATGCTGAACTCAAAACCAGAGATACAAAAGTAATGAGCATACCGTATTTTAAATATTTCATAAAAGAAATCGGCTTGCCGTGTGCTGCTGCGGTTTCAGAAACAATAACGTTCGCTGCCGCACCGATGATTGTCATGTTTCCTCCAAGACAAGCACCCAAAGACAAACACCACCACAGCGGATGTGCATATTGAGCACCTTCAACCAGTTGTATCTGATAAATTAAAGGTGCCATTGTTGCAGTATAAGGGATGTTGTCAACAATACCCGAGAGAATTCCCGATGCCCACAAAATCAACATCGCCATAGCAGTCTCGTTGCCTTTTGTAACATCCAGAATCCATTGAGCCATCATTGAGATTCCGCCTGCTGCTTCAAAACCGCCGATTATAATAAATAAACCGATGAAAAAGAATATAGTGTTCCATTCGATTCCGTTCAGAACTCTTTTTGGACTTTCAAAAATCAAAAGGAAACTTGCTCCGGCCATAGCTATTACATAAGACTCAAGATGTATAACATCGTGAAGTATAAAACCTAAAATAACCAGCAAAAGTACAATTGAAGAACGAATCGCAAGCTTCATGTCCGTGATGGTGCTGCTGTTGTCAAGAAGAGCAACCTCTTCCATTTTCTCTTTGCTGGCAACAAGCTGCTTTCTAAAACATAACCACAGAATCAACATGCTAACCACAAAAATCAAACAAACAATGTCTGTCAGCTCCAGCAAAAAGTCCATAAATGTGAACCCTGCTTTGCTGCCAATGATAATGTTCGGAGGGTCACCGATTAAAGTAGCCGTACCGCCGATGTTAGACGCAAGAATCTCTGTAATTAAATAAGGAATCGGGTTTATATCGAGCTTCTTTGCCGCAAGAAAAGTTACAGGCACAACAAGAATAACAGTGGTTACGTTGTCCAGAAAAGCCGAAGCTATTGCAGTAAAAACACCTAACGCAATAAGAATCTTCGTCGGATGCCCTTTGGTCTTTTTCAAAAGTGCATTCGCTATCCATGTAAACACACCGCTCTTGCTGGCAATGCTGACAATAATCATCATACTGATTAAAAGAAAAATTACATTGAAATCAACAAAATTTATAAAATAATGCGGGTCTATTGTATCATGCCCCTTTGACTGGGCAAGAAGCCCGAGAATAATCGTCAAAGACGCACCTATCATAGCAACAGTAACCTTTGAAATCTTTTCCCACGCAATAAAAACATAAGCGATTATCAATATCGCTGATGAAATAATCAAAGCATTTGATGCTACAAAATTATGAATGTGTTCCATGAAATAAATTCCTCAAAATAATATATGAAACGATTTTAACATAATTTTACTTTAATTGTAATCAGTGCATTTTTCTGGGATAATTTTTTTACCGTACACACAATAGAGAGTTGGAAATATATGGGATTATTAGAATTTTTTAAAGAACCGGCACCCGCCGAACCTATTAAAGACGAGGAACAAATCAAAAAAACATACTCTCATTTTAGATGGAGAATGTTTTATTCTTGTTTTATCGGCTATGCAATGTTTTACCTCTGCAAAAAAAATATTGCAGCGGCATTGCCGTCAATGAGTAAAGAACTGGGCTATTCAAACCTCGAACTCGGTGTGATTGGAAGCTCATTGTACTTCACTTATGCAATCGGAAAATTCGTCAACGGAATGATAGCAGACCGTTCAGACGTGAGAAAATTCCTGCCCACAGGTTTGATTCTGGCAGGTCTGGCAAACATCTGTTTTGCTTTGAGCTTTTTTGTTTTCACACCCGGAAAATTCACCTTCTTCGGGATGCCTTCCGCAACAATTCTTTTGTGGGTGCTGGCATTTTTCTGGGGATGTAACGGCTGGTTTCAGTCTATGGGATTTCCTCCTGTTGCAAAAAGCTTGACCTACTGGTTTTCTAACTCTGAAAGAGCAACAAAATGGGCAATGTGGTCAACATCACACCAGACAGGTACATTCCTTGCAGTAATTCTTTCAGGCTTTGCAATTGCAAAATTCGGCTGGCAAGCAGCCTTCTATATACCGGGTACTCTCGCTATAATCATAGCTTTGTGGATGTTTAACAGACTGAGAGACAAACCTCAAACAATCGGTCTTCCCGATGTAGAAGAATACAGAGAACCTGAACGTGTACAAGAAACAGCAAAAACAGAAGCTGAAGACGACGGAATGTCTTATATGCAGATTCTTGTGAAAAACGTTTTGACAAACAAAGCCATCTGGGCTCTGGCAATGGCTTATGTGTTCGTTTATGTAATCCGCTTCGGTACAGAAGACTGGATTATCAAATATCTGGTAGAAGCAAAGAAAAACACTCTTGAACTCGCTTCAATGAAACTTGCCTGTCTGCCTTTGTTCGGATTCTTCGGCACAATCTCGGCAGGTGTAATCTCAGATAAAATTTTTAAAGGCGCAAGAGCACCTATCAACGTTATCTTCCTCGTCGGCGTAATCTTTTGTATGCTCGGCTTGTATTTTAACGGAACAGGAACAAACTTCATCGACAGCGCATTCTTTGCCCTCACAGGCAAATCAATGGTTGAGGTTTTGAAAATCAACGGCTCCGGCATAATCGATATATTGCTTATCGGATTTTCGGGCTTCTTCACCTACGGACCTCAGATGTTAATCGGGGGAGTTTGTGCAATCGAATCAAGCTCAAAGAAAGTTGCTTCGGCTGTAACAGGCTTTACCGGTACATTCGGATATGTGGGAGCAATGCTTTCCGGCCTGGGCACGGGTTTTGTTGTTGACAAATTCGGCTGGAACGGAGCTCTTGCGTTCTGGGGCTTGTCAGCACTGATTTGTGCGGCTATATGTCTTCCGATGTGCTTCAAAAAGAAATGTGCATAGTTTATGAATAAAGAAAAAAGAGAGGAATTGTTCCTCTCTTTTTTTATGTTTGATTTTAGGTTTAATCTTTCAGTACACTCAAAACTTTGAGCAGTTTGTTCAGTTCTTCTTTTGAATAGGTCTTCAAAATTACATTTATTTGTTTCAGTGCATCATTTGAGTCGAGGTCTTCGGGATATTCGAGAAGCAGGTCAACGGGGTGGATGTCAAAAGCTTTGCATATCATATCTACTGTTTCAGGGTTTGGCTGATACCTATTTCTTTCAAGATTGCTAAGTCCTTTTGTTGACAAATTAATTTTCTCAGCAAACTGTTCTTGAGTTAAACCTGTTTTTTCTCTAAGCCTTTTTATTCCGTTATTAATTAATTTCTGATAATCCATATTGGAAACTTAAAGGAATTTCAAATTAAAATACAGGGACAATTTGGCGATTTATGAATATATAATTCCGAAGAGCCACACACACACAACAACAACAACACGAACCCTACGGGGCAGGCTATCACGAAAATAATAAATCAATTTAATATATATTCCGTTTATGTAACACCGCAAAAATATTTACAGTTAACACAAAATATTTACATGCTATAATCATAAACACTGAACACAAAAAAGAGGAAATCACTATGCTAGATATGAGATACTGCGAACTGAGCAAAGACGGCTTCGGCTGCTGTATGACAGTAAAAGAAACACTCTTCAGCGGACAATCCGAATTCCAAAAAGTCGACATCTTCGACACAGAATCAATGGGCAGAGTCCTCACCCTTGACGGGCTCATGATGACAACAGAAAGAGACGAATTCTTCTATCACGAAATGATTTCCCACATCCCGATGATGTCTCACAAAAAACCCGAATCAGTTCTCGTAATCGGCGGCGGCGACGGCGGAACTATCAGAGAAGTTCTCAAACATGAAACCGTAAAAAACGTAGTCCTCTGTGAAATAGACGGCATGGTTGTAGATGCCTGCAAAAAATATCTCCCGACTATCGGTTGTGAATTGGACAACCCCAAAGTCGAAGTAAAAATTGAAGATGCAATCGAGTTTATAAAAGACAAAAAAGCTCAATATGACATCATTCTCATCGACTCAACAGACCCGATGGGACCGGGCGAAGGGCTCTTCACTGAAGAGTTCTACACAAATGTAAAAGAAGCCCTCAAAGAAGGCGGCATCATGGCTGCACAGTCAGAATCACCCTTCATAAATCAGGCTGAAATGAAAAAAATGTACCCGCTTTTGAGAAGAGTCTTCCCGATTGTTGACACCTTCACAGGTCCGATTCCTTCTTATCCGGGCGGATATTGGAGCTGGTGTTTCTGTTCCGAAACAGTCAGACCGTTCGATTTCATTGATGAAGAAAGAGCAGAAAAAATAACAAAGCTCTGCAAGATTTACAACAAGGAATATCACCTTGCAAGTTTTGCTTTGCCTAACTTTGTAAAAGAATTAACAAAATAGCTCTTCAGACTTGTCTAATACACTCCAAACATAGTAGAAAGACCCTTGCGGCAGATGAGTGCGCACATTCTTACTACTTCTTTGAGCTTTTCAAGAATTTTATCCATAATGCAGCCTTTCCTAACAGCACACGCTTACATCATGGATAATGCCCGAAAATGCAACAAAATAAACATTAATAGATTACAAGGAACGATTTCAGCTTTCTTGCATTCTTATCTTTGTCCGAAGTTATCTCCCAGTTTTTGTAATCAGGATTTTTCGTTCCCTTAAAGTTCAAAGAGGTAGAACCGCCTCCGTCAAAATTCATTGCCTTATCCAGTGACAACTGTCTGCAAACCTCTGACAGTTCAGGCAGGGTGAGTTTGTGTTTTGTTGTTGCAATGATTATATAAAGGTCATCATCTTTGTAACCTATTGCCGTTCTTGCACACTTCTTCAAAGCTGAAATAGAATCTCTCACGACCTTGTCATTTTCTTTTGAAACAAAATATTCCTCCTCGAGTCTCAAGTCAGGATAAAGAAGTGGACCTGCCTGAATAGAATGCACAAGTTCACACCTGAACGGTATTTTTGCATTGTGGGGAGCTATCTCATATCTGATATGCCCGCGGCAATTCAAAATTCTAAACTCAGATCTGTTTAATATTTTTTTCATATGAGGAACAAGTGCCTGATTCTCCATCAATGCACTGTTCTCTTCCGGGTCAAGAACAGTTTCTTTATTGATTACCACATAAGAAGAGGTGCCATGGTTTTTAGGGTCAAAATATCCCGCATTAATCACAAGTTCAGCACCCGTTTTTTTGAAAACCTCTCTGTTTGTAGTTAAAAACTTTGTAATGTGAGGTTCAATTCTTGATTTTCTGGCAGCCGGAATATGGATAATATAAAGTCCGTTGCTGTTCGAAATTTCAATGTTGCTGCAATCGTTGCAAATCAAATCAGCATCGGCTTTGCTGCAAAAGAGCATGGCTGCTGTTAATAAAACCATTATTGTTAAAAATTTTTTCATAGTCACCTGACCTTACAAGTCTTTTATTTTTTTGAATATGAATATTGCAATGAATATAGCTATGGGCTGGATTGATGAGGTGATATAAGGGCTCAAAATTCCTTTTTCAGCACACATATCGAAAAACGGAAGTGTGATGTAATAGCCAAAAACTATACCTATACCGATAACAAAATTGACAAGCTTTTGTTCTCTGGGTTTGCTGAAACCGAGAAGACACCCCAGAACTGCAAACAAGACACATATTGCAGAATGAAAATACCTTTGAAGGTATTTGTTCAGCATGAATCGATATTCGTCCTTCAGCCCTTCTTCGTTCAGCATTTTTATATAATCAGTAATTTCCGCATTATTCAATTCACGATCACGCTTAGTCGAATAAGACATGAGTTTGTAAGCAACATTCGCTTTTTCTCCGCTCAACACCTTCTCGGATTTTTTATTCGTAATACTTTCAAAAACCCCGTCTTGAGCAAGGTCATATTTTTTTACGTTATATACAACCCAGCTGTCCTTTGAATAAACCGCATAATCGGCCTGCAAGATACTGTCCAGAACGCTTGTATGTGTATACTGGCTTGAATCAAAATTCAATATCAAAGGTCTGCTTATCTGATCATCATGATAAGAAGGCACGACGATTATTTTTTTTAATGTATCTTTATCAGCTCTTTCCGTAAAAACAAAATGAGTCTGATATCTTTCATGTTTGAGGTCATTAATTCTTTTTTCGCTGTAAGGAATCAAGGTGTTATACAGTGAAAAACAAAGCACAGAAACGAACACGCTCAAAACAGCAATCGGATAAACAATCCTCCAGAAAGAAAGTCCTATACCTCTTAAAACCGTCAGCTCAGAATCCTTTGTGAGTTTGTCAAAAGTAAACAATGTCCCAAGAAGCAGTCCGACAGGCAAAGCCTTTCCGACAATTTTCGGAACTTCATAAACCAGAAGCTGTATTGCCACCCATGGTGTATAATCTCCTGAAAGAGTCCTTTTAATAACCTTCAAAAGTGTTTCGGGCGCAATCCAGATTACTACAAACAGGAAAATACACACCAGTGTGGCAGCAAACACCTGTTTTGTAATATATCCGTCAAAAATTTTGAAAGGCAGTTCAATCTTCGGGATTTTCATTACAGTGTGAAGTCCTTTCCTAAGTAGAACTGTTTTGCAACAGGGTCATTCGCAACTTCAACGCTCTTACCCTGAATTTTTATTTTTCCGTCAAAGATAACATACGCTCTATCCGTGATAGACAAAGTAGCCTTCGGGTTGTGGTCGGTAATCAAAACGCCCAGACCTTTTTCTTCGGAGAGTTTACGGATATTATCTTTGATTTCGCCGATTGCAATAGGGTCAATCCCTGTAAAAGGTTCGTCAAGAAGAATAAATTCCGGACTCGCTGCCAAGGCTCGAGCCAGCTCAACCCTTCTTCTTTCACCGCCTGAGAGTGAAATTGCCGAGAATTTTCTCTTTTTCTCCATACCAAACTCGCCCAGAAGGTCTTCGAGTTTCTTTTTCTTTTCGTCTTCCGTCAGTTTTTCGTTCATCTGCAAAACAAGTTTAATGTTGTCTTCAACAGACAGTTTTCTAAAGATAGAAGCTTCCTGAGGAAGATAGCCGATACCTTCTTTTGCACGAATGTTCATCGGAACGTTGGTTAAATCTTTGTCTCCGAGATAGACTTTTCCTCCATTCGCTTTCACGAGTCCGACCACCATATAAAATGTAGTCGTTTTACCTGCACCGTTCGGGCCTAAAAGACCGACAACCTCGCCTTTGTTTACCTCAAAACTTATATCATTAACAACGGTTCTGTCACCGTAAATTTTAACAAGATTTTTTGCTGTGATTTTCATAGATTAAATTCCACCTTTTATCTATAAAGGATACCACAAAAAACTAAGCTTGTTTATCAATATTTTGAGTTTTTTCTTCTTTAGCCGCTTTGGGTGCATCCATATGAAGAGCCTTCATCACAGGGTGAAGAATCAGGTGGCTCAGCTCAGGAGCAAGAACAGTCAACCCCACAACAGAACCAACAATAGAGCTCATTTCAATTCCGCCTTTTGCTATATAAAACTGTTTGAAGAAATCACTGCTCTGATGCTCTTTCATAACTTTTTGCATAAAATCTGCGGGAGCTTTTTTCAAATCAATATTTTTTTCTAATGTTTCCAGTAGTTTCTTTGCCATAGGATTATTAGAATCAACCCTTTTCTCGGGGCTGAGGTGTCCGAGTTTATGAAGTGCAAGAAGGCCTTTTTCGTTCTTGAACATATCAATCGAACATGAAAGCGCCTGTTCCTTATTTTTAGGATTTATCAAGCTTTTAAGAAGTTCAGGATGTTTATCAACTTTTGCACAAATTTTCTTAAATGCAGCAAAACCGCCTTTTTTAAATGTCACAGGTATAACAGCAAGATAAATTCCAAGACATAAAACCTGATATAAAAGTTCCTTCACAGCTGAATATTTCCTTGTTTCTTTATCAACATGAGTGTCAGCCAGTGTAAAAGCAGGTCTTCCAGCAGCTTTCAAGCCTGTTTCAATTGAAACCTGAGCCGTTGTATTTTGAATAAGGTTTTGGAAGCCGTTTTTTGAAATTAAATGTACAAAAGTGTTGGTAATCATCTATAACCCCACTTTCCCATTTTTATTACTGCCGCTAAAAGAGTTATTATATGGCGTATATTTGTTTTGTAAAACTTCAACAAGGCTGTTAGGACCTTTCGGAACATTCCCAAAAACAGCTTTCGGATTTTCCGGCTTTGTCAGTTCAGAAACAGCATTTTCTTTTATGTCCAATTTGTTTTCACCCTGTTTTTTCTTACCGGTAAGTTTTTCAACACCCTTCATAACAGGATTCAAAACCAGATTGCAGGCAAGCGGTATCAAAAGCACCGCACTCAAGCATACACACAAAAATTCAAGACCGTGAGTGATTTTTCCTAAAGAACCGCCTGTTTTGTCCGCCAGTTTTTTCGCAAGAGGGTTAACCATTATTTTGTTCGTAGCAATATATGTAGTCGCCGCAATAACCTCTGTCAGCCCTTCACGAAAAGCTGCATATTTTTTGACCTGAGGGTCGGATTCTTTGTCCATCATAGTGAAAAGCGGACGATTAATACCTTTAAAAAGAGCAATCGCAAGCACCGCATTCAAAGGGTCATTGTGATCCCCCAGATTGTATGCTCCTTTTGCTATTCTCTTTAATAGTGGATTTATTTTTTCGGCAACCATTGTTTTTACAAACGACTTTCTTTAAATCTGCCAGACAAGCACTTTACGCACTCACACAATTACATGAAGTTTGAACAAATTAAAAAATGCTAAATGACGGCTGTGTTCTTAACATTTTTTCACAAAAGATTTTAAAAATAAACACAATTTATCAAAATGCTTAAAACTTGTTAAAACTTGGTGTTTATGCTTCAATAAACTTGAAATGGAGGAATTAATGGACAGAACATTTGTTGCAATCAAGCCTGACGGCGTAAAAAGAGGATTAATCGGAAACATCATCAGAAGAATTGAACACAAAGGCTACAAAATTGTAGGTTTGAAAATGCTTCAACCTACTCTTGAAATTGCAGAAAAACATTACGAAGAACACAAAGGAAAACCATTTTATCAAGATTTGATTAACTACATTACATCAGGTCCGATTGTTGCAATGGTTGTTGAAGGCAAAAATGTAATCGAAGGCATGCGCCACATGATGGGCTCAACAGTTCCTAACGATGCTCAAGTTGGTACTATCAGAGCTGATTTTGCACAAACAAAAGAATGCAACACAATCCACGGTTCAGATTCTTGTGAAAGTGCTGAAAGAGAAATCAACATCTACTTTAAACCCGAAGAACTCTGCCGTGATTGGAAATCAATGATGGATTATGTTTGGGAAGATATGAAATAATGAAAAGCGATTTTTTCAGCTATGAATTATTAAATGAAGACAAAAAGACCGGAGCACGTGCCGGTCTTTTGCATACCCCTCACGGAGACATTGAAACACCTATTTTCATGCCCGTAGGCACAAATTCAGCTGTTAAAATGATGACAAATGACCACCTGAAAGACACAGGAGCACAGATAATTCTTGGCAATTCATACCACCTGTCTTTACGTCCGGGCAACAAGCTCATAAAAGAATTCGGCGGCCTGCACAAGTGGATGAACTGGGACAAGCCAATCCTTACAGACTCAGGCGGATTTCAGGTTTTCAGCCTCGCTGATTTAAGAAACATCTCGGAAGAAGGTGTAAAATTTAAAGATGCAAAAACAGGCACAGAATATTTTATCAACCCCGAAATTTCAATGGAAATTCAACAGGATTTGGGCTCTGACATTGCAATGGCTTTTGATGAATGTGCGCCTTATCCTTGCACATATGAAGAAGCAAAAACCGCAATGGAACGCACTCATCGCTGGCTTGAAAGATGTTTCAAAGCCCATACAAGAGATGACCAGGCTCTTTTCCCTATTGTTCAGGGTGCTTTTTATGACGACTTAAGAAAAGAAAGTGCAAGAGTAATATCTACCTTTGATGCGGTCGGATATGCAATCGGAGGCGTAAGTGTAGGCGAACCTGCCGATGTAAAAAACCACTTTGTTGAACTCACGGCACCGCTTCTGCCAAGGCTTAAACCCAGATATCTCATGGGTGTAGGAACTCCGGAAGACTTGTTGGACGGCATTTTGAGAGGGGTAGACATGTTTGATTGCGTTCTGCCGACCAGAAATGCACGTCACGGTTCTTTCTTCACTCATGACGGAAGAAAAATTATAAAAAACAAAGAATTTGAAAGAGATGCAAGCCCTCTGGATTCAAGCTGTAATTGTTTCGCCTGCAAAAACCATACAAAAGCCTACATCAGGCATCTTTTCAGAGCAGGTGAGGCAACTGCTGCTATTTTGATGAGCATTCACAACATTCAATTTCTGATTGACCTCGTCAAAGAAGCAAGAAAAGCCATTCTCGAAAACAGATACGAAGAATTTTACACAGAAAGAATGGGCAGACTTTTCCCGAAAAAGTAGTTAGTCAGGCATAGACGGTATTTCTATAATAAATTCTGTACCTTTTCCTTTTTCCGTTTCAAAATAAATCTTTCCATGATGTTTTTCAACAATTTTCTTTGAAATAGCAAGCCCGAGCCCCGTACCTATTCCAATCTGTTTTGTTGTAGTTCCCGCAACAAACATCCTGTCTTTAATTTTTTCATCAATTCCCGTGCCCGTATCTTTTATTTTTACAAATAAAGTCTCTTGTTTAAATTCAGTTGAAATTGTTATAGTTCCGCCATTAATCATGCTTTGACAAGCATTTATTAAAATATTCATAAAAACCTGATTCAACATATTAGGATAACACTTTATGCTTGGAATATTAGAATATTGTTTTACAACCTCAATTTTATTTTTTGTCTCATGTTTTATCAGTTCAAGCGTTAAATCCAGCTCTTTGTTTATATCTGCATACTGCAAATCAGCTTCATCAAGACGAACAAATTTCTTCAAACTTTTTACTATACCGCTGATTCTTTTTATTGCCTCCTTATCAATTTTGTTTATATCTTTAAAAATCTCAAGGTTAGCTTCTTCTTGCGGCAGTTTGGCAATCAATTTTTCAAAAATATCGTTATTCGACTTAATCGAAGCAAGCGGCGTGTTAATTTCATGAGCAACACCTGCAACAAGCTGGCCAAGGGATGCCATTTTTTCCGAGTTGATAAGTTGAAGCTGGGTTTCTTTCAACTCATTTAACGTTTGTTCAAGTTCCTCATTTTTTTGTTTTACCTGTGAAAATAATGAAGCCTGAACAATAGCAGAAGCCAGCTGTGAAGCAATAGACTGGAGCACATCATTTTGTGACTCATCAATATATTTTTGATTCGTATAGATTATCAAAATCCCGAGAATATCATGAAGTTTATACACAGGTATAATAATTCTCGTAACCTGAGCTGGATAGGTTACTTCACTGTTTATGTATTCTTTTATGCAGGAGGAAACTTTTATTTTTTTAGCCCAGATACTCTGATTAACAACACTTTTGTATTTTGCAGGATAAACCTTCTCAATAACAAAATCCTGACCAACATCCCCGCTGACAATCGGCAGATAATAAACTTTAATTGCCCCGAAAAGGTTAAAGAGTTCTTTAAGCGCAGAATCAAGAATTTTGTTCAAATCCATCGATTCTCGAATAACATTGGAGATTCTGTGCATCAAAGCCAGCTTAACCGTTTGTGTCTGGGCTTTTTGCTGCAAATCAGCAAACTTTTTATTCTCTTCGGCAAGATTCAAATATTGCTGTCTGATAAAGGCATACTTTTTCTCTGATTCTTCAAAAAGCAAATCGTTTGTAATGTTCTTGAACATCACTACTTTAAAGTCCTGTGAAGAAAAAGCAGTAATCTGATAATAGAAAACCCTGTCTTTTGCCTGGAAAACAGCATTTGCACTAAAATTTTCTTTTGAGTCGATTGCAAAACTCACCGGATTGGCATTAAGCAGGTTGTCCGAATCGAGCATACAAATATCAAAAGAGAAATAGTTTGAAAATTTCTCAAAATTCTTAACGCTGCCAAAACTTTTAAGAAAGCTGAAATTTTTGAAAACTATTTTAAAACTACTGTCCAAAATTAAAACAGCAGTAGAAAAATTGTTGTAAAAACTAAAATCATTATTCAGCATAAAAATATTTTAGCATTTTATTGAAGAATCAAGAAATGTATTACATAAGAAACAATAATACCTACAATTGCTCCCATGAATACTTCCAAAGGAGTATGCCCCAAAAGTTCTTTGAGTTTTTCACCGGCAGCTGAAGGACGGTGTGCATAAAATTCCTCCATTACACGATTCATTGTAGCAGCTATTTTTCCGGCAGAACGTCTGATTCCGGCAGCATCATACATAACAACAAATGCGTAACCGAGAGCCAGAGCAAACATAACAGAGTTCATACCTTCAATGTAGCCTATTGTAAAAGAAAGCGACATAACACCCGCACTGTGAGAACTTGGCATACCTCCCGTTGTCGTAAAGATTTTGAAATTAATCTTTTTATGCAATATCAAAAAATAAATCATTTTCAATATTTGTGCAATAACCGCCGCAAACAAAGCATTTCCCAGAACCTCAACCGCCGTGCCTATTTGGTACATTATTATTTAACCCTTTCATTAATACTGTTTGTGATAGCCATCAGGATATCTGAATTAATTTCGTTCTTTTCTAATATACCACAAGCCTGCTCACAAAGTGAATTTAATTGTTTTTTAGATTCTTCAACACCGTAAAAACTTACATAAGTAACCTTGCCCTCAACAGCATCTTTACCCGGCGTTTTGCCCAGTTCTTCAAGTGTAGATGTAACATCCAAAATGTCATCCATTATCTGAAAAGCCAGTCCAAATTTTTCGGCAAATTCCGTAACAGCTTGTAACTTTTGCTCATCAGCACCGGCGAGAATTGCCCCCATTCTCATCGCCAGTTTGAACAAAGCACCTGTTTTGTTGGCATGGATATAGTTTAAGGTTTCGTGAGAAATTTGTTTTCCTTCAGATTCTATATCTACAACCTGACCGCCTATGAGCTTTGAGGCTCCTGCACTGACAAGAAACTCTTCAAGCACTTTTAACAATTGTGTCTCGCTCACGGTTTTCGGTGTGTTTTGCAAAATTACCTGAGGGGCAAAAGACAAAAGAGCATCACCGGCAAGAACTGCAATTGCTTCGCCAAAAACTTTGTGGTTTGTGGGTTTTCCTCTTCTATAATCATCATTGTCCATGCACGGCAAATCATCATGAATCAAACTCTGAGAATGAAGCATCTCGATAGCACAAGCTGCCGCAATAGCTTGTTCATAGCTTCCTGAAAGAACTCTGCAAGTTTCAAGAGTCAAAATAGGACGCAGCCTCTTTCCTCCCGCAAGCACCGAATATCTCATAGACTCCCATATCTTTTCGGGATATTCAACGGGAATAAACCTGTCCAGATTCTCTTCAACAAGTTTTATGTATTCATTCATTTTTTGTTTGATTTGTTCGTCCATTTATATTTCCTTGTCTATGTTTTGATTGCTTTTTTTCCTTGAAATCACACGCTTCTTGCTGCTGATTTTCGTAACCTGTTTGTTATGTACAAATTTTGCTCTGCTTTCTGTCTTCCTTCCGCCATAGGTAATCTGCTTCTTATATTCCTTTGCCTCTTTAACAAATTGAAGATAACTTTCATACCTCGAAAGCGCTATCTCATCCATATTTGCCAAAACATTACAGCCGGTTTCACGTTCATGAAGGCAATCTGAAAATTTGCAATTCTCTTCAAGAGGAGCAATCTCTCTGAACAATCCCCCTACTTCGGCAGGAAGAAGAAAGTCAAACCTCAGCTGGCTGAATCCGGGAGTATCAACTATTTGTGAAGATTCCTCAAGTGTAATAATCTCACAATGTCTTGTTGTATGAGTACCTCTTTCGGTCTTTTCGGAAACCTGTTTGGTCTTCAAATTCAAATCAGGTCTTATTGCATTCACAAGAGAGGATTTTCCGACACCTGAAGAACCGCATAAAACCGTGATTTTGTTTTTCAGAAGAGATTTGAATTCTTCAATCCCGTTTCCTTCAATTGCAGAGGTGAAAATTATGTCATAATCAAGAGGTTTATATATCGATTTTATGTTTTCAATAATCTCTTCTTCATCCTCAAGATCGTTTTTATTGAAACATAACACAGGGTAAAGATTGTAATATTCACAAAAACTCAAATATCTGTTAAGTTGTTCAAAATCCAGGTCAGGTTCTTTTATTGCAGAAACAATAATCACCTGATCAACATTCGCAACCTTTGGACGGGGAATATAATTTTTTCGTTTCAAAACACCGGAAATAAAAGCCTGTTTTGAAACAAAATTCAATTGTTCCAATTCAACATAATCACCGACAAAGATTTGTTCTTTTTGTTTTTTCAAAATTTCTCTGATTTTGCACTCGAACACACCGTCTTGTGTATTCACATAATAAAAATCAGAATGTATTTTAAAAATATGACCTCTCATTCTACTAATTATAACTTAAGAGGCACAAATATGTATGTAAAATTTTTTTGATGTTAAAATAAAAATTAAAGAACAAAATAAAAAGGAATTAAGAATGTTAGAAAACAACCCGACACTTAATGCAATCAGAAATACCAGAATCCAAAAACTCACTGAACTTGCTGACAAAGGCATAAATCCTTACCCTTATTCTTACGACAAAAATGCCTCAGCAAAAATGCTTCAAGAAAAATATAAAGACCTTGCCGCAGGCGAAGAAACAAACGATGAATACTTTGTTGCCGGAAGAATTATGGCAATGAGAAACACAGGGATGTTCATTGACCTCATGGACTCATCAGGAAAAATCCAAATTTTCTCTCACAAAGAGAACATGGATCCCGAAAAAATCAAAGCAATGAAACTCATTGACATAGGAGACATCGTAGGCTTTCAGGGCACAATCAGAAGAACCCCAAGAGGAGAGCTTTCTATCAAAGCTACTGATTATAAACTGCTTTCAAAAGCGCTCCTTCCATTGCCTGAAAAATTCCACGGATTAACTGACGTCGAAACACGTTACAGACAAAGATACGTTGACATGATTATGAATGAAGACGTAAGAGACACTTTCAGAAAAAGAAGTTTGATTATCCAAAAAATCAGAGAATATCTTGCAAAAGAAGGATATCTCGAAGTAGAAACTCCTATTCTCCAAACAACAGCATCAGGAGCCAATGCACGTCCATTCACAACACATCACAATGCGCTTGATATGGACTTAACATTAAGAATTGCGCTTGAATTATATCTGAAAAGACTCATCGTAGGCGGAGTTTCAGAACGTGTTTATGAAATCGGAAGATGTTTCAGAAACGAAGGAATTGACACACGCCACAACCCTGAATTTACAATGATTGAACTTTATCAGGCCTATGCTGATTACAACGATATGATGACCTTGACAGAAAACATGGTTGCTTACGTTGCACAGGAAGTTCTTGGTACTTTAAAGATTAAATATGGTGAAAACGAAATAGATTTGACTCCTCCATGGGACAGAAAAACAATGCTCGGTTCAATCAAAGAAGCTACGGGCGTAGACTTTATGGAGATATATGACGCAAAACAAGCTGTTGAAGCAGCAAAGAAACTCCATGTTTCAGTAGACGACGAAATGAACTGGGGACAAGTTGTTGAAGCAGTGTTCGAAGAAAAAATCGAGCCGTCTTTAATTCAGCCATGTCACATCATTGACTACCCGAGAGAAATTTCACCTCTGGCTAAAGTTCACAGAGATAACTCAAGACTCACCGAACGTTTCGAAACAAGAATCAACGGTTGGGAATTGGCAAACGCCTTCTCTGAACTCACTGACCCGATTGACCAGAGAAGCAGATTTGAAGCACAGGCACTCGCAAAAGCAAACGGTGACGAAGAAGCTATGGAACTTGATGAAGACTTTATCACATCTTTGGAATACGGTATGCCTCCGACAGGCGGTATGGGTATGGGAATTGACAGACTTGTTATGCTTTTAACCGATTCTCAAACAATAAGAGATGTTATTGCCTTCCCGACAATGAGACCGTTAGATAACAAATAATAAAAATAATTCATAAAATTGCAAAAAACATGTATTTGAGAAATAATTTTATTATGAAAAAGATTTTGAAAAATACATGTTTTTTATTTGCAATAGCTTTAGCACTAAATGTAAACGCCCTTTCATCAGAAGCTTTGCAAATTGTATATCCGAAAACACCGAACACTGAAATCAGTGCTCAATCGACATTTTTTATAGGCAGTACAACACCCGGCTCAAAACTGACTATCAATGATAAAGAGGTCAAAGTTTATGAAAACGGCTCTTTTGTGGAGGTTGTCCCCCTGAATGACGGATTTAACCGCATAAAAATAGATTCACAAAATGACACTGAACATGATATTTTGACATACATCATAAAAAAAGTTCCGAAATGCAATCTTATGGTGCCTGAACCTGAAACAGAAGATTTTGCGCAAAATCAATATATCTATTCAGCAACAATTAAAAATAATGTACCTCTAAGAGCACAACCCGATGAATATTCAAAAAGACTTACTCACCTGAACAGTGATGTCATGCTCCTTTTAAACGGCAAAAAAGGAGACTATTACAGAGTTGCGCTCAGCCCGAATCTTTTCGCCTG
Organism: Clostridium sp.; assembly: GCA_018362895.1. Classification (GTDB taxonomy): domain Bacteria; phylum Cyanobacteriota; class Vampirovibrionia; order Gastranaerophilales; family Gastranaerophilaceae; genus Limenecus. Next base: position 18,282 of record JAHALR010000006.1, on the reverse strand, counting down.
GGTAAAAGCAGAAAATATAGTAAATTATTCAACAATAAACGGACAAATGCTCGCTTCAGCAACCGATGTATCAATAAGCGAAGACCGACTTTATGAATACATAAAAACAGATTTATCTTTCAAAGTTCCATACAGAATAACAGAAACAGACAACGGGCTGATGCTTGAACTGTTCAATGTGAAAGAAAACGCAGGTGAAACACAAACTTTTAAAACATCAAACAGTATAAAAACCATCGCAGTTAACACTGTTTCCACAGATGCTGTTTCCACATACTTCATAGAAATGAACAGCAAACTCTGGGGCTATGACGTTTATTACGAAGGAAACACACTGGTTTTAAAAATAAGAAAAGCACCGGTAATTGATTCCAAAAATCCGCTTAAAGGAATAACAATAGCCATTGACCCGGGTCATGGCGGAGATGACTACGGAGCAATCGGTCCGACAGGCGTCAAAGAGAAAGAAATAAACCTTGATGTCTCGCTCAAACTCAAAAAAGCCCTCGAGGACAAAGGTGCACAAGTTATTATGACAAGAAGCGATGACAGCCCGGTTGAACTTTATCAAAGACCTCAAATTGCCAAACAATCCGATGCGCTGATTATGCTCAGCATCCATGCGAACGCACTCGCTGACGGTGCAGACCCTTATAAAAAACATGGAACCTCAGTATTTTATTACAACAAAGAATCAATCGAGCTTGCAAAAACCATCAAAGAAACAATGATAAATAATCTGCAAACTAAAGACGACGGAACTTGCTATTACAGCCTGGTTTTGACAAGACCGACCATGCCTCTTTCCGTATTGATTGAAGTGGCTTATATGATTCACCCCACAGAATACAGCCTTCTTCTTGATGAAAGTTTCAGACAGAAAGCTGCAAACTCAATAGAAAAAGCTATTGAAACATATTTGTTAAAATCGGTAAACTCTTCTCAAATTAACTAAGTATAGTGTTGACACTTTAAATTTGCAGTGATACAATATTAAAAATTTATGTTGAAACCTCGGGCATATAAGTCCAAAAGCCTGTTGGGGTATAGGTTTAGACTTTATTTTTTAAACAAAATTTTAAATCTTTTCAAAAAGATAAAGGTAGTTATAAATGGCAATTTCTGTAATTAATAAAACAGAATCTAAAAACATAAGCATACCGGCAACCGCCGTAGCAGGAGGTGCTGCCGGATTAGCATTGAGACAGGTTTTGCCTGTTTATAAAGAAGAAATTGACTCAGTTCTCTTTCAACAAACTGACAAAATCAGAACTGACAAACTTGAAACAGCAAAAAATGCCTTTATCAGTACAACAAAAAAACTTTTTTCAAAAAATAAAAATAACGAAGCTCTCAAACTTTTTATAAAAAGAGTTGAAGCAAAGACGGTTAAAGAAGCAAAACTTGCCAAAGAAAAAATCAAAAACGCACCGCAAAATGTTCAGGCAGAAGTAAAAAAACAAATGGGTGAATTTTTAACAAAAATGAAAGCCGAAAAACATTTGTCAGAAGCTAACATAAAGCATCTTGTAAAACAGGAAAGACCTTTTGCACCGTTTATACTGCCGGGAATCGCACTCGGCGCGGCAGTCGCTTATGTTTATAATGTAGTTGGAAAAATTAGTGAATACTAATTTCATTAATTATTCAAACTGTGAATTGGAGCAGGTATTCTTCCGCCTCTTCTGACAAAATTTGTTGAAGATAGCTTGTTTACACTCATAATCGGAGCCTCACCAAGCAATCCGCCAAAAACAACCTTGTCGCCTTCTTTTTTATTAGGCGCAGGTATCAATCTCACAGCCGTAGTTTTCTTGTTAATCATACCGATAGCCATTTCATCGGCAATTATTCCGGAAATTGTATCAGCAGGAGTATCACCGCTAACAGCTATCATATCAAGTCCGACAGAACAAACAGAAGTCATTGCCTCAAGCTTGTCAAAAGTAAGGCAGCCCTTTGTTGCAGCCTCAATCATGCCTGCATCTTCAGAAACAGGAATAAAAGCACCCGACAGTCCGCCGACATGAGAACTTGCCATTATACCGCCTTTTTTAACAGCATCATTGAGCATAGCCAGAGCCGCTGTCGTACCGTGTGCACCTGCATGTTCAAGTCCCATTGCCTGAAAAATCCCTGCAACACTGTCACCAACCTCAGGTGTCGGAGCAAGAGACAAATCAATTATACCAAACGGAATTCCCATTTTGTGAGCCATTTCACGCCCGACAAGCTCGCCTGTGGAGGTAATTTTGTATGCTATTTGTTTAATTTTGTTCGCCATTTCGCCAAAACTTGTCCCTTCCGGCAAAGACTCAATAGCAGCTCTCACCACACCCGGTCCGGAAACACCAACGTTCAAAGCACACTCGGGCTCACCGTAACCATGGAATGCACCTGCCATAAAAGGATTATCAGACGGAACATTACAAAAACATACAAGCTTCGCTGCGCCGATTCCGTCTCTGTCAGCCGTAAGTTCCGCTGCTTTTTTGATTGTTTGACCCATTTTCAAAACAGCATCCATATTTATTCCTGCTTTTGAGCTTGCGACATTAACAGAAGAACAAATTCTCTCAGTCTGAGCAAGAGCTTCGGGAATACTTTCGATGAGTGCGAAATCACCTCTTGTACAGCCCTTTTCAACAAGTGCACCGAAGCCGCCTATGAAATTAACACCAACCTCCTGTGCTGCACGATCAAGAACTTTAGCCAGATGAACATAGTCATATTCTTTACAAGACTCACCCACAATAGAAATCGGCGTAACAGCAATTCTCTTATTTATAATGGGAATTGAATATTCCTCTTCAATTTCATTAGCAAAAGCACACAAATTTTTTGCATATTTTACGATTTTGTTGTAGACCTTCTCGCCAACAACTTTTACATCCGTGTCACAACAGTCCCGAAGACTCAAAGACAGTGTAACTGTTCTTATATCAAGGTGATGAACACGTATCATATCTATTGTTTCTAAAATAGAATCAGCGTTAATAGAAGTCATATTTTTTCCTTTATTTACAAATTAAATATTATGCATTTTATCAAAGATTTGTTTCTTTTGAATCCATATCTCCATACCGAGCTCCTCACCTGCTTTTGAGACAGCTTCTTTGATTTCTTTGAACGATTTGTCCGAGTTTGAAATATCCCCGAGCAGAAACATTACAAAATAATCCTGCATAATAGATTGTTTTATGTCTTCAATATTCACTTTGTATTCAGCAAGAACAGTAGTAACTTTTGATACTATGCCTATTCTGTCTACACCTGAAATAGTGATGATAATTTTATTTTCAGATCTGTTGTCCTGCATAACGAATCCTTAATTTTAATGACTAAACTATTTTACATTAATTATAAAATTAAGTCACCAGAATACATGGTTGAAACCTTGCCTTTGATATCACAAACAACAAGACTGCCGTCATCTGTAATGTTTAAGACAGTATATTCAAGTTTTTCAGCTCCGTCTCTTTGCTGTATAAAGACCTTTTTATTCAAAAATTCAATATTGTCCAAATAATCTTGTTTTATATACAAAAATCCGTTTTCAACAACAGAAGCATAATTTTTTAAAAATTCTTGAATCAGCCTGTTCAAAAAGTCATCTCTATCAATGTGACGATTCAATACAACATTCAACGAAACAGCAGGTCTGCCCAGCTCTTCAAGAACATTTTTTTGCATGTTCAAATTAATTCCCACACCCAGAACAACTCCCTTTGTTTCATTCTTCTTTCTGCAAGCTTCACACAAGATTCCGCAAATTTTTTTGTTCTCAACAAGCACATCATTAGGCCACTTGATTTTTGCAGATACACCAAAAGATTTCAGCACATTAACAACAACAAGACTCATATACTGTGTGAAATTTGCAATGTGGGCAAGGTTCTGAGGCTTTAAAACAAAAGAAGCATAAATGTTTTCACAATCCATTGATACCCATTTTCTGTCAAAGCGCCCCTTGCCGGAAGTTTGAGAATCCGCATAAACAACAGTCAAATCTTCAAGCTCTTCAAAATACTCCAGAGCCCAATTATTTGTAGAATCAACGGTCTTAAGCTTTACAAGTTTCATAAAATCAGTCTGCTGTTTTTCTCAGCATCAATACATTACCTTTGCCGTCATAACAAGCATCATCAACCCAATGTCCCATGAGTCTTTTTTCAGAATCATAGAGATATTGTTCATTTTTTGAAACAACAAAGGTTGCATTCTTGAAGGTTCCATATTTGTTATATGCAACAGAGCGGTGAGGATATACATAATAGGGCTTGTTCAAAACATCAACTTTAAACAGGGCTCCGTCTTGCTGATAATAATAATTATGATACGGATCATTCAAATATCTCACACCGTATGTTCCGTCAGAAAAAAGTGAAAGTTGTCTATTAGCAATCTTTGTTGCACCTTTTGAAAGTGCACTGTAATTTGCATCATGGTTAGGGTCTGTCCAATAATCCCTGAATTCGTTCGGCCCGAGTGCATAATTTATATTGTTAAAGGTTTCTTCTCTTGCCGCTTCAGCATTGAATTGTGCATTACCTTGAAGCACAAGTGCTGAAACCGGCATTGTTAAAAACAAAGATAAGACGATAAGCAATAATTTTTTCATGATTTAATCATATAATAAAAATACTCTGAAAGTCATAAACTTTCAGAGTATTTTGTTAAATTTTTTTACTAATTTTTATGCTTTAGCCTTAGCTGTTTCGACTACTACTGAAAAAGCTTCAGGTTCGTTAACAGCCATTTCAGCAAGCATTTTTCTGTTAACCTGAATATCAGCTTTTTTCAAGGCATTCATGAATTTAGAATAGCTCAAACCGTGCTGTCTGACGGCAGCATTAATTCTTACAATCCATAAACGGCGCATAGTTCTTTTTTTGTTGCGTCTGTCTCTGTATTGATACTTCAATTTTTTCATTACAGCTGTATTAGCAACTTTGAAAATTCTGCTTCTGGCACCGATAAAGCCTTTAGCTAATTTTAATATTTTTTTATGTCTTTTTCTTAAGACGTTTCCGCGTTTTACTCTCATTGTTTAACCTCTTCCTATCTTGAATACTTTTTGTACGGTAACTCTTTGGAAATCAAATCCAAATGTGTTTCAGACACTTCTGTCATTCCGGAAAGTCTTCTTTTTCTGCTGACAGCTTTGTGTGCAAGCAAGTGTTTTGTACCTGCTGAACGTCTCAAGATTTTACCGGAAGCAGTCACTTTGTAGCGTTTTGCTGCTGCGCGGTGTGTTTTCATCTTTGGCATAGTTTCTTCTCCTTTTTCATTCTGGTTAAGTTCTTGATATTTGTGACATGCCGTCCACAAAATATCTATTGTATATCAATTTTAAAACAAAAAGAAAACCATGCAAGGCTTCATAAAGTTTCTTTAATAATTAAAGAGAATCATACACCTCTACCGGCAAAGTAAACCAGAATGTTGTTCCGTGGTGCAGTTTAGATTTGAAATTTATTTCACCTTTGTGCAGATTTATAATCTTCTTGCATAAAGACAAGCCCACTCCAGAGCCGTCATCATTTTCAAATTTGTTTTTATTTAGATGAGAAAAGAATTCAAATATTTTATACTGGTCATCAGCAGCTATTCCATCACCTGTATCACGAACTTCAAAATAAAAATTATTGTCTTTTTTGCGTGTTTTTATCTCGACTTCGCCCTCTTCATAAGTATATTTGTAGGCATTTCCCACAAGATTGAATATAAGCTGCTTAAATCTTCTTTTGTCAGCAATTATTTCAATGTCACAAAGATTTAGCAAAAGTTTTATGTTTTTTGAGATTCTTTTCTCGTCTAATATATCCAAAACTTCACGTATGACTTTGTTTGGATCAAATTTTTCATAATACAACTTGAGTTTGTCTGTTTCAGCTCTAGCCATTTCCATGGTATATTCAACAACCTGCAATAGATGTTTACCTGCACCCAGAATATTTCCACAAAATTTGTTGTGTTTTTCACGGCTCAAATCTGATGTATGCATAAGCGAAGCAAAACCGATTATTGCGTTTAATGGTGTTTTAAATTCATGTGCAAGATGAGCTAAAAATTCAAGTTTTCTGTCATTACTCATTTTCATTTTTGAGAAAAGATATGAGTTAACAAGAGCCATTGATATACTGTCCGCAGCCATATCCAGAACTTTCATGTGCTCAAGTGTAATAGGTTTGTCTTTTTTGTATATAAACAACATTCCGCAGATTTTCAACTTATTCATTAAAGGAACAGCTCTGTAACCGTCAGCAAGATTGTTATTTAAAATCTTTGTGACCGTGTCTTTATCCATATCTGCATTATTTTCCAAACAAAAATTCTCAGATAAAAAAGTTCTCAAATACCTGATGTTGTCATTGTTTTCATTACAATTTAAAACATACTGACAACATACATCATCAAAAGTGCTCAAAACACACATATCAACATCAAGAAGATTTCCCAGCTCCTTGTTAATGAATTCATAAATAGAATCTATTGTCAGAGTGGAATTTATATTCTTGTTTATATAATTTACAGCCGCCCATCTTTGTTCATTTTCAAGGAATTTGTTTATATAAACTTTTAATTCTTCATCTTTTTGTTTCAGCTGTTCTTCTTTTTTCTCCAAAGAAGTTTTCAATCTGCGATTTTTCAGTTTTAAATAAACTAAAAGTCTCGCTGCACCGGTCAGCACTTTGTAATTAGGATTACTTTGCTTCTTGTTCATACTTAATTTTTCCGTAAGTAGAACTTAGCACTATTTTAAAAAAATACTTTATTGTATTTTCCGTTTAAGATAATATTTTTAATACTGCAATTTATTCTTATCTAATGTATAATTTCTAACAATATGGAAAAGAAAAAAGGAAAATTATTTGTCATATCAGGTTCATCAGGTGTGGGAAAAGGGACTCTTTTGAAGTCACTTCTTATTCAACACCCCGACTTGAAGCTTTCAATTTCTGCAACAACGAGAAACCCCAGACCAGGTGAAATTGACGGGGTAAACTACTTTTTTATAAACAAAGAAGAGTTTCAAAAAGCCGTTAAAAACGGTGAATTTCTTGAATGGGCCGAATTCAACGGAAATTTCTACGGAACAAAACAACTCTGGGTTGAAAAAACTTTGAACAAAGGTGAAAATCTGATTCTCGAAATTGAAACAAAAGGCGCCTTACAAATCAAAAAGAAACTGCCTGATTCAATTCTTATCTTCATTCTTCCTCCTTCTTTAGAAGAACTTGAACACCGTCTCAGAGGCAGAAATACGGAAGATGAAGAAGCTATAAAAAACAGATTGGCAGAAGCATACAGAGAAATCGAATGTTCAAAATATTACGACTACAAAGTTGTCAACGACGACCTTGAAAAAGCTCTTAAAGAGCTTGAATCTCTCATTAACGGATTTATTCAAAAAAATTAATGTGATTTTTCATATTCTATATATTTCCTCATAAGAAGCGGCAAATCCATTTTATCGGTAAAGATTTCAATATAACACATTTGTCTTTCAGACTCTTTTTCAACAAGTTTCAAAACCTCGTCAAATTCCCTGTTCGTTGAAGCCTTTGCTGTCCACACACTTCCTTTAAAAACCTCGGGCAGCTTCGTATAATCCCATTCTGCTATATCATTGAAATTGTCCTCAGGTGTATTTGAAAGTGCTCTTTCAATTGTGTATCCTTTGTTATTCAAAACAATTATCACTGGTTTCAAACGATGATATATCATACTGCTGAGCGATTGAACTGTAAGCTGATGAGAGCCTTCGCCGGTCAAAAGTACAACCCTTCTGTCTTTCTTTTTAACAGCTATTGAAGCACCAAAAACAGCAGGTGTAGCCCAACCAATCGAAGCCCACAAAAACTGGTTGTACAAAACAGCCCCCCGAGGCATTGTCAACATAGCTGAAGCAAAAGCCAGCACACCTGTATCAACAAAAATCAAATCATCAGATTTTATAAATTTTTCAAACCTAGGTAAAATATATTCAAAATTGAGCGGATTTTCCTCCTCAATAACTATTTCACCAAGCTCAGGCTTACTTTTTACAATTGAAAATGTTCTATACTCAAGCCTGTCAGAGAGGGTCTCCAAAAAGTCTTTCATATAAACCTCCTCAAAAACCTGATTTTGTATAATAACGTGAGTACCCAAAATCTGTATAAAGTCACACGGGTTAAATCCAAAATCAAAACCAAATGTATTGAAATCAGAAAAAATCGTACCGGCAGATATAATGCAATCGGATGAATTTACAGTTTCATAAACCTCTTTGTTCATATAATGCCCGAGATATGTTCCGATAAATGAATCAGAGCTTTCGTCAGCAATACCTTTTCCCATCACCAGTGAACTCACCGGAATACCGCTGTTTTTTACAAATTTCTCAAAACTCTCAACTGCCAAATTACGTTCAATTAAAGCATCTGCAAGAAGAATCGGATGTTGAGCTCTTTTTATCAAACCATACGCAAATTCAACCGACTCTTGAAGATTCACTTCATTACTCTGCGGCTCTTTAATTTTTGAGTCACTGTTAATTTTGAATAAGCATACATCCGCGGGAACTGCTATATACACAGGTTTTTTCTTTTTAATAAATATGTCAAGAACTCTGTCTATTTCAGCCTTTGGATCATCATAATCTAAAAAAGCAGTAGACTGTACAACATTTGAATATGCGCTTTCAAAAGCAAAATAGTCCGGCTCCATAAAGTTGTGATGTTTTAAAACACAATCTCTTATAAATTTAGTTTCAGGTGCACCGACTATCATTATCACCGGCACACCTTCAGCAAAACTTCCTGCCACAGCATTAATAGCAGAAAGCTCACCCACACCGAAAGTTGTTAAAACAGCACCATAGCCTTTTACTCTGGCATATCCGTCAGCTGCATATCCTGCATTAAGTTCATTTGTGCAGCCAATCCACCTAACATCAGGATTTTTTTCAACAGAATCAATAAGATTAAAATTATAATCACCAGGCAAACCAAAAATCTCAGTTATGCCTATTTTTTGAAGTTCGCTGATTAAATAATCACCCACAGTGACAGTTTCAAGCATCATACACGCTCCGATTTTTCAACTATCACATACTAATATCTGTTTGTTCGGGATTTAAGCCTCAACAGGATTAGTTAAAACAGATATTCATTATTCGTTAAAAACCCATTTTTTTCTGATTTTCCACTGCAAAGCTGTCAAAATAAGAATTATCAAAAATAAAATATACGCTCCGGCAGATGCGCCCCCTATGTTAAAAAATTCAAACGCATTTTTGTAAATCCAATACACAAGAACATTCGTAGAATCCATTGGTCCACCCTGTGTCATAAGATAAATCAAATCAAAAACCTGAAAAGATGAGATTGTAGTGATTATCAAAACAAAAAATATAGTCGGACTCAACAGAGGGAGCGTTATTCTGAAAAAAGTCTGCACAGGATTTGCACCGTCAATTTTGGCAGATTCATAAACATTCTGATTTATTGAAGAAAAACCCGAAAGCAAAATAACCATGTTATATCCTATCATTTTCCAGGAAGAAACTATAATCAGCGCAATCATTGCCGTGTTTGCGTCGTAAAGCCAGTTTATATGAGTTTTGAGCAGATAATTCAACAATCCGAAATTAGGGTCAAATATCCACTCCCAAACAATAGCAGCAACAATCATAGGCGTGATAAAAGGTAAAAAATAAGCGGTCTTAAAAAACTCCGTTCCTCGAATTTTATTGTTCAAAGCAGCTGCCAAAACCAGAGGAATCAAAATTGAAATAACAGCCGTTGACAATGCAAACACAAAGGTATTTTTCATTATCAAACCAAACTGATAACCCGTTAAAAGTTCTATATAATTGTCAAAACCAACAAACTGAATTTCTGAAAGCAAATCCCATTTACAAAAACTCAAATAAAACGAAAACACTACGGGAATAACTATAAATATCCCCGTTCCGATTAAAGCAGGCAGAAGAAAGAGCTTGCCCAAGCTGTTTTCATCAAAGATTTTTTTCATAAGTTAATTATAACAGATAGATTTTACCTTTATAGTTTTTTATGGAATAATAGACTTAATAAATAATTAAGGGAGCGAATATGGATAAGACACTGGACTTTAGAGCATTCGGAAAAAATGATATCAGAGGCATCTATGGAGAAGATGTAACAGAAGAAATTTTTTATCTCGCCGGCAGAGGATATGTAAAATTTGTTCTGGAGAATTTGAATAAAAATTCAAATCCCGACGAAAAAACCGAAGCAAAGTCTTTGTGGATTACAGTGACAATGGATGCAAGAACACACTCTCCTTCATTGACGGAAGCTCTTATAAAAGGTGTAACCTCAACAGGAGCAAATGTTCTGAACCTTGGTATGGCTCCTACTCCGTTAGGATATTATTCAGAATTTGCACAAATTCCTGAAAATATAATAGGAAAAGGGAAAGTTAACGGCGCATTGATAGTTACAGCCAGCCACAATCCGAGTGAATATAACGGGTTGAAAATGACCTTCAACAAAGCCTCTCTAACAGAAGACCAAATAAAAGAAGTAAAAAAATATGCAATGGCAGAACTTAACGCAAGAGAAACTTCTGTCAGACACGGTTTTATCAAAAAATACAACATAATAGAACAATATTCTGAAAGTATAGTGAAAAAATTTGCCTCTGTCGGAAGAGGAATCAAAGTAGTCACAGACTGCGGGAATGCAACCGCAGGCGTTGTTGCTCCACAGTTATATAAAGATCTGGGCTGTGAAGTTGTTGAACTTTTCACAGAACCTGACGGAACTTTCCCTAATCATCACCCCAACCCGAGTGATGAAAAAACACTCAAAACGTTGAAAGAAACAGTGGTAAAAGAAAAAGCAGACATAGGCCTTGCTTTTGACGGTGATTCTGACAGAATAGGCGTGGTTGATTCTCAAGGCAGAAGCATTTCAGGCGACAAGCTGCTTTTGATTTATGCAACAGACATCGTGGAACCTCTTGCAAGAAGAGGTGAATGTCCGGCTGTTGTGTCAGAGGTGAAATGCTCACAAGTCCTCTATGACACAATCAATAAAATGGGCGGAAACGCTATCATGACAAAAACCGGACACGGTTACATCAAAGCAAAAATGAAAGAAGAAAATGCAATTCTCGCAGGCGAAATGTCAGGACACACTTTTTTCAAAGACAGATATTACGGTTTTGATGATGCTGTCTATGCCGGATGCAGAATTATAGAAATTATAGCAAAACATAAAATGAACAATCCTGACTTCAAAATAGAAGATATGCTCGAACCTTTCAATGGTGTCTGCACATCTCAGGAAGTTCGATTCCATTGCCCGAACGATTTCAAAAAACCAGTGCTCGAAGATATGGAAAAAGAAGTAGAAAAGAATCCTGATCTTTTCGGCACAAAAATAAAAAATATAATTACTCTTGACGGAATGAGAATTATTCTGGAAGACGGCTTTGCAATGATTCGCCAGAGCAACACAGAACCGGTTTTCACACTCAGATTCGAAGCCAAATCCGAAGAAAACTGCAAAAAGTATGAAGAAACTTTTGTTGCTCTTCTTGATAAGACAGTAAAAAAATACTGCTAATCTTTTAATAAAAGAAAAAAACCTCCAAATATTTTATATTTGGAGGAAAGTCACATGCATAATCTAAACTATAAGGAGTTTAGAACTTTTTTAAGGCTACCACTCAATAATAACAGCACCATTTGCACCATATCCGCCTTTGCTGGCTACATTGGGAGTTTCACTGCCGCTGCCCCCGCCGCCTCCAGCACCGTAATTTCCTTGATTATACTGATCACCGTTCTCTGCATCTTCACATGATGCTGGACCCGGAGGAACTTCTTTACAGACTTTTTCTGTACCGGTTTGTTTTGTTTCCCAGGCAGTACAAGCCTTTTTATAAACAATCGTGTTGGCTTTATAACAACCATCATCAGTACGTTGCAAATTCGCAAAAACATCAGGAAAATCAGCAGGCAGCTCCAAATCCTCCTTGACTTTCGCCCATATTTCATCCTGCAATGCTGTTATTGGCAAACCATAGTCCTCAAGTGTATCTGGATCTTTAAGTGTCTTTTTAAAATCATCATAAGTAGGATATGTTTCAGTTTGTGCTTCACCTTTATCATCTACTGAGGAAGCACATTGAAACTCCATACAATTGTTAGTTTTTTCAAAAACAGGCACCTCTTCACATTCTTCACTTGGTTTATCTTGTCGTGCACGACAAAAACCGGCTTTTCCTCCACCTTTAGCTGTCCAAACCGAATTTTCACCGTTTTCAGCAGCAGCAATATTTTCATTTTTGATTCCACCTGCACCAAATGCACCAACAATACGTCTTTCAGTGAGCCCGGTACCAACAATAGAATTAAATTCAACAATTGAGTTTTCTCCGTTGCTTCCGGGCGCACCGCCTCTGCCTATTGTAATATTTATTTTTACCTTGCTTGGTATAGAAGGAATGAAAGTTGTTACGGGAATTGCACTCTTTCCGGCAGTACCGTGGTATTTTTTTGATAATGACAATTTAAGCTTTCCTGCATGCCCCGCTTCAGGTACATTTTGTCCACTGTTAAAAACTGGTCCGACAGGATTAGAATTGCTCCATTCAGAATCACCTGCAATACCTGTTCCTCGGTACCCATATTTGCAACCGCCAAATCCTCCACGTCCTGCACCATAATCTGTAAACGCACGATAATAATTACCATCTGGAGCATTCGCAGCTCTATTGTTTGGTGCAGCTTGCCCCTGTTGTTTTGTAGGGACACCTCTTGCACCTCTCGCATTAATAACAGAGCCTCCGCTGCCTACACCTCCACCCCATTGGCGTTTTCTATAACCGCCATTATGAGTTTGACCGCCTTCTCCACCTGAAACTTCAAAATTTACATTATCCCCCCGATCCTTAAAATATGAACTGCCACCTGAGCCGGCTCTTTTGGAAGAATCTCTGTAACCGCCATAAGCTACACTGCCACCTCCTCCGACTTGGTAGTCATAAATAGTTCCTTTTGTAAGATAAACAACACCTACTATTCTGGCACCTGAACCGCCTGCTCCGCCACACATAGGCTGATATCTGTCTTTATGGGAATATGTGCCATCTGCACCGCCTCCGCCGCCTGAAACAATATCTATATCGTAATAATCACTGAATTCAGGAGTGAAAGTATCTTCTATCGCACTTGTTTTATTAATATATTCTGTATATGAAGACATTGCATCGCCTCCGCCTCCGCCTCCGCCAATCACAGTGAAAGCAAAATTCCTTGCTTGAGGAGGAGGTGTAAATTTACATGAGTTAACATAAGTCCACTTGTCCGTAGTTTGAGAATATCTTTCTTTGTATTTATAAACAGGCACCAATGTACCATCTTTCTGTTCTTCAAAGATTGTATCCATAGTACATTCATATTTGCCATGTTCGCTATCCGCAAGGTTTCTTCTCTTTTTTGTTAATATTGGAATTGATGCCAGCGTAATAAGACACACGATAAGCAATGTTAAAGAGAAAAACCGCTTTTCAATTTTTTATACATCGTGACTCCTTAACATTTTTGGGTATCTTTTTTTATAATACCTAGCCGTGGAGTCTTTTATTTACTGTTTTTTATAACTTGAGCTTCACCTATACTATACTATCAGAAATGTTATTATGACTGGGTTTGGGCTGTAAAGAACTTTATGAAAATTCATGTTTACATTTCTAAATATTTTTTGTTTTTATTAAGTTTTTTAAATGAAATAGTTTGCATGATACAATAAAATTTGAATCAGTGTATATTTAAAATCAGAGGAGCAAAATCATGGCAACAGAACCAAAATTGATAGCTACTATTCCCAGAAGCGCAACAGAACAGCTTCAAATTTCAATTAACGAATACAAAGGCAAAAGCTATCTCGACCTTAGAATATATTACACAACAGATGACGGAATCAACTGGCTGCCGACAAAAAAAGGAGTAACAGTTTCTCCTGACAATCTTGAATTGTTAAAAGATGCGGTTGATGAAGCCATGAAAGAATTGATGACATTAGAGGAAGCCGAATAATCAATGTCACAATCACAAAGTTTTGACAAAAACACAAATGAAATAAACGAATCACAGGGCATGTTGAACAAATATGCCCTTGTTCTTACATGTGTAAAAGGTCTCGGAGTCAGAACTTTCAGCTATATTATTCCGAATGAGCTTAAGCCGAAAATAAAAATCGGTCATCCTGTTCTTGTGCCTTTCGGCAGAATGGGGCTTATAAACGCTTATGTCGTAGGATTTTCAAATTATCTAGAAGCAGGCATCAAAGCCAAATCTATATCAAAAATTCTCGATGAAACTCCGATTTTTGATATGAAATACCTGAGGTTTCTTGAATGGGTAGCAGACTATTACTTTTGCCCTATACAAACAGTTCTTGAATGTGCGGTACCCGTAAAATTTTTAAATGGTGTACAAAAAGAACAATATGAAAAATTTATTGAATTCATAACCTGCGAAAATGCAACAAAAAGACAGTTGGACATTCTTCATTCGCTTGAGACAAAAGGCAAAACAAACCTGATTGAATTTGAAAAAGAAATAAAAACCACAAGATCCACACTGAAAAAGCTTGAAATGATGGGGTGTGTTAAAATCACCGAAGAAAATTTATACAGAAATCCGCTTGAAATTTTCAAAGAAGAGAATCTTGAAAAATTCCCAAATCTGACTGAAGAGCAGGAGAATGTTTATAAAGAAATTGAAAAACGACTGAACTCTCACAGCGAAATTCTTATCCATGGAGTAACTTCTTCAGGAAAAACCGAAGTCTATTTTAGAGCAATAAAAAAAGTTCTTGAAGAAGGCAAAAACGTGCTCTTTCTTGTGCCCGAAATAGCGCTTGCATCAATGCTGACCAAAAGACTCGCAAAAAGATTCGGAATCGAAAAAACAGCTATCTGGCATTCAAGTATCTCTGAAGGTGAAAAATATGACGTATGGCAAAAAATAAAAAACAATGAAATCAGGGTTCTTGCCGGTGCACGCTCGGCAGTTTTTGCTCCTTTAAAAAATATAGGACTGATTATCATAGATGAAGAACATGATAGCTCTTTTAAACAAACCATGCCGGCTCCACGCTATGATGCGAAAAAAGTTGCACAAAAACTTGCACAGCTCAATGACATTCCCCTTCTTCTGGGAAGTGCTACGCCGGATGTAAATACATATTACAGAGCCGTAAACTCGGGCAATCTTCTGGAAATGACAAAAAGATACAACGACTACCCGTTTGCAAAAGTAAGAATTGTCGACATGAGAGAAGAACATTTCAGGTCAAATCATGGAATCTTCTCAAGAGCGTTGGTGGGAGCTGTTGAAGAAAATTTGAAAAACAAAAAACAAACAATACTGTTGATGAATCGAAGAGGTTTTTCGACATACACCCAATGCCTTGCATGCGGAGAAGTTATCCAATGTCCGAAATGCGCAATACCTTTGATTTTTCACTCACAAACACAAACCCTCAAGTGCCACTATTGTGAACATGAAGAATCGGTTGTAACAGAATGTCCGAAATGTGGAAGCGATGCACTTCGAAATTGCGGTACAGGAGTTCAAAAAGTTGAAATTATAGCCCAAAAACTTTTTCCCGACTGCCGTATAGAGCGTTTGGACAGTGACTCTTTGAAAAATAAAAACAGACATATAGAAATTCTCAACGACTTTTCAAAAGGCAAAATTGATATTTTGATAGGAACACAAATTCTTGCAAAAGGTCTGGACAACCCTAATGTCACTCTCGTAGGAGTAATAAACGCAGACAACGGGTTTAACCTCCCTGATTTTCGTTCGTGTGAAAGAGGCTTTCAGCTGCTTACACAGGTAGCGGGAAGAGCCGGAAGAGGCAGCAACCCGGGGCAGGTTATTTTTCAGACTTACAACCCGAACTTTTTTGCTCTTGAATCAGCAAAACAACAGGACTATCAAAGCTTCTATAAAACAGAAATTGAGGCAAGAGAAAATTTTGACTACCCGCCTTTCAGCAAAATTATCAGAATAATCCTTTCGTCAAAAAATCAGTTTCGTGCTGAAAGAAGCGCACAAGAAATAGCTATGCGCCTCAATGAAATAATAGACAAACAGTCTCTTACAGAACCGCTTGCTCTTTTGGGACCTTGTGCATGTGTAATTGAAAGATTACAGGACTTCTATCGCTTTCAAATTCTTATAAAAAATAAACTGGGTGAAAAAGGTCATAGATTCATACTAAATTTTTTAAGACAAATTAAACTCCCGCAAGACATAAAACTGACAGTTGATGTTGACCCGATAGATATTTTATAAAAAAAAGACCTTCAAATATGAAGGTCAAGTCACATGCATAATCTAAACTATAAAGAGTCTAGAAAATTTTTTTAAGCTACCACTCGATGACAACAGCACCAGCACCGCCTTTGCCGCCTCTGCTGGCAACATTCGGAGTCAAAGAAGCATAGCCTCCCCCGCCGCCTGCGCCAAATGATGTGCCGTTACCACCATTTTGATCAGGAGCACAATAAGCCTGTTGATAAGTAGCTTGATGATATCCGTTTGAAATAGTTTCTTCAACTTCTTTTTCTTCAACGCATCTTTTCAGATATGTAACATCCGGAGCTGCCAAACATCTGTAATTGTTATAAATTTCATCTTTGTTTGTATAATTTGCAAACTCACCCAATGATTGGTCGGTTGTATACAAGTCTCCAGGATTATACTTAGGAAAGAATGAAGCAAAATAGCCATCAGGATTCATCGTTGGAAAACCTACAATCTGACGAACATAATCATACAGCTTTAATGTGTTTTTACAGTAATTTTCAATACTGCTTCTATCTGAACTGCCAGTATATGCAGAAATATCAACAGACAATTTTGTACCGTTATATGAATCATCCATCATGTTCATCAAACCATAAGGAGCATATAACTCTTCACCTTGATATGTAACCTTTTCAAAGCCTGTCGGAATTGTTCTTACACCGGCTGTTGATATGTTATTATTATAAATTCTTCTGAGTTTAGTTAATATAGCACCAACATCGCTTGTCTGTTCTATATTTGCATTACAAACAACTTTTGTACATTTGTTTCCTTTGATTGTTACCGGTCCATAACCGCTCGGAATATATTTAGGGTCAGTACAAGCAGGTGAAGGAATTCCACCGCCTGTCATAGTGAATTGAGAATGTTGTCCTTGTTCCGGCTCAGTGATAGTTTTGCTTTTGCCACCAGCTTTAGCACCATAACCGATGAATGTACGTCCCGTAATACCGTTACGTTTTATTTGTGCAACAGTATTACCACCATCTGTATCAGCATTTGCTGCCGGTGAAATTTCAACTTCTACATGACCTTCTATTTTAGGCAGGTAGTATGAACTTGGAACAGAGGCAGAACCTCCTTGACCAAAATAACGTTCAATTAAAGAAACTCTGGCAACACCGGTCACAGCATCTTTTCCGGTAGTAATACCATTGTAATTTACTTCTCCGTCACTACCTCTGCCATATTTAGTTGAACCTGTTGCATTCGCAGACGAATATTCTGCCGGAGATATCCCCCCCTGAGGAATTCTTCCCGGATTATTCCAGTTTCTAGCAGCACCGCTGGCACCTTTAGAGCCTGAAATTTCGACAATATTTTTAGAATTAGACAATCTGTTAGAACTTATAATCCAGCCGGCACCTCCGCCGCTACCGCCAACAGCATGGTTGTCAGCATTATAAGAAGTTGAGTCACCACCTCGTCCTCCGGCTACTTCTATTTTTGTTACTTTATCATTACCGCCATTATCAGCTTTAAAATAAGAATCGCCGCCATTGCTGCCGGGAGTTCTTGAGTTTGAACCTCTATTACAACCGCTGTGATAATGAGACTCCCCTCTTGAACCGGCTGCTCCGCCTTTCATTGAATATGTAGTGCCTTTTAATAAATATAAATATCCAAATACTCCGGCACCGCTTCCTCCTGCACCTGATGCAGCACCATTAATTTCGCTGCTTCCGACAGTAGCACCTCTACCGCCTCCACCGCCAACAACTTCTACATAGTAATAGCCATCTTCAGTAGGACTAAAAGACCCTGTGTTTCCATACATAGCAGTTCCTTTGTCAAGATGGGTAGAAGAAGCACTGCCTCCGCCTCCGCCGCCGCCAATTACTGTCAGTGAAAACCTATCTGCTCCGGCTGGCGGTGTGAATACACATTTGTTTGTTGTTACCCAGCTATCAGGGTTA
>JAHALR010000005.1 GCA_018362895.1 Clostridium sp. | reverse complement strand
AAAGAATTTAATTTTTTTGCCGTTTACGATGATACCTTCATCATAAGCTTCTACTTCACCATCAAATTTACCCATTACAGAGTCATATTTGAAAAGTCTAGCTGCGTCTTCTGGTTTCAAACCGGGATCGTTGATAGCAACATAATCAATTTCATTGAAGATACCTTCTTTAACTGCTGCTCTTAATGTGTTACGGCCGATTCTTCCGAAGCCGTTAATTGCAACTTTTTTAGCCATTTTTAGCTCCTCTTCTTTTTTTACTGTGTATTAAATACTCCCATGTTATAAATTAAACATGAATTATAATCAAGTTTTTCATGCATTTTGAGGTGTGGATTTATTTTGTTTTCAAGTGTTTATAATACTCAACAATTCCAATATGCCACAGAGTAAAAAGTCCGGATAAATATGCAAGATTTTTATGCAACTTTAACTTTTTGCAGCTGCCAGCTACTGCACTACCCACCGCCAGAGCGGCTGCCGCATAACCTGTATCCCTGAGAGGTGTCTTCCATGCTCTTTTTGTCTGTATGGTTGCATCAGGAGATGTTGAGCTAATAGCTGATATTGACATATATTTCACCTAATTAATTGTTTTCATTAATATTTTAATATAAAAAATATAAATTATTTTTAAACTGCCACAAAAAACACCTTCTGTGAACAGAAGGTGTTTTTATTTTTACATTTTCTTAGAATTATTCAACTTCAGGCAAATCATTTATACACTTGCTAGAATCAGCATATTCATGAACCTTTTTGGTTGTAATTCTTTTGTTATTCAAACATGCCGAACCGGCAACACAGCCGCCTTCACATGCCATAATTTCAACAAGGTTTCCTTCAGGGCACTGGCCTTTTTTAGCCCAGTTTTTCAAATCTCTTACAGATTTGGGATTCAAGCCGTTTACACAAGTCGGATAAAGTTCCGGAAAATCCTTCAATGCTACTTTCACGGATTCGGCAACTCCGCCTGTAATAGCAAAGTTTCTACCTTCTTTAGAAGCTTCATTAGAAAATACATAATCAGAGCAGTTTGCAACCTCAATTTCTCGAGCAACAAACAATGCGCCCATTTCTTCAAAGTTCATCACCAGATCAGTATACTCATCTTTTTGAGCTTCTTTGCGTTTGGCAACACAAGGTCCGATAAATACCGTAACAGAATCCGGGTATTTTTCTTTAACAAATTTAGCTGTATAGTGCATCGGAGTTCTGGTTTCAGAACGGAAAGGTTTCATCTCTGGAATATGTTTATCAACAAGTTCATTGTACGCAGCACAACAAGATGTAGTCATAAACTCATTACCTTTTTCCATTCTTTCTTTAAAGTCCTCTGCTTCAGTTCTTGCTGTTGTATCTGCACCTTGAGCAACTTCAAAAACTTCCGAAAAGCCACTGTCTATCAAAGCCTGTGCAATTTTGTTAATTGAAACAGGAAGCTGACCAACAACAGCAGGGGCAAGCATAGCTATAACTTTCTTGCCATCTCTCATTGCTTTCAATACATCTATTATTTCACTTTTTTCATGTACAGCAGCGAAAGGACAAGCCCCTACACATGCTCCGCAGCTTATACACTTGTCAAAATCTATAACTGCATGTCCCATTTCATTTTTATGAATTGCGCCAACAGGACAAGCATCTTCACAGGGCACTTTAAGCTTTACTATTGCGCTGTATGGACATACGGAAATACACATACCGCAATTTTTACATTTTTCACCATCTATTACGGATCTTCCGTCTTTTATTTGGATTGCGCCAAATTTACATGTTGAAATACAAGGTCTTGCAACACATCCCTGACATAATTCCGTAACATATACACGGCTGGGAACGCAGCCTTTGCATGCAGCATCTACAACAGTAAGAATTTCACCTTCAGGATCTTTTCTTTCCATTGCTTTTTTAGCATATTCGTTGAGAGAAGTCATTTCATCATCAGCTTCTACACTCAATCCCAAACCAGCAATGGCTCTTTGACGAAGAATTGCTCTTTCTTTATATATACAACATCTGTAAGGAGCATCACCGTTTTTTGGTCTCATCTGAAAAGGAAGCTCTCTGATATTATCCATTTCCTGATTGATAAAAGCTCTGATTAGCCTGACCAAAACTTCTCTTTTTAAGTGGGTAGTATTACTATTATCCATTGATTTTTCTTTCTATTGCCTTCAATACTTTTTCTACTGTGGCCTCAGAAATTATCTCACCGTCAAGTTTTACAAAAGGAGCTTTCATATATGTTGAATTTTTACACAAATCCAAACAAGTATGAGCCTTTACCTCTACTCTGTTTTTGTATTGAGGCGGCATGAGTGTTTCAATTTCTTGCAGCTTTGATGCGCCCATTACAAAACACGTAGTGCCAAAACATACTTCCAATAATATTTTTCCAGCTTCTTCCATAAATTCTCCCTTAGATAAATTTGAGGTTTACTTTTTTAATATAACGTCCTGATAAAATTTTTTCCAGTTGTTTTACAACATTTTTTCTTATTTCCAATTCCAAAGGCAAATCAGGATCATAATGAGCCTGATTAAGCTTTGAGCCAATCATAAAATTAATAACATCAGAATCCAAAAGCAAAGTAATCAAACGACCTGCTGCATCATCAGGCCATCTATCGTAACCTTCATTCAAATATTCTAAAACCTTGGTGAGAGTCAAAATCCCTTCTGTAATAAGGTCAACTCCATCCATATGAGAACAAGCAGGCAGCATTCCTTTGTTATATTTTTCAGTAGTTATCTCACGCCCGAGTTCTCTTGCTATTATATTTGCAGTAGTACCGCCCACAATTGCCTTTTTGCCGTCAAAATCATCAAACAGCTTAGCATACTCTGTATCTCTGTCCTGACGATATGGAGGACCAGTAAAAATCAACAGGTTTCTTGGTTTCCTAAAATACAACACAAGAGCTGAAACATCATCTTTGGCTTTATGTTCAGGTTCTTTTCGAATCGCCTCTTTTACAATTTCACAGGATAAATGACTGCTTGAGATTGTAGGATTTCTAGAGATTTCAGATTCAACAAACTTGATGAGATTTTCTCTTCTCCAACCCAGCTTATATTCATCTGTACCCATTCCTGCCTGTGTAACTCCGTCAGAACAGAATATCAATCTATCCTCAGGCTCCAACTGAAAATGATAAAGATGCATATGTCTGTTGGTAAATTTTTTTGAAGTGATAACTTTGGCTTCATGTTCAAGAACTCTTCCTCCTCTTATATGGATAAAGTCAGGATTACCTTCTTCAACTATCTTTATCTGCCCTTCATCCGTACATTCAAAAGCAGAGAATGTTGCATAACTAATCTTTCGAACCTGACAAACGGGTAAAGAGTTCATAATTACTTCGGTTGCTTTTAGAATATCCTTGCCTTCTTCTATAAACTTAAGAATCATTGTCGCTGTCATCGTAGCAAGAATATTCGCTTTAATTCCACTGCCCAAACCGTCTGACAAAACAGCCAGAACACGACCTTCATCCGTAAATCTTTTGGATTTAAAATAATCACCAAAAGTGTTTTGTCCGTCTTTTTTTTGTTGATAACAATCTATGTCAACGAAAAATGATTCTTCAGGCATTATTTTTCTCCTGCTTCGTCATCTTCTTCATGTGTTTCTTCATAACCTTGGGCAATCTGGCTGAGAAGCAGTTCTGTATCAACCATATGTTCACCTAAAAGACAAGCTATATTTTGAACCGTAGCAATATTTTTCTCAATAACTTCATGAGCTTTTTTGGCAATTTGCTCACGTTTCATTTCTGTTTTGGTCACGTCCGTAATTACAGCACCGACAATTTTATTTCTTTCTATTTCAAAAACAGCAATATCGTAAAGATTTTTTCCGACAGGATATCTTTCCTTGTGAATATCTTTGCCTGATTTTAAAGTACGTTTAAAAAGATCAACAAACGGAATAACTCTATCCAGAGCACCACCTGCCAATCCTTCAGGACGACCGTTAAAAATCTCAACCAAATCAGGAGCAAACATTCTGACAAAAGCCTCATTGGTCTCAATAATTCTCAAATCCGCATCAGCCATTACAATAGCTGAAGGCATAGAGCGAAGCATAGCACTGGCTTTTCTTATAGCAAGTTTACGCATATAAGAAACACACATAGAAGGCTCCGCATCTCCCGAGAGCAGAGCTTCAGCCAATTGACGGCATGTATCATAGCCACATCCGCCACAATTTAATTCATCCTCAGCACCATGTTTACCAATGCTTGCCATCGCCTCTGAAATTTCTTCCGGTGTATATTTTCTTGTATTTTGAGGTCGTTCTCTGTATTCTTTTGCAACAACAACCTCTGGCTCTGACGGGATATCATCTCTCAGTTTTACTGTTCTTAGAATATCTGACATTGTAAGAATACCCGGCTTTTTATGATCTTTACAAGGACCGTTAGCACAACCGCCTGCACACGCAAGAGCTTCAACAAAAATAGGCCTATCAATCTCATCCGGGTTGATATTTTCCAAAGACTCTTTAAAAGCAGGAATAGAACTTACACTTACCAGTTGAATATCTTTTTCGCATCCAGAAAGTCTTATTGTTTTGTTCATTCCCCCTTCAATAGGATAATATGCACCTTCATACGCTTTTTTGGGTACAAATTTTAATTCCCGTTCATCTTCAGGCACTTCAACATTATTAAAGTCAACATTTTCTTGATTAAACCACTCCACCAGCTCATGGAAAGTCAATGACACATCAATAAGCTCAGGATTTCTGTCTGCTTCATTTTTCTTTGCAATACAAGGGCCTACAAAAATGACACCAATATCATCACCGTATCGTTTTTTCAACAACTTAGCATGAGTCAATGCAGGTGAAGCAACGGGTGTAATAAATTTTGTATACTCAGGCATATAAAGACGAACATAATCAACAATAGCAGGACAGGCACTTGAAATATGTATTTTCTTTTCTCTTTTCGAAAGAATTTTTGTTACTTCAATAGATACCTCCTGTGCCCCCAGAGCCGTTTCTGAAACACCTTCAAAACCGAGTTTTTTTAATGCTGTAATAAATTTTTCGGAACCACATTCAAAAAAACCAGCCCAACTTGGAGCAAGTGAAACAAAAACACGCTTCTTGGCCGTAAGCACTGCTCTCGCACGATTAATGTCATTTCTGATTTTTTTAGCCTCAGCAGGACAAATCAAAACACAATGACCGCATGCTATACACTTCTCAGGAATAACAGAAGCATGACCATTTTCAATACGTATAGCTTTCATATGACATTGACGTACACACTTATAACAATCCACGCACTCATTCTTGAGTGTGTAGATAGGATATTGATTATTCATTAAGAGACCTCTCAGGTGAATTAATTACAGATATTTTTTTAAAATACTTTCTAGTCTGACAGGAGAAGCTGACTCACAATTTTCTCCGTTAATAATCACATTAGGACCGACCGCACAGTTATTTTCACATCTGCTGCCAACAACTTCGATTTTAGCATCGAGACCATTGTCTTTTACAAAATTTTCAATGAATTCAAGGTTTGCCGCATTGCCTCTGGCAAAACAAGAGCTCCCCATACACACTTTAATTGTAATAGTTTTTGTCTTTTCCATTTTTTATCTTCCTATAAGTCTATATATCGTGAAGAAATTCACCAATACCAAACAATATTTTAAGGTATTTTTATACAAATATCAAGCATTCATATTGTGATTTAATTCACCATTAAAGCATCAAACCAAAGAGAAAGAACGTTCTCAAATAAGGGTTTTTAATTTTTATTAAAATTTGCAACGACTTAAATCGTGATTTTTTTCTTTATTTGATGTATAATTTTTTTTGAGATTCAAGAGGTTTAAGACTATGAGTAAAAATATACCCGAAAAAGTATCAAACAGACTTACTTTATATCACAGTATACTTGTTGAATATATCGAAGAAGGAATCGAATCTATCTCAAGCCCTCAGATTGCACAAAGGTTAGATATTGACGATTCTCAAGTGAGAAAAGATTTCAAACTATTGAACAATGCAGGAAAATGCAGAGTCGGTTATATAGTAAAAGACCTGAAAGACTCAATTGAAAAAACGCTCGGCTTCGCAAATACAAAAGATGCATTTATTGTAGGTGCAGGACATTTGGGGCTTGCCCTCGCAAAATATGACAGCTTCAACAGTTACGGACTCAATATTCTTGCTCTTTTTGACAATGATCCTCAGAAAGTTGATATGCAAGTCAACAACAAGCAAATATTTCATATCTCAAAGCTTCCCAATCTTGTTGAAAGACTTGGTGTAGAAATAGCAATCCTCACAGTACCCAGGCAATACGCTCAACAAGTTGCAGAATTTTTAATCGAATCAAATATTAAATATATATGGAATTTTACGCCGGCAGTTTTAAAAGTACCTCCAACAGTAAAAGTCTGGAATGAAAATATAATGGGCAGTTTCTTACAATTTGCTTGTAAAGACATTATTTAAATATTTTCTGTTTCCAAAACAAATTCTTCACTATTGACCTCTCTTAAGAAGTCAATCCAATCAGTATAATAATCTGTCAAAGAATTTAAGTAAGAGATTATAATCTCTCCGTATGCCTGTTCCATTACAAGCACAGATGTTAAATCAGATTTACCTTCATAATAATTTTTCTTAGATATTTTCATCAGATTTTCAGAGTCTTTTATCAATTTTTGTTTATAGAAAATAAGATTAACTTGAGAAGTCAAAAATCTATCATAAGCACTGTTTAAATCTTTAAGCGCTTTATTTCTTGCAGACTCATAGTTTATTTTTGTTTGTTCAATCTGAAGTTTTGCATTTTTAATTTCAGGTTTGTAAGCATATAACAACGGTATATTTTGTAAATTAGCAGCAGCATAAGCACCTGGAGCATAACGACCCGTATCAGAATGATTTTTAGCAAGATAAGCATATCCTCCGGACACTTCTATATCAGGAATCCTTTGTCTTTCAACAACAGTTAAATTTTTCTTAGCTATTTCTACATCCTGTGCAGCAGCTTTTATATCAAGTCTTTTTTCTAAAGCTTTTTGCGCTATTAGTTCAAAAGACGGCATTTTTAAATTATAATCAGGAGTTTTTAAAGAAATAAAAACAGTTTCACCTGGAAGCATATCTTCTTTTGTATCATATATTACACTGCTGTTTTCACCTACGTTTAAAGCTTTATTAAAATCATTTCTTGCACTTCTCAGCACTGTTTTAGCAGAATTTATTCTGGTTTCCATTTGATTGAGGGCAATTTCTATCTGAATAACATCAATCTCAGAGCCTGAACCAGACTTCAAACGTTTTTTAGCCACCTCCAGAAGCTCTTTTAAAAACATTTTTTGTTCATTAAGAGAAGCAAGCACAGATTTTGCACCAACCAGATCCACATATGTTTCTCTTACATCCATTTCAAGTGTAAACTCTGCAAGTTTTACATCAAGTTCTTTTTTATACAGATTAGCCTTAGCTAATTTCTTGCGCGGTGAACGTTTAGCAACCTCGACAAGTTCACTTATACCAATTTGTTGAGGCTCGCTTCGTCCAGCACTGCCATAGTTATAAAAAATATTTATATCAGGATTTTGTAGTCTGTTTGCTGTTTTTATATCATTTTTAGCAAGCTCAACATTTATACGTGCAGACTGTAAATCTAAGTTATTTGATAAAGATAGAGCTACTGCATCATCCAAATCAATTTTTTTCAAATTTTCTTCCGCACAAACAGGCAGCGCCATTATTAATATCAAAAGGGCTGTAAAAAGATATTTTATAGAATGTTTATTATTTTTCCTGTTGTATTTCATTTTTTCCATTATTTTTGTAGAAATTATATATCGCACCAAAGGTTTGCACAGCTTTGTTTTCTTTTATTTTCTTAGCTGTTTCGGTTTGCTGTATAGCATTGGTCAAATCTTCTTTAACCTGTTGTTTAAGTTCTTCTTTATTAGCAGGCAATTTGGGTTTTATTTCTTCAAGAAGTGATTCTTGTTCTTCTTGAATCTTTTCCTGTGTGTTAAGCCACTTGAACTGTTTCACTGTGGAGGGAGGATTATTCAAATTTCCCCTCAACACAACCTTAAATGCCTTTGTATTTTCTTTTCCAGGTGTCAATGCAGGTATTTTGCCCAAATCTGATTTATTTGCAGCAGAATTATAATTATTCATAGCAGAAGCAATAGCCGTACCGAATTTGGGAATATATGCTGCAAATTTTTCAACAGAAAGATCTGCAACAGGACCAAGTGCAGAAATGACCTCCGGCGACAAATTCCCCATAATTGAAAGATTTGAAATCATAGATAATAAATTTAAATTACCAGTAATAAAAAGTGACATATGCGGACCTGACATCTTAATCGGAGAAAGCAGAGCATTGCCATTATGAATATCAAGTTCTCCATCAAGATATGAAAATTTTCCTGTATTATAAGGCGCAACAGTAGAAACAAGACTACCTATTTTTGAAGCAACAAAGGTTTGAGAAATTAAATTATCCGCCTTTAAAAATGTTTCAAACCTTCCTAAGCTGCCCATTTGTCCATCAGTTAGAGAAAAATTAACCTTACCGTTCAGAGTTTTCATCTGTTGTTCATAAGTAGCACCTTTAAGTTTGACATCCGCATCAAAATTAACTTTGCCCATAAGCTGATCTTTTATTCCTGTAAAAGCAGTAACAGCAGGATTTGCATCAATATTTTTTCCGTTAATTTTTGCTTTTAGCGCAGTAGATGCAAGATTGTAATCAACCTTGCCACAAACTGTTCCGTTATAAACCGAAGCTTTTAAATTATTAATTTTTAAAATATCATTTGAAAGATTAAAATTTCCATATATATCAGATGCCTCAATATCAGCCCCTGTGCCTTTCATTTTAAACTTCTGAATCATTGCTGAACCTTTCAAGATTTTTACAG
The DNA here is from genome assembly GCA_018362895.1 of Clostridium sp. Classification (GTDB taxonomy): domain Bacteria; phylum Cyanobacteriota; class Vampirovibrionia; order Gastranaerophilales; family Gastranaerophilaceae; genus Limenecus. The sequence continues at coordinate 76,462 of JAHALR010000005.1, read as the reverse complement.
GAGCAACAGGAGATTTTACGGTAGTACTTGAAACAGGAGCACTTTGTGACATAGATTTATTCATTTTTTCCATAGCTTCAAACAGCTTGTCCGCATCAATTAATTGTGAAGATAATGTCATATTTTTTATTAAAAAGATAGAATTAAATTCAGAAGCAGCATCCATATCAAGATTCATAGAAGAACCATTTATATTCAAATCCTGAACTTTTATATTTAGAGAATCATTGTTCAGCTCAATATCTGCTGTTCTAACATTAGTAAGCATATCAGGCAGTTTTATATCATTTAAAGAAACAAAACCTTTCATCATTGGCGACTTTAATGCTCCAAACATATCTATATCAGCCCTTATCTTCAACAAAGCATCAGGCATAGCCGAGTTTGAAAGAAAAAGTGCTTCGGGCATAGAAAAATCAATTTTTAATTCAGGCTCAGAAGAACTCAAATTATTTATGACACCGGCTAATCCGGCAATTTTTTGTGCACCTTTTTTCATTTTAACAAAATCATCATCGAGTGATTTTTTAGCTGTTTGATACAAAGACATATCTGCAATATTTAACCTGTCATTGTCATAAAGCATTGAAATATTAATTAAACCTGTTTGATTTATCATTTTTTTGATTATAACAGGTGAAAAATGTCTATCAGCATCAGAAAGTGCCTGTGCATTTATTTCAAGTTTTTTACCATTACCTTTAACAACAGCTTTTAACGGAATGTAACCTTTAGCATCGACAAAATCCTTAACTTCAGAGGGAAGCATATTTTTCAGCTCAACAGAATTCACAGAACCAACAGCCGTAACTTTAACATCAGGTTTATTCAAATAATCCTTGATACAGCCTTTTATATCAATTTTTGAAGAGTTCAAATATAATACAAAAGGAATAATTTCCACATCTTTAGGATTCATTTTTAATTGTGCTTTAGACAAAGACAACTTTGCAGGTGTACCAGAAATTCCGAGCAAAAAGTCTGAAAGAATAATATTCAAATCAGGCTGAATTTCAGTAAGTTTACCCTTGACAATAACATCCACATTTAAAAAGCCATTTTTCAAAGGATATGCACGTTTTAGTTCATCAGGAGCAAAAGCTTTGTATAAAGGTGCAAGGTTAATATTTTCAGATTGCATAGAAATATTAGCATAGGATTTTGAATCAATCTTGCCAGCTGCACTAATTTGTGAACCATTTATGTTAGCACCGGTATTTTTAATATTAAGAACATTATTAGAAAAATCCAAATCCGCAGTTATGTTATTAATTTTTAAAGGAATGGTCTTATGAGCAACAGAACCTTCAGATATTTTAAAGAATCCTGATGACTCAAATTTTTTCAAATCTGTTTTAACTGAAAAATCAGCATTGATAAAACCTTTCAAAATAAGACAAGAAATATCATTTTTTATATTCAAAGAATTTAACAATGCTGCCATAAATTTTTGTATTGAAACAAATGTAAGTTTATCTGTTTTTACATTCAAATCCAGCTTCAAGTTGTTGTTATGTCTAATATTTAGCAGCACTGATGCTTTTTCTGTATCCGAAATACAAAAATTAGAATCCAGCTCAGTATTATGTCCGTTAAATCTAAAATGAGCATAACTGTCAGGAAGTTTCTCTCCCTCCAACACCAAGCTAAGTTTATCTATATTGGCAAAGCCGTTAATATCAGCATGTCCATCATGTTTTTTAATTTTTATATCAGTTTTGATATCTGCCTTAGGATTATATTTTACAATTTCATTTATAAAATCTATCTGAGGCATTTCAGAATTATAGTTTGAGGCAGAATTAGAAGATATCGAAGGAAAAAATGTAAACAATTTAATATCATAATTCACATTTTCCGAGTTATTAACCAAAAATTTTCCATCTGCTGTAATCCTCAAATGTTTGTTGATTACAGCTTTATCCAGAACAAAATTTGAACCGTATGCAGAAAGCTTATTCCCCGTTTTTTCGTCCAAAAGTAAAATATTATAATTCTTAACAGAGACAACAGGCAGTTTTTTAGAAATTTTTAAAGGTAACTCCTGTGATGCAGTTTGAGTATCAGCTGATGACAAAAGATTTTTGTTGAGATAATCAACCAAATCCAACTGACAGTTTTTGAGATATATAAGTTTCAGCTGAGGAGAATCAACAGTTATGTCGGAAATACGTAAAGTTTTAAATATCAACGGCAGCAGACTTATTTTTACCTCAGTAGATTTTGATAAAAATATTTCTTTATTATCGGGATACAAAATTTTCAGACCGCTGATTTTCACACCTGCTTTTAAATCAGGAGTCGTAACTATTTTCATATTATCAGCATCAAAAATAATTTTTGATGAATCGAAAATTATTTTTTGGATATCTTTTTTATAAGAATTCAAGTTCAATGTGTTTGGCAAAATAAACAAAAAGGCCACATACAAAATAAAAATTAAAAATAAAACAATACCAAAAACCGTTTTATATTTACTCAAAATTTTCATATCTACCCCAGTTAATTAACTAAGTAATAAAATACGTTAAGTTATAATTAAAAGCAAGGTTTCATACAATAAAAGTATTATTTCTTTTCAAAAAAAAAGTGATATAATAATAAAAATAAAAAGCTGGAATTTGTCATTGAAAGGATGGAATATGAAAAAAGGTTTGCATTTCAAAAAGTTGACAGCATCTTTATTACTGTCTGCATTCATGTTTTTAAACTTTAACTTTGCTGCAATAGCAGCTGAAAATCCACCGGCATCAGACTCTTTGTTTGTATCAGGTTCAGCTGATGAAAAAGCATTGATAGAACACTTACCAACTTATAAAAAAACAGAAATAAATACTGTAAGCATAACTGCTAATAAAGCCACTATAAACAAAGGTAATGTCTTAAAAATAGCCTTTGCAAATAAATTTTCTACAAAAACAGCAAAAGTCGGTGACAAAATCACATTTGTTCTGAAAAAAGATTTAATTACCGCAGAAAACAGAATACTTCTTCCAGCAGGAACACAGATTATAGCAACAGTTCAAGAGATTACACCAACAAAGATTTGGAACAGAAACGCAAAAGTGCTTTTATCTCTTGGAGAAGTTGTTCTGCCTGACGGAAAACAGGGAACACTAGCAGCAAAAGTACATGCAAAAGATGCAGTATTGAAAAAATCATCTTGGGCTGCGGTCGGAAAAGCAGCTTTATGGACAGTCGGTTTATTTGGTGTAGGTGCAGGAATCGGGGCAGCAATTGGTGCAGCAGCTGATGCCGTAGGTGTAGGCTGTCTTGCAATCGGTATGCCGGTTGGCGGAGGCTTAGGACTTATTATAGGTTCTATGACAAAAGGTCTAAATTACAATGCAAAACCAGGAAAAACTATATATATTGAACTTACTGAAGATCTGGACATTTCTTATTAAAAAAGGAACACAAAATGAAAGACACAATTGAAACACTTGTATGCCCTGCTTGCGGGAAATTAATGAAAAAAGTTTATTTGAACAGTCAGGGATTTTTTATAGATGTCTGCACGGAAGGATGCGGCGGTGTCTGGTTTGATAACAGAGAACTTGCAAAAGTTGATGAAAAAAATGAAGACATAAAAGAACTGTGTGAAGTATATAAAGGAAAAACTTTTTCTCAGGTAGATAAAAATGCAGAAAGAAAATGCCCTCTATGCGGTCAAAAAATGGTTAAGAACAGCGTGAGTGCAAAACAGGAGATTACAATCGACGAATGTTACAAATGCGGTGGAAAGTTTTTTGATTATAACGAACTTGAACAAATGAGAAATCAATATGAAAATGATAAAGACAGACTTGCAGACATCAAAAAGCTCTCTGAAAGTTCGGTAAAAATGGAAAAATTGCTTCAAGAACTTTTAAAACAAGATAGATTTTGATTAATCTTTTAAAATTTGTTTTACTTCATTTTTATATATTGAAACATTAGGCTGCAATACTTCTGGCAGAATCTGAGGATGTTTTTCACCTTTTGCCGTCCGCAGGAGCATACCTGTGTATATAGTTTCGAAGTGTTTCAACTCAATATACTCACCAATAGATTCTGGAGACAAATCATTCAATTCAATTATAGAAACAGGGTGCTGTGAGCTATATGCTTTATAACTTCCTTTTATAAGTGCATTATAAGCTTTATATTCTTGAGTATCATTGTTTTTAAGCGTGTTAAAAGTATAAAAGGAAGTAGTATTGTCCTTATCCAAATCACTTTCTGTTGAATTGTGTAAAAACTCAGGACCTATCAAATCTCCAGAAACTTTATAACTTGATTTGTGAGACTCTTTTTTCATTTGGGTGTTCCAAAGTTTCGTTCCCTCAAAAGAATCACCAAAATAATAATCATACTGATTATTTTTGCCATTTAAAACACAATCTGTATTAAAAATAGCTCTTTGCATGGCAAGATTTATATTTAAATTCTTGCTCAAAAATGTCTTTTGGGCAGCAGAAGCAGCTTCCAGCATTTTTTTCATATCTTCTTTTTTCATTCCGCTGTATGCAAGTGAAACAAGAGAATGATCATCAAAAGCACCGAATCTGCCTCCGCAGTCATCGTGAATAATTCCGCATTGATAACCTTTTTCATTGGCAATTCTTCTCAACTTGCTTTTTGTCTCATCCTTATCAGTAATACAAACAAAATGTTTTGCAGTCTCTTGCTCGGCTTTTTTCAAGGCATCTTCTTGAGAAAGTCCTTGTTTTAGGAAATCATTTTTGAACTTATTAACAAAAACTTTTTCAACATATTCATATCCTACGCTAGGTTCAAGTGTAGTTCCTGATTTTGAAGCAACAAGAATATTTGCAAAGTTCAAATCACCCAATTTCTTAACAAAAGCATCAATACTTTTGGGATCAACAGCAGAAAGAAAAACAACATCATCTTTTTTGTCATTCAAACTTAAAAGATTTTCAATTGTATGTTTTGAGCCACCTATGCCTATTATACCGAGTTTCTGTCCGCCATTTTGTTTCATCCTATCTGCAATTTCATAAATTTTATCAAGCCTTTTCAGCTGTTCTTGAGGCAAAAAATCAATCCAGTTTAAAACCTGACCACTTTTAGAAGCCCTCATTCTTAGCTCATCAATATCATGTTTTGCAAAATCCTGATATTTTCTTTCCAGGGCTTCCACAGGAATAGAAAACATAACAGTAACGCCATGTTTCACTAATGGTTTATTTTGAAGCATATAAGCAACAAGTGTCGGAACAGGAACCTGTTGTGAGTCATCTTTTCGAACTTCTGGAATCTGTTGAGAAAGAATTTGGCCAGTTTTGTTTTTAAAATTAAAAGAATTGTATATTGTCAAGTTATTAACTGTATTTATCATCACAAAACCTTTATTGAATATTTATTATAACCAAACGTCGGTAAATTTTAAATTATGCTTCAAAAATCAGTTACATTTATAAATTTTTACAAAAAATATGTTAAAATCAGTAATATAACTTGTTGAGGGCAAAATATGGACAAACTAACACCAAGTCAGGAAGATTATCTGGAAACTATTTATCTTGAATGTATCAAATCAGACAACAAATGTGCAAAGGTTACAGACATAGCTAATGTTCTTGCCGTAAAAAAAGCATCCGTAACAGGTGCACTCAGCAGTTTGAGTGAAAAAGGCTTGGTAAATTATGCTCCATATTCCCCAATTACATTGACACGCAACGGTGAAAAAGCAGCTAAAAAAATTCTTCTTCGTCATGATGTAATGACTAATTTTTTTAAAAAATTTCTCAATTTATCTGAAGAAGAATCAGTAAAAAATGCTTGTGCAATGGAACATATTATGACAGAAGAAATGTTTAAAAGAATTCACGCATTTTCTCACTTTATTCAAGATTATTCAAATGAAAATAAAGAATTCAAAGAAAAGCTCCAAAATCTTTTTAAATAAAATTAGACTTTCACAAGCTCCTTTACCTCTTTTCTTTTAATTTTTCTTGTTGTTGTTTTTGGAAGTGGATCTTTATTAACAATTATATTAACGGGACGTTTGTAAGCCGCAAGATGCAAAGACAAACGTTTAACTTCATCTCTGACACATTTGTCCAATATTTCATCGTTAACACAATTATCAATAAGCTGCTGTGAAGGTACGATAACAGCCACAATATCTTCCGTACCTTCTTTTGCACCCGATGTTCTTGACGAACCTAAAACACATACTTCAGAGAAATTCTCGCTCTCTCCCAAAACTGATTCAACCTCTTCAGGGAAAACTTTTTTCCCGCCGGAAAGAACAATCATGTTCTTTATCCTTCCTGTAATATGAATATGCCCAAACTCATTTATATCAGCAATATCACCTGTATGGAGCCAGCCGTCTTCATCAATAGCCTGAGATGTAAGATCCGGGCGATTGTAATAACCTTTCATAACAGAAGGTCCCCTCAAAAGTAGTTCTCCTGTTGAGCTATCAACTTTAGCTTCAACACTCTTCAAAGGTTTGCCAACAGATGCTATGTCATTTCGTCTGTCATAATTTACGCTCACAACAGGACTTGTCTCGGTTAAGCCATACCCTTGAAACACTCTAATACCGATAGTTTCAAAAAACTCACCAACAGAAACATCTAATGGTGCACCGCCAGAAATACAACCAAAAAATTTACCGCCGAATTTTTTATGTATTTTAGCAAACATAAGCTTTCTGAGCCTATATGAAGGAATACACTTTGAAACAGCAAACATAGTTTTGAACAGAAATCTGGCAAAAGGTCCTGAGTTTTTTACTTCCGTCTCTATACCGGCTTTAAGCAATTTCAAAAATGCCGGTACAACAATCATAAAATTAATATTCTTTTCCTGCATAATGCTCAAAATATCTTTGGGTTTCAAACTTTTCGTATAATAAATAGAAAGCCCCCAGCTAAGAATCATTGAAAAACCTACTGTCAGCTCAAACAAATGATTCATTGGCAAAATAGATAAGATTGAAGAAATTTTTCTTTTTCCGAAAAAATTTTTGTACAAAGTTGACATATCATTAAGCTGTGTAAGCATATTGTTGAATGAAATTTCAACCCCCTTGGGTGCACCTGTTGTTCCTGAGGTATAAATTATTAATGCAGTTGATTTTGAACTTCTGTGGCGCCATTTTGCCTCATAATTATTTGGCAAAGCATATACAGAAGGAACCTCAGGATCATTTGAAGATTCATCAAGAGATATAATGAATTTTATTGAATCGACTTCCTTTTGAAGATCTTTTGCTATCTCCAAATAAGCTTGAGAAACAATCATAACTGTCGGAAGGCAATCAGAAAGTATAGACTTCAACTCATATTTTGTAAGCTTAATGTCAAGAGGAACAGTTGTCATCCCTGACATAACAGAAGCAAAAACTCCGGCTCCATATTCAGGTCTCGACTCTGAAAGAATCGCAAGCCTGTCACCTTTACGCACTTCAAGATTATTTATCAAATAACAAGCAATTTTTCTAGAGAGTCTGCCAATTCCTTTATAGGTAAACTCTCTCCAGCCATGTACAGTTCTTATGCCAAGAGCTATTCTGTTTTGATAATCGTCTGTTTTGTTTTCCAAAAACAGAAGTATATTCCTTGCTGTTTTTTCCATTCGTTTTTCAGTTACTTCTCTGTTTAGATGCATATTAATTACCCCGATTTAGAATTATGACTGGTTTATATTTTATTATAGCGTTATATCGCCTCTTTTTTCCAAGTTGTCTTTAACACTTTGAATAAACTTTTTCGAATCTTCGTCAGCAGTAGACCAGTTTACTGCACATATAGCTCTTTGAACCCAGACAAGCTGTTGGAAAAATTTATTTTGAGAATTCATCGCAGCTAATTTTGAATCCAAATATATATGTTGTGCATCCACCAGCTGGGCAATAGGCACATCTGATGTCAAATAATTTTTCTTAACTTCCCTATAATTTTCTTCAGATGCATACATTGCTTTATAATTTTTTTCAATACTGAAATATGATGCAATGGCCCTATTGATGATATCTCTAATTTGAAGTTCTATTTCAGTTTTGGCTTCATCCTGATATCTTAAAAGTTCTTTTTTCTCAGCATCTATTCTCATAATTTCCGCAATTTTTGTTCCACCTTCAAATGGTTTCCACTGTGCAAAAATCCCCAGTTGTCCGTTTGTTGCATTTGCATTTGGAATTATGACCGGCGCAATCCCAGGAACGGGAAGCGCAACAGCCATAGGTCTTGTGAATTCTCTATTCATCAAAGAAGTATATGTATAAGTCAATTTCGCATCAGGCAAAATGAATTTTTGATAATACATATTTCTTTCATAATCCTTCATTTTTATAGCAGCCTTTAGTTTTGACAATTCAGGAGCAACTTCAAAAGCTCTGTCACGAAGCATTACAGTAAATTTTTCAAGAGCCTGCGGAGTAGAAACATAATCTATTATATTAATATCTTTTGTATAAAAAGCAGGGTCCATTGCTGTTAAAGGTGCAAGCTCAAAATCATCAGTTTGTTTGTTATACAAAAGTTTATTTATTGCAATTTTCAAATTTTTATATTCAGCGTTCATATCAAGAAGTTTTTGTTCATTGATATTAAGTTGTGAAGCCCAGCGCATTGTTTCTTCTTGACCGCATTTTCCCATTTGCTGGCGAACTCTTGCCATTGCAAGAATCTCACGTGATTCTTTTACATATTCCTTTTGAATTTCAATTGCATTCTTTAGCATCAATGCATCTATATAGATTGTTGCAATATCTATTCCCATATTTTGTTCTGTTAGGAATTGTTCATGTTTTTGAAAATCAAATTTTTTCTTTTGGACAAGTATGTTTGTAACCAAAGCAGGTGAATAAATAACCTGCTCAAGTCCAAGTTGGAAAACACCTGTCTTTTCGGGATAAAGGAGCCTTGCCGAATCAGCATATTCGCTATTGTATTGTTGATAACCAAGAGTAACACCAAAAGTAGGAAGATATCTCAATGCTGCACTCACTGCTGAGCGTTTTGCAGCTTTAACTAGCAGTCTTTTTCTTTCAATATCAAGGTTTTGCTTTTCCAGTGTATTAAAAATTGCCGAAAGGTCATAAACGGGAAGTTTTTTATAAGTTATAATTTCCGCATTATTCATTATCCTCAAATGAGGCTCAAATCCGATTTCTTCAGAAGTATCACTATTTATGTAAAAAACTTCATCTTCATAAAATTGAATTTTTTCGGTTTTCTTAACCTCACCTTTTAAAGCACCTTTTATATTAAAAGAAGTAGCTTCTGCAACTTTTCTGTCTAAATCATAAGCTCCTGAGCCCAAAAGAACACCAAGTTCAACATCTTCTTTACCGAGTGTAGAAAATGCAGGAATCTTCAATTCATTCAAGTGCCTGATAAGATGCTTTCTCTCTTCAACAGAAAGATTGAACAAAGGAGTCAAAACAACAGCATCTACATCTTTTGGTATATTATCAAAAGTTTTGTCTATATTTTTTGTTGCAGGGACAATCACAAAATCAATACCTTCAAGTTTTGGCTCCAAAAATTTATGCCAATCATTTCTTGTTTTGTAATAATTTTCGTTCATCAAAATGGCTGTTTTATTGAAATTTACAAGTTTTTTAAAAGCATATACACCTTTTACAGATTGTTGAACAGGGTTAAAAAATCCTTCTCCCAAATCCCTAAGACCATATTGATCAATTGTCACAACGAATTTCTTTTTGTCTTTTATAGAATTATAATATTTGCTTGTCAAATATCCCAGAGAAACAATCATTGCAGCATCAGACTGCATAGCTTTGTCACTGACGCTTTTTACTCCTTCTTTTGTCCAATTGCCAACAAAAACTAGATTTGTAGGAAATTCAGCTTTATAGTCAGGCGCAGTCGAATGTGTAATTGCATTTTTAAATTGAGACAAAACTGCATTATTTTTATCAGAGGGACCATCAAAAACAAAAGCATACTTTATTGCCCTGGCATTTGGCTTGTATACTATCGAACGCTCTTTTATGTTCCTTGCAACAACAGCAGACTGTGACGCATAAACAAATCCCGAATTCATAAAAAACATTAAAAATGCAAACAAAAGCCCCAAAGGCTTTTTAAACAGAGTCCAATTCATACTCTCTCCCTAACACGATATAAACACATTTTTTAAGACCAGTTATTAGAATAATGATATTCGAAAATATAAAAAAAGTTAAAGAATATACACTTATTTACTTAATAAAACTTTATATCTAAATAATCAATAAAGCGAGCTCTTCATCCAACAGACTTTTATATCACACAGTTCTTCTTCTGTTTGTGCATTCTTAATAGAGTGTAATGTATAAACAAAATCAGGCTCTTTTTTTTCTTCAACAGTAGAAAAGATTTTTCCATTCAGACCTATTTCTTTTCTGTATCTTATATCAATAATCTTTGCACAATGAGTTTCTCTGAATTCACAAGGCAGTGTTTCCAAAGCCCATACAATATAATTAGAATTGTTAGCATGATGATTAACATCTATGTCATCATACCTTACATCAAAATCTTTCATATAAGAAACATTTTCAATCGGTTCTATTTTTGAATAGACTAAATCATCGTCTCTTTTTTCAAACGGAATCATCATCGGTAGAGTTTTCTGCATAGGCAAAAGATGTCTGGTTGACATATCAATTAAAGACCAAGTGCTTGCAACTCTTCCGACAAGTTCTCCCAAGGGAGAAAACAACTTAAAGTCTCGAAAAGCATAAAGCTTAGAAAGACCTCTAGGTTCAGTTAATATTCTAATTGAAGAATAATTTCTAAGTTCATTATAAAGTTCAATATGGTATTTTAATACAACCCAAGCATAATTATTAGGAAATACGAAACTTGGTCCAAATCCAAGAGATTCCGCACTTAAAGTAGCAATATCCTGAAGAATATTTAACAATGAAGACTCTTTCAAATCCCCATTCATATTCTGCTCATAATACTTTATCTCATATTCTTTTTCCATTAGCATGACAAAACTCCGTTTTTTTATTTATTATACACGGGTTTTACTTCAGTTTGTTTGTTTTTCTTATATTTAACTTTTTGGAATAGGAAAATTAGTGGAGTTAAAGCAACAAGAATAAGAGCATAAATCTTAAAACAATCCATATAAGCCAATAGTGTAGATTGTTGAATAAGCTGTTTATATACAACAACATTAGCTTTAGCAGCAGAAAGTGCGTTGCCTGAGAGCATAGCAATACCTGATTGCATTGCATTTAATTTTTCAACAAACCCTGAATGGGAATATGTCAAATTTCTAATCAAATGAGTCTGGTGCACCTGACTCATTCTGGAAACCATTGTCGATACAGCCGAAGTTCCTATCGCGCCACCTACACTTTTAGCAAGATTAAATACACCTGTTGCATTTGTCATCTGGCTGTTTTTCAGTGTAACAAAAGCTATTGTCATTAAAGGAATCATAACCATTGAAAAAGCAACACCGCATATTATATTTGGAAGAATAATATTCCCCATAGAGATTTGTAGATTCAAAGTTCCAAAGAGTATATTAGAGAAAGCCAAAATAAGCATACCAACTGCAATAACCCATCGTTGATCAACTCTATTTGCTAAAAAAGCACATATAACAAGACCCGTCAGCGAACCAAAACCTCGGGGACTGATAGCTAACCCGCTCAAAGTCGCAGTATATCCCATTAATTGTTGCAAGAACAATGGAAGAATAGCAAGAGTAGAATACAAAACAGCACCTATGACAAAATGCAGCACTGTTCCTATTGCAAAGTTTTTATCTTTAAAAACTTTTAAATCAACTATCGGCTCTTTTATAATAAGCTCTCTAATAATAAAAGCAATAAATGTTACAGCAACAACAGTTGCTGACCATCTTACCCAGCTTGAACCAAACCAGTCCGATTTTTGACCGTTATCCAAAATAATCTGTAATACAAAAAGCCATATTATAAGCAAAATAAAGCCCATATAATCAACTGACTTTACTTTTCCCTTTCTGGCATAAGGAGGATCTTCAATATATTTTTTTATTAACCATAAAGAAATAAAACCAACCGGAACATTTATAAGAAATATCCAATGCCAAGAATAAGTATCAGTAATCCATCCACCCAGAGTAGGACCTATAATAGGCGCAAAAATAACACCAAATCCAAAAACAGACATAGCAACACCGCGCTCTTCAGGAGGAAACTCCTCCATCATTACAGCTTGAGAAATAGGCATAATAGCACCGCCACCAATCCCTTGAATTACACGTGCAATAATAAGCATTGTCATACTTGTTGCCATTCCACAAAGAGCAGAAGCAATTGTGAACAAAAATGTAGACAGAAGAAGAAAATTCTTTCTGCCGAGAAGTGTTGAAAACCAGGCAGTAGAAGGAATAATTACACCATTGGCAACCAGATAACTAGTCAAAACCCAGGTAGATTCATCTCTTGTCGCAGAGAAAGAACCTGCAATATGAGGCAAAGCAACATTAGCAATTGATGAGTCCAATACAACCATAAAGATTGTAAGCATAACTGCACCTGCACTATACCATGGATTTCGCGAAGGTTTCCAATTTTCTTCCGCTGTTATTTCTGTTTCTGACATTTATTATTTCACCAAGACTTTAGGCACAACACTCATACCCGGTTCAACACTGTACTGCGGATCTATTTTTGATGTAAATACAATTTTTACAGGAACTCTTTGTACAACCTTTACATAACTGCCCACAGCATTTTCCGGAGGGAACATACTTGTTTTTGCACCAGTACTAGATTGAATAGAATCAACTTTTCCTTCAAGTTTGAGATGAGGATATGCATCTACTTTTATTTTTACTTTTTGTCCAACTCTGATTTTGTTAAGCTGTGTTTCTTTAAAATTAGCAACAACCCATCTTTTGTCAGGAACAATTGAAAACAAAGGAGCACCTGCATTTATAAATGCACCTTCCTCAGCAGAACGGTTAGTGATTTTTCCGTCTTCTGAAGCATAAATCTTTGTATATGAAAGTTCAAGTTTTGCCTGATTCATAGCAGCTTCAAGTTTTTTCAATTCAGCATCAGCAACTTTATTTTTTGTCGGTGAAAAAACAGTCTGTTGTGCTGCTGCAAATTTAGCCTTTGCAAGTTCATATTTAGACTTTGCATTATCCATTTCCTGTTTTGAAACTGCACCTTTTTCAAAAAGGTTCTGATATCTTTGATAATCTCTTTCTGCAAGATTCATATCAACCTGAGATGATGCTTTGTCAACAACAGCTGATTTTTGTTTGTACAAAGCCATTTCATAGGCCGCTTTAGCCTGGTCGTATTTTGTTTTGTAATCTCTATCATCAATAGTTAACAACAAATCACCTTTTTTTACGTGCTGATTGTCATCTATGTAAAGTTTATCAATAATACCGGTAACTTTCGGGCTGATTCTGATTATATGTGCTTCCACAAAAGCATCATCAGTTGTTTCAAATGATGAAAAATACAACCAGCCTAAAACACATAAAATTAATACAATTATTGAAGGTATCAAAAATCTTTTTTTAACAACTTTTTTTGTTTTTTTGCGTTTGTTTGTTTTCTCGGTGTTATCTGCTTTAGAAGCCAAAACTTCTTCTTGATTATTCTCTTCCATTTTAACCGCCTTATATATCTATTTTGTACTCTTCTTCTATATTTTTTCTAACCTGCTGAAGCAATCTGACAAGTGTAAGAATTTCTTCATCAGTCATTCCCCTGTATTGAACAGCATTCATTCTGTCTTTCAATGGTTTCGCCAGATTTGCTTTTTCTTTGCCTTTCTCTGTCAAATATACTTTTAAAATTCTGCGATTATTCGCATCCTTTTCTCTTCTGATATAATCATTCGTTTCCAAAATATCAATCATTCTTGTTATATTAGGACGATCTTTGCCCAATATATTAGCTATCTGGGTTTGATACAATCCGTCACCCAGTGACAGAAGGAGTAATATACCAAACTGTTCACGGGTGATATTATCCAAACCATGGAGATTCAATGTTTTTTGTCCTGCTGCACGATAGACAGATGATGTTAAGGCAATTTCCAAACCTAAATCTATATCAATGTTCTTTATTTTTTTCAATTTTAAATCCTGTCCAAATGTTATTATGATAACAATTGCTATGCTAACATAATTAATTAAAAAAAACAACCTGAAAAAAGATGACAAAAGGGTGCAAAATGGCTGATAGAAGTTTAAAAACAAAAATTTGTACAATTATATTATGTATTTTGAGTATGCGTATCAGCCCAGTATATGCCGGAATAAAAGAACTAAAAACAGACAGACTTCAAAAAAAAAGCGCAGTGCTTACTTGCATTTCTGAGTATGGCTGTGTTTGTGATTACAGGCTTACATCTATAAATATTAATTGGTGGGACAATTTTTCAGATCCTTTAATAAAAGAGTATATTTACAGAGCAATAGAAAAAAATCATGACCTAAAAAAAGCTGCTTTACGAACTGAAGAATACAGACAGCTTGTAAAATCCTCAATTTCTGACGAATTGCCCAAGCTTATGATAGTTCCTACATTTTTAAGATTAAAAACAGCAGGTGGAAACCAGCTTGAGGACATAAGATTCAGTACAACGAGAACTAACATTTACAATATACCTCTTTTTGCAACTTATGAAGCTGATATCTTTTTGAAAAATCATGACAAAACAAAATCTGCAAAAAAACAAAAAGAAGCAATCGAATACGAAGAAAAAGCAGCATACATATCAATGGCTTCGGATGTTGCTTCACTTTATGTAAACATAATCAAACTGGATAAATTAATTGAAACCCAGACAAAAATAGCTGCCATAAGGGAGAAAATTTATCTTTTAACAAAAGACAGAAATCTTGCAGGGCTGGCTTCAACATATGATGTTACTTATACTGATAAGCTTCATACAATAGCATTAATAGAGCTCAGCGACTTAAAAAAACAAAGAGCACTTTATCTTCACCAGCTGGCTGTATACATTGGAGAAAATCCATGTGATGAATGTATTCTAAAAAGAAACAGTTTTGACACACTGGAATACAAAGCCACAATACCGGAATGTATTTCCTCTGAAGCTGCATTAATGAGACCTGACCTGATGAAAGCAGAAGCAGAATTAAAAAAAGCAAAGATTGACATAAGAATAGCAAGAAAAGAGTTTCTGCCAAACATTCCTATTTTCGGCTCTGTGGGTTATAACTCTTTAAGATTAAAAGGTCTTTTTGACTGGGAAAATATTGCAGCCTTTGTTGGTGTTGCAGCTGTACAAAAACTCTATACCGGAGGCAAACTTACCGCAAATCTGAGAATAAAAAAAATACAATTTGAAGAGCTTTTTGAAAATTATAAACAGGTTGATTTGAAAGCTATTCAAGAAATTAACGATTCCTTATGCATGATAAAATATGACACCCAAAAAGACAAAGATAACAACAAAAAACTTAATCTTGAAAAGCAGAATTTCGGATTAATAAGAGAAAGATATAATGCAGGAATAATGTCATACCTGCAAATGATTCAATATGAAGAAAATGTTTTATCTTTGCAAAATGAGAAAGATAATTCAAAAGCCCAGAGGTTAATAGATTATATGACTTTATACAAAGCAACAGGTACAAAACTGTAATTATCTTTTAATAATAAAGACAGCTTCTTCACAAAGAAAATTAGTCAAAAACTTTGTTAAAGGATTCTTGCTAATACACCCTCTTTTTATATAAACTGATTTTTGAATATCTATCTTTCTATCTTTGCAAAAATCAAAAAAATCATTAACGGTTAAAAGATGAATATTTGGAGTATCATACCAACAAAAAGGAAGCATTTTGGACTTTGGCATTCTGCCCCTGAAAAAAAGATAAAAACGAACTCTCCAATACCCAAAGTTCGGAAAACTGACCACAACTTTTTTTCCGACACGAAGCATTTCTTCAATTACATAATCAGGTTTTTCAGTAGATTGAAGGGTTTGATTAAGAATAACATAATCATATTCGTTTTCTGAAAATTCTTTCAATCCTTCATCAATATCCCCCTGGACAATAGAAAGACCTTTTTGAATACTTTTAATTACGTTCTGTTGATTTATTTCTATGCCTGAACCAGTGCAGTTTTTTTCATCTATCAACATTTTTAACAAATCACCCTCACCACAGCCTAAATCAAGAATCTTTGCACCTGATTCTATGTTTTGTGTAATGATTGAATAATTTAAATGAAGAGCATCTTTTATATTAGTCATCCCCATCTCCATTTTTCTTATTAGTTTTTGACAAAAAACTTTTAACAATTTTTGTTTGTGTTTCAAACTCCAGCAAAAATGCATCATGTCCACACGGTGACTCTATTTCACAGAAAGAAACATCTCTACCTGCTTTAATCAGTGCATGAACAATTTCTTTTGATTGTGCAGTAGGAAAAAGCCAATCACTTGTAAATGACATAACAAGAAATCTCGAATTTGTTTTTTCAAATGCTTTTTGCAAAGAGCCGTGTTTTTGAGCCAAATCAAAATAGTCCACAGCTTTTGTAATGTAAAGGTAACTGTTTGCATCAAATCTGTCAACAAAGACCTGTCCCTGGTGTTCAAGATAGCTTTCAACCTGAAAATCTATATTAAAATCAAAATTGGGTTTGTCTTTATCCTGAAATCTTCTGCCAAATTTATTGTGCATAGATTCTTCGCAAAGATAGGTTATATGTCCTACCATTCTCGCAATGGCCAGACCTCTTTCAGGCTGCTTATCCTTATCATAATAATCACCGCCATTAAAATCAGGATCAGACAAAATTGCATTTCGTCCAACAGCATTAAATGCAATTCCCTGTGCAGTGAGTCTGCTTGTTGAAGCAATAATTATTGTCCCAACCACCATATCAGAATTTGTAATCGCCCATTCAAGAGCCTGCATTCCACCCATTGAACCGCCTGCTACAATGAGTTTTTTCACTCCTAAAAAATCAACAAGTTTTTTTTGAACTTTAACTGCATCTTCTATTGTAATAACAGGAAAGCTTAAACCATAAGGTTTGCCTGTTTCAGGATTCACTGAACAGGGACCTGTTGTACCAGAACAGCCTCCAAGCATATTTGAAGAAATAACAAAATATTTTGAAGTATCAAAAGCCTTGCCCGGACCAACCATATCGTCCCACCAGCCGGGTTTTTTATCCGTATTTGAATGATAACCCGCAGCATGAGCATCTCCTGTCAACGCATGCAAAAGTAAAATTGCATTATCCTTTCTTTCATTAAGCTCACCATAAGTTTCGTAAGCCACCTGTATAGGACCAAATTCAACACCGGACTCTAGTTTAATTTTTTCATCTATCGTAAAATACTTTGTTTCTACTATGCCTGCTGAATTTTCAAAATTTTTCACAAATAAAATCTCCTGATAATTTAGGTCAATAATATCACAAAGTTTAATCACATTTGTTTTCTTCAATAAAAAAGATTGCACTTTTTTACAACAATTTATTATACATTGGTCTATTTTATATTTCGCAAAAGACCTTTACACTAACAATGAATAGTCCTTGATGAAGATTTCTGTAATAGAAGTCTGAAGGAATATAATTTGAGAGGAGTCATAAAAAATGCTTACAGAAAGATATACTGACGGGACAAATCAGAGACACCAGATAGAATTTAATAATATCAGTAAAGAACTTCTGCCCTGGGTTGAAGATATTGCTGCTGAAAACAACTGCAAAATTGAAAGAAAAGAATGGAAAAGTAAATATAACAGCTATGTTATTTATGATTATGAACCGTTTTGTTCAGACGGCTTCGAAATAAATCTTGTACTTTCTTCAATAAGCAGAGAACATCTGGACTTTTTGAAATACCTGTATGACAACAAAGTCAACACTATCGAATACCTGAACAACTGTGTAATAAATTAAAATCAGTAATTATTTCAGTATGTGCACATCCTCACGAAGCTGTATGGTAAACTGTGAATCAGCCGGAATAGTTATTGATTTCCCTTTATAAAAAATTGCTAACACAGGAGATGCTACAAGGTTAACGGCATAAACCAATGTGCCTGTAATTAATGAGAACGGTGTAAGAATGATTTCTACGCCGCTTTCATTTTTTGCAAGATTGCATGTAACTCGCCACATTTTTTTGAAGAATTTTGTGCCGGGTCTCATTGCTTTAGGAATGCTTTGAAAATACATGCGTTTTCCTTTTATATTATTGAAAAATATTCTTTTGCCATTTGCAACACTGACTTTTGCATCTATTTCATAAGCACGTCCGTTATAAATCATCTGATCAACATTTATAACAATTAAACCGCCATTACCCGTAATATAAGGAGGGTGAGAATCTGTTATTCTGCCTTTAAAAATTGTTCCCGTCGGAATTGTAATATATCTGGAGGTTTCAGGATATACACTTTTGAAAGAGATTCTCGTTCCTTCGGGAGTATTGCTGGATATAGATTGAGCAAGTCTAACCTTGAATTTTTTACCCTTTGGAACAACATAAGAATTTTTTAAATTATTTTTGTAATAACTGTTTTTAGTGTTATTAACAACAGATTTTGATGGATTCTTCGCAGGTGTTTTCGATGACTTTGTTGGAGGCTTAGAAGCAGGCTTCGTTGAAGGCTTTACAACAGGCTTTGATGTATTTGAAGACGAAGCCTGTCCAGTTGTCTGCTGAGGTTTTTTAGGTGCAATTTGGGCAGGCGTCTCAGATGGAGAAAATGCATCAATCGGACCGTCTGTATATATTTCAAGAGACGGAAGCGTCGGCAATTCCGGAAGTTCATCATCCAAAGCATAAGCACTTGAAAAATGTATTGAAAAAAGGCTAAGTAATAAAAAAATTGAAATAATCTTTTTCATAACATCAATTTTAAATCAGCCATGTCAGAAGTCCAGTTTTTTACAAAATTAACTCTCACATTATATTTTAATATTTTTTATAAATTCTTTGTCTTTAAAAATCATTTTTATATAAACTTTTCCAAATATATAATTTTTAATAACTTCCTTCAACCTTTTGCCAAAAGGCTTAATATAAGAAAGCCGTTTTATAATATTTATCAAAGAATAGGACTTTTTCCACAACATTTTATGCATTTTTTCAACAGCTTCCGAAGAGAGTTTCAAAGGTTTGATTACGCAATTTTGACAATCATACAATGCATAATTATTTTCGATAATTCGTCCCTCCTCTTTCATTTTTTTATAATAAGAAGTTCCGGGATAGGGCGTATTAATAGTATATCTGACATAATCAATATGAGCATCATTCACAAAATTCAGCGTGTTTTGCACAAGTGACTCATCATCACCATCAAGCCCAAGAACAAAACTTCCCGTAACTTTGATACCATAGTCATGAATCTTTTTTACTGCACTTTTATATTCATCTGTTTGATTGAAGCCTTTTTTAATAGCCATTATTGATGCTGAGCTTACCGACTCAAAACCAATCAGAACACCTTCACATCCTGAAGCTTTAAGAACAGAAAGCAAATTTTCATTTTTTGCTATGGCTATTGTCATGGGAGCAAACCAACTTTTATTCAATGGCTTAAGCTTTTCACACAATTCAAACAAATATTCTTCATCTTTAGATAAATTTGGATCAGTAAATTCAATGTATGTATCTTTTATTTCTTTTATTTCTTCAATAACATCATCAACAGGACGTTGATGATACCCACAACATACATAAGGTTGAACACAAAATTCACATACATTTGTACATCCGTATGTAGCTTGTACCATATTCAATTCAGTACCGAGAAAATGTTTCTTTTCATAGATATTTCTTTCAGGTTGTACAAAATTCACAAAAGACATATCTTCAGGCTGATAATATATCCGTTTCATATCACCGTTTTTAAAATCTGAAATTAACTTAGGCAAACTTTCATTAGCCAGACCTGAAATAACGCTATCAAAATAAAGAGCACATTCCTCCGGACATAGAGTCGCATGCACACCGCCTACAAAAACAGGTATATTTTTACTTTTAAAATATTTTGCATATTCCACGGCTTTGTTAAAAGTTGATGTCATCGATGAAATTCCGACAAGATCAGCTTTTATTTTCTCTTTGTCAAAGTTCTCAACAGTTTCATCATAAAGTTCCAGTTCTATTTCCGGAAAGGATTTTTTAATAATCGCAAATAACATTCCCATTGTCAGACAGTCCGGCATATACTTAAAAAATACCGAACGATTATTAAATGAATATGTATTACCTTTTGGCATTATCAATGCAATTTTCATAGAATCACAATTTGTAAAGTAATATTAAAAAGCAATCTCCTTGAAAAGCAATTATATCAAGATTTTTCGAAAAGCACAAAAAAGTTACGAAAAATCTCTAAATTTTTTTAATAATATGCCGATAATAATCTTACAGGGAAAAGCGAAACAAGTAGCCGCTCAAGGTAGTTACAAGGAGTATCAAATGTCAAACAGCATCAACTTATACCTGAACGGTATGGGTAACAATGTATTTGTACCCGCAACAAACAACACGGTAGCAGAAGAAAAAGTAGACGACTATAACTTTGTAAGCAAGGCCTATGATCCGACAATTGAAACAACTGATGAAGAAGGTATAGTTCAAGAAGAAGCAAAAGAAGAACCTACCCCGCTGCAAAATGTCTGGTCAGGGACAAAAACAATTGTAGGCGGAACTATTGCTGGAGCAGCAAGTATTGTAGGAGGAGTCGTAAAAGGCTTCTGGGGCAATGCAGGTTCAATGCTTTCCGGAATGGGAAAAAGCCTTGTCGGCGGCCTTCAAATTATAAGCACTCCTATTGTTGGGCTTTTCAAAGGTGTAGGTTCAGCCTTCAACAACAGTGTTAATGGCATAAAACAAATTTTCAGAGGACAAATATTTAAAGGAGTAGGCTCTATATTTAAAGGTGCCGCAGGCATCATCACAGAACCTTTAAAATGGGCCTGGGGCGGTGTCAAAAAAGTTGCAAAAGGCGCAGTAAAAGCAGTCAAAAGCGTTGGCAAAGCCGTAGTATCAGCCGGTAAAGCAGTAGTAAAAGGAATTGCTTCTGTCGGAAAAGCAATCGGAAAAGGCATAAAAAAGATATTTAGCGGTTGGTAATTTGCATATCAATAAAAAAACACAAACAGAGTATTTTAACTAACAAAAAATATTTTGTTTGTGTTTTACTTTATTATTATGTCTTTATTGATTACTTCAAAAAATTCGGCATGCTCTGGAATTAACAGCAATTTTTTAGATAATAAGAAACAAAAACAGCCAAAACAGCAGCCAACACAAAATAACATTGCCTTATTTGATATGTTTCATATGAACAGGGCAATGATAAATAAAGTGAAAATTTCTTTTAAAGGCTATTATGGAGATTCACAGCCTTTAAAAAAACTTTTTTACATTGTTTCGGGAAGAAATGACATATATGAAGACAACTGGACAAAAGAACATATCTATCAGGTTGGCACAAAAAAATGGGTAAATGCTCACCCTGCTGAACTTTTAAAAAGAACACCTGAACAGGTGATTCAGTCTGTTTGTACATTAACAAAACCAGATTGTCAGTATCCGGGAATCCCGCCTTATATTCCTTCACCCAACTTTGGCGATAAATGGGGACGCCGTGCAAATTATATTGAAATCAATCCCAGAACACTTGCAAAATACAACGGAGACAGAGTAACAGAAGGTCTTTTAGGTACAATGAAGCTTCTACCGGCTATACCAACTTCACCAAATTCTTTTGCAAATTGTATAATACTTTCTCAGCTTTATCCGACAATTTATGGTGATGGATATAAATCAGCTGACTCTTTATACTGTGCAAACCTTCATACCGGTATAAGCCAAACATTAACAAGTGATGGCTTATATGGAAAAATGGGAGCTGATGAACAGGTAAAAGCATTTAATGATATGGCCCATCTTATGGGTTTCAAGACCGGCTTTAGAATGCCATTATCTTCAAATCAACTTAAAGTTCAAGGCAATGATTTCAACTGGTACGACCATGAAAAAGCATTTATTGATGCTTGTGCATGGGGGATAGAGCTTGGCTTTGATGCAATTTATTTTGACAGTGCAAAACATATTACAGATTACAATGGATATTGCGGATCTGGCGATTTACCCAATAAAGCACAAATGGCTTATATTCTATATGAAATTAGACAAAAAACCAACAGAAACGACCTTTCTTTTATCGGAGAAAAATGTGATGAACGCTGGGATTACAAAGAAATGGGCTTTACTGCCGGAACAGACTGGGGAAAAGCAGACAACTTTGAGAGTGTACGCTGGGAATCAGAAAAGCAGAGATTTTCACCAGAATATGCAGCAGGACCAGAAGTCTCGAATGACAATGATTATGGTGAAGCAAGTTTTGAAACAAGATTAAACAGAATCAATTCTTGTTTATATGGTTACAACAACATTGGTGAAAAATTGCCATCTTATATGCAGCTTCATGACATAATGCCACTATCTCCTTATGTAAATACACATGAACTCATGATGCATACAAAAGAAATGCAAGGCTCTGATGCCTGGACAGAATGTGAACGGCATTGGGACGGAATTTTTAATACATCACAGGCTGCAACAAATTATAAAAACGATGTTTATCATATTTTCGAAAATGTCATCAGGACATTTGGTTAGTTTGATGAATCCACATTTTCGTATAAAGGTTTTTTAAATAAATCCAATCTTGTTGGAGGCCAGAATAAAAACACAGCTTTACCAATGAATCTTTCTTTGGGTAAAAATCCCCAAAAGCGAGAATCTTGAGAATTTCCACGATTGTCACCCATCATAAAAAACTGTCCAGCAGGTATTCTCATCGGTCCGCAAAACATATCCGAAGAACATGGAATGTAATCATCTTCACTCATTATATATGGTTCATCAAGAGGTTTGTCATTTATATAAACCTTAAACTTGCCGTTAACAAATTCTTTTACCTCAAGTTTATCCCCGGGCACTCCAATGACTCTTTTTATATAAGCAACATCCTTACAGAAAAAGCCAGTTAATCTGGCAAAAACAGACCAGGCATCAGTTTTTATATCTTCAGAAGGAGGATAAAATACCATCACATCACCTCTTTGAGGTGTTGAATAAAATCGGGAAAAGCGTTCTACGAAAATTCTGTCACCCTCAATTAATGTCGGTCTCATAGAAGCCGAAGGAATCCAGCGAATTTCCCCTATAAAAAATCTTATTATAACAACCATAACAACAACGAAAACTACTGTCTCGATTGTTTCTTTAAGACCTGCGATTATTTTTTGTTTTGTTTTTTCATCCATTAAAATTCTATCCTGTATATAAACGGCATAAGTTTTTGATTGCTCTTGTATACTGATTATCCTCAAGAAAACATATATTTTCAATAGCCAAGTTTATATAATAATTTTTCAGAGCTTTTGTTTTCTCAATTGCCTTTGTATTTTTAATATCTTTCAATACTTGTTTTGAGTTTCTGATTTCAGAAATCTTTTTTTCTGACGCATAATAAATCAAAGGTGCACTATAATCTCCGTTTGTTATATCTTCATTCATTTTTTCTTCATCTACAAAATTTTTCAAATCATTGTCTATTTGAAATGCTATACCAAAATTTAAAGCAAAATTTCTGATATCTTCACAATGAACAGGATCTTGATTTCCATATAAATAACAAGAAACCAACCCTGTTTCAAAAAGTCTGGCTGTTTTATTTTTTGATTTTTCTATATAATCATCAATTGAAAAAAGTTTGAATCTATTAAAATATTGCTCAAGTTCTCCTGTTATTATTTTTGAAACAGCTTCTGAATGAAGCTCTCTTATAGCAGGATCATCAACTTTTGTCAGAAGTTTCAAAACAACAGACAACAAATAATCACCGGTAAGTACAGCCAATTTGCTGTCATAATCAAAATTGAGTGTATTCCTGCCTCGCCTTAAAATTGAACAGTCTATAATATCATCATGAATCAAAGTAGCATTATGAATAATTTCATTGGATAGTGCTAATTTGTAATAAAATTCATCTGTATGCCTACCCAGTGCTTTTGTTAGCAGGAAAATCAAAGAAGAACGTATTCTCTTGCCTTTACCAGAAAAAAACTCTTTTAAAATTGGTACAATTTGCCTACCCTGATTTTCAGTCGAAAACAAATTGGTCTCAAAATATTTATTCAATATATCTAAATCATCTTGGATAAGTTGTATTATGTTTTTATATTGTGGTAAAAAATCAGAATCTAACAAAATATTCTCCTTTAGCATATTATACCTGAAACTTTTCTTTAATGAATAATACAAACAAGCAATTTTTTTTATTCAGAGGTGTTGAACAAATATGATTAACATTTCAAGATTTTCAAACCTTCAATATACACCTGTCTTCAAAGGTCATAGCGGATTCACTGATATAGAAGTGGATGGAAAAAAGTATACGGTCAACAACTACACCGGTTTTATGAGGGACTTTCCTACATTAAAATTCACAAAAGAATACATATTAAAAAACTTCCCTAATGGAACAAATATTGCCGAATTCGGATGTTCTGTCGGTCACAAAACATATAGTCTTTTAATGCTTCTGGATAAAGCAAACCAGAATAAAAAATTTAAAATTACAGGTTACGATTTTCCGGAGGTTATAAAAAAAGCAAACAAAAAAGAATACACACCTGAGATTTATTCTCGTTATGAACAGGTTCTTTTCCCTGACTATAAAGAACAAAACATATATGATTATACAGATGTAAAAAAGGAAGAAGCAGAAGAAATACAAAAAGCGTTTAAAAAATATTTTCAAATAAAAACATCTTTTTCAAACATCTATCAACCAATAGAATCAAAGTGCAAAGATTTGATAAAATTCGAAGCCGGTGATATCAGAAATATAAATAAAATATTAAAACCTGAAAACACAGGAGTAATTATATTTCAAAATGCACTATATCATATTTTAAGCGGCTCATTATCTTATGACACCAAAAAAGCTATCAACATGAGGGAAATTTCTAAATTATTTATGGACATAAGCAAAGTTCTGCCTCAAAACGGAATATTTGTACTCGGAAATCTTCCTGCTGACCATCTCTATGATATAAATGATGAAAAGGACACCCGTCTTCATTATCAGAACGGTACTAGAATAAAAGTTTTTGATACATCTTTTGTACACGAAGAATTGAAAAAAGCAGGATTTATTCCCATATTCTATGAAAAATCACCCGACAAATCAACTTACGGAAGAAATGGCGCAGTTTACCTGCCATCTGTATGGAAAAAAATTATAGAAAGCTAGCTCTGTTAGGCCATATAGCCCCTAACACGCTGTGCAAGCTCATCCTTAGTTATCATTCCATCACCATTTCTGTCCAAACCCTTGTTTGCTGAATAATAAGCATTAGATTCATTACAAGATGCAAGAACATCACGTTTGGCCCTTGCAGGTAAGAAAATCAGTGCATACAAAGTTCCTGCTCCGATTTTTTCATTTGCACCAATTCCTGCTGATTTTTTTACAGAATTAATATATTTTTCAACATAAACCAATTGCTCTTCAGCTGACATATTTTTAATAGCCTGTGTTGTAGTACCAAGCCCTCTTGCTGTCTTAGGCATAAATTGGATAAGTCCGGTTGCTCCGCCGTTTTTATTTACAGCACCAGGCTTTAAGCCTGATTCGGAATACATAACAGCGAGTAAATCATTCGGATCGCAACCCACTCTTTTTGCTACTTCAGTAGCTTTATTATAAAATCCGTCAGAAAGATGCGGAGCTTTGTTTTTCCACTTTTCTTTCAATTGTTTAGAGTCATAAGAAAAATACGATGTATCTTCATCTGAATAATTTGACATAAACTGATTATTATTAAAAGTAAACAAAGACAAATCAATTTGCGGAGGCTTATAGTTTGCCAATATTCCTAAAATACCCGCCCATGCATTTTGTTGTAAATTTGCACAAAACATATCAGCAAAACCTGCCGGAAGCTGATAAGCAGGAGGAAATATATCAGAACTGAAAGATAGATTCTGAGGTATTACAGGCTGATAGAAAAGGGTATCCGTAGATACTGCTGGAAAAGATGCAGTCGACAATGGACTAGACACATCAAGTGATTTATTCAAATAATCCAAATTCAAATTAACTGAATTCATGCCCGACATAATTTTCCCTTTATATCCTATACATATATAAAAACAATTTATGGAAAAAAATTGCCTGAATTTTAGTTTATTGAATTAAAAAGATTATCCGGGGAAAACATTATGTTTTGAGAAAAAATCTCTCATTTCTTGAGCATTTTTAAGCTCCTGCTCTCTTACACGTTTATTTATACCAGAAAGTGATTCATAAATTTCCCTTAAAAAGGAAACTTTATCCTTGCCTTTACTATCAATTATTGCCATGCCGGCTTGTGAAGTAACTTGTTTAAAAACCGACGGCGAATCTATACTTTCAGTATTTGGAACAACTCTTATTTTTTGAACATCCATCCTAACACCATCAAAAATATCATTTTCCATAGGTTGAAAACTTATTTTGAGACCTTTATGTTTTCCATAGTTTCCAAGTGTTGTACTTGCCTCTGTGAGTGTATCTTTTAATTTAGGATTAAAATTTTCAGAAATACTTACATACTTTTGTGCATTTTTTAAAGCTGCTTTATTGTTGGAAAAATTAGCATTTAACAAACTTTTAAATAATGAAATTTTTTGCATAACACATCTTTCTTTTTTTGTATGTAATTGTATAAAACGCAAAAAAAGAAATTTTGACAGATAAAATTAAGATTTTACATTACTTAATCTGAGCAAGTTTATCAGCAAGAGGTGTTTTTAATATTCCATTTAAAGATTTGTCTATCTCTTTCAATTTTTTCGATAGTATATCCATTTCCTTTGTCCAAACAAAATTGTCTAAAACATATTTTTCACCGAGAGAAAAATCTTTTGTCAATTGAACCCTAATAATTTCTGCAAGCATTTTTTGTGCGGTTGGAACCATTTTGTCCATATCAATTTCCAAAACACCTTCATCATTAAGCCAAATAGCTTTATTTTCAAGAAAATACTTAGACTGCATAACAGTTCTGACTCTATGAGCCTGAGAGAGATTCGGTTTTGCTTTCAAGAAATTGTCAGCTGCATATGTGACAATAATCTGTTTTTTCTCTTCAGGTGTGTACATACCAAGCTCAACAAGCACGTCAAGCAAAGCCAAAGAACCCATATCTGCTTTATTTTCTTCAATGATATTTTTATACTTTCCAAGTGCTTCCGTTCCCGATTTGGGTCCTAAAGAATGTACATTTTCATGGCCTATTGTAAACCAGTGATCAGCTTCCTGATTGTAATATTTATGAAGTTCTTTTGACAATGTTGCATCAAGCCTTTTTTGTCTCTTTGCTTTTGCTTCAGGACTTGTACTTATTCTTATCTGTCTGTGATATACGTTTCTTCTTCCTCCGCCTATTTTCAAAGAAGGTTTATCATTGTTTGGAAGGTTTTGAGCAAGGGTAATTCCGCCCCTATATGTACCTTCATCACCTCTGAGTGTAACTATATCAACATCAACCATAGTCTGTTTTTCATCATCACCATGTCCGATATTTTGCTCATATTCGTCTTTGTATGGCATATGTTGTGCAAGCGTCGGCATATATTTTTTTATTTCAAGAAGTTTTTGTGTACCTTCTTTATTAACTATACCTACACGAATTCCTATTGAATCCTTCGAAATCGGCTCAATTTCATTTTCATCAAGCAGCTTTTTCAATTCTTCATTCTCAACAACAGTTCCTGTCATTTCATCAGCATACTGTTCTCTTGAAATAGTAAATTCCAAAGGAGTATCTTGAAGCTCTGCCCATTTTTTATCAGCATAAGCATCATTTTGGGGATTATTTTCGCAAAGTGCAATCGCCTGAAGTTTCAAATATTTATTAAAATCTTCATTTGTAGAGACTTCAGCCGCAGCCTCAAGCTCATCAGCAATATATTCAAACTCTTCTTTAAAATATTCAGTATAATCAATGCCTTTAAGTTTTTGACCTTCTCTAACCACCATTGAACGTTGATTAAGAATATTTTTCACCTCTTCTTTTTCCCCGTTTTTCAGCATATCAATAAGAATTTTATGAAACTCTTCCTTTGTTAAATCAACAGGATAAAATCCTTTTCCTGGAAGTTCTTTTTCACCTTTTGCCAGAAAAATTTTATTAGCTTCAGAATCCACAGCATTCATTCCAATCTGAGCGTTAAAGAGAGTCAATGTCATTTTTGCATCTTCATTGCCTTTTTCAGCTTCTGTTTCCAGAAATTTTTTAAACTCAAGGTTTTTAGGGTTATCTTGTTTCATAAAAACCTGATTTATTTTGTTTGCCGCTTTCACAAGATGTTTGAGAGCTTCTTTATCTCCCTCATCAAGTGCTGCATATTCCTTGCTGTCTTCTTTCAGCATTTCTTTTGGTATCAGACAATCTTTTGATGTTCTTTTTACCAGTTCTTCATGAGATAAACCTAATTCAAATTTATTTTCAGACATATCAATAAACTCCATATTTTCTATTTAATATAGAGCCAATTTAACATATTTTTTGAATTGTGTAATATCCTATATGTACTATTTTCGAATTAAATAACCATAACGTTCATTTTTATATTCCAGAAATTCACTATGAATCAGTCCAAGCTCCTCATAAGGAATATTAAGTTTCTCAATCAAACACTTTTGTGCAATTCTTTCCTTCTCACCTTGATTCACAATCAACATTTGTCCTTCATCTTTCATAAGTGAATAAGCATGAAGAAAAAGACTTTCCGGCATAAAGAATCTTTCAGGCAATCCCCAAAACTTCAAAGGACGTTCAAGAACAAATGGCAAAATCCATATAATATAGTCATAAGAATTTTTTATCTCGAGAAGATTTCCAGCTATATATTGAGCATTTTTTAAGTTTTTTATATAGAATTTTGAAACTTCATATCTTGTATAAAAATTGCTATAAAGTCGATAGGCATCTATTTCAACACCTGTTAAAGAAAAATTACTGCAAAATGAATCAAAAAAAGCATGTTCACCTCTAGAATAAGACCAGTTTTTCGATCCTATATCAAGAACAGAAACAAAGTCTTTGTTGGTTTTAGAAAAAAATCTGTCTAATATATCAAATACATAAAGATTTTCAAGATAATTAATTAACAGTGTCTCTTCATTCTTTTCTACAAAATTTTTTCTAGAAAATTTTGTATTTTGGCGAATAAAAAAATCAATATTATTTTTTATATTCTCTATCATAAATCATCACTTACACAGGATAATTAACATTGCTCCTGATATCATAATAACAGCACCAATCAACTTTTTCATGATATTTTCTTCCTTAAAGATTTTATAGCCAAATATTATGCTTACAATCGAAGATAACTGAAACAGAGCCAGAGCATAAGCCACATTCATATGTGAAAATACATAGTTTGTCGTAAACTGCATAACACCGGCACACACAAATATATTCACAAAAAATGATGCATCCCTTGTTTTCATAACAGACAATTCGAATTTGTAATCGATTTTTTTGAAAAACAAAATTATAGAAGAAAAAAGCAATCCAAACATACACCATATAACAAAAGCTGATGTTATATCTGAAATCAAAATTATTTTTTTCAAATAAATCGCTTCTGCTGCACAAAATATTAAAGCAAAAAACCTGTATTGCAAATCCTTCCTTTTCAAAATTTTCAGACTAAAACGCTCTTTTTGTGAATCAAGAACAAAAAAACTACCGAGAATAATAAAAACAATGCCAGCCAGTCCATATAAATTCGGCATTTCTTTAAGTAGTATCATACCGAGAATCAAGCCAACAACTGCCTTATAAGAGTTAATTGGTCCAAGCACGGACAAATCACCAAACTCAAGTGCCTTTACCAAAAAACCATTTCCCAAAGAGCCCAGCAAACCAATTATTAATGCATATAACCAAAAATGTAAATCTGATTTGAACAATCCTGTTTGAAACATTAACGGCAGACAAGATATGCTCAAAAGCAAATATGTGACACAGTTAATAACATATGGATTACATCCTTTATTAGTTAATTTTTTTTGATATACATTGCCTAACGAATTAGAAAAAATCCGAAGAATTACAGCAACTGAAACAAAACACAAATCCAAAACAATTTTCTCCTATATGTTTTTTTAATTAATTATACAAATATTGATTTTTGAAGTAAAATTTTATTATGAAAAAATTGATGTCGACACTTTTGATTTTTCTGTGCTTAAGCGAAACGGTTCTCGCGATACCTGTTGATACAACAGGCTGGGCTTGTAACCCTGAACATATTTCAGTGAATGCATCTGAAATTCAGCTTAAAAGTGATTTAAAAAATGACTTTCGTGTTTATCAAACAACAATAAGCAACCTTACAAAAAATACAGTAGATGTCTCAATCCCTGTTAACAATTCTTTTATGGAAAATGTCAACAAACTTTTGAACTCAGGTTTGAGCTTCAAAGAGCTAATGACAATTCCTAAACAAATTGCCGTAGACAGCTACAATGAAGATGTAGGTACCGGAAATATAGCAAAAGCGCACAAAGGTTTGATTTATATACTGGCCTCCGCAGGTGCTGTTATCGCAGGAGCCGGTCTAATTGGTGTATATCCGCAACAAAAAACAGAAGAATTTTTCTCTAAGAGAAAAGTAAGAAAAGAATATTCAAAAATAAACAAAAATATAATTGACTCTCTGGTTTTATCACCGCTTGAAGAAAAAGATGTTTATTTGTTTATGCCTATTGAAAATAACGCGTGCGTAATTAATTCTTCAATCAGAGAAGAAGAACAAGAGCTTAATTCAGACTATCATCAGTTATAGTTTTTGATATAAAATTTATCATTTTCTTTTCCAAGCATTATATTAATTCCAAAAATCGCTGACAGATTCTCAGAATTCATTATATCTTCTTTTCGACCTTGTTTAAAAATAGTATTATCAGCAATCAAAGCAACATGTGTAATCTCAGGAAAAATCTCATCAATATTGTGTGTAACAAGAATTAAAGGTATGTCTTTTGAAAGCTTTCTTAACATCTTTAAAAAGCAGTCTTGTGCTTTAATATCCAACCCTGTTGTCGGTTCATCAAGAACAAAAGCCTTCGGCTCATGAACAAGAGCTCTTGCTATAATACATCGTCGTTGTTCACCGGTACTCATCTGGTTAAATTTCTTTTCTTTCAAATCTGTTATCTCAAGGAAATTCATTATATCCAAAGCTTTATTATATTCTTTATTACTAAAAACATGATGTTGAAAAACACCCAAAGAACTATAATACCCGCTTAAAACTATATCCAACCCTGAAGAATTGCCTCTATATGACAAAAGCTGACTTTGAAGATCATTTGTTATGATTCCCAAATATTTTTTCAGCTCAAATATATCCCAGCGGTCTTTGCCAAATATATTCTTTTTAAAAGCATATTTTGTATTAGGGTATAAATCATGTGAAAACAATTTTATTAACGTTGATTTTCCGCTTCCGTTGGCGCCAAGGATTACCCAATTCTGTTTATCAGTTATTTTTAGATTAATATTTTTGAGGACGGTAACATCACCGTAATTAACATAAACATTCTCAAAATCTATTATATTTCCTTCTGTCTTCATAAAAACCGCTAATCTTTTACAACAAATTAAGTATAGAAAAACAGAAACAAAAGAGCAATGCAAAAAAATGATTTTTACTTTTATATCATTCTATGATATTTAGTTTAATGAGGTATTTATGCTAAACAGAAGAATCACCGGAATCTTAAACGGGGCAATAGCCGCTGCAAGTTATGGAACGAATCCTTTGTTTGCCCTGCCATTGTTTGCGGGAGGAATAGGAGTCAATTCCGTTCTTTTTTACAGATATGCATTTGCTGTTATTATATATGGAATATGGCTCAAACTTTTTAAAAAGATTTCACTAAATATCTCCATTAAAGAGTTTTTTCCTTTGATGATTTTAGGCATATTTTTCTCATTGTCATCATTAACACTTTTTGAAGCATTCAAATATATTGAAGCAGGAATAGCTTGCACAATACTTTTTATTTATCCTGTTATTGTTGCCGTAATTATGGCGTTATTTTTTAAAGAAAAAATAACAAAAACAGTCATTACTTCTATAATACTCACATCAATAGGAATAGCCTTGTTATACAAAGGAAAACCTGATGCCGCATTGAACATCCACGGAGTAATAGTAGTATTGCTCTCAGCATTATTATATGCGCTATATATTGTAGGAGTGAAAAACATAAAAGCAATTCAACATGTCAACCGTTCAAAAATGAGCTTCTATGTTATGTTATTCGGTTTATTTGTCTATATAGTTAACTTGAAATTCTGTACTCAACTTCAAATTCCACACAACCCGCTTCTGTGGTTTTGTGTAGTAGGTCTGGCATTAATGCCTACAATAATATCTCTTGAAACTATTACAATATCCATAAAGCTTATAGGGTCAACGACAACCGCAATTCTTGGTGCATTAGAGCCTTTAACTGCAATTTTAATTGGAGTATTAATTTTTCATGAATCTCTGACCCTAAGAATTATCACAGGTATCTTACTTATTTTATCAGGCGTTTTGCTTATAGTGACAAAAAACACGAAAACAAGAAAACAAAAAAGAACCTGAATATATCTCAGGTTCTTTAGTTAAATGGTGGGCCCGGAGAGACTCGAACTCTCACACATCGCTGCGCTAGATCCTAAGTCTAGTGCGTCTACCAATTTCGCCACAGGCCCGATTTAAATTTTTAATGTATATCAATCTTATCGTATAAAAGATAATCGTCAATAGTCATAAATGTTGCTAATTTATTACTTTTTACTTATTATAAAGATATGGGGCGTTAGCAGGGACCCAAAAAGCTGACTAAATGTCAGGTTTTTAGGGGGGGCTGCGCTCGGACCAGACAAGTTTGACATTACATTCTAATAAAACGCATGGGGCGTTAGCGCAGCTGGTAGCGCACAACACTGGCAGTGTTGGGGTCACGAGTTCGAGTCTCGTACGCTCCAAAAATTTAAAGAAGGATTTTTATCCTTCTTTTTTTATTTTTTTAAAAACATGAAACTGATTTTCATTCAATGGCTTATATTCAAGCAAAGGTGTCACAAGTTTTAAAATCTTATTGATAACGGGGTTTGAATGACGAATAAGCACATAAAGCATTTTGTATCTGCTGCCCAGCTTCAGCTTTGCTTCATCTGTTGTTTGCCCCAAATCTATTGTAGAAAAGCCCTGTTCGATTCCATAACGTACAATTTCCAAAAGAAGTCTTATATAAGTATCATATTTCATTACATTTTTTTTATTAAGTCCAACAAATTCAAAGATTAATTCATCACAATTCTTACTCAACTGCGCAAACCCCTGTACACCTTTATCATTCTTCAAAACTATAATAATACATCTTTTTTCTCTGAAATAATCAATTGAAACTTTTCCCAGTTTATATTCTGCATTGTTATAAACATCCAGATACAAATTATACATTTCTTCATTGAAATCCATATTGTTCTGAAGAATGAAACAGTTCAGATTTTCTGATTTACGAAAAGCAATATTATACCTCCTTCTATATCCTGAGCGCAGCTCTGAAATATAATCATCAAAAGTATTCCAGCTAATCTTTAAAATACATTTTGGAAGAATTAAACCTTTAGAAAAACCCTCTAAAACATAATCTTTATCCACATTCAAAATCATTGTAAAACCTTTTAAAGATTTTAAAAAGTTTTCTGTTTGTAACTTTGTTCCAACACCAAAAATGCCTGCCGGTTTAGAAAGTGTGAATGGATAATAAACAGAATTCATAAGAACAGGAATATTAAATGGAGTAAACATAGCTATATTATTATCAGCAGTTTTACAAATCAAAAATTGTGTATCAATAAATCCGTTATTGTCTCTGAATAAATAATATGTCTTTTGTGAAGCATCCATTTTTTCAGCAATATTCAAATAATCCTTTTTTAAATAAAGATTATCTCCAATGTTATATTCCCAATCATCAGGCAAGTCCTGTGCTTTATGAAAGATTTCCACTATGTCATCCGTTCTTTATTAAAAAAATTTACTTTAATTATATAAACTGAATTTCATCATTTCACTGCAATAGTGGATAGTTCAAACGAACAATATTTTAAAAGTTTATAAGATTTATGGATATTTAAAATCAATAAGCTAAGATATTGATTGTTAAAAAATAAGAGATAAATACAAATGAAAAAAACAGATCTTACAATCGAGGGCTTGTACAAAATACAAGAGAAAGATTTACCAAGATGTGCAAAAGTAGCAGCACAAGCTTTTCTTGATGACGAAAGCAGCAAGTTCATATTATCAACACAATTAACATTTAAAACTTTATACAACTATTATTTAATAATTTATAAAGCCGCATACAAAAAAATGTACATGTTTGCAGAAAGTGAAAAAATTAACGGCTTTATAATAATTTCCCCCTCAACCAATGCAGAATTGTCTTTATGGGATTGCATTAAAGCAGGTGCAATCAAATTCATTATGAATAAAGGGCTGGGAATAGCTTTCAGATCAATAGAATATGAAAAAAATTGCACAATGACTCGTAATAAAATAGTTCCAAATGACAGCTGGTATATATTTCAGTTCGGAGTAAGCCCAGAGCAGCAGGGGAAAAAAATCGGCTCAAAAACAATCCGCCCCGTATTAAAGTGGTTAGACTCAATTAAAAAAAGTTGTTATCTTGAAACACAAAAAAATAAAAATGTTGAAATATACAACCATCTTGGTTTTACATTAAAAGAAGTGAATTTTTTACCCGATAAAAAAATGCCTCAATTTGCAATGCTAAGAACAACACCCTGTGTTCTTGAATAATTGTTACAAAAAAATTTATTTATGAGCATTTTCTTAAAATTATGTGTAACATATTTTTGAGGAGTAATTATGCTGAACAGAGATAAAAGCTTAAAAATTTTTCCATTGGACTATATAGTCTTAGATATAGAGACAACAGGTCTTTCTCCTGCTGAAAATGAAATAATAGAACTATCCGCATTAAAGGTAAAAAATGGAAATATTGTTGAACAATTTTCAAAACTTGTTAAACCAAAAGGTTATTTAAACTCATTTATTACTGATTTAACAGGAATTAATAAAGAAATGCTTGAACAAGCACCATCTATTGATAAAGCAATATGGGAATTTAATCAATTTTGCACTAACAGTATAATAATCGGTCATAATGTAACTTTTGATATTAGTTTCATTAACAGAAAACTATTGGAATGTCATAATATACCGTTCAATAATGAATATGTTGATACATTAACTATTGCCAGAAAATTTTTACCTGATTTAAAAAGTAAAAAACTCGGCAATATCGCACAGCATTTTAAATTTAATACAGACGGTATGCACAGAGGTTTGAAAGATTGTATTGTAACTAATCTATGTTACCAAAAATTTTTGCAAATGCACAAAGAACAGCAGCTAAAACAGGTTAATGCCCTCGGATTGCAATTTTAAACTAATTTGTTGTAATAAGCTGTTTATTTCTTTATCATTGCAATTATTTTGAAAGAATATTTCTGTGAGTGGTTATAAAGTTGTGTCTGATATGAAAAGGTGTTATTTTTAACTTCCATATCAGACACAAAACATAAACATATTTATATTTTGCTAAACAGTTGCTGTTTGCAAAGTTTTTGAATTATTGTTTTTAACGAGTTCTTTATAAAGCTCTATACCTGCCGTTAAGCTGTAAACATTGTTAAAGCCCCGCTGCAAGAGTATTCTCGAGGCAACATAGCTTTGAAATCCCGTGTTGCAGAAAAGAACAATCTTTTTGTCTTTAGGAAGCTCATTATATCTTGTGCGCAGTTCGGGTGTAAAGATATGAACAGCACCTTCTATTGTTTCATTTTCAAATTCTTCTTTTGAGCGGACATCAACAAGCAGCGAGCCTTCAATATCTTCAAAATACGCAGGTTTTACAAAGCCTTTTAAAATATTTTCGGCATGCATACCGAGTATATTAACAGGGTCTTTGGCTGAAGAATACGGCGGAGCATAGCACAGTTCCGAGTCAATTAAATCCCATACTTTAAGCCCGTTTCTCATTGAGGTTGCAATAACATCAACTCTTTTTTCAACACCTTCCCTGCCGACTGCCTGAATTCCGAGAATATCGCCGTTCTGATTAAACATCATTTTATACATAGTGCGGGTTGCACCCGGGTAATAGCTTGCGTGAGAAAATCCGTAAGTAAATGTTTTAAGGTACGGAATCTCTTTTTTAATTAAGGCTTCTTCGCTGTTGCCTGCATTTGCTACTGTCAGACCAAAAATTTTTACAACGGCAGAGCCTATTGTTTTTTTGTAAACTGATTTATATCCTGCAATATTGTCGGCAATAATTCTTCCTTGTCTGTTTGCCGGACCTGCAAGAGGAATGAGAGTGTCAAAGCCTGTTACAAAATCTTCAACCTCAATGCTGTCACCGCCTGCATAGATATCGGGGTCTGAAGTTTGTAGGTTTTCGTTAACTTTAACACCGCCTGTTTTGCCTATTTCCAGTCCGCAATTTTGTGCAAGAGAAGTTTCGGGTTTAACACCGATAGCAAGGACAGCAATGTCATAAGGGATTTTTCTTCCCGAATTCAAAACAATTTCAGTTTGCCCGAAGCTTTTTACCCCGTCTGATAAAATAAGGTTTACACCGTGTTCTCTCATTTCATTCTGGGCAAAAGCTGCTGTTTCTTTATCAACGGGAGGAAGTATATGAGGAGCAAGTTCAACCAGTGTTGTATTTATACCGGACATTTCTGTAAAATTTTCTGCCATTTCAACACCGATGAAGCCGCCGCCTATCACTACTGCATTTTTGGCATTTACTGTTTTAACATGTGCTTTGATTCTTTCTGCATCCTGAAGCATTCTTACAGTGAAAATTTTGCTGCTGTTTATTCCTTCAATATCAGGCTTAAACGGCTGAGCACCTGGGGCAAGCACCAGTTTGTCATAAGACAGCACCTCGGAATTGTTTACTGTCACAGTTTTTGCTTTTCTGTCAATTTGTGTAACCTCTGCACCCATTTTTATATCAACATTTAGCAGATTTTTAAACTTTTGAACGCTTGAAACATGCATTTTTTCTTCACTGTCTATCACATTAGAGCAGTAATACGGCAGACCGCAGTTAGCAATAGAAATTTCATGAGTTTTTTCCAGAATAGTAATTTCTGCATTATCATCCAATCTTCTCAATCTTGCTGCTGCACTTGCACCACAGGCTCCTCCGCCTATTATTAATACCTTCATTAAAACTCTCCTTTTATTTTATGTTATGTTAGAATTATGAAGGAAAACAGATAGGGATTCAATCATGAAAAGAATTTTAGTTACAGGCGGAGCAGGTTTTATTGGAAATCATTTGTGTAGGAGGCTTTTAAGCGAAGGGAATCATGTAATATGTTTAGACAATTTTTTTACAGGATTAAAACAACATATTGCCGATATGCTTGATAACCCTAATTTCGAGCTGATTGAACACGATATTATTGAACCTATTGATATAAAGGCAGACCAAATTTATAATTTAGCTTGCCCGGCAAGCCCTCCGCATTACCAGTTTGACCCTGTTAAAACTATGAAAACCTCTGTACTCGGCATTTTAAATATGCTTGAGCTTGCAAAAAAATATAATGCAACTATCTTACAAGCATCAACCTCCGAGGTTTACGGTAATCCTCTTATACATCCGCAAAAAGAAACCTACTGGGGAAATGTAAATCCGATAGGTATAAGAAGCTGTTACGATGAGGGAAAACGTACTGCTGAAACATTGATGATGGATTATCACAGGCAGTATGGTGTGGATATTAGGATAATAAGAATTTTTAATACCTACGGTCCCAATATGGACCCGAAAGACGGAAGAGTTGTTTCTAATTGTATTATGCAGGCAATCAAAGGCGAGGATATTACAATTTACGGTGACGGCTCTCAGACAAGAAGTTTTTGTTATGTGGATGACCTTGTAGAGGGTGCAATCAGGATGATGAATAACGAGAAAAAATTTATCGGCCCTGTAAATCTTGGCAATCCTTCTGAAAGAACAGTTTTGGATTTGGCCGAAAAGATTATTAATCTAACAGGCACGTCTTCAAAAATATCCTTTATGCCATTGCCCAGCGATGATCCTGTAAAAAGAAAACCTGATATAACGATAGCTAAACAAGAATTGAACTGGGAACCTAAAATTGATATTATAGACGGCTTGAAAAAAACAATTGAGTATTTCAAATCTGTTTAACCCTACCATGGAAAATCAGATTTTATTTGGTAATTATCACTAATTATCAGTCCCGTACATGCATCACCTTGTCCTTTACATTGCGTAAGCATCTCATTTCTGGATAGACCTGCTCCAAAAGGATAAAGACCTGGTTCTGGCACATTATGTGTACCTTCTTCGCTAAAAGCTCGTGGAGTAAGTGTAAAAACAAATACATCCATGCCCACTTTATTTGGCTTTTTATTACCATTTATGTCATACAAAAAATGAGCATGGGCTTTTTGATTCAATAATATAACTCTTGACCCATCTGCCAAGATAAAAGAATAAGCAGACGTCCCGCTAAAATCATTTCCATTCGCATACTTAATACCGTCCCCAAAACACGCAGAAGATAATGATGAACACTCAGAGATAACATTGAAATAATCTGTTAAATACGTTTTATAAAAATCTTCCGAGCTTAAATTAAAATTCCAGCTTTTTAAATAGGAATTCTCATTTTCAGACATATTTATTACATTTGATAAAGTTGAATAAGCTTTCTTTAATCCGGCAATAGTTTGTTGTGCATCCGCTTGTTTTTTAAGATTTGGAATAGTTATCGCAGCAATAACACCAATAATTACAAGAGTCATAAGAGTTTCTGCAAGTGTAAAACCATTAAATTTCTTATTCATACAAAACACCTCTTTTACAAATTCTGTAAATTAAGTATAAAAACATATAAAATTTACCTATTTCACCATAAATTCTATCAAATAAGTAAATTATAGTCAATTTGTTACCCAATACACCATTTCAGATTTTTGTTTTGGCGAATAAGATTAAATAAGAGGTTATTATAGTGAATTTAAAAGTCTTATTCGGGCGAAAAATTAAAGAATATCGCAAAAAGAAAAATATAACACAAGCACAACTTGCAGAATTAGTTAACGTAGACGATAAACATATAAGCTGTATTGAAAGTGGTAAAAATTTTCCATCTCCAGATTTGATTGAACGACTTGCAAATGCTTTAGATGTTGAACCTAAAGACTTGTTTGAATTTTATTACCTGCAAAATTCAGAAGATTTAAAATCTGATATCATTACTATGATGGATAAGCTGAATAAAGATGAATTAGCACTTGCACACAAATATATGCGAACATTTTTGCTGAAATAATTCACCAGATTTTATGCAACATAGCCATATAATAAAACTTATTAACTTTCATAAAAAAACGTTTTTAAAGCAATTTATGAATAACAAAATCCATCTTAAATAATTTATAATGTTTATCCATTACTCTTACAAACAGACAATTATCTATAAAAGAATATACAAATGATTAATGGTTTATATTGCTTGAGAAAATAATATAAATTCTTATGCAAAGTATTAAATATTTATTAATTATACTTTTATTTTTTATAAATTTGAAAGCGTATGCAAATGATATAATAATATCAACTTTTGATGATTTAATAAACTCCCATCCTCAAAATGGTGATACACTTGAATTTGCAGATGACTTAACTTCAGATGCCTCTATTAGAAATACATTTATAAACTTAGACATAACATTTCAAGGGCACAATCACTTTTTAGACGGGAAAGATGCGTTCAGTGGTTTTATTTTAAATCAAGATTCTTTATTTAATGAAATGCAAATATTAAATTGTAAAGGGCAAAGGTATAACGCCTCAAGCTTTGCTGGAGCAATTTTTAATAACCAGGGGCAACTAAATATAAAAAATTCGATATTTAGCAATAACTTTGTTGATTCCAATGGGCTAAATTTCGGTGTTGCCGGTGCTGTATATAACCTTAATGATGGAAGTGTAAGTATTGATTCATCACTGTTTTCTGATAATTATACTCTTGGTGCTTCATCTTTCGGAGGTGCAGTAGCAAACGGATATCAAAGCAATCTGGCAAATATGACTATAAATAATTCTATATTTAATAATAATTATTCGTATGGAACAGTAGTACCTTATGGCGGAGCAATATTCAATAATGGAACATTAGACATAAATAATACGCTATTCAATAATAACTATGCAGAAGGCCCAGATAATTCTTTTGCCTATGGAGGTGCCATATATAACATTGGAAACCTAAAAATCAACAATAGTTTATTAAATGGAAATTATGTAAAATCAGGAAACTATTCTTTTGCTTATGGAGGCGCCATAGCTAACTTTGGAAACATTAGTATCAATAATACTGTAATCCGTAATAATAGTGTTTCCTCCAATCAAGAATCATTAGGAGGGGCAGTATACAATGAAATCAATGGCACAATAACTATAAAGAATTCTATAATTGAAAACAATACAATTAACCAAAGCGGCACAATTGGAGAGGGTGGAGCTATATATAACAAAGGTGAATTTGTTATTGAAAATACAACTTTAAGAGAAAATTATGACAAAGCAGGAAGCTTAAATGATATTTATAATACATCAACAGGAAAACTAACTTTCGATTCCAATGGTACAACAAATGTTCTTAGTGGTATAAAAGGAGAAGGAAATATATATAAAAAAGGCAGTGGAATTCTTAATCTTGGTGGAGTAAATAAAAATTACACAGGAAACTTTAGTTTTGAAGAAGGCAGAGTAAATCTTCTTGCAAACAGCTCATATTTTAATGCAACAAATACAAATTTTGAAAATAACATCGAGTTTAATATGCAGAACGGAATTATCGATAATGTTAATTTTGGAAATTTAACCGTTTCAGGAACAGCAAACATTTTTCCTGACGTAAATTTTAATACTAATACAATGGATACAATTAGTGCCTCGGGATTTAGTGGAGGAGTTTTAAATGTGGGCGGACTCTATTTAGAAGGCGTACCCAAAAGTGATTATATATCCATACCTTTTGCAGATTCTATTTTAAAAGATCACGTACATTATAATTCAACGATTATAAAAACTCCTATTTACAGCTATAATGCCAATTATAACTCGGCTGATGGAAATTTTGAATTTATCAGAGAAAACTTTACGCCATCTATTCTTGCATCAGCTGTTGCAACTCAGTTGGCTGGTTATCTTACACAGATTGATTCTTACAGAAACATTTTTTCAAATCTCGATATGGTAATGATTATTAAACCTGAAGCACAAACAGGATATGAGTACCAAAATAAATTTGCAAGTTCTATGAACCAATTTACCTTTTCACCCTTTAATATGCCTGAAGAGCATAAAGGTGTATGGTTTAAACCGTATACTACATTTGAAAATGTACCTTTAAAAAGAGGACCTAGAGTTTCAAATGTAAGCTATGGCAGTATGTTTGGTGTAGAAAGTGGTTTGAATAAACTAAAAAGAGGGTGGTATTCATTATATGGAGCATACGCTTCTTATAATGGCTCACATCAAGCTTATGAAGGCATTGGAATTTATAATAATGGAGGATTAACCGGCTTATACGGAGTATTCTATAAAGGTAATTTCTTTTCCGCATGGACTGCCAATGCAGGAGCAAATGTCGGAGAGGCATCTACTATGTTCGGACGGGATGAGTTTGCTATGCTAAATACAGGTATTGCACAAAAAACCGGATATAATTTTCAAACAAAAGAAAGACAATTTATAATTCAGCCAAGTTTACTGATGTCCTATTCATTTATAAATACTTTTAACTATACTGCTGCTTCTGGTGCAAGCATAGATACAAAACCTCTGCATGCCTTACATATTGAACCACAGATTAAATTAATAGGTAATTTTAAAGAATATATGCAGCCTTATATATGTGTATCAATGATATGGAATGTCATAGATCACGCTAGATTCCAAGCTGATGATGTATATCTGCCAAGCCTTTCTGTAAAACCTTTTGTACAGTATGGCATAGGTGTTCAAAAACGTTGGGGAGACAGACTCACAGGATTCTTTGAAACAATGATGCGTAATGGAGGAAGAAATGGTATTGCTCTTCAGTTTGGTTTAAGGTTCTCTATTTAATTTACAAAAGAGATTGCAATATACTATGACATTTC
Source organism: Clostridium sp. (assembly GCA_018362895.1). GTDB lineage: Bacteria > Cyanobacteriota > Vampirovibrionia > Gastranaerophilales > Gastranaerophilaceae > Limenecus. The sequence continues at coordinate 34,106 of JAHALR010000005.1, read as the reverse complement.
TTTCCCTCATCTAAAGAGACAAATTAGCATCCTAAAACGCATTTTACTTTTTCCGGTCAACGGCTATATTCAACATAACATATATTTTTTGTTCTGATTTTGTACTGTTGTTTTATGGAAAAGAAAGAAAATAAAAAAAAACTATTTTTTACTAAACTTAATAAAAATGTATAAAAAAATATTACAGATACCTGAAAAGCATTGTCTTTATTGATAAAGAAAAATACTTGAAAATTTATATTTACATGAAATAATATAAAATATAGATTAAATAAATAACGCGGGATGGAGCAGTCTGGTAGCTCGTCGGGCTCATAACCCGAAGGTCGTTGGTTCAAATCCAGCTCCCGCAACCATTTGATTTAACTGACTTTTAGAGATTTTCTAAAAGTCAGTTTTTTAGTTTTTATGATATATTTTAATGTTTAGTGTATTTTAACGACCAGTTTGATTATAACAGACAGTATGATTTTTTATGATTATTATAATTACAGGTGCATCTCACACAGGCAAAACAAATTTAGCTCAAAAAATTCTTGAAAAATACAATTTTCCTTATTTATCCATGGACCTATTAAAAATGGGTTTAATACGAAGTAAATATACAAATTTAACACCAGAAAAGGACGAAGAACTGCAAGCTTATCTCTGGCCTATTACTTGTGAAGTAATAAAAACTGCTATTGAAAATCAACAAAACCTTGTTATAGAAGGATGTTATATCCCTAGTAACTGGAAACAATCATTTTCAAATGTCTATTTAAAGCAAATTAATTATTATTGCCTCATAATGAGTGATCAATATATTAAACAAAATTATTCAGATATAATAAAATATGCTAGTATAATTGAAAAGCGAATGGATGATTCATATTGCACAAAAGAATATCTTCTTAATGAAAATGCTCGTTATTTTGAGATGTGCAAAAAATATAACTATAATTTTTTATTAATTGATAAGCATTATAATGTAGATATTGATTTAATAAAATATTAACAAATAAATAGCATAACAGCTCGCAGGTTGGATTTACTAATCGACAATGACATTAAAAATACAAAACACAATTTTGTGTTCCTTTTTCTAAAATCAACTGTTAATTTATATTTAGTTTGTGAAGTTCAAGAAATATATTTTTACCAAATTAGCATACTTACCAGTGATTAATATGAATTCTATCTTCAACATTGATTACCTTTTGTATAGGCAATTTTGCCTTTTCCGCAGGATAACCCAGTGCAATATAGCAGGGCATTGTATAATTTTCAGGATGATTAATAATTTGCTTAATATGTTCCAATTCTTCAGCCATTGGAATACGTGTTACGCCAAACAAGCCTTCTGAAGCAGCAGCAAGAAGTATATTTTCAACACAGCACCATATTGATGCAAACTCATTTAGTGAACTCAAACTCGTCGGATGCATTAAAGACTCTCTTAATTTAAAAAACGGTAAAATTAAACAGCCTGAATTATAAAGCATTGAAAACTGTTTTGGCATTGCAATATGATACATTCCTCTCTGATCAGAATCCGTCATTCCAAAACCATCTAACATTTTTTCACAATCCTCTGGATTTGTCATATCTTCCAAATTCAAAACCCTTGATCGTTCATTTTTATCATTTATAATCACAAATTCCCATTCTCTCAAATGATTATTTGTCGGAGCTTTCAGACCTGCTGATAAAATTCTTTTTATTGTATCTATTTCAACAGGTTTGTTCTCAAAATCACGAATTGTTCTGCGTTTTTCTATTGCTTCATATAGTTCCATATTATATTTCCCCCATTGACAATAAGATCGCTACTAACTGTATTATAACTGATATCTTCTTACTATTATAACAATGGATATTAAAACATCAAAGTATTCCGAGCTTGACAAGACATCTCTCATAAGTAAATTTATGCCGCCTTAAAATTTATTAAAACTTAACTAACAGCAGTAATATAAATAAAGAATTTTTTTAAAGATTATTTGAACACAATAATGAATAATAATTTATTTAGTTTATATTCTTAAAATATTCTGCATATTTTTTATCAACTACGCTAATATGATTAAGAATCCAATTTTTTAAAAACACAGCTATTTCAAAATGCAATAAATATCTGTCAGAGTTAAAATCATCACAAAATTTTGCTAATTGTTCTTTAAATCTTTGATGATGAAGTTTGTGTTCTTCATAATGAGGATATCCGATTTCAATAAGAAAGTTTTCCTCTTCTAACAAATGTTCATCAGCATATTTTTTCAGATTGTTTATAACCTGGGCAATTGCAAGCTTGTCTCTTTTATCTTCCATTGCCTTATTTATATCTTTCAGCACTTCAACAAGATGTTTATGCTGGTTATCGAATCGCTCAATATCTATATTATATTTGTTATCCCAAGAAAAATCTTTCATGCAACTCTCCACTTATTTCTAATTATAATATACACGATTTTTTTACAATTGGCATGGAGTATCTATTTTAAATAATCATTTATCCCTTCAAAAATTGATTCAATCATTTGATCTTTAAATGTCCTTGAATTCAAATTTGCAACATCTGTTTCATTCTTGAGATTACCTGTTTCTATCAAAATTCCAGGAACCGGAGAAGATTTTTTTGCAGAAGAAGACAAAACGCCTAATGATTGTTCTGTTTGGTGAGTAATTCCCTTAAACCAAGAATGTTCATTCAATTTATTAGAAACTATTCTAGCAAATTTTTGATCTTCTTTATCAATAATTCCGCCTCTTTTATTTGCAATTACATATATTCCTCTTTTGTCACCGCATGAATTACTATGAAGACTTACAACTAAATTTACTTTATTTTCCTTTTGAATATCTCTTATTGCTGTCATTGCATTGTAAACAGAACCTTGAACATAGATAACTTTTCCACCGGCATTAGTAATTTTTTTAACAAGATTATCTGCAATTCTTTTATTTACTATCCATTCTTCCAGTGGTTTACCGGCATTACCAATAAAAGTATTAGTTTCTACGTTGGGATTCTTTTTGCTCATTACAGCATTACTTGTGCCAGGATCAAAATTTACATTAGTACCGTTTGCCATTGCACCACCATGACCGGGATTAATTATAATTGTTTTTCCACTCAAAGGACCCTTTTTCTTCAAATCAATAACCCTCACTTCTGCCGTAAGATTTCCATTCTTATCAACAACAGGCATGGGTCTTTTAAAAGGTCTCATATTATTTTTTGCTGTTCTTTCCCAATCTTCATATAGAGAAGCAACTGTCCAATCAGTTTTCTTTCCATTAACATAAATGACTTGAGAACTTCCGGTATTTCCTGATGATTGAGTTGATGTTTCTATTTTAACAGAATTCCTTTTAGCATTCTTTTTAGAAACATCTGTGGATTTTTCACCAATTCTTCCATCAAACCATCCATATGCCAAACCTTTATATTCTTTAAGAACATTTTCATAGGAATTATTTGGAAACTCCCCTCTTTCATTTTCCTGTGACATATAAACAAGACCTTTTTCATAAACGTTCTTTGCTGATTTTAAAACTTCGGTAGGCATTCCGTTTTTAAAAATTTTACAGGCATTTTGAATATCAAACAATCGTCTTTTGCTTAATCCGCTGGCATATTTTCTTACCTTTTCGCCATTTTCTTTGGTAACAACAGAATAGTCCTGGTTTAAATTTGAAATAACCTTGACATAATCTTTGTTATTTAAGCCATCCATTATATTCTTATTGTCTCTGACTGCACCTTCTCCTTTATTAAAAACTAAATCAAGAAGAGATTCTTTCAAATGTGAAGGAATTGAAGAATATGTATCTTCAGAAATAAAAACTTTAAGATTAAGCTCCCTGTCTACTAAATCTTGAGCTAGTATTGTGAATACTTCACTGTCCGAAAGTGTTTTACCTGAAAATTTTGATAATTCATCCGATTTAACAACATGACCTACACCTATTGTCTTATTTCCGTTTCTATCCTTATAAATCTCTTTGTGAATTCCCTCCATATTACACAATTCTTCAAGGAATTCCTTGTCAAAACCGGTCAGCGCTGAAACATCTTCAAGAGACTTCACATTTTTAACTTTATATGATTCAGGAATCAATAAAGTATCGGACGGATAAATAAGCGAAGAAGACTCTAAACTATTTTCAGCAAGAAGTCTTGTCACAGAAACATCAAATTTTGAAGCAATTTTATTTGGGTTATCGCCTTTTTGTACAACATAAAAAGTTGCATCAGTCTTATCAAGATATTTCTCCTGCTCAGTAAAATCTTCTGTTGGCTTATCAACGACTTCTATATTATCAGGATCTTTGTCAGTACTACATTTATTAACTATACCACCGCCTAACACAGGAAGAAGAAACATTGCAACTAATGCACCTTTTTTAGCTTTTGTTGGCATTTTTTTTAAGGGTTCGGTTATAATTTCTGTAATTTTTTCTTTTTGTTTTACTGCCTTATTTTTAATATCTGTATAATTAAGCCTGTTACCAATTTTCATAGATTTTTGCTCCTTTGTAACACTTATAAAAATCATAAAAATAAAAATTGACATATTATTAGGCTAATATTACAAATCTTAAAAAATAAAAGAAACGAATGTATTTGAAAATAACTAAAAATACTGATATATTTAAAAAATCACATGATATGGAGAGAAAAATGCTTACACTGGAAAAAATTCAAAATGCAAAAAAATTATTAACCGGAGTAATAAGAAAAACAGATTTGATTTACGCTCCTGATATTGCAAATACTGAAATTTACCTAAAAGCAGAAAATCTTCAAACAACAGGGTCCTTCAAAGTAAGAGGAGCATATGTAAAAATTGCACAACTTTCTGAAGAGCAAAAACGAAAAGGTATAATTGCCTGCTCAGCAGGAAACCATGCTCAAGGAGTAGCACTTTCTGCAAAAAAAAATAACATTGAAGCAACAATTTTTATACCTAGCACAGCACCTATTTCAAAAATTGAAGCAACACGAAAATACGGTGCAACAATAAGGTTAGTCGACGGCGTCTACGATGATGCTTATAATGAAGCCGTAAAATTTCAAAAAGAAACAGGAGCAGAATTCATTCATCCGTTTGATGATATAGAAGTAATAGCAGGACAGGGAACGATTGCTCTTGAACTGCTTGAACAGTTGCCTGACATTGAAGCGGTAATTGTGCCTATTGGTGGCGGCGGTCTTATTTCAGGCATTGCATATACAATAAAAATGCTCAAGCCCGAATGCAAAGTTTATGGTGTTCAAGCAACAGGTGCTGGCAGTATGTATCATTCAATTGAATTACATCAAAGAACAGAACTGCCCAAAGTATCAACTTTTGCAGATGGAACTGCGGTAAAAATGCCCGGAAAAAACACATTCGAATTTTGTACGAAATATGTGGATGAAATTGTTACAGTCAGCGATGATGAAACCGCAACAGCAATTCTTGCACTTATGGAAAAACAAAAACTTGTTGCTGAAGGAGCCGGTGCACTTAGTGTTGCAGCAGCAATTTTCAAAAAACTTCCTATTGAAGGAAAAAAAACTGCCTGCATTGTTTCAGGAGGAAACATTGATGTAAATATTCTTTCACGTGTTATAAACAGAGGCCTCTTAAAAACAGGCAGATTGTCTGACCTGACAATTGAAATGCTGGATAAACCCGGACAATTAAAAGAAGTTTCTCAAATCATTGCAGATTTGGGCGCAAATGTTATTAGAGTAAGACATAATCAAGGTGGAGAAAATACAGATATAAATGGCTGTTATTTAAAAATTTCTATGGAAACAAAAAATTTAAGACACTTATGCGAAATTAAAAATGCACTCTGCAAAGCCGGTTATAAAGTTACAAATGAAAGGTAAAAAATGAAAAAAGTTGTATTAACAAAAAATGCACCCGCTCCAATAGGTCCCTATTCACAAGCTTATTTATGCGGAAATACACTATATTGTTCAGGACAGATTCCTCTTGATGCAAAAACAGGAGAATTCATAAATGGGACAATTGAAGAGCAAACACAAAAATGTATAGAAAACATATCAGAGCTGTTAAATGCCGCAGGATATGATTTTGACGATGTCGTTAAAACAACTTGTTTTTTAGCTGAAATGAGTGATTTTGTTGCATTCAATGAAGTATATGCAAAATATTTTACATCAAAACCGGCTCGTTCCTGTGTAGCAGTAAAAGAATTGCCCAAAAATGCACTTGTTGAAATAGAAGTAATTGCTGTTAAATAAAAGCTACACGCTGTATTTTTTATAGCAGTTAATATATTTTTCAGCAAAATATTTTTAATTTTTGGGTGTTCAAAAAGACTATAAAACAGCTTTAAACGGCAGTGTTTCAATCCAGAGGCTTCTGCCATGTTTAACAAATCTTTTTGAGAAATTTTAGCTTTAACATTTTCTGGCAGAAACTTTAAATACTTTCCTAGAAGAAAGTATTTAAACCTATTCATGAATAGGTAATGTCTTGCTGAAAAAATATTACCTGCATTTAATTTTTGGTAGAAGAATTTATCCCAGTTGATAATTTGTTCAATAGAAGGAATATTTTCAAAAGTATTCGTATCCTGACCGCTGTGAATTCTCGTATAAAAAAGCCCGCTGTCACAAAAAAGAACACTATTGCCGCTACCTGCAATTTTTACAAGAAAAGGCCAATCATTAAACTTTGAAAATTTTTCATATTCAAGATCATTTTTCAAAAAATCAGAAGTCCGATAGATTGCACTGGCATAAGAAATTTCTTCTTTATAATACATAAAAGAAGCAAAGTCACATTCTATTTCAAATAAATAATAATGCTTGTTCAGATTATTTGAGAATTGAACCTTACTTATATTTGAAAAAGTTTTATGCCTTGTTGTGACAAGTGAAATGTTTTTTGTGTATTCAAAACAGAAAGTACAAATTCCAGATACTGCGGATGCAACAAATCATCATCATGAAATAGCATTACATAATCTTTTGATACAAGCTCTTTTGCTTTTTTATAATTACCTAAAAAACCTTTTGTTCTGATATATTTTACGTTGTTACAAGAAAATTCTTTTACCACAGATTCAGTATTATCCGTACTTTCATTATCAAGAACAGTGATTTCGACAGCACCTGCTGTTTGCATCAATAAGCTGTTAATTGCATCTTTTAAAAACTCGGCTCTGTTGTGTGTCGTGATAAAAATCTGTATATCATCTAATTTATACATAACATCCTACAATTTACACTTATTAAACTCATCTCTGTCGAGAAACGGATACAAATCTTCTAAAGAAGAGGAGATCATTGTTCCGTCATCCAATTTTCTTGAAGAAAGTTTTGGAGTAAAAATATAATCCGATTTAACAACAACATCACAGAGAACAGGCTCTTTTGCATCAAGTACATCTTTTATTTGCTGTTTCATTAAATTGTTATCTGCAATCCTGACAGCCTTTATTCCAAAAGCTTTTGAAACAGATACAAAATCAGGCACGCTTACTCCGCTGTCTTCACCAGCTCCTGTCATGCGCCCTTCAAAGAAATTTTTCTGTGTCTGCTTAATTGATATATAACCGTTATTATTTATGATGAATATTTTCACAGGAAGTTTATTGTGTTTTATTGTTTGCAGTTCTTGAATATTCATCATAATAGAACCGTCCCCTTCAACACAAACCGTACTTTTTCTATCATGAGCAATGCATGCACCTATCGAAGCCGGTAAACCGTAGCCCATAGAGGCATCACCTGAATTTAAAAATATTCTCTGATTTTCTTTAATTACAGAGGTCTGAAACATACACACACACGCAGAACCGTTAGCCATTGTGGCAACATCACCTTCGTGCATTAATTGAGTAAGAACTTTTGTGAAATGATAAGGATCAATTTCAGAGCCTCTTTCCTTATATTCATCACAGTTTTCAAAACAAAATTTTTCCTTTAAGTCTCTAGAAAACTCAAGCCACTCTTTGCATTCAATTTCAGGTATTTTTTTCACAAGAGCAGGAAGAAAATCAGCTAAATCAGCGTTAATTTTCAAATCTGCTTTTACGGTGGGTTTGTTCAATTCAGCTTCGTCTATATCAACAACAATCTTATATGCATTTTTTGCATAATTTTCATAATTATAACTGGCTTGTCTGATATTGTTTCTTGTTCCCAAACACAATATCACATCTGCATTTTGCAAGGCAAAGTTGCCTGCTCTTTGGCCGACAGTGCCAATTCTACCGACATAATTTTTATTTGAATCCGGTACAACATCAAAGCCATTGAAAGTTGTCACAACAGGGATATCAATTTTCTTCAGCAATTCAAAAAAAATCTCTTCTGTTTTTGATAATCTGACACCGTGACCTGCAATTATCAAAGGTTTTTTCGCAGTTTTAAGCAGTGAAACCACTTCATCAATCTTTAAGTCACAAACCGGTTTGCAAGGCGGCACAAAATCTCTTAAATTGTCTTCATCTATCAAAGCTGCCTGAACATTCATTGGAATATCAAGCCAAACAGGACCCATTCTGCCTGTCGTAGCTTCATATATAGCCTTATCTAATTCATATTTAATATCGCCAGGTTCTGTAACCATTTTTGCATATTTAGTTAAAGGAGTGACAACATCAATAATGTCTACCTCTTGATCACCAAGCTGTCTTAAGTTCAATAACGGGCAAGAAGCAATAGTTGTAGAAAATTTAACCTGACCCGAAATATACAAAACCGGAACAGAATCTGTCCATTGTCCGAAAACTCCATTCAAACAATTTAATCCACCCGGACCTGTTGTTACATTCACAACGGCCAAATCCTGATTCACTCTCGCATATCCTTCAGCAGCAATAGCACTCGCCTGTTCATGATGATTGGCTATATATGGAATATACTTGCCAAGGCTGTCATTCAAGTGCATTGCACCCCCGCCTGAAACCATAAAAAAGTTTTTTATATTATATACTTCTTTCAGACGTTTAGCTATATAATCGCTAAGTTTAATCATTACAGCCCTCTCAAATATATCATGTTTTTCAATTTTTCATCGTAAGCATAAGGAGAATCAATGTCATCAATTTTCATCGGTGCATCTTTAGAAATATCATTAAGCAGGGCTTCACCATTCATAAACTCTCTGCAAGAGATTTGTCCTTTTTGAAGAGGAATTGCAAGATAAATATCATCCTCCGTAAGCACTTCACCTTTTTTCAAATCTCTTTTCGCATAAACACCTCGAACAAGTGCATCGAGGTATTCAATCTCCTTTGCATCGCAAACTCTCCTGTGGCCTGCCGGAGCACCGCACATCTCTCGAGCTTTTTTATAGGCTTTAATCCATCTATCTAAATCCTTTGGTTCAGAGCAATACGGAGAAACAGTCTTTCCTCCCCAATCTATATCAATATGCCTTTCAAAGGTTCTTGCTCCTTTTGCATAAGCAATCAACATACCTGACTCAATATCCTCATTACCTTCGTGAGTAGAAAAACCGATCACATGATTAGGATATCTGTTTTTCAGAAAATCTATTTGATTCAGTTCAAGTTCATATTTTTCGCTTGGATACTTTGAAACACAGTGATTTATAGCAAGAGGAATGTTTCTATTTTCAAAGAATGTAACCAAATCATCAATATCTTTTAAGGAAGAACCCCCTGTTGAAACAATAACAGGTTTTCTTGTTGTAGCTATTTTTTCTATTAAAATCCAATCATTTATATCAGAAGATGCTATTTTAATAATCTGTATACCCAGATTAACACAGGTATCAACAGATTTTTCATCGAAAGGAGTAGACATGGTGATACAACCGGCTTTCCTGATTGCTTCAACAAGAAGACCGTAATCATCATAACTCATTTTTGTAGCAAGTGTCTTTTTTATATATCTGATGTCATCTCTGTCTTTAAAATCTTTATGTATGAAATGATCAACATCTCTAAATTGAAGCTTCACAGCCGCTTTAATATTATTAAAACGCACAATTCTGGAAAAATCAGTTATAATTTTTTTCCCTCTTTCAACATCACCCCAGTGATTGTTGGCAAGTTCCAAAACAAATAAATCCTCAAAAATATTACTTTTCATATAAATTAAATCCGCTCTCTTTTTATCTATATTTATATTATACAGGCTGAAAGCTTTTTTAAACCTTCAAGCGTTTCATCATATTCACTGTTTGTAACAATAACATCAAAATCCGAAAATTTTGTAAAATATTCTTTTATTACAGGCAGTTTTTTTGCAACCCCTCCGCTCAAAATGACAGAAAATCTCTGATTTACAGAATTACTTGAAACTAACGTTTCTATTGCTTTAAAGTACTGATTTATGTAGCTTTTCATTATTGAAGCAAAATAATTTTTAATCGAATGTTTAGAGGAATCAAAAGCCAATATTTCACCACATCTGCCATAGTTCCATGCACTTTGAAATACTGCCAGATTTATATTCAAATCAGACTTATTAATGTCATCTAACGAAACAGATGACAATTCTTTCCAAAAATCAATTTCCGGATTCGTTTTTTCAAGCATTTCCTTATAATAATTAAATGCACGTCCTGAAGGGATATGGGTAATTACCGTTAAGATTTTTGAATCAAAATACGGGCGTTTCTCATTTGATGAATCAAAAGAGCCTATCAAAGCTGCCTGAGAGCCTGTCCCCAGATTCAATGATAAACAATTATCTTTTAACCCCGCACCATATAAAGCACACTGATGGTCACCCACACCTGTATAAATTGAAATGCTTTTTCCGTTCATTTCAATGAAACCTGCCGGTGCGATATTTTCAACAGACCTGTTAAATGTAACAGATACATTGGAAGATGCTGTCACAGCAGAGATAATTTCTTCATCAAAAGATTTTGTTCTTATATTATAAAATCCGAGCCCTGCACTCATTGTGCAATGTGCAATATTCAACGATTTTCCGCCGGCACATGCCAGCCATTCAGGCAAAGAAACAACTTTAATTTCACCTTTAATGCAACCTTTTGATGTATGTTTAAAGGCATCTTCTCTAATCATATGAAAAAGATTAAAAACAGGATAACAAGCTCTTTCTTTCATTCCTGTTTTTTCAAAAAACTTATTTTTCAACTTTTGTTTCAATAAATCCAGAGATGAAACACCTTCGATTTTCTCCAAACATCTCTCATCTTTCCAGCTTATGTAATTTGATTCAGGCTCATTGTTATTGTTAAGAAGAGCAAATCCATGCATTTCAGAACATATCAACACAATATCAATATTATATTCCTTCGAATAATCTTTTAAAATAGATAAAAACTGATTCTTTAACCCGAACAAATCTACTTCAAATCGATTTTGAGCGAAAACACAGGGTTTTACAGGCTCATAATCTCTGATATCAAACAGCTTATCATCAGACAATACAGCTGTCTTTACTCTTGAAGCACCAAAATCCAGAAGCAAAAATGTTTTCATCAAAACTCCCGTAAAATTATTTGTTCAATCTGATCAGTCAGTTTTTCATCCAATTCAATTTTTAGAAACTTCGTATCACCCAATTCGGAAATAATCACAAAATTCACAAGATTTCCGGTGGTTTTCTTATCTTTTTTAAGCAGCTTATCAAGCCCGTTCAGGTTTACTTCTTTTAAAATCGATTTTCCCAAAAGCTCTTTAGAAAGAGTCTGAGTAAGTTCGTAATCCGCTTGATTCAATAAGCCTCTGTCCATTGCAATTTTGTTTACTATAACCATTCCCATAATTACTGCCTGGCCGTGGGGTATTTTATAGTGCGAAAGGGCTTCAATTGCATGCCCGACAGTATGCCCGTAATTTAAACTTTTTCTGTAATATTTTTCAAACTCATCTTCCTCCACAACAGACTTTTTTACAGAAAGAGAAGAAAGTATCAAAGCCTTGTAAGATTCAAAATCCTTTACTTTCCCGTTTACAACATTATCAATATATACTTGAAGAGGTTTCTTTCCGCCTGTAACAAGGAGTTTGAGAATTTCTCCCATTCCTGATTTTATATCAAAATCACTCAAAGTTTTTAAGAAAGCTATATTTATTACAACTTCACATGGCGCAGAAAACAGAGCCAGCTGATTTTTCACACCATGATGATTTATTCCTGTTTTACCTCCGATACAACTGTCACACATAGAAAGCAATGTTGTTGGATAATATACCCATTTTATACCCCTTTTATAAACCGCACCGACAAATGCACCAACATCTTCTATTACACCGCCGCCTACGACTATAAGCTTTTCACTTTTTGTAAACTCGTTTTTTTCAAGAAAAGCCACTACATCAACAACCCCCTCGAGAGTTTTAAAATCCTCTGTTGCTTTAGCTTTATATAATCGATTTTCATCAATTTTTAAGTTTTTAAAATAAAGATCATAAACCATTTCATCAACAAGGAGCAAATTACGCTCATTTGAATCCAGAAGTTGTTGGATTTCTTCAACAATATCAGGGTTATTCTTAATCGTAACAGGATAATCCTGAGGCACGGATTTTACAACAAATTCTGTTTTAGAAGAAAAATCCTCCGGCATATAAAACTTTTTACCTTCTATTAAAAATTCGCTCATGAATTTTGTCCCCCCTCAGCCATAAATCCGCCGTCAACTATAATATCCTGACCTGTTATATAAGTATTCATATCAGAGCACAAAAAGTATGCAACATTAGCAATATCCACAGGCATTGCCAGTCTTTTCATCGGAATTTTTTTCTCCATTAATGCAATCTTTTCATCACTGTTATTTTTTCTTGTCATTTTAGTATCAACAAATCCAGGAGAAAGTGTATTAACAAGTATATTATACTCACCAAGCTCACAGGCAAGTGTCTTCACAACCCCGTTGAGCGCATGTTTTGAAGCAGTATAAGCCAGACGCCCGCCTCTCGAGATACTCCCATACAAAGAGGAAATGCCCAGAATATGTCCGCTTTCATTTGATTTCATATTAGGAGCAATGGCTTTTACAATTTCAAAAAACGACATATAGTTGATTTTTGCTGTCTTTTCAATATCATAAAAAGTCAAATCCTCAAGCATTTTCGGATTATTGAATCCCGCACAATGTATAACAACATCAAAATCACAGTCATGATTTTCAAAATAAGCTTTCACTTCATCAAGATTTTCGAGATTCAATTCCTGTCTGGTTGGAGCGGAAACACTAAAACCGTTAAGTTCAAAAATATCTTTTATAGCACTGCCTATATCACCGTTTGCCCCTGTTAAAAAAACTTTTTTCATTATTTATCCTCTAAAAGCAGATTTCTGTTTATTTTATCCAAATTGTCTCTGTAATAATTATATAATAATTCAATTGATTGCTCGATTTTTGTAAACTTCAAATCAGGAATCTCCTGCTTAAGTCTTTTGTTACAGCCTGTATAATCAAGCCCGTATCCACCTTTTGAAACAGCTATCCCGGTATTTTTACCGCTGATTTCTTGTATAATTTCAGCTATTTTATATAGTTCTAACTCCTCATCAGGAACTATGTTATAAGTTTTGTATTTCATGTCATTTTGAATCATATAATCCAATACAAGCATCAAATCATCAATAAAAAGATAGCTAAAACGTCTGTTTTGTCTGAGTGTAACAGGCAAATCATACAAAGTTTTACAAATAGCGTTGGAAATAAACCTGATTTCCCAGTCTTCGTATTTTCCAAAAATTCCAAAAATATTCAAATTTATGAAACTATCCAGTTGTTCTATCTGTTTTTGTTCAACATATTTGCAAAAACCGTGTTCATCAGACGGCATAGAATCAAACACAGATTTTTCCCGCACCTGTGTTATATTTTTAGAAATATCATAAATTGCCCCTGAGCCAAAGTTTATAAATTTTTTGAATTTATCTTTTTTTCGTTCGAGGCTTTCAAACATTCTCAAATTCGAATAAAAAAGGTTCGTAGGATCTTTTGCATTTCTATGTCCGGGCTTTACTGCTGCATGCAAAACAACATCAAAAGACCTGTCTTCAAAATATTTATCAACACTTTCTGTATCCAACAGGTTCAACTCAAAGCTTCTCGGTGCATAAATTTCATATTTCTCAGAAAGAAAGCTTTCCTGTATATTTTTTCCTATAAAACCGTTTCCACCTGTCAAAAGAATCTTTTTCATCACTTATTAGCCTCAACAAATTTGTGAATCAAATCACTTATTTTATCCAGATGTTTTTCCTCAAGACGAGGAAATATTCCTACCCAAAACGTATTATTCATTATAAAATCAGTATTCGGCAAAAGTTTATAATGTTCTTCACTAAGTTTTGAAGAGTTTATCAAAGAAGAATTTGCAATTCGAAGCTGAATTTCATCCTCTACAAACATCGGCTGTCTCAGAATGTTGCCGGCAAAAAGCTGTCTTGTCCCAACACCGTTTCTTTCCAAATACTCAACAAGTTTTTGCTTCGTAAACGGAGCCTCGCTTTTTACAGAAATTAAATAGCCAAACCACGAAGGTTTCACGTTTTGATGAACACAAGGCAATATTAAATAATCGCAAAGGTCACTTAGTTTACCTGTTAAATATTGTGCGTTCTTTGTTCTTCTGTTTAAAAACTCAGGAAATTTTTTTAACTGGGAACAGCCAAGAGCGGCCTGCCAATCTGTAATTTTCAAATTGTATCCGACATGTGAATATGTGTATTTATGATCATAGCCAAATGGCAAATTACCAAGCTGCATACTAAAACGCTTATGACAGGTATCATCCTTTCCCGGCTTACACCAGCAGTCTCTTCCCCAGTCTCTAAAAGACATAAGGATTTTATAAAGCTGCGTATCATTAGTCACAACAGCACCGCCTTCGCCCATTGTTATATGGTGAGCAGGATAAAAACTATAAGTAGAAATATGCCCGAATGTTCCGGCTTTCCTGCCTTCAAATTCCGCACCCAGAGCATCACAACTGTCTTCAATCAACCACAATTTATGTTTCTCACAAATGTTTTTTATCTTATCCAAATCAAAAGTGTTGCCAAGCGTGTGAGCAACAAAAACAGCCTTTGTTTTTTCTGACAAAGCTTCTTCTATTTTTGAAGCATCAATATTATACGTACCAATTTCACAATCAACAAAAACAGGCACAAGTCCATTTTGTATAATAGGATTCACTGTTGTAGGAAACCCGGCCGCAACAGTAATAACCTCATCACCTTTTTTCAAACGTTTTTCACCGAGTTTATGAGAAGTCAACGCAGACAATGCAAGAAGATTTGCACTTGAACCGGAATTCACCGAAAGTGCATATTTAGCACCTATAAATTGCGCAAACTCCTTTTCAAACTTATCATTAAAAGGCCCTGCCGTAAGCCACATATCCAAAGAAGCATCAATCATTGCCTCAAGCTCTTCAACACCGAGAAGCTTTCCGGATGCAGGAATATATTTCAAATCTTTTTGTTTTCCGTAAATAATATTGTAATAAACATGCGCAGCAGCTTTAACAAAATTTCGCAGCAGCTTTTCCATTAAATTTTTCCTCATAATCCTTTATTTGAAACATAGTCAAATCATACATATCAATTTTATTATAAAAACTTTTGTACCAAAGAACGGTTTGTTTAACAGCCTCGTCTGCATTATAAACAGGTTCCCATCCCAGTAGTTTTTTAGCCTTTTCTATATTCAACATTAAGAGACCTGCTTCATGAAGATTATCTTTTTTATAGACTCTAACTTCGCCTTTGCCCCAGTAATCAATTATTTTTTTTACGATATCTTCAACTGTCAAAGCACTGCTTTCGTCCGGACCAAAGTTAAATCCCTGAGCATATTCGTATCCTTGTTTATACAATTTTGCTCCCAGTGTTAAATATCCTGATAAAGGCTCCAAAACATGCTGCCATGGCCTTATTGCTTCAGGGTGACGAAGTTGAATTTCCATATCAAGATTTATAAATCTTGCACAATCAGGAACAAGCCTGTCACATGCCCAATCCCCACCGCCTATAACATTTCCCGCTCTTGCTGTTGCCATAGGAAAAGCACCTTCTTGATTCGGGTTTAAAAAGCACCTTCTATAAGAAGAAGACATAATCTCAACACAGCCTTTTGAAGAAGAATACATATCATATCCCCCCATAGGTTCATCCTCTTTATACCCTCTTGCTATTTCCATATTCTCATAGCACTTGTCAGTTGTTACATTAACAAAAGCTTTCACACTTGCACATTTTCTGGCTGCTTCAAGCACATTTAATGTACCAATAACATTTGTCTCATAAGTCTTAACAGGTTCTTCGTAAGAATACCTGACAAGAGGCTGCGCAGCAAGGTGAAAGACAAATTCAGGTTTAAAATCTTGAAATGTTTTTTCAAGCAGATCTCTATCAAGGATATTACCTAAAATACTGCTGATTCTTTTTTCAATATTCAAACTTTTAAACATTGAAGGAATTGTTTCAGGAGGCAAAGCATACCCCAAAACCTCTGCCCCGAGAGACTGAAGCCACAAAGACAGCCAACTGCCCTTAAAACCTGTATGTCCTGTAATTAAAACTCTTTTATTTTTATAGATATCAAACATTATTATCTACCCAGCCATTTAGCCCATGGTGCCATATCAGACTGCCAGAGTTTTGTCAGTTCATTTTTATCTCTCAATGTATCCATCGGCTGCCAGAAACCTCTGTGCTTGTATGCGTTAAGTTGATGCTCTTTGGACAAATTTTCCAGTGGAGCACGCTCAAAAATTACATCATCGGAATCTTCTATGTAATCAAAAATTTCAGGCTCACAAACAAAAAAACCACCATTAATCCAAGATTCCTCGCCTTTTGGTTTTTCCATAAAAGACGTAATAAGGTTGTCTTCTTTTATAACAAGAGCCCCAAAACGTCCTGAAAGCTGAACCGCTGTCATTGTAGCAATTTTTCCTGACGCTTTATGTGATTTTAAAAGTTCATTTATATCAACATCACATACACCGTCACCGTAGGTGAGCATAAAGCGTTCTTTTCCTATATAGTCCTGAGCTTTTTTGATTCTTCCTCCTGTCATTGTATCCTGACCAGTGTACAAAATAGTAACCTTCCAGGGCTCATTTCTGGTTTTATGAATTTTTACACTGTTGTTAGACATATCTACCGTAATATCGGAATATCTGTTGTAATAATTTATAAAATATTCTTTTATAAGATGTGACTTATAACCTGTCAAGATTACAAAATCATTAAAACCATAGAAAGAATAAATTTTCATGATATGCCAGAGTATGGGCTTTCCTCCTATTTCAACCATTGGTTTAGGTTTCAATTCTGTTTCTTCACTCAATCTGGTACCGAGACCGCCTGCTAGAATTACAACTTTCATATTTTTCTCCATTTACTAAATTATAGTTTAAAATCAGCCATATACCAACATATTTATTTTTATAAAACAAAAAAGTTGTTACATTAATCACAAACCATTTACAATTATTTACAATTTAAAAATCTTGATAATATTGGGTTTTCGGAGTATTTTTGTAAAAAAAGAAATATTTTTTTGATTTTTTATAAAAATACACGCAATTTTTTTATTTCAGGAGTATTTCTTTTCATGCAATAAAAAAAATTAACAACTTAGAATAGGAGTAAGGAATAAATGGACATTAGTAACATCAAATTAAATGGCATCCACAGAAAGTCAGAAAAACAAAACAAAACAGAAAAACAATCAAATCCGATTGAAAACCAAGATTTAACACCACAAGAAAAAAGCACACTAGCAAAAATTAGAGCAAATGCCTTAGCATCATATTTGGCTGCGGCTATGGCAATCGGCGGCACAGCTACAACAATGACAAGCTGTGTTGAGCAAACAGTCGATCTTAACACTGATGAATTCACACAAATGATGCAACAAATGATTCAGCTACAACAAGAAATGTTGAAATTGATGCAAGAAAACAACACTGACAACAAAGAACAAATCGAACAAAATAAACAAATACTTAATATATTGATGAATATACAAAGCGGTGTTACTGATATCAAAGATGGTATTTACAGCATAAAAGCCTTAATTGAATCATCTAACAAATTTGACGTTGAATTTTTAAATAAACTCAATGAAATCATTACCAACCAAAAAGATTCAAATTTAGCTCTTCAAGAAATTCTTGAATTAAACAGACAACAAGCACTTTCATTACAAAATATTGAAGAATTAATCAAAACAGTTGGAGAAAGTGACAAAGAACTCGCAGAAATCTTACAAAACTTCTACAATGATTTTAAAGAAAGCGACAAAACACATACAGAAAATGAAAATACTCACTCTAACTTAATGAAAGAAATTCTTGCTGCATTAAAAGAATCTAACACAATAGGAGCAAGCACATTAGCAGAAATTCAACAGTTCCATGCCGATTATCTAGCAGGAAAAATTACTGAAGCTGAAATGTGGGAAAAAATCACATCATTATTAGAAAGCATTGATTCTAAACTTGATGGATTGCTCGAAGCTGTAAAAGGTCTTGAAGAAAGCCTTGGAAACCTTGTTAACGGAAATGGCGAAAAGATTGTTGACATCTTGAACAAATTACTCGAACAGTTCCACGAACACTCAATCACTTCCAATGCTTTAGCATCTGAAATTTTAGAAGAATTGAAAACTTCAAACATCAATGATCAAAAAACTCAAGAAAAATTAGACAAAATCTATGAAGAACTCAGAAACGGAAACATCTCCGCTTCTGAAGCACTTTCAAAAATCACAGAAATCTTGAACCAAATCAAAGAAAACACTGATGCAATCAAAGATGCAGTTCTTAAAATTTCTGCTGATATCGTAAAATATGGTGATGCTATTACAAGCAAACAAGACCAACAACTCGATATCATGGGAGATATGAACAACAACCTCTCTAATATCAGCACTGATATCAAAGAATTGATTGAACTTCAAAAAGAAAATAACAAAAACCTTGTAAACATCTCTAACAGTGTCGATGAAATGAATGTAAAACTCGATCAAATCAAAGAAAATCAAGGTAACCAATTGACAATTGACCAAATTAAAGAACTTGCAGGTCCAGCTTTTGAACAATTGATGAAAATATTGGGTGACATACACGGCGACCAGATTACAATCGATGAACTTCATGAGGCATTGGACAAATACAAAACTGATTTAACAAAAACTAACTCATTAATTGAAACATTAACAACAGTAGTCCAAAATCTGAACCTTGGTTCAGGAATGTCTGAACAGCTAAAAGAAGTTGTTCAAAAACTTGAAGATTTGAAAAATATTCAGTCAACAGGCAATGCTAACATAATTGCAGACCTCGAAGCTCTCAGAGATGAAGTTGCTGGTGTTAAAGGTATACTTGATGCATTACTCAAAACAGCAAATGATATTAAAACAAATCAAGATACATATATGGCCGGTGCTAAAACATTCGGAACCAAATTGTTCGAAGAATTAGCAAAAATTCAAAACAATATGGTAGACAAAGATGCATTCAATGTATATGCTGAAAGTTATAAAGAAGCACTCGTAAAAGCTGAACAAACTCGTCAAGAACAAAAAGTTATCTTGCAAACTATCCTTGAAAATATGGGTAAAGCTGACAGTGGCGTAGATGTTGACGAGCTTATTGCAAAATTGCCTAACTACACTGATATCTTGAATGAAATCAGCGAAAAAATCGGTAAAGTTATTACAAGTTCAGATTTAGAAAACTTCTTTGTAAAAACTCAGCCAGACTTGACAAAAACAAACAACTTGATTGAAACATTGACAACAGTAGTCCAAAACCTTAACATCTCAGGCGGTGGTTCTTCAGGAGCAAGCAATCAAGTTATCAATGACATAAAAACAACTGTTAACCAAATCTTGACAGCAATTAACAATGGTCAAATTGCATCTGAAAAACAAATCCAATCATTGTTAGATGCATTATCAAAAATAGAAGATAATACAAAACCATCAACAGATACAACAAGATCAACAAGATTTGCAGATGCAGGTGTTACAGCCAAAGGTTCAACTTATATGCATCCGGGCTGGATATATGCTCACTCTTATCAAGCATAAAAAATATCATAACAAAAAATCCTTCGGAGAATTCTCCGAAGGATTTTTTTATTTTGTCTCTATTATTTAGCAACTTCGTATTTTCCTGAAGAAACAAGTTCTTGAACTTTTTGATCTCTTGTCTGTTTATCAAGTCCGGTTTCTACATCACCACAAGATGTTTGATAGCCATATGTTGTTTCTTTATCTTTTTTAGTGAATGGATTAGAAGCTTGGTTGTAAACATAAGTTCTTGCATCTTTGTTAACAGTACCAGCATTTACCTTACCATCTTGTTTGTATTCATAAGTGTGACCATTAACTGTGATTTCAGAAGGGATACAGAGCTCTTCACCAACTTTAGGGAAGAATGCATCTCTGGATGATTTTACACCTGCCGGCAATGTACCGTTCTTTTTCATATCTTCAAAAGCTGCATCTTTCAAGAATCTGATTAAAGCTTTTCTATCTTCATTTGTTTTAGGAGCATATTTGCCTCTTACAACTGCATCCCAGTTGTCGCCTTTCTTAACTGTATAACAGTCTGTTGCTAAAGGAACTTCAACATCGTGAGTTTCGTCAGTTTTTGTAATTTGACATTTTTCAGGTGTTTCTTCTTTAATTGGCTCTTCTTTAACCGGTTCTTCTTTAGGTTTCTTAACCAGTTCACTGTGCAAAGCAACTGCTTCTTCGTAGTTTAATACACTGCCTTCGCCTGCTGCTCTTTGTAAATCAGCTTCCATAGTTTTCTTATCTAAAGTTTGTCCATCTTGACCAACATAGAATTTAGAAATCTTTTTCATTATATCAGCGCCTTTTTCAGTGCCATAGTTGTCCATATATTCAGCATAATCATTATATGTTTTTACGTTTTCAGGAAGAACCTTTTCAGCAACTTTCTTTTCAACTCTTGTAGCCTGAGTAATAGCAGATGCTGTTCCGCCAATTACTGCACCGGCAATTGCTCCGAACGGACCGACTTTAACTGATTGAGAAATTGTTCCTGCAATTCCTCCAGTCGGGTTAACTGTTTGATTTATATTAACAAATCCAAGAGGAGCACCTGCTGCTGCACCTAAAGCTGCATCTCTTGCAACAGTACCTCCATTAACAGCTTTTTCAACATTGTATCCTAATGCTTTTGCTATTTTCTTGCCTTCTTTTTTAGAAAATTCTGTTTCAGTTCCATTATATTTTTCAGAATTCAATTCAGCTTTGATTGCATCAGCTTCTCCGGGTTGTCTTTTCTTCCAAGAGTAACTTACTGTATTGTCAGAACCAACATTTCTTTCCATAATATCATATAATTCTTCATTAGTAAGACCTGCTGCATCTATTTTCTTTTGAAGTTTTTTACCAAAATCAGGACCTTCTGTTTTGATTTTTTCAATTCTATTTTCAGTTGCTTGTGCTGCAAAAACTGTTGTTGAATCTTTTTTCTTGCCAAAAATTCTACCGAAAATATTACCTTTTCCGCTGTATTTTTTAGCTTCTTTGTACAAATCTTTGTCTATTTCGCCATTTTTGTACATTTCTTTTAAATCATCTTTAACATCAGAGCGAACACCGCCTTTTTTAGTTGCATCTGATTCACCTGATAATCTTATTGCCAGTTCTTCAGCTTGAGCTTTTCTTTCAGCTGCCAATCTTTTTTCTTCAGCTTTTTTTGCTTCTTTAGCTTCTTTCTTTTGTGCTCTTGTTAATTTGATTGAATCTGTTGTTACTCCGTTTCCCATGTTAAATATCCCTTTCTTTTCCTCAATAATCTCTACAAAAAAGTATTTAAAATATCCTATATTTAGATAAACAATTTCTGGTTTCAAAAATTGCCAAAAAGAAAGAAAAAACATGAAAAAAAACGAACATTTTCTTTGAAAATGCCCGTTTTTATTGAACTTTCAAATATGAAGTTTTGTTAAGACTAATTTCCTAGTGCCCAGCGGAAGCCCATTGTCAAAGCAATACCGTTACGTCCACCGTTTCTTAACATAGCTTGACCAAAGCCTGTAAATCTATCACCATATCGTTTTTGAAGACCTACACCATATTCAATATATGGTTTAACAGACAATTGAGCAAGAGGAACTTCATTTGCATAGAATTTCGTTTTATCCATTATGTTCCAAGTCATATTAACACCAAGGTACGGCTGCCATCCGTTTTTAAGGTTTCCGATTAATCTCAATCCTGGAATGATTTCAATAGCGTTCAAAGGATCCTGAGTAACTTTTACACCGGCAGCATTTGTATAATCAAACACATTAACAAATGTATAAGACATCATATAGCTTGGCTGAATAATAAATTTATTATTGAAAAGTCCCCAGTTATATCCTGATTTCCATGCAGCACCTGTCATTAAAATCGGGAATTGATCACTGCCAAAAGCGTGATGTGATTCAGCAGCACTAGCACCAACGTTTGCTGTAACACCAGTCCAGAAGTTGCCTTTATATGCAGTAGCAACTCCTCCGAAGGTACCACCATTTTGCCAGATGCTTACACCATTATAAGCCTGGTGAGAACCATGATATGCACCAAAGAACGAGAAATTTCCGTCCCAGCCATGACCTAATTCAACAATGTCACTTTCACCGCCTATTAAAGTACCGTATGATACGTTAGAAACTCTCGGACCACCTTTCAAAGGAACATTTTCAAAGTTCGTGAAAGGTCTTACATAAAAACCATCTCTTTCTTCAGGAATTACATTTGGAGCATAAACACCTGTATGATAACCTGCATTTGCATATTTATTTCTCATTTTCCAAGCCATACGCTGCTCAGGTGTCATCAATGTGACAAAATCCATATTAGCAAAAGACTGTCTATAAAGGTTATCCTGTATCAAGAAAGCCGCTTGAGCCGCAACTGGACCTGAAATAATAGAATCAGAGTTACCTATTTTGTCAAAAACAAAGTATTCTCCATTATCAGGAGCACCGCCACCTCCAGAAACAGGGTTGTTAATCGTTTCTTGAGTAACTTTATATTTATTTATAGGTGCCTCAACAATTCCTGCACCTTTATTTGTAACATGTCCAATCAATTCCGGCGCATCTGTAAACAAAATTCTTGCACTGTCGCCTTGAGCTTCAGTGATTGATTTCATTTGAGATACATTCAATGTATATTTGTTATCAACATCACCATTAGTAATTGAACCAAAGTTGTCTTTTAAGATGCTATCCATTTTTTGATTTTTCAAATCAACATCAAGCATTATATTGGTATTGCCTTTAAGGTTTAATTCTTGAGCTCTAAGCTGATAAGAACCAAACTCATTATTCAACAGATTCAAAGTACCGCCATAAAGATTCAATTTGTTTGAAGCATCAAGGTTTCTGTCATGGGCAAATGCCAGCTGACCGTCATAAAGAGATATTGTTGTGTTCTCAATCTTTGCATCACCATTTACACTGACTTTACCTGTATAAGCAGTACCATCAGAACCAGCTTTGTTTATAACAACTTCAGAATTATCACTTGAAGAACCGCTTACAGTAGAATTGATATTTATTGTTTTATTTGAATAAGCAAGGAAATTACCTGTTGCTTTCTGGTCAGAATTCGTACCTGTGCCATTCAAATAAATAGTATCCATACCGTTAGCAAGGCTGTTTGCATCACCAATATATACATCTTTATTTTTGGCAATTATTGTTGTATTTGAACCGGAACCAGAATAAATAGCACCGCCAGAATATACATCATTAGCTTTATTGCCTACAAAATTGCTATCAGTAAACGTAGCATCATTCAAGTTATAAACTGCACCACCAGTATTTGCAACATTGTTTACAAAGTCAGTGTTAGTAACATTTAAAACACCTTTTGATTGCTGAGCTGTAACTGATTCATTATAAATAGCTCCGCCCAAAACAGTTTTTTCATTAGCTACATTTTCGTTTTGTCCGTTGCCATTAAATACAGCATTTGTGATATTTGCTTCACCATAGTTCGTAATAGCACCGCCTCGTCCGGCAATATTATTATTAAATTGAACTTTATTATTTTCTGTTCCTGTAATATTCAAAACAGGATCGGTGTATTCATCACCGGCTGTTGAACGATAGTTGTTAAGTATTGCACCACCGGACTGTGTAATACGATTTCCGGCAGAATCATACCCGTTGTTATTAAAAGTTGTACCTTGATATATATTCAAAACATTTGTATAAGCAACACCGTCTTGAACAACATTACCTGAGTTAAAAATAGCGCCGCCTGCTGTTACAGCATAGTTATTGCTGAAATCAGTATTTTCAATAGATAAAACTGCATTTTGAGGATTTACACCTGATACACTTAATCCATTGATGATAGCACCACCACTTCTTTGCGATGAGTTTTCAGAAAAAGATGACCCGGCAATGTTCATTGTATGACGGTTAACGATAGCACCACCGTCACCGGCTATTGTATGGTTATTTGTAAAAGATGTTGATTGGATATCAACTTTCCCTGTATAGTTAGCAACTGCACCACCATAGTTGTTGGCATTGTTGTTTGAAAAAACAGAATTAGAAATTACAAGAGAAGCTGCATCAGCAGCAGCTGAACTGTTATTATATATAGCACCGCCATATCCTTCTGAACCGCCTGAACCATTTGCGGTATTGCCGGTAAAAGCAGTATTATCAAGTTTTACAATACCGCCGTTTGTATTAGAAATAGCACCACCGCTTCCTCTTGTTGTATTATTGCTGAAAGTTGATTTTTGAGAAGAACTGCCATTGACTGTTAGTGTAGCATTATCGTTTTGAATAGCAGCTCCATTACCGACTATGTTACCACCGGTAAAGTTTGTGTTGTTTACAGTTGTTTGAGCATTTGGTTGGTTGTTGATAATAAAGCTTGGATTATTTTGAGGATCGGCTGTCGTACCTGCTGTGATTGTATGATTATTACCATTAATAACAAATCCACCCGGAACAGGAGGTGCACCAAGATTCAAAGCACTACCGTTAGTTGTAAGGTCATTTTGAATCTGCATATTGCCTGCTGTATCAGAACTTCCTGCTTGTTGGGTAAATTGTTCCCAAGTTTGCTCCGCAAAAGAAATATTTGCGCTAAACAATAATGCAGCAAGAGACAGAACTGCATATTTTTTAATTACTTTAATTTTAGTTTTTCTCATAATTCCACTCTTCAATCAAAATTAATTTTGGTAATAAATTTAAAATTTAAATATTCTCTAATACATGCTTTGGTCATGCCTCCCCATGAGGCGCATATTTAATCGTCGCACAAAAATGAAAAATATGTAATTTTTTTACAAAAAAAGATTACAAATCGTTCATAATATAAAAATTAAAAAGACCTTTAAATTAATATTCAAAGGTCTTTTAGAACAAAAGGTTAGTATTTTTCTAGATATTCATCAAGCTCCCATGGTGTAACAGTTGTCCTATATCTATCCCATTCCATTTCTTTAGCTGTAACAAATTCATTAAAAATGTGTTCACCCAAAGCTTTTTTAACAATTTTACTCTTTTTCATAAGAGCTAGAGCTTCATTCAAGCTACCCGGCAATGAATCAATGTGGCTTCTTTTTCTTTCTTTCGCACTCATATCATAAATATTTTCTTCTGTTTGAAGAGGTGGCTTAATCTGATTTTTTATACCTTCCATAGCAACTGTTAGCAGTACAGCCATAACAAGATAAGGGTTGCAGGAAGCATCAGGAGAACGCAATTCTACACGAGTAGCATTTCCTCTTTTAGCCGGAACACGAATCAAAGCACTTCTGTTTGCCAAAGACCGGAACCAATCTTTTATAGCTGTTAACAGTCGGATTTGTAATAGCAGTAAAATCTTTTACATGTTCAAGTATTGCACCAATTGTATATAAAGCTTCTTTTGAAAGCTGATAAGCTGAATCTTCACTATAAAAAGCATTTTTACCATTTTTAATATCAAATAAAGAGATATTACAGTGCATGCCCGAACCATTTATACCATAGATTGGTTTAGGCATAAATGTTGCATGAAGTCCAAATTTATCAGCAGAAGCTTTTACTGCATATTTAAACGTAACAATATTATCAGCAGCAGTTAACGCATCAGCATATTTAAAATCTACTTCGTGCTGTCCTTTTGCTACTTCGTGGTGGCTGGCTTCAATTTCAAATCCGAGTTGTTCTAATGTATCAACAATCTGTGCACGAATATCTTCACCTTTGTCATCAGGTCCTACATCATAATAGCCTGCACTGTCGTGAGTATAAGTTGAAGGAAACCCATCTTCTGATTTTTTAAACAGGAAAAACTCTGCTTCCGGCCCTATATTCATAACAAAGCCCATTTCTTCGGCTTCTTTAATAACTCTTTTAAGATTACATCTCGGACAACCTTCAAACGGTGTCCCATCAGCATTATGAATATCACATATAATTCTTGCTACGTTCCATTTTCCCTCTTTTTCTCTCCAGGGAAGAATAGCAAATGTAGATCTGTCCGGATAAAAATACATATCTGAGGTTTCAATACTTCTGAACCCTTTGATAGATGATCCGTCAAGCATCAATTCATTATTAAGAATTTTGTCAATTTGTTTTGCAGGAACGGCCATATTTTTAACCATTCCATTAATATCTACAAACTGAAGCCTGATGAACTTTACATGATTTTCTTCAATAAGTTTTTTAATTTGCTCCTTTGAAAGCTCTTTGCCTTGTTGAGGCACATAATTAATCATAGATTTCTCCTTTTATCTTTTTCATACATTATTAAATTTTTAAAGTAAGGCACTTTGCAGCACCGCCTGCTTTCATATATTCACTCAGATCAGTTTGTATATGATTGAAACCTTTGCTTTTCAAAAGCTCTGTAAATCTTGTAGTAGTAAGGTTTGTAACAACTGTTTTGCCAATATTGACTGCATTGCACGTAAAATATGAAGCTTCTTCTTCATTAACAACAATTCTTTTTTCTTCAGGAACATTTTGTTCAATGACTCTTTTTCCATATTCATCGAAAGCTTCCGGATAATAAATCAAGTATCCGTCTGTCAAAGGACAAAAACAAGTATCTATATGATAGAAATTTTTATTTATCAACTCCAATGAAATAACAGGAATATTCAAAAGCTCCGCAATGTACGTATGAGAGGCAATATCAGTTCTCGGCACATATCCGGCATACAACGTATCCCCGAGAAATAAAGCATCACCGGCTCCCTCAAAAGACATTTCTTTAGGTATAGTAACAACTATATAGCCGTGATCTTCAAACCATTGAGCAAAATAATTTTCCTCAGGCTGTCTTTGAGGATATTTAAAACGTGCCATTACAGCTTTATTTTTATACACAACCGCAGCATTTGCCGTAAAAACCATATCTGGAACATCTTCTCTCGGTTCAACAAGTTTGACATCAACCTCGAGTTCATTTTTTAATATTTTATAAAGATTTTTCCACTGAAACATTGCTTTTCTATTATCTGATTGAATATTAATATTCATCCAAGGATTAATCTCATATTTTATCCCGTAATGTTCGGGAGAACACATCAAAATCTTTTCGGTCATTCTAAATTTCTACTGCTCCATGCATTTTTGCTAGTTTAACAGCTTCTTCCATTTTTGATTCATCATCAGTTTCTACTATAAAAACTGCTTCAGAAAAGTCATTTCTTCTCGCTCCGACCTTAACATCAGCGGCATAACAATCAATTCCGAGAGCCTCAATTTTATCTAATACTTTAGATAAAATTAAAGAATCGATAATATGACCTTTTAATTTGAATTTTTTTTCCATAAAAACCTCTCAAAAATGTTAAATCAATTATGATGAATTTTCAGGGTTTATGCAATATTTTTTTTCATTTTATCAATATTAAGATTTATAAAAGATATGTTTTTAAAAATTTTTTTTGTATTTATAAAAAGCAAAAAAGTTATTGTTATTATTTTCAATGAAATTTATAATCAAGCCAAACATTTTTTTTTATAATAATAAAAATGTTTTATTATTTTTCCAGTCTTTTATATAAGTTAATATTTAAGTCTATTGTTCTATGCAAGCTAATTTGAGATAATTTCTTATAAACAAGGAGAAAAATATGAACAATTCATTATATTATATAGACTTGGAAAAAAAATATGGTGCAAACAATTACAAACCACTGGATGTTGTTATAGACAAAGGAGAAGGCATATGGCTGTATGATGTAGAAGGTAAAAAATACCTCGATTGTCTGAGCGCATATTCCGCAGTAAATCAAGGACACTGTCATCCCAGAATTTTGAATGCCGCAATTGAACAAGCAAAAAAACTTACACTTACATCACGTGCGTTCAGAAACAATATTTTACCTTTGTACTATGAAAAAATTTGCAAATTAACTGGTTTTGACATGATTCTGCCAATGAATACGGGAGCAGAAGCCGTTGAAACAGCAATCAAAGCTGCAAGAAAATGGGCATATACAAACAAAAAAGTTGAGCCCAACAAAGCTGAAATAATAGTCTGTTCAGAAAACTTTCACGGAAGAACAACTACAATAATAAGCTTTACGACCGATGAAGATTCAAAAAATCATTTCGGGCCGTATACAGAAGGATTTAGTGTAGTAAAATATGGAGACATTGAATCAATAAAACAGGCTGTCACAAAAAATACTGCTGCTATTCTTCTTGAGCCCATTCAAGGAGAAGCTGGAATAAAAATTCCACCCGAAAGTTATTTAGTAGAAATCAGAAAAATATGTGATGAAAACAATATACTGTTGATATTAGATGAAATTCAAACAGGATTTGGAAGAACCGGCAAAATGTTTGCTTATGAACACGAAGGAATAAAACCTGATGTTGTTACAGTAGGCAAAGCTCTTTCTGGAGGTTTTTATCCGGTATCGGCAGTTCTCGCAAAAAAAGAAGTTCTTGAGGTATTTAATCCTGGCGAACACGGCTCTACATTCGGAGGAAATCCTCTCGCCTGTGCTATAGCTATGGCTGCATTAGATGTAATAACAGAAGAAAAATTAGCCGAACGTTCAGCAGAACTTGGCAAATATTTTCTTGAAAAATTGAAAACACTCAATTCACCCATAATAAAAGAAGTAAGAGGCAAAGGACTTTTTCTTGCAATAGAGCTCAACGGAAAAGCACGCCCTTACTGTGAAAAACTTCAAAAGGACTTCGGCATACTTGTTAAAGAAACACATGAAAACATCATAAGAATTGCACCTCCTTTAATAATCCAAAAGGATGAAATAGACTTTGCTTTTGATTCGATTGCAAAAATCTTTGCCTAAATATTGCCAATTCCGATTTCAGCCAGTATATCCTGGAAGTTTTTGCTTAACAATTCTGCAAAAACCATAGGATCGATTTGTGTAACAACAACAGCAAGAATATCATCAGGAAGTTCATTAACCATTTTCATTAAATCTTCCGGTTCAAGTTTGTTCATATTTTTAACAATTTCACCTTTATCCAGCTGTGTTAAAGGCATAGTCAAAGCATTTTTAGAGAATTCAGTGAACAGTTTGGGATCTTTTTGTGTCAATTCTAATATCAATCCCATTTTTTCTTCTCTTTCAAAGCATTTCAAAGCGGTCTTAAACTTTTCGGGTTCAAGTTGATCCATAAATTTAACAACTTGCTCTTTGCTCATATGAAGATCATCTTGTGTTTTGCCTGTTTCTTGATACATATATTTTTGCATCATTTTATTCAGTTTATCTTCAGGCAGAGTTTTGACATAATCCAAAATTTGATTCTTGTCTAATTTATCAGAATCAAAAAATTTGTTTATTTCTTTTTCCGGTATCATTTTTAAAAACTGCTCCGGAGAAAAAGCATTAAACAAAATAGAACATATTTTATCTTTTGGCAAATCATATATTAAATTAAGAATTTTTTCTTTTGTAAAAAACATCAGTCCCATCAATAAATCACCTGGTTCAAGGAACTGAACCAAGTATTCCAGATCCTGACTGTTCATATTGCTCAAAATTGCATATCTATTTCTTGCACTTTGAAGTTTAAAGAGTTTAACAAGCTCTTTGGGATCATTCAGAACATCTTCCTGAAAAGAGGCAGCTTGAGTATTTCCCTGAGCTGCTTCGGCTTCCATAATTTCATCAATACTTTTCGTGCTGTATTCATTGACACGTTGAGTACCAATTTGGAAATTTTTTGTAAGATATGATAAATCAATATCCAATCTAATCATAAAAAATGAAAACCTTAATTATTGCCAAAACTCTATATTATAATAAACGGTTTTTTCCGAAAAATCTTAATATGTTCCATTCAAAATGTAACACTTCTTAATATTATAAAAACAAAAGGCAATTTTGTGATTTGTATATACTTTATATATACAGAGAGATAAGTTTATTAAAATAAGAAGAAAAGAGAGTGAAAAAATGAGTACAAACGTTCAATTCGGTATGCTTCAGAGAATTAAAACACAAGATTTAAAAAATAATCCAAAATTACAAAATCTTCAAACAGAAATAAAAACACAAACTGACATATTTACACAGGCAAAAGAAGATTATGATAAAGCTTCGCAAAACGACAACCAAGGCGGTACAGTACAAGCCCAAACATTCTCAACACCAACAATGAGTGTCGATGAACTTGAAGAAAAAATGAACGAAGCACAAGAAAAACTTGAAAAACTCCAAGCAACACTGGCACAAGAAACAGGAGGAAAACAAGACAACACAAATGGACCAGAAAATGAAGATGAAAAAAACAAAGTAAAACCAAAAAGCTTTGGCAATATGATGGCATAATAAAAAGCTCCGATTAACTCGGAGCTTTTTATTATTTATTAGGTTTGAGTTCTTTAGGATGAGCTATTGCATCTCTAACTTTAGAAATTGTATAAGCACCTAATCCCATTCCAACAGCAGTGGCAAGATATGTTAGCCAGGCTTTTCCATTGACTTTATTCAGCATTTTAAGTTGTTCAACAGAAATAAAATCCTTTGCAAGCTTAGAAGCTTTTATACTAGCAAGACCTTCTTCAGCAAGAGTCGGCACCATTCCCAGAAAAGCAAGCTTACCGCAATTATTTTTTATAAAAGTTGTTGTTTTATCAAAAATACCTTTAGGTTCTTCACCCTCAGCTTTTTTCCTCTTAAACAAAGCAACGAATAAAGAAGCAAGTGAAAGTATAGCAAAGGGCCCTCTTATTTTAGCAAGTACCTTGCCAAATCCCGGGTTATTATTGTTTAAAGCATGCCCCATTTCATGAAAAGCAGCCCAGCCCATTTTATCTCTATTTACTACAAGAGATTTTGCTCTGGGAGAATAAAAAGCATTTTTTCCTTCTCTAACGAGTCCGGCCATAGCTTTCATTTTAGGCTCTATTATTTTTTTCAAAGGAGGAAATTTATCCATCCAGGCAGGAACTGATTTTTTCAATATATCATCTACAACTGCTTTATTTTCAACAGTTGCATCCACAAATTTCACACCTTTTTCAGCAAGACCAGAAGCCTTAAATCCTGCATCAGCAGCTTTTTTAAATACATCAGCATCGAGATTTGCAACTGATTTCATTGCTGATTTAATCGGCAAACCACCAATTTTTTGTGCTGACATAATAACGGCACCGCCTGCCATATTTGCAGTCATCACAGCAGCAGCCGAAGTCCCCAACCCTGCCTTTTCAAATGTTTTTCCATCTTTTGTAACAATAACCTTCTTACCATGATTCACACCAATTCCCAAATTGTCAGCCATTACAACTTCCTTTCCTTATCAAACCTACATGTCAATAAAGTTTGAAAGCCCAAAAGTATTGCTATGGCTAATTTTCAACTGTCACTATCCTATCCTATTAGGCATTATGACTGCATTTTCAGGAAAATGAAATCCTAAAAATTCGTTTTTACATTTGTTTACAATTTAATATATTGATAAAAATAATAGATAGTCGGGTAATTGTTCAAAGTTTGTATTTTATATTAAATATAATCAATAAATCTTTTTCATACTTCCAACTATTCTTAATTCCAGACATGGACTTCTATTTTTAGGAGTCCTTTTTATTAAGCTTAAAAAGTTGAATAATATCTAATATAAAGACCAAATGCAAGATTCATATAAGTAAAAAACACTAATAATATATTAAATTGCATTATTTTAGAAAAGCCAGATGCCCCAAAGCACCTTCCACCTATAAGAAATAAAAATGTAAAAAACGGAAGCAACAAAGGAATAAAATAACGCCCCTGAAGTCCCTCAAAAGGACTTATTACATATGGTTGTATCCAAGAGACATAAATTATTGTAGATATAAAAATGATGTTGAACAAAACTAAGCCAAAAAGCAAAATTCTTTGAAACAAAGATGAAAAAACTCTACATTCCGCACTGTTGCAGAAAAAAATATTTAACACCAAAAATAACCAATATATCCAATAAGTTACAGGAAACAAAAATACATCCAACCAACCCAAAATTCCCACAGTTTCATATAACAAAATTATAAAGTTTAAATACAAAGTACTGTACAATGTTTTAAGATAAACAAAAGGATGTGATAGTATAAATTGGATTTGTATTTCCGGATTAGAATTGTTTAATGGTACAAAAAGATTATAGCTCAACTTTGACCATATTAATGCTCCAATAAAAGCAGGAATAAGCAATATCAACACTTTAAAAATATTATTATTAAAAATTCTAATAAATTTTAAGTTATTGAACTTTGATAACGGTATAAATAACAAAAATAAAGTCAGAAAAAAGCTTTGTTTTACCATTGCTAAACAAAATGCTAAAAACATCATAAGCAGATATTGTTTAAATGATATATTGTCATTTGAATATGTATATTGCAAAATCTTAGAAAAATAAAAAACACTTAAACATATCAAAATTCCGTCAGCAGAGACAGATGCTCCCATTGAAAGACTCATTGGCATAAGCAAAATTAAAAATAAAAGTGATTTCAAAAAGGGTATAGATTTTATTGAAAAATAGCCCATAATTGTGTAAAAAGCAAGCATTGCTAATTTAGAAAAAAACAAAAGCCAATAGACTGAATCTGTAAAATATTTTGCAAAAAATATTCCTATACTTTGAGGAAAATAAGCTAATGGAGAATAAAGAGCCTGATATTTTTGATCAGAAAAAACTTTATCACTTTTATGAACAATAATACCTGATGACTCTCTTATTTTTTCAAAAGAAATTCTTTTATTAGTTTTAAAAGTCAAATACCCCAATTCATTTTCAAAATTTAATAATGAAGCAGGAACAAAATCACCAGATACGTTATTTAACTTTTTTGCCAAAATATGCCCTTCTGAAATTGAATAAGCCCTTGAAAAATGAGCAGGTTCATCAGGAGATTGTAAAGGTGGAGTAAAAATTATTAAAAAAAGCCCAAATAACAGACTAAAAATTAAAAAATAATTCTCAATTCTAAAAAAAAATTTGCTATCTAACATAAAAAAATAATAACAAAAAAATAACAGTCATTAAACTGTGTTAATGACTGTTATTTAGTAAAATTAGAATCTGGCAACTAGCTATCTTCCCAGGCGGTCTTCCGCCAAGTAGTTTCGCCGCAAGCAGTCTTTACGACCGTGTTCGGGATGGGAACGGGTGGGATCCTGCCGCTTGGTCACCAGAAAAACTGCTATGATTGGATTTAGTAAGAAACACTCCAATCATTACGGTTTCTTGACCGTACTTTGAAAGCTACATAGTAATTATAAACTTAACGCAATCACAATTCCTAAATCTAGGAAAAGCCCTCGTCCTATTAGTAATGCTCGACTACATATGTTGCCATACTTCCATCTGCATCCTATCAACCACGTGATCTGCGTGGGGACTTACCAGCTTATGCTGTGAGAGAACTCATCTTTCGGTGGGCTTCGTACTTATATGCTTTCAGCACTTATCCGCTTCGAACACAGCTACCGGGCGTTTACCACTGGCGTGATAACCCGTACACTGGAGGTTCGCTCTTCCCGGTCCTCTCGTACTAAGGAAGACTCCGATCAATTCTCTTGCGCGCATACCGGATATGGACCGAACTGTCTCACGACGTTCTGAACCCAGCTCGCGTGCCGCTTTAATGGGCGAACAGCCCAACCCTTGGAACGTACTACCGCTC
>JAHALR010000016.1 GCA_018362895.1 Clostridium sp. | reverse complement strand
TTAGTGATTTGTTGTGCTCTGAATTCCAAATCTGATTTTCTTGCTGTTAAGAGTAACAATCTTGCTTGTGATGATGCTAAACCCATTTTTTTAATCCTTTACTTACTTATTTTGATTTACTACACATTTATATAAAAACATTTTGATATATATGATTTCAATATGTATTATATATTGTTACAATTCTTAATATAAGTTTTATATATTTATTAAATACCACTTTTTGGGCTTTTTAATAACAAGGATTGTGTTACAATTGTTTAGGTAATTTATATAAGGAATTAAGAGGAAAAATATGAAAACGGCTAACCAATCATTAAAACCTATAACAACAAAAATTAATGATAACGGAAATCTTGAAATAGGCGGCTGTGATTTAGTCGAACTTGCAGAAAAATACGGAACTCCTTTGTATGTCTTTGATGAAGCAACAATAAGAAAAATAGCACGTGAATACAAAGATGCCTTTAAATCTTATTCGAAGATCAGTATGCTCTATGCTTCAAAAGCGTTTATGACAAAAGCTGTTGTAAGGATTCTTGATGAAGAGGGATTCGGATTTGATATGGTTTCCGGCGGGGAAATATATACTGCATACACAGCTGGTGCTGATATGAAGAAATGTTTGTTTAACGGAAATAACAAATCTTATGATGAACTGGAAATGGCAGTGAATTATGGTGTAGGGCTTGTTTCTGTTGACAATTTTCTCGAACTCGCTCTTTTAAATAATGTATCAAAATCAGTTGGAAAAAAGACAGAAATTCTGCTGAGGGTTACTCCAGGAATTGAGTGCCACACCCATGAATACATTCAGACAGGACACCTTGATTCTAAATTCGGGTTTGATTTAACTCAGGTAGATGAAGCTGTTGAACTGATTCTGGACGAATACAAAAATTTGAAACTGGTTGGCCTTCATGCTCATATCGGTTCACAAATTTTTGAGACTTCAATATATTATGATGAAGTTGATGTTCTTTTGAAAGAAATGGGTCGTTTGAAAAATAAGTTTGGCATAGATTTGACTCATATAAATCTGGGGGGCGGACTTGGTATAAAATATACGGAAAATGATATGCCTCCTTCGATTTTTGAAATTTCAGAAAAGATTATT
The DNA here is from genome assembly GCA_018362895.1 of Clostridium sp. Classification (GTDB taxonomy): domain Bacteria; phylum Cyanobacteriota; class Vampirovibrionia; order Gastranaerophilales; family Gastranaerophilaceae; genus Limenecus. Next base: position 22,111 of record JAHALR010000016.1, on the reverse strand, counting down.
TCCTCCATAAAAGATAATGCTTCAAAATATGGTGTTGCAGAGCCTGAAATTCATATAGAACCGGGAAGAAGCATAATAGGAACATCCGGTGTTACTCTTTATACCGTTGGAAGCTCAAAGCAGGTTCCAAACGGAAGAAAATATGTTGCAGTTGACGGTGGAATGGCAGACAACCCGAGACCCAGTTTATATCAAGCTGTGTACACCGCTCAGGTTGCTAACAAACCTGAAGCTCCTCTTGCTCAAACTGTTACCATTGCAGGAAGATTCTGTGAATCAGGTGATATTCTTATAAAGGATGTTTGTATGCCTGAGCTTGAAGAAGGAGATATACTTTGTTTTTATGACACAGGTGCTTATGGATATTCTATGTCCAGCAATTACAACAGGGTGTTAAAACCTGCTGCGGTACTTGTAAATAACTCACAATCTGATATTATTATAGATAGAGAAAACTATGAGCATTTGGTTTCATTGGATGTTATTCCGGACAGATTAAAAAAGAATGCACACGAAAAAGCTGTATAGTAAGGATTTAAAGTGATAGGAGAAATAAAGGATATCTTAATCAGCCAGATGAAAACTCTTCACTGGTCATTTACCTGGATTAATGTTTTTGAAATCCTTGTTATTGCTGCTTTTCTGTTGGTGGTTTATCAAAAATTTATCAAAGGTACACAGTCTGAAAAGCTGGTGAAGGGTATCTTTATTCTTCTTCTTGCGTGGTTGTTCTCTGAAATTTTGATAAAGTTTAACCTGCTTATACTCGGTGTATTCTTAAGAACAATGGTCAGTGTCATCATGTTTGGTGCTGTTATTATATTTCAGCCTGAAATAAGAAAATTTCTCGGTTATTTGGGACAGTCAAATCTTTTCCATAATCATTTTGGACGAAAGAATCTTAAAGAAGCGCAAAAAGTTAATGTTTTGAAGGAGCTTATTGAAACAGTAAAATACCTTTCAAAGACCAGAACAGGTGCATTGATGGTACTTGAAAGGGAAGATGACGTAAACAGTTATTCCGATGTTGGCACACAACTTGATGCTATTGTTTCAACAGAGCTGCTTTTGACTATATTTCATCCAAATACACCGCTTCATGATGGTGCTGTTGTGATAGAAGGTGACACAGTTCGTTCAGCCGGTGTCCTTCTTCCTTTGACAGAAGATCCAAAACTCAGCTGGAAATATGGTACACGTCACAGAGCTGCAATCGGTATGAGCGAAGTTTCCGACTCAGCATGTCTTGTTGTTTCTGAGGAAACAGGTGATGTTTCTATTGCTCTTGACGGAACTTTGAAAAAGTATGATGACATTACAATGCTGAAAAAAGATTTGGAAATATTGCTTGGTTACGAGGACGAAGATATGATTGAAGAGAACAAAACAGTCTTCAATTTTATTAAAATAAAAACCAAAAAACAGGCAAATAGTTCAAAGAATGATAAAATGTCGAAATAGTTAGCGGAAGAATCTGTTGTGAATCCTATTGAACAAATTTATAAAAATAAAATTGTTGCTGTGATAAGAGCTGATGAACCACTTGAAGCTGTTGAGAAGGCTTGTGCAATGATAGAGAGCGGAATCAGAGTTTTTGAAATTACTGTGGAAAAGGGTGCTATTCTTCCTGCAATAGAAGAGCTTAAAAAATATAAAGATATTACAGTAATGGCCGGCGGTGTAATTACATCTATGAGAGCACAGGAGGCAATTAACAAAGGTGCGCAGATTATAGTTTCTCCTGTATTTCAGGGTAATCTTTTAAAATTTTGTCTGGGTAATAAAGTTCCTCATATTGCTACTGTTTCGACTCCGAATGAGGCTTATAATGCTTGGAAGTCCAGAATTCCTCTTATAAAAATCTTCCCGGCAAAATCAATGGGCGGGGTTGAATATCTTGAAGATTTGCTAAGACCTATGCCATTTTTGAATCTGATGCCATCCGGTGGAATTGAACTGGATGATTTTACCGATTATTTAAAAGAGGGGGCAGTTGCTGTCGGTTTAGGCAGATGTTTGTACAAAAATGCTTCTCTTTCCGAAATAAAAGAGCGTGCTAAATTTGCTGTTGAACAGCTGAAAAAAATATAGTTTATTCAATTATTTCAAGAATGCTTTTTGCTCTGTCAGACCATTTGTGTTTTTCTTTTACAATAGCTGATGCTTTTGAAGCTTTTTCTTGTCTTTCATCAGCATGTTTTAAATAATAGTCGGCTTTTTCTGCTATGTCAGAGTAATTTACCGCATCGCAATATACAATTGAGTCACTGAATTCTGCGTTAATTGTTCTGTTAAATCCTGTTAAAACCATTGTTTCTATTGCACTGGCGTTCAGGATTCTGTCGTGAAGTCCGCCTGCCAGATGGAAGGGGTTAGAATGAAGAGTGATTTTGGATTTGTTCATCAGATTCACTGTTTCTCTGATGTCACCTCCCTTGATGAGTTTTATGTTTCCTGAAATATATTTTTCCCAGGGACCCTCTCCAAAGATTGTGAGGTTAAAGTCTTTTAACGCCTGAATCATTTTTACACGCTGTTTGTATGTAATTATGTAGGAAATGCTTTTTGATAACAGCAGATATTGAGCTGTGTCCAGATTAAGTCCGATTTGCTTTTTAAAAAGCTGATAAATTTGCCACAAAGACAGCTCCGGATAACTGAGAGCTACTTCACAGAAATCCATCATAAGTTTGAACACGAGTTCAGGCATTGTCTCTTTGAGCTGTGCAATTCTTGAGTCATAGTCGTCTATTGAGCCGAAAAATGTAATGTCATATTCTTTTTCAACATCCTGTTTTTTCCAGAAGTCTAAGTCTGTTCCTCCCGGAATATATCCGCTTACAAGCGATGGCAAATAGTGTCGGATTGCAGGTGTATCTTCAGCACATGAATTAAAGAGAACAAAATTTTTGTATTGCGAGAACTGTTCCACAACTTCGTAATTTTGATAAAAAATGGAGTCTGTGTTCCACATTATATTGGTTATGCCGTTATTCAGGATATTTTGCCACAAAGGCAGACCTGTTGCATTCAATGCGATTGCAAGATTTGGAGTAATATTTTTTTCAAAACATTCTTTTGTTGACATTGCTTTTACGCCGGCCTGTTCAAATCCTTTTATCAATGCATTATTGAAACTTGCCAGAACATTATATCTTCCGCCTGTTTCTTTATTGTCCCCGTGGATGGCTACTATCAGTTCTTCTTTGTTCATCTCTTCCCCAAAATTGATACTCCAAAATTATATTCTTATATTTTTTAGATTTTGTCGAGAAAGAAATGTTTGTTAATAATTCTGTTATTATGCAGCTTTTTTCAAAAGCTTCAGGCGTCTGTAAACTATACATTTTTTGTCAGAATAAAAGTCTTCTTCATTAAGATATATATTTACATATTTGTCATATTTCAGAATGAAAAGCATCAAATAAACTTCATTGTTCACATTAAAGACCGAAAGTTTTTGTTTTTCACAGCATTGTTCAAGGAAGTCTAAAAATTCGTGCCCTGTATCCAGAACATTTTTCAGGTTAATCCCGATACGTTTTTTTAAGACTTTTTTTTCAAAAATCTTTTTTAATTCTATTAGGTCTGATTTCGATATTGCATTCCCTGCTATATCAACAATGCAAACTTTGTCAACATCCTTGATTTTCATCTACATCCCTGACTGTTTAGTATATGTTTTCCCTAACAATTATATAATATCAGGTGTAGGGTTTATTTTAATTATAATAAAGTAGATTCTATCTCAAACTTTAGGATGAGAACTTACAACGCATTTTTTCCATCATTAGTATACATTTTTTGTCTGAAATCTTTTATGACTTCGATCTGTTCTTTATATGAATTATCAAGAAGTGATTTTATTGATTCAACCAGTTCAACAGTATATTCTGAAATATTTTTGCTGTTCAGCTTAATCATGTCTTCAGCCATTTCTGTGTTGGAAAGCGAAAGTCTGGTCATGTCTTTGAATCCGCTAGATGCCATTTTTAAAGCAGCCGGGTTTTTCAGTGCTGTTTTCATAATTGCCTGTGATACAAGCATAGGCATATGGCTTATAAGAGCTGCTGCTCTGTCATGTTCTTCTGCTTTCATTTTAATGATTTCAGCTCCTGTAAGGATGATTAGCTTTGAGAGTTTTTCTATATCTTTTTCATCTGTTGTTTCATCAGGTGTGATAATCCATTTTGCTCCTTCAAAAAGCTCGGGGAAAGAGGCTTCAAATCCACTGTTTTCAGTTCCTGCCATAGGGTGTGTACCTATAAATTTAAAGGAATATTTTTTTTCTGTGACAAAAGATTTCAAGCTGCATACATCAGCTACAATCGTATCTTTTGAAACAATAGATTCAAGCTTTTGAAGCATCTCAGGTGTTTTGTTCATCGGTGAACAAACAAAAACAATTTCACAATTTTTGAGGTTTGAGATGTCTTTTGAGACGTCTTTAGTATATGCCGCTGCCGCCTCAACAGTTTTTTCATTGCCTGTGACAGCTGTGATTGTTATGTCTTGGGTATATTGGGACAGCTTTTTCAGTATTGAACCGCCTATGAGACCCAGCGATAGAATTCCAATTTTCATATTTGTTCTGCTTTCTGTTATTTATTATACACTAAGTTAACATTTGTTTATAAATTTGCACGGCATGAAAAAAGTTGTAATAATAATCATATTAATAGTCTAACCATTCCTTTCTTGACTTATGCGGTTGTCTTACTGATACCGCATTTTATTTTCCCAAATTTTGTCTATTTGGGTTAAATTATGATAATATGAAGAAAAAACTTGGGAGCTTTACACAAAATGAATATATTTTCTTTTTTATTCAAGAAGAAACAACAAAAAAATGTCCTGAACTATTATCCGGATGCGGTTTTGATTGTTTCTTTGTCGGGTGAAATTTTATATGCAAATGAGAATCTTTTGAATCTTTTTAATATTTCAGGTGAGGAGTTGTCTGATCTTGAACTTCTTGATATTTTTGATGGAGGCTTTAATCTTGTGAGCGAACTTGCAAAGTCAAATGACTCTGTGATTGTTCGGTCAAAATTAAAACTGGACAGCGATTTGTTTTTTGAGATAAAAGCCTCGGAATATGATGATGGCGAAGAAAAAATTATTATCTCTATAAGAGATGTTACAAACAGTCAGAAAATGTTGAATAAACTGATGTTTGAGCATGAATATATGAATAAGCTGACTAAAAATAAGAATACTTTTCTTTCAAAAATTTCCGGCGAGCTTACGTCTCCCATACATTCAATAAATGGCTTTTCTCAGGCTATTCTCGAAGGTCTGGGTGGTGAAGTGAATGATAAGCAGGAGAAATATCTGAAAATAATCAACAAAAACTCAATGCAGCTTTTGGAGCTTGTGAACGGGTTGATTGAATATTCAAAGCTTGAATCAGGTCTATATGATTATGAGTTTAAAAACTTTGATTTTGTTAATCTTATGACAGCATTGTTTACTGAGCTTAAACCTGCTGCGGATGATAAAAAGCTTATTTTGAATTTTGATTTGAACAGTCTTGGAAAAAGAACACTTTACTCTGATGAAAACGTGCTGAGACAGATTCTTAAAATACTTGTTGAGAATGCTGTTTCTCATACTGACATAGGCTCTGTTCAGGTTGTAGTCAGTCACCCTGACAATGAATTTTTGGAGCTGGCAGGTTTCTCTGTAAATCCGAATACTCCTGATAAAGCTTATCTTATGATTAAAGTAAATGATACAGGAGCAGGCATTTGTGAAGCTGATTTGGAGAATATTTTTGACCCGTATGCAAATATTGAAAAATATATTGCTAAAAAAGCTGCTCCCAAAAGCCTTTCTCTTGGCATAGTTTATAACCTTGTCAGACTTTTGAAAGGTAAAATATGGGTAGAGTCAGAATCAATGAAGGGAAGCAGCTTCTGTTTCATTATTCCTGTTGAAAGGTTTAGTTTGTAGTCGGATATAATTGAGGACGGATAAATTTAATGGCAAATGTTAAGCTTAAAAATGTAGTGAAAAAATATGACACAAAAACAATTATAAATGATGTATCATTGGAAATTAAAGATAAAGAGTTTCTTGTTCTGGTGGGGTCATCAGGCTGTGGTAAATCTACAATTTTAAGAATGATAGCGGGTCTTGAAGATATTACCGGCGGTGAAATTTATATCGGTGACAGATGTGTAAATAATGTGCATCCTAAAGACAGAGATATTGCATTTGTCTTTCAGAGTTATGCTTTGTATCCTCATATGACAGTGTATGAGAATATTGCTTTTCCTTTGAAAATGAGAAATTTCAAAAAAGATGAAATCGAAAAAAAGGTTAAAGAAGCTGCTGAAATTTTGAATCTTACAGAATATCTTGATAGGAAACCAAAACAGCTTTCTGGCGGTCAAAGACAACGCGTTGCTCTCGGAAGGGCAATTGTAAGAAGTCCAAAGGTTTTTCTTATGGATGAACCATTGTCGAATCTTGATGCAAAACTCAGGGTACAAATGCGTTCTGAGATAAAAAAACTGCATGAAAAACTTCAGACAACATTTATTTATGTGACTCATGACCAAACTGAAGCTTTGACAATGGGAGACAGGATTGTTGTTCTGGACAAAGGTGTGATTCAGCAGGTTGATGAACCTGAAAAAATCTATTATGAACCGGCAAATACTTTTGTCGGAGGATTTTTGGGGTCTCCTTCAATGAATTTTATTGATTGTAAAATTGAAAACGGAACAATAAAATTCAATGACTCTGTTATAGATTTGTCTGAAAAACAAAAAGCCCTGCTCGGCGAAAGGGCTTCTGTCATTGTTGGTTTGCGCCCGGAAAAAATGGATTCGTTGACCCCTAACTTTGATTTGACAGTTTCTGTCGATATTTCAGAGATGCTCGGAAGTGAAAAAATTGTTTATTTTAACATAAACAATGCAAAATGTTCTGCAAAAATAGATGCACAGAAACAGTTTGGGTCTGAAATAATTTTAAAAATAAATTCAAATGATTTTTTGTTTTTTGATACACAAACAAATCAAAGAATTTAGTCCTGTTTTATTATTTTTTATTGTGTTTAAATCTGTTATTCTTTGCGCTAAAATATTGGTGTAAATATAGTATCGTATCTAATTAAATAATTAAAAGGAAATAGACTATGTGGGAATATACAGATAAAGTGATGGATCACTATAAAAATCCGAGAAATGTAGGAGAGATGGAAAATCCTTCTGCAATAGGCGAGGCCGGTTCTCTTGTTTGCGGTGATGCTTTGAAACTTTACTTGAAGGTAGATGACAATGGCATTATCACCGATGCGAAATTCCAGACTTTCGGCTGCGGTTCTGCGGTTGCATCTTCGAGTGTTTTGACTGAAATGGTTAAAGGCAAAACCATTGAAGAGGCTGCAAAAATCTCTAATCAGGATATTGCGGATGCTCTAGGCGGTCTTCCTCCTGAAAAAATGCACTGTTCTGTTATGGGGCATGAGGCTCTTGAATCTGCTATTGCAAATTTCAAAGGTGAAGATGTCGGAGCGCATTGTGATGAAAAAATTATTTGCAAATGTTATCACGTTACTGAGAATAATTTGAGAGAAGCAATTGAACAAAATAATTTGACTGATTTGGAAGATGTGATGAATTACACAAAAGCAGGCGGTGCCTGCGGTCAATGCCATGTTGCAATTCAAAAAATCATTGATGAAATCCAAAAGAAAAAAGAAAAAGTTGATATTCATAATATGTCTGTAACACAACTCGTTTTGAAGGTGAACAATGTTATTGAAAAACACATTGCACCGGAGTTAAGAAAAGACGGTGGTGACATAGAGCTTGTGGATGTTAAAGACAACAAGGTTTTTGTTTCACTTAAAGGAATGTGCAAGTCTTGTAAATTTTCATCTAATACATTAAAGAATTTTGTAGAAGCTTCATTGAAGGAGCATATCTCACCTGATATTGAAGTTGTAGAGGTATAAAAATGACAAATAAAGTAGTATATTTGGATAATAATGCAACCACAATGGTTGATCCGAAGGTTTTTGATGCTATGAAACCGTATTTTTGTGAATTGTACGGAAACCCTTCGAGTATGCATGAATTCGGCGGGCATGTTGCGAAGGCTGTTACAAAAGCCAGAAAACAGGTGAAAAACTTCTTCGGAGCAAATGATGCAAAAGAAATTATTTTCACAGGCTCAGGCTCTGAGGGTGATAATATGGCAATCAGAGGCGTGCTTGAAGCAAACAAAAACAAAAAACATATTATAACGACAAAGATTGAACATCCTGCTGTTTTAAATCTTTTCAAATATTTTGAAAAACAGGGTTACAGTGTTACATATTTAGGTGTTGATTCAAAGGGAAATCTCGATTTGAATGAACTCAATGATGCAATAACAGATGATACTGCGCTTGTTTCAATGATGTATGCGAACAACGAAACAGGTGTGATTTTGCCTGTGGAAAAAGCTGCTAAGCTTGTTAAACAGAAAAATCCAAAAATCAAATTTCATGTTGATGCAGTTCAAGCAGCAGGAAAAATTCCTCTTGATGTTAAAAATACAGACATAGACCTTATGACGATTGCAGGACATAAAATTCATGCTCCAAAAGGAGTCGGAGCACTGTATGTAAAAACAGGTACGTTGCTTCCTGCGTTTATCATAGGCGGGCATCAGGAAAGAGGTAAAAGAGCCGGAACAGAAAATGTTCCATATATCATCGGACTCGGAGAAGCCTGTGAGCTGGCACAAAAAGCTTTGGAATATGAAATGACAGAGGTTAAAAGGCTCCGTGACAAACTTGAAAATGGAATTTTGGATTCTGTTTATAATGCTAAAGTTAACGGTGCTACGTCAAACAGAGTTCCGAACACTACAAATATAGGTTTTCAATATATTGAAGGTGAATTAATTCTTCTTCATCTCAGCGATTTAGGAATTTGTGCAAGCTCAGGAAGTGCTTGCACTTCAGGCAGCCTCGAACCCAGTCATGTTTTAAAATCAATGGGTGTGCCTTTTGAGGCACTTCATGGAAGTATCAGATTTAGCTTAAGCAGGTTTACAACAGAAGAAGAAATCGATTATGTATTGAAGGTGCTTCCTGATGTGATATTTAAGCTTAACAAAATTTCTCCTTATCAAAGGGAATTGAAAGAGCTTGAAGTGAGACACAAGTAGTTTATAAAAAAGCGGCTTAAAATTTAAGCCGCTTTTTTTGATATATTTTTTAATATAATTTGTATTTGATTACTGTATTGTTGCCCTGTTCTGTTATATACATATTGTTCCCTTTAATTATTAAATAATAAGGGTTTGTAATTTTATTCATAAATGTGTAAATTTGACCGGCTTTGTTGATTTTCAAAATATTGTTTTTTGCATAGTTAGCAACATAAAGGTTGTCCATTGAGTCAAAAGCCAATCCGATAGGACCGCCTAAAAGAGGGCTTTTTGAATAAAGTTGTGTTTGTCCGTTAGGAAGTACTTTATAGATACTGTTATCTGTATAGCTTGCAACATACAAAATTCCTCTTGAATCCATAGCCAGACCTGTCGGACCTGAGAATTTGTCTACAACGCTTCTGTTAACTTCATTTGCTGTGTTAATATTTGTCAGAGAACTTTTAGCAGCTTGTTTTTGAGAAGCCACTACAATCTGGTTTTTCAAGTTTCTTGCTTTTCCGTAATAATCATCTGTTTCTTTGATTTTTGTTACATAAAAAAGAGCTCTGTCATAGTTGCCTGTTTTGTAATATAGTTCTGCCAGTTTTACCACTGTTTCAGAATCGGAAGGGTCAAGCTGGTTAATTTTTGAATATGCCGCTATGGCTGAATTGTAGCTTTTCAGATATTCAAACAGTGCGCCCATATTGTAATATGCATCAACAAAGTCAGGATCTTTTGCTACTGCGTTTTTGAAGGACTGGATAGCTTTTGAGTATTCGCCTCTTGAATATTGATCCAAGCCTTCATTGTAATACATTGCACCCTCTGTTGAGTAAGCTTGCGCTGTGTTAGCGTAACCTGCTCCCAAGAAAAGTGATAATCCCAGAATAACTAATAATTTTTTCATTTTATCTCCAATTCTTTGTTAATTAAAAATTAGGTCCTTTTGTGTGAAAATCTGTTGCCTGTTCAAAATTATAAGCCATATTGAACAATTTTTCTTCACCTAATGCCGGTGCAAGAATTTGTAAACCGATTGGCATTCCGTCAGAATCATATCCGCAAGGCAGACTCATCCCGGGTATACCCGCAAGGTTTGCACTTATTGTTCCGATATCTGTGAGATACATGCTCAAAGGGTCGGATATTTTTGAGCCTATTTCAAAAGCAGTGTTCGGACATGTAGGTGAAATCAGTATATCAACCTTTTCAAATGCACGATCAAAGTCTTCTTTAATAAGCCTTCTGATTTGTTGTGCTTTTTTGTAATATGCATCATAATAACCTGCGCTTAGCGCGTAAGTTCCGAGCATTATTCTTCTTTTTACTTCATCTCCGAAACCTTCTGCTCTTGTTTTTGTGTACATTTCCATAAGGTTTTTCGGGTCTTTTGTTCTGTGTCCGTATTTTACACCGTCAAAACGGGCAAGGTTAGAGCTTGCTTCAGCAGTTGCGAGGATGTAATACACTCCAATTGAGTGTTCAAGAAGAGGAAGTGAAATTTCTATGATTTCAGCACCCAGTTCTTTGTATTTTTGGATAGCATTTTCGACTGCTTTTTTTACATCCGGTGAAACGCCTTCTGTAAGCAATTCTTTAATTACACCAACTTTTGAGCCTTTTATATCTTTATTTAAAGCTTTGCTGAACTTAGGCACAGCCATATTCAAAGAGGTTGAGTCGTGAGTGTCATATCCGCTGATTGCCTCAAGAAGAAGAGCAGTATCTTCTACGTTTCTTGCAAACGGTCCAATCTGGTCTAAAGAAGAAGCGAATGCAATAAGTCCGTATCGTGAAACTCTACCGTATGTGGGTTTCATTCCTACAATACCGCAGAAACTTGCCGGAAGTCTGATACTTCCGCCTGTATCTGAGCCTAGAGCCAGCGTTGCTTCGTATCCCGCAACAGAAGCTGCTGAACCGCCGGAACTTCCTCCGGGCACTTTATTTAAATCCCAGGGATTTCTTGTAATTTTAAAAGCGGAGTTTTCTGTTGATGACCCCATTGCGAATTCGTCCAGATTAACCTTTCCAAGAATCGGTATGAGATTTTGTTTTAATTTTGTTACAACTGTTGCATCAAAAGGTGATACAAAATTTTCGAGAATTTTGCTTGATGCAGTTGTCTTTGTATCTTTTAAGTTTATATTATCTTTCAATGCAAGAGGAATACCTGCAAGTGGCGGTAATTCTTCATTGTTTGCTATTTTTTTGTCTACTTCTTTTGCTGTTTCGAGAGCCTGTTCTTTGCAAAGTGAATTGAATGCACCGAGTTTTTCATCTACGGCTTCGATTCTTTCATATTCTGCATTAACAAGTTCAACAGCGGAAATTTCTTTATTCAAAAGAGCTTTTCTTTGTTCTGATGCTGTTTTTTTCAGTAATTCTTTCATACTCACTTTATTTTCTTGCCTCTCCGTAAACTATTATTATAGTTAAATTATAATCGAAAAATATCTTATTGTTTAAAGTGAAGGTGAAATTAGTGTTTAATTGTAAATATTTGTTAAAACTATTCTTCATATCTTAAAGTTTGTTCTTTTAAAGGTCGATAAATCTTATGTATAAAGGAGTATAAGAAATATGGGATTGTCCGCATCTCAAGGCAGGCTGCTCACACTGACTGCCAGAAAGAACAACTTAGAATATCAAATCCAGCAAACAACGCAGGCTAAAATGCTTCTTGCTAATCAAATGGACACAGAAGCTACCTTGTGGAGTGATGGTATGAATATTCAGCATCTGTATTATTCAAAAGACGGCTGTAATGCTTCTCGTACAGATGATTTGCAAAGACTTTCCTATCAACTTGTCACCGGCTCTAAAGATGACGGCGGTCTTGGTATGCAGGTAAGAGATTCTTACGGAAGATTGGTTGTTGCAGAACTTCCTGACCCTATGCCAGATGACAAAACAGTTGCCGATTATGTAGTTGAACCTTATTGCACTCAGGCGGATTATTTTGAGACTAACCTGAAAACAGGAAACTGGATTATCCAAAGCGAAAACAGAGATGGTTGGAAGGATGAGTCAATCGAAGGTTCTACTTTCATTTATCAAGGTGTTGATTCGGCTGACTATGAAGAAGCAAATAATGAGTATGAAGAAAAGTCAGCAAAACTCCAGCGTATTGATAAAAAATTCGATATGAGAATTCAACAGCTTGCTGCTGAACAACAGGCTATTGAGACTGAAATGGATTCAGTCAAAAAGGTTATAGACAAAAACATCGAAGAAACTTTCAAGACTTTCGGTTAATCAAAGGGTTTGTCAAATACAATTCTGTATTCGCCGATTTCTTGTCCTGTTTCTGTGGTTACGGTTTTATTTAAAAAGTTTTTAAGGAGATTTTCATCTATGGAATTTATATCCAGCCAGCCTATTTTTATCAGTGTTTCTATGACAATAATGCTTCTGGCTTTCATGTCTGCATCAATGATTTTGAAACTGAGAGATTCTTTTGATTCTTTGTTTATGACACTGCAAAGCCCGCCCGCTCCGACTTTTGCTTTTAATTGATTATTGAGCTGCATAATTTGTGTATCGAGTCTGTTTTCTCCTGCGAGAATCATTGGCTCCACATCAAAAGCTTTTTGGATTGAGAGATATTTCTCCGAGAAAAAAAGGTTCCAGAAGCCTTTTGTTAAATCTTCAAGTGTTGTTGCAAAATTTGGTGCAGTGCAGCCATCTAAAGTGAATGGCAAATCATAAGCAGATTCACACAAATCTTTTATTTTTTCATAAATTTTAATTTGAAGCGGATGGTCTTTTTCAAGGTAATTTGATATATTCCAGCCCTTTTGCCTGCATACTGCGAGCATAAGTGCATGTTTGCCGGAGCAGTTATTATGAAGCTTCGTATAATTATTTGTTCTTTTTTGTTCTTTGAGACTTAAAGGTTCGATAATCGGGCATTGAAGATCATCAATGTTGAGCTCTGCTTTTTTTAAAAGTGAGATTATAAGGTCCTGGTGAAGAGGTGTACCTGTATGTGATGCACAGCATACTGCTATTTCTTCGTCAGAAAGATTGAAAAAATCTTTTGTATCAAAGTCATCAATGATGCTTGCCTGAAGCGGTTTTGCACATGAACGATGGAAAAAAAAGTCTTCGTTTGTTTTACCGAGTGTTTTGATTTTTTTATTTTTATCACAATGGACAATGTATCCGTAATATTCAAGTTCTACAAGTCCGCTTCTTGTTTCTTGAAGCAGAAGTTCGGGTTGTAATCTTTTCATTAAATATTAACCATTCGTCTTTTTGTTTTGTATATTAAATATAGCTCTGAGTTTATCTTTGAGCAAATTATTTTCTTGAGTGAGTTTTTGGATTTTTTGTTGCAGCTCCTCATAATTTACATTTTCAGCTTTTGCAGGAGCTTTTAAGTCATTGGAAAGAATAAATCGTTTTTTAGCTTCATTTTTAATATACAAAATTTTATCGATGTCTTTATTTGCCACATATCCCATAGAAAGAAGCATTTCACCAATTTTCTTCGGAGATTGAGGATTTTCTTCGTTGTATTGTTTTTGCTTTCTCAACACATCATCAAGCTGTTCTATGTTTATCATATTGAGCTTTTTGACATATTCTCCGAGTCTGATTTCTCCACCTATGTAAAATATTCCCGCATATAAAGCAGGATTTGCCGGGCTTTTTATGTATTCATTTTTTATACATTCAGCAAGATATTTTGATGATTCTTCAAGTGTCCAGAAGTTGTTGAGAGTGATATCTATAACACGGAGTCCTTGTGAAGCGGAAGTGAGATATTTGTATATATTGAAATCATGATTGTGATCATGAGTCTCGAGTTCTTTTTTACCTTTGAATGACAATTCCGGAATATATGTCGGATAAATTTCTTCTTCTGTTGCATCTGTAACGCCCTTCAATTTTTCTTCGAGGTGTTTTTTCATATCAACAAATATGACTTCTTGAACCCATAATGGTGCATTGAAAATGGTTTCAACAAGTACTCCGAGATTGTTTTGTGCCATATTTACTCCGCTATTTCTAAAAAAATCAATCTATATTATAATATATTATCATATAGGACTGCTTTTTCAAATCATTGAAATGAGGTAATTGTGGGTATAGACGGTTTTTCGCTTTCTAATCTGGGCTTAAACAGGAATTTGTCATCATCTCAGCTGGCGGATGAGGCTGAAAGAACAGCAAGACAAAGTCTTGAAAATCAGATTGCTGATGCAGACGGTGTAGGAAAGATTGAAAAAGCAGGCAGAAAAGACCCTGATGCTGCTTTTAACGGTACGATTCCTTTTATTCCCGATGATAAAAAAGAAAATGACGACAATAATGAACAGGAACAACCGGACTCTGAAGAACAGCAGTCTAATGACACTTCTTTTGAAACAAATTCTGATGATGAGGAGGAATACTCAAAATATCATTTCAGATTCAATAAAGAAAATATGATAGAAATATATGACTCGGAAAAGAAGGAGGTTATAAAAACAATTTCTCCTGAAGATGCTTCTAAAGCACTTTTGAATCTCAGTAAAATGCCGGGGCTTTTTGTGAATAAAAAAGTTTAGTTTACAACTATTTCTGTTTCATTTTTATAAACAACAAATCCGCTTTTTGTATTTTGCGGGCGTTTGATATATTTTCTTTGTGTATAAACTACGGGAACTTTAGAAGAGTTTTTTGCTGTTGAAAATTCTTTTGCAAGCTTTGCAATTTTTAAAAGCGTACTGTTTTGTATTTCATCCGAACGATTTTGATTTTTTGCTATTATATGTGAACCCGGAGTGTTCAATGCATGGAACCACAAGTCATTTGGTGAGGATATTTTTGAATACAGATAGTCATTTTGTTTGTGATTTTTGCCTATATAAACAATAAATCCGTCTATTTCTCTTTTTTCGATGTTTATTGTTTCCTTTTGTTTTTTATTTTTTTCTTGAGGTTTTTCGCTTTCGAGTTCTTGTACGGTTTCTTTCAGCTCTTCTATGGAAGCTGCAATTTCTGCATTATATTGAATTTCTTTAAAATATTCGATTTCATTTTTTGTTGCTTCTGACATTTCATTTGCAATCTGACAGGCTTTTTTTGTTTTGTTATAGAGAGCAAAATATCTGTTTGCATTTTCAATCGGAGTTAGATTTTCATCCAGGTCAATTTCTATCATTTTACCTGATTCATAATCTTTTAAAAGAACTGATTTTTCTCCTGTTTTTAAAGCGTATGCGTTTGCTGTCAAAAGGTTACCTTTGAGCATATAGATTCTTGCTTTTTCTTCTTTATCAATCTGTTTTTGTTGACTTTTGAGTGTATTATTCAGTTTTTTTAGCTCTTTATTTATTTTTGTATTCAAGCTGGTCTTTAAACCTGATATTAGATTTTTTTCAATGTGGTATGAAAAGTAATCATCAATCAGCTCGTTTACACAATCGTATTGCCTTTGAAGATTTTCTATGCAGGAATATTTTTCATAATTTTGAGAGACAGAAAAAATGTGAGTTCCTTTTTCCAAAAATTCATGAAGTTCTATAAACAAAATTTGTGCTTCTTCTTTTGTAATGGATTTTGCCGGTTTATCAGCGTTTATGTTTTTTGCTTTGCATATGTCTTCGACTAAGATTTGTGAAAGTGAAAAATATCTTGAAGATACTGCTTTTTTTATTGAATATTCCGATTTTAAAAGTGCACTCTCAAACCAGTCGAATCTAGTTTGTAAAAGATTTTTCTTATTTTGTTTAGGGGGATAAATGTAAGGCAGTCCTCCTGCGAGTTCTCTTTCTTTACTCTTTTCTGCGCCAATATTGTGAGCACATCCGAGAATTATATTGTTATCTGTATTGTACAAAACAATGTTGCTGTGTTTGCCCATAAGTTCTATGCTCAGGCATTCTTCTATTCTGTCTCCGATTTCATTATAGTTTTCAAAATAGAGTTCAAGAATTCTCTCATTTTCCGGTTTTTGTACATATAAAATTTTTGCGCCTTCCATATGTTTTCGAAGAAGCATACAAAACATAGGAGGCTGTTTGGGAATCTCCAGGCATCTTCGTTTTTCTGTTTCTTTCTTCATAAAGCAAACATGGTGATACTCCGGGTTTATGTTTATATAAAATTTTCTTACATCAGCTCCGTTTTCACTAAATTTTCTCATTTGAAGGATAATTTCTCTTCTTGTTGGCTGCTGTATTTTTTGTATTTTTGCGTTTTCAAAAAAATCCTTGTTTTCTCTAAAAAATTCATCAAGAATTAAGGAATCAATATGAATCATTTTCTCCGCCGTTATTATTTTCGTCTGTGTTTTCATATGAGTATTTAAGCTCATATATTTTTATTTTTTTATCGCTGTTTTTTAATCTTACCTGACCCATATATTCTGCCGGTATTTTTTCATCGAGCTGTTCGAGTGTGTTTTCTGTGATGATTATATCTTTGTTAAATTCACAACAAATATCTTCAATTCTTTCAATTATATCTACTGTTTCACCAAGTACAGTAAAATCAGAAACATTTGATGAGCCTATTTGACCAATAAGTGCTGTCCCTGTGTTTATTGCTATTTTAACATTCACAAAATATTTTTTTATCTCTTCTGGAATTTCTTTCAGATTATCATTTTCGTCAATGCTGTCCCAATCAATATTGTTTATATGAGTTTCATTGAATTCGTCTATTTTTTCTTGTATTTCAAGTGCTGCCCGAATTGCATTTTCGCTGTCTTTTCTTGAATGTATAGGGTAACCCCAGTATACAAGGACCGAATTTCCGACAAATCTGTTGATTGTTCCGTTGTATTTAAAAATTATTTTTTCAATAGTGTTGAACGCATTGTTTATGAGTTCAACGTATTTTTCAGGAGGAAGCTCATCTGAAATTTGAAGGTTGTTTGATATGTTGCATGACATCACAGTAACCTTTTGAATTGTAGATTTCAGATTCAATCTGTGAGGTTTGTTGACTAGCTGCTTGAGAACATTTTCAGATACAAGATTGCCGAAAATTGTTTCTATTTTCTTTCTTTTTTTGAATTCATGATGAACTTTTAAAACAAATGAAATTAGGAATGTCGAAACCATGAAATAAAGCGGCATTGCCATATCCAGAATCAGCCTGAATCGCGGATGTGCAAACAAAAGTACACTCAAAAGAATATATATAAAAATAATTAAAGAACCGTTTATAAGGGCAAGTACCATATTTGTTGCTATTAAAATAACAAAAACTATTGCTGCACAAAAACATACGGTCAAAATTATTCCTTTGTACTTCGTTATTTTTTTTGCAAAAGGACGTTTACATTTGTTTGTTAAATCCGAATCGTTTATGTAATTGTCTATGATGTTTGCTTTTATCTGTGCATCTGTCATTTCCTTTGCAACAGGTGTATTGTGTGTCTCTGTATTTATATGTGTTTGTGAAATGATTATGATTTTGTTTTTGAAAAAGCTTAAAGGATATTTTGTTTTGTCATATTCAAAATATTTTGTTCCTCTTACCATGCTTAAAAGGATTGAGTTAACAGGAATGTCAAGATACGAATTTCCTGCTCCGTGCCAGTTGATAAGTGTCTGCCCCTTTTCATTTACTCTGATAAGATGCTTTCCTGCTTTCAAAAATCCATTTTCAATCGGAATTTCCTCTGCAAGTTTTCCTATTTTTTCATATTTCAAAAGCGTTGCCAGCCCCAAAGAGGGAATGTAGTATTCTTTGTTGCCTTTTATCAGTTTGTAAACAGGCTGTGAATATCTGATGTTTTCATCTTTGTTCTTTGTTGTAACAAGATTTGTAACTCCCATTGTTGTCGAGTTTGTGAAAATATTCGGAATCGGAGTATGTGAATAATATGATATAAATTTATCCAGATTTTTATCTTCTATATACATATTTAAGGAGTCGCTGGAAGGTGAATAGGGGTTTGCAAAATTATCAAAAATTTTGGCCGAATCAATGTCTTTTGTTTCGGAATAAGGTGTGCGAAGTGCTGTTGCTAAAACTATGTTGTCATAATAGCCCAGAGTATCTGCCAGAATCATATCAGGAGATGAATAATTTCTTGACAGGTCTTCGTAATTTGAGAAGTTTAAATCAACAACGATTACACGGGGATTTTGTGCTTCCAAAAAGTTAATTACCTTTGCCCAAACTTCTCTTGACCACGGCCAATGCCTGAGGTTCAACTCTGTTGAACGAGCTGCCTCATATTGTGTCAGGTCGTTTACAGATATAATTATAATTTCGTCATCTGCTGGTTTGAATTTTTGAGAGAACAGGCCTTTGTCTACACTCAAAGAGCTTCTTAAATCAATGAATTTTTCTTCAAAATAATTAAATACATCTTTGAAAAGATATGCAAAAACAGAAATTAATATAATTAAAATTAGCGTAATTGTAATTTTTAGTTTATTTATATACTCAACTTTAAAATTCATAGGGTTATTATAATTAATAATTCTGTTTATTCAAAATCTTTTATAAACTTTTGTAAAATTTTGAAATTTTGTCGAAAAAACCGAAAAAATACTGTTGACGAGGAAATATGTTTAATATAAGGTAGTTAATACACTAGTCGGGTGCCGTATTTTTATGTGCGAACCCCAACAAAAAGTAGATGTCTGGTTGGGCAAGAGCCCGACACAAGTAAAAGCAAAGGAAGAACGACAAATGAGTACAGCTCAAAAAAGACAAAGAATCAGAGTTTGCTTAAAAGCATATGATCATAAACTTATTGATGTTTCAGCAGAAAAAATTGTTGAAACAGCAAAAAGAACAGATGCAAAGGTTGCAGGACCTATTCCTCTTCCTACAAAAAGAAGATTATATTGCGTTTTAAGATCACCTCACGTAGATAAAAAATCAAGAGAGCATTTTGAAATGCGCACTCATAAAAGAATCATCGATATCTATGATCCTACTCAACAAACAACAGAAGAGTTGAGCAGAATGGATTTGCCGGCAGGCGTTGATATTGAAGTAAAATTATAAGAAGAAACATTAACACATTACAATTGAATATGATTTAATGTGATCTACGGGTCCGTGAAAAACAAGGATGGCGGCTTGGACAACCGCCACAAGTAACACAAGGTAGCGCTCACAAGGAGAAAGGTAGAAAATGACTACAAACGCTAAAAGCGCCCAAAAGTCTAAAAACAAGACAAGATTAGGCGTAATCGGAAAAAAATTAGGAATGACACAAGTCTTTGATGAACAAGGACTGGCAATTCCTGTCACAGTTATCAAAGTTGATCCGTTAACAGTTACTCAAGTTAAAACTGTTGAATCTGATGGATATAACGCAATTCAGGTCGGTTTTGAACCTGCTAAAGAAAAACATCTTTCTAAAGCTCAAATCGGCCACTTCGCTAAAAACGGATTGGATAACTTCAGAAATTTACAGGAATTCAGAGTTGAAAACTCAGCAGAATATAAAGTTGGACAACAAATTGATTTGTCAGTATTAGAAAATGTAGAAAAAGTTGATGTTACTGGAAAATCAGTTGGTAAAGGTTTCCAAGGTACTGTTAAAAGATGGAACTTCTCAAGAGGACCTATGGGTCACGGTTCTAAAAACCATAGAGAGCCCGGTTCTATCGGTGCAGGTACTACTCCAAGCCGTGTAATTAAAGGTAAGAGAATGGCTGGAAACATGGGAAATGAAAAAGTAACTATTACTAAGTTGACAGTTGTTCAAGTTGACAAAGACAGCAACTTGCTTCTTGTTAAAGGATCTGTTCCCGGACCCGAAGGCAAAATGGTTACAGTAGTTCCTTCAAGAGTTAAATGGAACTAGCCGAGAAAAACTCTTAAGGATTACACTAAATTTAATTGAGGTTAAAGAAAAATGACAAAAGAAGTTTCAATACTAAATACAAAAGGAAGTGCAGTCGGACAAATCGCTCTTGACGAAAAAGTCTTCGGCGTTGAACCGAATCTGCATGTTATGCACCTCGCTTTGAGACGTCAATTGAACAACGGCAGAGCAGGAAGTGCATGTACAAAAACCAGAGCCGAAGTATCAGGCGGCGGAAGAAAACCGTGGAAACAAAAAGGTACAGGCAGAGCAAGAGCCGGTTCTTTGAGATCTCCATTGTTTGCAGGCGGTGGTGTTATCTTTGGACCAAAACCAAGAGATTACAGTTTTGCTATGCCGCAAAAAGCCAGAAGATTGGCTCTTAAATCAGCTTTATCAGCTAGAATAGAAAATACTGTTTTAGTGAAAGATTTCTCTGAAATCAATGAACCTAAAACTAAATTAATGGTAGAAACACTTAAAGCTCTTAAAGTTGAAGGTAAAATTCTTATCATTGCAGACGTTAAGGCAGCTGAAAATGCTTACCTTGAATTGAGCGCAAGAAATTTACCGAACGTTAGAATCATTCTTCCTTCAAACTTGAATGTTAAAGACTTGTTGGAAGCAGATAACGTAATTATTACAGAAGCAGCAATTAATGAAATCACAGAAAGGTTGTCGAAATAATGAGCAACTTGAAAAACAATACAGAAAGACTGTACGACATCATTAAAAGACCTATCATTACAGAAAAGTCTATGGAAGCTACTACTTTGCAGCAATACACTTTTGAAGTTGTGAAAGATGCTACAAAAGTAGAAATTGCTCAGGCTGTCGAACTGGCTTTCCCGGGCAGAAAAGTTACTAAAGTAAGAACTGTGTATATGCCTTCTCATGAAAAAAGAGTTGGATATAGTGCAGGCAGAACTCAATCAGGCAAGAAAGCTATCGTGTCTATTGAGGGTGAACCAATTGAAGAATTAATAGGAGCATAGTGGTGGCTGAAATGCCGATGACTATGTGAATCCCAAGAAACAGGAGCAAAAGAAAATGGGTATTAAAACAATAAATCCGACTTCTCCAGGACAAAGAGGAATGACGAAAAGTGACTTCGCTGAAATCACTTGTTCAACTCCTGAAAAATCCTTGTTGAAGCCTATGAAATCTAAAGCCGGAAGAAACAATACCGGCAGAATCACTTGCCGTCATAAAGGAGGCGGTGTTAAAAAAGCTTATCGTGTAATCGATTTTAAACGTGAAAAATTCGGTGTACCCGGTGTAGTTAAAACTGTCGAATATGATCCGAACAGAAATGTTAGAATATCATTGGTATTCTATGCTGACGGTGAAAAAAGATATATATTGACACCTCAAGGCTTGAATGTAGGTGACACTATTATTTCAGGTCCAAATGCTGACATCATTACCGGTAACGCATTGCCATTGGAAATGATTCCTTTAGGTACAATGGTGCATAACGTTGAAATGATTCCGGGTCGTGGTGCTAAATTAGTCAGAACAGCAGGTGCTGCTGCACAGTTGATGGCTAAGGAAGGCAACTACGTAACAATTAAATTACCGAGCTCAGAAATGAGAATGATTAGAAAAGAATGTTTGGCTACTATCGGTGTTTTAGGTAATGCTGAGTTCAAAAATATGAAAATCGGTAAAGCCGGACGTACAAGATATATGGGCATCAGACCAACTGTACGTGGTGTAACAATGAACCCTTGCGATCACCCTCACGGCGGTGGTGAAGGTAAAACAGGTCCCGGCGGACACCCCAAAACTCCCTGGGGCAAACCGGCTCTTGGTTATAAGACTAGAAAAAATAACAAGCACTCTGACAAGTATATTGTAAGAGGCAGAAAACGTAATAAGTAAGGAGATAATGAATGGCTCGTTCGCTAAAAAAAGGTCCATTTGTACAAGAATCACTTCAGAAGAAAATCGCTAAGATGAACGAAGCTGGAGAGAAAAAAGTAATAAAAACTTGGTCAAGAGCATCAATGATTGTGCCTGACATGTTGGGTCACACAATTGCTGTTCACAATGGTAAAAGCCACGTACCTGTTTATATTACTGAACAAATGGTTGGTCATAAATTAGGTGAATTTGCACCTACTAGGTTATTCAGAGGCCATGCAGGTCAAGATAAAACAGCTAAAAGGAAGTAAA
>JAHALR010000004.1 GCA_018362895.1 Clostridium sp. | reverse complement strand
TAAAAAACTTCCTGAAGCAGAAGGTTTTGATGCTTTGACAAACGAATACGTTGACATGTTCAAAGCAGGTATCGTAGACCCTGCAAAAGTTACACGTTCAGTACTTGAAAACGCTGTATCAGTAGCATCTATGCTTCTTACAACAGAAGCTGCTGTTGTAGAAATTCCGTCAAAAGAATCTGCACCTGCAATGCCTCCTATGGGCGGTATGGGCGGAATGATGTAACCCTTACATAATTGATTTATAAAAATCGAAAAAACAGGTCAAACATTGACCTGTTTTTTTGTGCGCATAAAAACTTTACAAAAGCTGTCTTTTATCTGAAAAATCAGTACTTAACGCTTATTATTCCAAACGGAAATTACATATATGTAATATGTTGTTTTTTGAAATAAATATAATTACGTGTATGGAACGAGATGAGAAAAAGTTAACAAAGCTTTTGGGACATTATCTCAAGTTATTAAGAGAAGAAAAAGGAATTTCTCTTAACATTTTTGCTTACGAAAATGATCTTACCACAGCTACCGTAAGCAGAATAGAAAATGGTCTTGTTGACACAAAATTTTCAACTCTTGTTAAATATGCAAAAGGACTTGAAATTCCACTTGAAAATATACTCAGCAAACTGAATATTGATTATACAAATCAGGAATATTAATGTTTATAAGATTTGACTCTTCCGCCATCAACTTCGTGAACATTTTCGATAGTAATAAATGCCGAATCATCAACTGATTTCACAAGCTGCTTGAGTTTTGCTATTTCCAATCTGTTAATTACACAGAATATAATTTTCTTCTCAGCACCCGAATATCCGCCACGAGCTCTCAGATATGTAACACTGATATCAAAATTTTTCATAATTGCATTTCCAATATCATCATGTTTGTCTGTTACTATTCTGACAGACTTAGACTCGTTCAAACCTTCTATAACAATATCAATAACTCTGTAAGCAATAAAGTATGTAATCATTGAATACATTGAACTTCGCCAGTCGTTGTAGACAAATCCGGCAGCAGTAAAAATAAAAAGATTGAAAAACATTATTATCTCACCAACAGAAAAACCCCATCTTTTTGAAAGCCTGATAGATAAAATCTCTGTTCCGTCAAGAGAGGAATTGCTGCGAAGAACAAGCCCGACTCCCGCACCCAGAATCAAACCGCCAAAAATACAAGCAAGAAAAGGATCTGAAACATGTTTGTGCGACAACCATACCGGCATAAGAGATACACCAACAGACAAAACTGTTACGGCATAAAAAGTTGATGCAACAAACAGTTTACCCATTTTCTGCAATGCCAAAAATATAAACGGAAGATTCAAAATAAAAATGCACAAACCTAATGCAAAATTTGTTTTATAGTTTGTCATGATAGCAATACCAAGAATACCGCCATCAATAATTTTATTAGGAATTAAAAAAGCTTCAAGGGCAAATGCAGCAATCAATGCACCCAGTGTCATAACTATAAGGTTAAACAATATTTTTTTCATAAAACAATCATAACATATGACTTTGATATCACGCAATAAAGTATTGTTATTTTAAAACTTTCGTGTATAATCTTATTAGCAGCTGTTAAGAAAAGGTTTTTGGCTGCTATCGTGTATCTGAACAAAAGAGTTTTCAGAAAAGCTTCTGTAAAAGAAATTTCTCTCTTTTGTTTAAGAAATTTTTTGTTTAATTAATAGAATATGAGCGTTTGCAAATTCAATTACAAGTATATTAAAGATAAAGCAACCCCGGGAAGTTGGAGAAGGGGTTATGAAAGCTATCAAAAAGACATAGTGCTTTCATATGATAAAAAAATTGCAGGTGTTGATGCCAAAGTCAAAGGCAATTTCAAAGATGCTTATGAAACAAGCCTAACTTTCACAAAAACAGGAGTAAAGGCTGATTGTTCATGTCCCTTAAAAGAAGAATGGTGCAAGCATGCAATTGCCGTAGGTCTCAAAGTCATTGAAGACAAAGTTTATGATGAATATTTAGAGCGTGTACACAAAATCAAGCCTGAATATCCTGATGAAGAGGTTCCTCCTGTTCAAAATCCCACAGGAAGATATGTTTTTCATTTTAATCCGAAAAGAAGACAAAATTTCTTCTCTATTTTAGTTATGGACAGAGAATCAGGAAAAGTTATACGTGACTTAGAAGCAATTTTAAGAGCACTGATAGAAATTCAAAGGACAGATAAATCTTTTGTCTTGAACAACGAAGAAAAAGTAGAGCTGGCTATTTTCCAGCTTTTGTTGCAACGTTCCAGGCTGGATAAAAAAGCAGGATGGTATGATGTTCCTATTAATAAGTTTGATGGATTCTTCCAACTTCTTTCTAAAGCAGAAGAAGTTATAGACGGAAAAACAAAACAAAGACTCCGTTTTGATGATAAAGAATGGGAACTTGCACTTTCCGTAAACTTTTCAATGGTAGGCAATGTTCTTTTATCTTTGACATGGGAAAGATCTGACGGAAGTGATTCTTATCCGTTTGAAGAAATAAGATATTTTTCAAGACAACTGAAATGGGGCAGATATAAAAATGTTATTTTCCCTACAAACACACCGGTCTCAGCTCTGCCTCAAAATCTTATTAAAGCGAGCTTTACAGATGTAAAAGATGCAGACGGTGCAAAATTTTTATACGAAGAATTGCCAAAACTTCAAAAAGCAATGAAAGTAACTGTTTCAGAAACAATAGAAAAATTGTTTTTGGAACAAAAGCCGCCAATTAATGTAGTAAAATTGGGCTTGGATTACGATGGTTCGTTAAAAGCAGAGCTTGAGTTTGAATATGACGGAACTCGTGTTCCTTATTCAAAACATACTGAAAAAACACCTTATGTAACAATCAAAAAACCAAAAGAAGATTTGCTTTACTGGGTAAAAAGAAATACACAGCATGAAGAAGCAGCATATAACATGCTTCTCGCATGTAAATTTGCACCAATGCAGACTAATAATCTTGCACTTGAAAAAGAAAATGCAATTGATTTTTACAATTATTATATCCAACAAGCAGGAGACGGCTGGGTCTTTGAAGAAAAAGACGACATGTCCTTCTTCAAGCTGACAAAAAACCCGTTTGAATTATGTGCTGATATAGATTTTTCAGTAGATTCCACAGACAGTTTTGATGTTGAGTTATACGGAAAAGTCGGTGATGAAATTATTCCGTTTGACGATGTATATGCACTCACAATAGACAACAGTAAATATGTAAGAATCAAAAATCTCGGATTTGCCGAAGTTCCTACAATGGATATCTATTCATTGATGAGAGCTTTCAACACTTTTGACGTATACAAAAATGATGATAACAAATACATAGTAAAAACATACCGTGCAGGTTTATTATCCGAAATGGAAAACCTCGGTATGAAAATCAAAATGAGCAGAAGGTTTAATAAATTCTGGAAACAGATTTCTACATTCTCAACAATGGATGTTCCTTCTCTTCCTAAAGGAATTAACGCAGAATTCAGAGAATATCAAACAAGAGGTTTTGGCTGGCTATGGTTTATGTATCAATACGGCTTGAACGGAATCCTTGCCGATGATATGGGTCTTGGTAAAACCTTGCAGGCTCTGGCTCTTATACAAAAAGCCAAAGAAAAAAATAAAAAAGCGCCAAATTTGGTTATTTGTCCAACTTCTGTTGTATTCAACTGGGAAAATGAAATTGAAAAATTTGCACCGGGTCTTTCCTGTCTTAAGTTAAGCGGCACAGAAAGAAAAGACCTTTTTAAAGAAATTCCTAAATATGATGTTGTAATTACAAGTTATGCCTTAATCAGAAGAGACATAGCCAAACTGAAAAAACATGAATTCAGATATGTCATTCTGGATGAATCTCAAAACATCAAAAATGCAGAATCTATAACGGCTCAAAGCGTAAAACAGTTGAATTGCAAACACAAACTTGCACTTTCAGGTACTCCAATTGAAAACAGACTTGAAGAGTTATGGTCAATATTTGACTTTTTAATGCCAGGATTCCTCTTTGATAAAAATGAATTTAACTATCGTTACGTTACTCCTATCATGGAAAGAGAAGACAAAACTGTTGAAAAACGTCTTAAATCACAGATTTATCCGTTTATTTTACGTCGTATGAAACGTGATGTAGCCAAAGATCTTCCGGATAAAATTGAAAACGTTGCATACTGTGAACTTACGCCAGAGCAAAAAGACTTTTACATGGAAGTTATGGACTCCACAAGAGAAGAACTCTTCAAATCCATTGAAGAAAAAGGTATTGAAAAGAGCAGAATGTCTATTTTCTCAGCCTTGCTGCGCTTGAGACAAATTTGCTGCCATCCGAAACTTTATGACAAAGAAAATGTTAAAGGAATAAATGAATCAGGCAAATTTGAACAACTAAAATCTATGCTTGAAGAAATTATTTCAGAAAAGCACAGAGTTCTTTTATTCAGCCAGTTTGTTGATATGCTTGACATTATCAAAGAATGGCTGGTCAAAGCAGGTATAAAGCATGAATATCTGACAGGAAGCACAAAAGACAGACAAGAAGTTGTTGAACGTTTCAATTCAGATCCGACAATTCCTATCTTCTTAATCAGTTTAAAAGCCGGTGGTACAGGCTTGAACCTGACAGGTGCAGATTATGTCATTCATTATGACCCATGGTGGAACCCTGCTGTTGAAGATCAGGCAACAGACAGAGCTTATCGTATCGGACAAACCAAAAAAGTTTTTGTTTACCGTATGATTACCAAAGGTACTGTTGAAGAAAAAATTCAAAAACTTAAATCCAGAAAAAGAGACCTTGTGGATAGTGTAATTTCTGTTGACAGAAACATCGGAAAGTCTCTTACTTATGAAGATTTGAAAGATATTTTCTCACTCGATTAAATTTAATACTGTATAATTAAAATATGAAGCAGAGTCTTTCAAAAACTTTAGATAAACAAAAAATTTTCAAACTTGTGTTAGGTCTTGGAAATCAAGACTTTAAAGAAATTGAAGAAATTGTCAAAATATATGCTCTTGCGGGCACAGATATGATTGATATAAATCCTTCACGAGAAGCTGTTCAAACAGTTTTTAACAGTATAAAAAAAGTCGGATTGAACACAGACAACTTTTACTACACAATCAGCCTTGGAATGAGCGGAGACACGCATATTCAAAAATGTCATATCACCCCCCAAAAATGCAAGCGTTGTGGAAAATGTGTAAAAAAATGTCCGAGAAACGCTATTGTTTGGGGTGAAAAATATCCTGAAGTTTTAGAAGCAAAATGTATAGGCTGCAAAAAATGCGATGACTGTAAAGCAATAAGCTTTGGTGAACTGAATCAAAACATAGAAGAAATTATTGAACTCGCCAATAAATATAATATAGACTGTGTTGAACTTCATCTTTCAACAAAAAAAATTCCCGATAAAGAAATTAAATATATAATCAATAATTTTAATGGATTGATGAGTTTGTGTCTTGACAGAAAGTATTATTCTAATGAAAAACTGAAAAAACTCATTAATAAAGTTATCAAATGGAATAGTGGTACTGATTTTATCATACAGGCTGACGGGGCGCCTATGTCAGGCGGAGACGACAGCTTTGAATCTACGCTTCAAGCTGCTGCAACGGCTCATCTTGTACAGAATTTTGGCACATACATACTTATGTCAGGAGGAACCAACTCAAAAACAGCCGAGTTGGCTAAGATGTGTAATCTTAGATATAATGGAATAAGTGTAGGCTCTTATGCCAGAAAAATTGTAAAAAATAAAACATTAGAAGAAGCGATAAATTCTGCAAAAGAAC
The DNA here is from genome assembly GCA_018362895.1 of Clostridium sp. Lineage (GTDB taxonomy): Bacteria > Cyanobacteriota > Vampirovibrionia > Gastranaerophilales > Gastranaerophilaceae > Limenecus. The sequence goes on along the minus strand of JAHALR010000004.1, from coordinate 152,938 downwards.
TGATAAAAGCGTGTAAAAATGATTAATAAAGTTAAAAACTTTTTAAAAAAATATGAATTAAATTCCTCTGAAAAAATATTCATTGTTGGTTTTTCAGGCGGTTATGATTCTATGTGCTTACTTGATATACTTCATAGAATCAGTGAAAAAACCGGTTTTAAACTCATTGCCTTACATCTAAACCACAATTGGCGAGGACGTGAAGCAGAAATAGAACAAGAAAATTGTGAAAAATATTGCAAAACTAACAATATTGAATTTTATAGCGAAATATTACCAGAAGAAATTCAAAAAACAGAAACAATTGCCAGAGAAAAACGACAGGAATTTTTTAAAAAATGCTACAAAAAATATAATGCTGATGCGCTTTTTCTTGCTCATACAAAATCTGATAACACAGAAACTATTCTCTATCGTTTGACAAAAGGAACAGGTGTTAAAGGCTTGTGCGGAATATTAGAACATTCAAAACTCGATTTTTGTGAAGTATACAGACCTTTGATGAATTCAACAAGAAAAGATATTTTAAAATATTGCACATTAAATCGTCTTGTGCCAAATAACGATTCAAGCAATTCTGATATAAAATATGCAAGAAACTTTATACGCCACCAGATAATTTCTGAACTAAAAACAATAAACCCCAAAATCGATGACGTATTTTGGAATCTTTCTCAAATTGCCATTTCTGAACAAAATATAATAAAAGAATATATGGCATTGATTAAAAAAGATATAGAAAAAGATGACTTTATTGTTACGTGCAAATTTGTAAAACTTTCAAAAGATATTCAAAACAAGTTTATCCTAGACTTTTTAATCAACATGAATCTGGATTATGATTCCAAAAAAGTTGAAGAAATTTATGAATTTATAAATAAAAGTTCATGTTTTAAATCAGGCAAAACACTCTCTCTGGCAAAAGACTTATGGCTTTTTGTATCAAAAGAAAAGATATGTACAATTGATGACATTGAGCCGGAAAAAATTACAGAAGAAGTCAAAATTCAAAAATGCGGTGAATTTGAGTTTCACGGAAAAATTTTCAAACTCGAAAAATACAAAAAATCCGAGATGCCAAAATTTCCCAAAGAGAATGAGTTTAAAGCTTATGTAAACATCGAATCTGATTTTGAATTAACACTCCGAACACGCTTACATGGAGATATAATCCAGCCATTCGGGATGAGCGGAACAATGAAACTAAAAAAACTTTTTATTAACAAAGGGGTAGAAAAATTCAAAAGAGATGATATCATACTTCTATGCAAAGATAATGAAATTCTATGGGCAGCAGGAATATGCTTAAGTGAAAAACTTCGAGCCCAAAATTTGCCCACTCATATACTTACAATAAAAACAATAGAAAACAGGTAATTTATGCCGGATAGAAAAGTTGAAGATTTAAAAATTTTATTCTCACAAAAAGAACTTGAAGAAAGAATAAAACAGCTTGCAGAAGCAATAAACAAAGATTTCGGAACTAAAGAAGATTTAACTCTTATTTGCGTTTTGAAAGGTTCAAGCATTTTTTGCTGTGATCTGTGCAAGCACCTGAAAATGCCTGTTCAAATGGAATTTATAAGAGTTTCGAGTTACGGAAACGCAAAAACTTCATCAGGACATGTACAAGCACTTGATTTGACACTGCCGAATCTCGAAAATAAAAATGCACTTATTATAGAAGATATTATTGATACAGGATGCACAATGCAGTTTTTAATGGATATTTTATGCAGAACACACAAACCCAAAAACCTGAAAGTTGTAACACTTTTAAACAAAAAAATGGCAAGAAAGGTTCCAATTGAACCTGACTATTACGGTTTTGAAATCGATGACAAGTTCGTAGTCGGTTATGGGCTTGATTATGAAGGTTATATGAGAAATTTACCTTATATTGGATATTTTGAAAACTAAACCCCGGAGCCTTTAGGCATATCGATTTTTTTCAAACGTTTTTCAAGCTTTTTATACCATTTAAGCTTTTGTTTGAATAAATATTCATAATCATCAATGTTGCCTCGTCGAATGTCTTCAAACTGACGGTCACAAAGCTCTTCAAAACTTTTTTCCAGTTTATGTGTAAGCTCTTTTCTGTCAACATCTTTATCAGTAAGAACATACGGCTCACCCACTTCAACCAGAACTTCGGGCTTGTCTTCTCTTAAAAACGTATAATTAACAGCAACAGGTATAAGATTTATACCACCTGCTTTTTTAACAACATTTTTGGCAATATAAGCCATGCCTGTCTGAAACTCTACCGGTCTGAACATCGGAGGTCTAATAATTCCCTGAGGGAAAATCCAAAGAGATATATCTTTGTCACAAAGCTGTTCAACAGAATATTGAAGAGCCTTCATAGATGCCTGCGGTGATTTTTTGTTTACAGGGAAAGCACCTGCTTTTGCAAGAATCGGAAAACGATTCAATTCTTCTATCATCATTCTAAGTTTAGAATGGAAAACACGATTAACCATGTTATAGCCCACTATGCCATCCCACCAATTACTGTGTGGCGCATAGATAATGTTGGCATAATCAGGATTACGCTTTTCATAATTTTGTTCATTTTTAATTTTTAAAGAAAAGAATCTGTTTTCAAGCATATTATAGAAAAATCGGTCAGCAACCCATCCCCAAAAACGGCTGTTTTTGGCTGTCCTGAATTTTTCATCCCTGTTCCGAAGCTTTGTAGGCGGAACATCGGAATACAATTTTTGATTCTCCTTATGAAGTAAGTTTTCCAATGTTTTACAACTCCTTAAACCTATTCTACCTTGTTATTTCTTTTTTTTGAATAGTTTTAATATTTTTTTTACAATTTTAAGTTATTTGTCAATTCTACGGTGAAAACAGGAATTTTTCTCATATTATCTTTTTTCCCTGCATAAAAATCAAGGAACAGCTTTTCTGAAACAAACATTTCATCTTTGTCTGATAATGAATAACGGAATTTGTATTCTTGAGACTCTGTTCTGGATTTCAAAGGTTTTTTCTTGGAATAAAAACGCTGACTGAAAACCTCAATTGATTTGTTCTCATCTCTCAATTTTGCAATTAAAAATAAAGAATTGAAATCATATTTTGAACTATTTTCAATTTTAAATTTAACTTTTAAATTTTTCTTAGTTTTGAAGAAATTTTCTTTATACTTTAAAGAAATAATATTAATTTTTACATCATCTTCTGTGATTACATATCTTTTTTGGAAATTTTTGATGATTTTCAGCTTTTGTTTATATAAATCTGTTTCAACATCTTTTCCATTATAATAATAGTAATTTATGAGTTTAAGCAGAATTTCTTCATATATGTCGAAATTTATTATACCCGGATCGGTTTTGTAAGTTTTTTCCATATAGCTGTTTGCTTGCATAGGATCTATATCTTTATACAAAACAGCAAGTTTATAATAAATTATGGGCGTTTCTTTATACAAAAGCGCCGTCTCAAGACTTTCAATTGCATGGTATATGCTGTGATGTCTGTAATCCACATCAGCAATTTTATTATAGCAATCAAGAATGCCATTTATAGCTGAATCTTTTTTTGTCGAATCAACTTTTTTGTAATAGAAAAACGCTATTTTATATTGTTTAACAGCATCTTCAAATTTTGATTTTTCCCACAAAGCATCACCAAGATTCATATAAAAATCGCCTTTTGCTACCAAAAGAGGTTTGTGGTTAGTATTTTTCAATCTTTTTACAATATTCAAAGCCTGATTATATCTGCCCATTTTGACATATAAGTTAGCAAGTCCAAGATAAGAGCTGTAAACTCCATAAGGTGATTTGCTTATTGCTTTTTTATATTGTTCTTCCGCTTGATCATAGCTGAATAACAATTCATACAAGTTGCCCAATCTGACATTTATGGAATAGTCTCCCGGATTTTTTATAGCTTCTTGGTTATATTTTGAAATAAGATAGCCAATCAATTCTGTATCTTTAGCATTATTTGAAATTTTTGCCAGCATTCTGGAATGATGTTCTGCAATTACCTTTGAACATCCTGTTGCTACTGATGCAATAACAAGAGCAACCAGCAAAGCTATGAGAATTGTACGAATATATTCCAGTATTTCTATCTTAGTCATATAATTCTTGGATTGAGACAGATTCAATTCCTTCAATTGAGTTTAGTTTATTATGGACACTTTGTATTGGATTTTTGTCTAACAAATCAAGCTTAAAACTTATTTTCGTCAAATCATCAGAAGAACTTGATACACTTTTTTTAATTTCAAAAATTGAATTAAATTTTTCAATAACTGACGAATATACTTTGTCAGCAACATCAATATCAGCAAAAAAACTTACTTTAAATTTTCTGGGTGCTTTTGCTCCTCTGTGAAGATACTGTTTTTCAAACATTCTTATCAAAACGAGTGTTCCAACCGCAAGAACTGTACAAATTATTGCCATTGCAGTAAATCCACATCCGCACGCCATACCGATACTGGCCGTAATCCACAAAGTTGCAGCAGTAGTAAGCCCGTAAATTGAATAACCATGCCTTAACACAGTACCGCCGCCTATAAAACCTATACCTGTCAAAATCTGTGCGGCTATACGGGCAGGGTCAGCCTGAGGACTGTGTGCATAAACAGGAAAAGCATGAATCGATAATAGAGTAAAAATACAGGAGCCCAAACAAACGAGCATATGTGTTCTCAAACCTGCCCATTTATTTGTTATTTCACGCTCAAAACCTATTGCAAAACCCAAAATAATAGCAAGCAATATATCTAAGAGCATACTCTTCTCTATAACAAAACTATCAAGAAAAAAATCTTCCATCAATTTATCTTATCTCATTTTACTCTTTGGATCCAATATGTCTCTTATTGTATCACCTATGAGGTTAAAAGATAAGACTGCAATAAAAATTAAAAATCCTGGTGTCAAAAGCCAAGGGCGATAAATTATGTTTACATACTCCTGTGCTTCTTTCAGCATATTACCCCAGCTGGCATCCGGCTGTTGTATCCCGAGTCCCAAAAAGCTCAAGCCTGATTCTGCAAGTATATATGAAGGTACGCTCAAAGTCATTGCCACTATAACATAGCTCAAAGTTTGAGGCAGCAGATGTTTTATAATTATTCTAAGCTTTGATGCACCAATAGATTCTGCAGCTTGAACAAATTCCTGATTTTTAATAGATAAAACCATTCCTCTGACAACACGTGAAAAACCAGCCCACCCTATTAAAGCAAGTATTACGGTAATTAAAGCAAATCTCTGTATGCTTGTCATATTTGTCGGCAAAATAGCAGCAAGAATAATCAAAAGATAAAAGCTCGGAATGGACATTATAGCTTCACTGACTCTCATCATCAAATTATCAACAATACCGCCCAAATATCCTGAAATTCCACCGTATATCATACCGAGAGGAAAGGAAATGAACAAAGCTAAAAAACCGATTGTTAATGAAATTCTTCCGCCAAAAAGAATTCTTGAAAATATATCTCTGCCATTAATATCTGTACCAAGAAGAAACAACCTGCCCTCCGGCTCAACAGTAACAAGATGTCTGTTCATAGGCAGAATTCCCAAAAACTTGTAAGATTCACCTTTTGAAAAAAATTTCAGGTAATATTTCTTGGATCTGTCCAATTTATAAGTGATTTTTAATTCATCCCGATTAAAATATCTTTTGTAATTGTATGTATAGGGTTTTGAAAATTTTCCGTTTTCATCTATCGTAAAAACTTTGGAAGGAGGAACATAAGCTCTGTGTCTGTCGGAAAATTCTTTTGAATAAGGCGCAAGAAAATCCGCAAACAGAATAACCAAATATAAAAACACAAGTATAAGAAGTGCGAGAGTGGAATATTTATCTTTAAATATTTGAGAAAGAATGCTGTTTTTTTTCATCAGTTCACACTCACTCTTGGATCAACAACTTTCAATAAAATATCCGCAAGCAAATTACCTGCAACAAGCATCACTGTTCCCATCATTAAAGAAGCCATAACGAGATTTATATCTGATTTCATAACAGCCTCAAGAATCAGCCTTCCCAAACCGGGATATTGAAAAACATATTCAGTAAGAGCAGCACCGCTCAATAGTGTAGCAAACTCAAACCCCAAAAGTGTTACCATTGGGTTGATTGCATTTCTCAGCGCATGTTTATATATCACTTTATTTTCGCTCAAGCCTTTTGCTCTGGCAAATTTTATATAATCAGCTCCTAATACATCAAGCAAATTCCCTCTCATCTGTCTTTGAAGACCTGAAAGAGAAATAGTAAAAAGCACAATCACAGGAAGCACAAGATGATGCATTATATCCAAAATTTTATGCAGAGGCGAAAAAGAAGAAAAGTTATAACAGGTTAATCCTCCTGTGGGAAACCAGCCTGTTTTGACAGCAAAAATCAACAACAGCAGAGCAAAGAAAAAAGATGGAATAGCCATGCCTATACTGGTAATTACAGTCAAAATTCTGTCTATGGGCTTTTTCCAATTCAAGGCAGCATAAATCCCCAGTGGAATTCCAACAAGCCATGTTAGAAGAATTACAACAGAAGTTAAAAGAAGCGTGTTAGGAATTCTTTCCATTAGTTTTGCGCTCACTTTCTCTCCCGTGACAGTAACACCCAAATCTCCCTTCAAAAAACTTTTCAACCACAAGCCATATTGAACTATTTTAGGTTTATCCAATCCAAGTCTTTGTTGCTCCGCTTTCAAAGTTTCTTGAGAAATGGAAGGATTTAGCCTCAATTCACCTAAAGGGTCAACAGGGCTCATTCGTATTATGAAAAAACTGATGATAGATACCAGAAAAAGCAACGGTATCGCCTGTAAAAATCTTTTTATAATATACACAAACATTTGCATACAACTATTTTACTAGACGATAACAGTTTTGCAATTAGTTTACTGTCGAATTGTTTTAAACATTTTCGTTGTCGACAAAATTTCTATATTGTAAAGCCTGTGCAATATGTGAACTTTCAATATTTTCTGAATTTTCTAAATCAGCAATAGTTCTTGATAATTTTAAAATCCTATCATAAGAACGTCCTGAAAGATTGAATTTTTGAATTGCAGTTCTCAAAAGATTTTCACCGGTTTCATCTAGTTTACAAAATATTTTTATTAGTTCTGCCGTTAATTGTGCATTTGTTAAAATAGGATAATCTTTGTAACGTTCAACCTGAATTTCTCTGGCTTTAACAACTCTTTTTCTTATATCAGCAGAACTTTCGGACTTATAATTTTTATTTAAAAGTTCATCAGAGGTTAATCTTGGAACTTCAATTTGAATATCAATTCTATCCAGAAGAGGTCCTGAAAGTCTTGAACGATAACGTTGTATTTGAAAATCATTGCATGTGCATTGTTTTTTAGAATCACCCAAATAACCGCAAGGACAAGGGTTCATTGCACCCAAAAGCATGAAATCCGCAGGATATTTGATTCGTGTTTGAGCACGTGAAATAACAACCTCACCATCTTCTAAAGGCTGCCTCAAAACCTCCAGAACACTTCTCGGGAATTCAACAATTTCATCCAAAAACAAAACTCCTCTGTGCGCAAGCGTAATCTCACCGGGTTTTGCTTTAGGCCCTCCGCCAATAATTCCGACAGAAGAAGCAGTATGATGAACAGTACGAAAAGGTCTCTTATTAACAAGCGGATTATCATTGTCTAACAAGCCTGAAACACTGTATATTTTTGTCAATTCAATAGCCTCTTTGAGTTCCAGAGGCGGTAATATAGAAGCAAAACTTTTTGACAAAAGTGTTTTTCCTGAACCGGGAGGTCCCATCATCAAAATATTATGTCCGCCGGCAGCCGCTATTTCAAGAGCTTTTTTAGCTTTTATTTGACCTTTTATATCTTTAAAATCAAAGGTGAAGTGTGAATTTGTATAATCATTCAGATAATCTTTGACATCAACTTCACAAAAATCTAATTCTTTTCTGTTTTGCTGTTCAAAAGCAAAATGTGAAGCAACATCCGCAAGATTCTCAGCATAGAGAATCTTAATACCCTGCACAAGAGCAGCCTCTTTGGCATTAGCTTTTGGCACAACAACCTGTTCTACATTAAAATCTTTCAAACCTGACACAATAGGCAGAATACCATTCACACTTCGCAAAGAACCATCAAGAGACAATTCACCAATGAAAGCTGTATTTTTAATAAGCTCCTCGCTTACAATTCCGTCTCTTGCCAGTATTCCCATAGCAATCGGCAAATCATAGTTTGTGCCTGCTTTTTTTATATCAGCAGGCGCAAGATTGATTACCACCTTCTGGTTTGGAAATTGAAAGCCCGAATTTTTTATCGCAGAACGTACTCGTTCCTTTGCCTCAGAAACAGCAGTATCAGGCAACCCTACTATAACCATAGACGGAATTGACTGAACAAAATCCACTTCTACAAGTATTTTGTATGAGTTTATTCCAATGACAGTAGATGTTATAACCTGAGATACCATTACAGACCTATTTTATCACAAAATTTTTCATTAGAATTGGGCAAGGTTTTGAAGAGCTTCTTTCAAAATTTCTTCAGCTGAATTTTTCTTCATTGCGGTCTTCAATGCAACCTTTATTGCATTTTTTGCTTCTTCAGATGAATAACCCAGTGACAGAAGTACTGCTTGTGCTTCAGAAACAGCTTCATTTGAAACTTCTTTTGAGCTGGTAATTTCAGAAACATCTGAAATATCAATAGGCGCTGATTTTTGCCAATTAATAAGTTTATCTTTTAGTTCAAGAATTATTTTTTGCGCAAGTTTCGGTCCAACGCCTTTTGCTCTTGAAAGTTCTTTATAATCACCTCTGATAACAGCTGAAATTAAGTCATAGCCGGAAAATTCATCGAGAAGCACAAGAGCAACCTTCATTCCCACTCCTGAAACACTTAACAATATATTGAAAATGTCTCTGTCTTCTTTATTCAAAAAACCACACAAAAGCATTGCATCTTCTCTGTGAATCAGAGTAGTAAAAACTTTAACCTGTGAATTTTCCTCACCTGCAAGATTCACTGTTCTTGTGGTAGTATTCACAGCATACCCGATATTATTGTTTTCAACAATTATCATCGCACCTTTTGTAGTGCAGGGTTGTTTTGAAACTAATGTACCTTTTATGTAGTCCAGCATAATATATCCTTTTTAAGTTTTTTAATTGTTTCTATGTCTTCTTCCGGTTTTTTACCAATTGTAGTAAGGTAATTTCCTATCATTATCCCTTCAACGCAAGAGTTTAATGCTCTTTCTTGATTTTCTTGAGATAGTCTCATTCTCCCGCCGCAAAATCTCAAAACAGAATCAGGGTTTGCAATTTTAAATATTGCAAGTGTTCTTAAAATATTCTCTTCATCTATTTTATCAAAATAGTTTTCAAAAGGAGTATGAGCTATTGGCATAAGTATGTTTATCGGAATTGAATCAGGTTGAATTTCTGCAAGCTCCAGAGCCATTTCCACTCGTTGTTCAATACTTTCACCCATACCCAAAATTACACCGCAACAAAGTTCCATGCCATATTTTTTTATCAGTTTACAGGTATTTATCCTTTCATCAAAACTATGTGTTGTACACACCTTAGGATAATAAGAGCGACAAGTATTAATATTATGATGAAATCTCACAAGTCCCGCTTCTTTGAGTTTTTTTGCCTGTGATTCATTTAAAATGCCAATTGATGCACAGCTTTTTAACTCCCCAATTTTATTGATTTCTTTTATCATTTCAAGCATTTTATCAAAATCACTCTCATCAGGAGTTTTTCCGGATGTCACAATTGCAAAGCGTGATGCCAGATTCTTTTTTGATTCTTCCGCTGTTTCCCTTACAGAAGCAACGCTTACAAGAGGAAAAGAATCAATTTCCGTATTATAATGAGAGCTTTGGGCACAATATTTACAATTCTGAGAACATTTTCCATTTCTGGCATTTATAAGCGAACAAAATTCCACAGTATTTTTTATATATTTTGAAGATAACTTCAAAAGACTTTCCAAGTCAGATTTATATAATTTCAACAATTCTTCTTTATTCATAATCATAAAGCCATAATATAACAAACAGCAGACAATTTATATGAAAACTGTCTGCTGTTTATATTTTTTATATTGTTAAATTACAAAGACCATTTTTTTCTTAAATTTTTTGAATTGTTTAAAAGAGTATCAATAATTTTTTCAGGTGTTTCTTTTTTCAATGCTAAATTAATGAATAGTCTCGTAGATACAGGTTTTGTTGCTTCTTTTTTCTTAGCAAACTTTTCTTTCAAAAGAGTTAAAGTTTCTTTAACATATTTTTCTTCTGAATCGTTCATGCCATGTTTTTTTAAAATATCAAAAACACCTTGCTGATTAGCACCAGTTTTTTTATATTTGTGCAAAAGTTCTGTTTCTTTTTTTGAAAATTGAGGTGATTTTTTAAGTGCATTCTTGGCTTTATTAATCATGCCTGTTGTTTTTTCAGACATTTTGTCAAACATTTCAGTGCCTTTTTTTGTTATAGGCTCCATAGTTTCATTCAATTTTTTCACTGAATCTTGAACAAATTTGTTTTTGGCAATTTGTTTCTTAAAAGCAAAAGCCAGAGCTGCTGCACCAACAACTACTCCTGCTGTAATCAAAATTCCCTTATGGCTCTTTTTTTCTTCAGAATTATGTTTTGTTCCAAAGCTGACTGCATTGTTTTTGGCAGGTTTACAGCAATCAATATTATTATTTTTAAAATTTACAGCTGTTATTGACATTATTTTCTCCTTAATTATTCTATGCAATCTAAAAGACATAAAATATTAATTTTGCTAATAAGAAGTATTTTACATTGTTTTATTTACATTAATTAATACTTCTATTTCAAAAAGTCTATCCCACGGAAATTTGTAAGATATTTCATCAAAATTACAGGATAATTTTTCCTTCATCAAACTTTCAAAGTTTTTCATCTTATCTTTTAAAATTTTTGAATCAGCCCCAACAGATTCATTTTTCATCTCTTTTCTGACATTTGCCTGATATGCCCAGTCATCCAGAAATCTTATTATTTGCACTTTTTGAAAAGCTTCTTTGTTAAATTGCAAAGATAAATATTTAAACAAGGCACAGCATATAACACTGCCGAGAGTATTTCCGGTCGTATTCCATGCACCGTAACCCAAAAAATTTTCACAGGTTAAATCAAATTCCAACAATTTTTTTACCAGTTCATTATCAGCGCCGTTTGCATTTCTTATATCAGCAATCATAAAAGGCTTTTCAGGAAGACAAATTTGTCCCCTAAATCCCTCAACATCAACACCCATAACCAGCTCGCCCTGTTCTTCTTTAAAGTTATTTATCAAAAGAACAATATCAGCTATGTTTTCAGGAGCTATCTTTGCACCTGCAAGTTCTATTTGACCTTTCACAGAATTATATACAGAAACGTCTTCATATTTAGAAATTTTATTAACGTAATCAGGCTCGGTAAAAACAGGAGAAATTTTTATTTCTTTCTCTCCTATTACAGCTCTGCTTAAAAGGCTTAAAGGTATTTCATCCGCACCGGTTTTGATTAATACATTCAAACTATTTTTATCAATTAATTCTTGAAGTTCCTGTGCTTCTTTTACATTCAAACCATATTCTGCACAGTCATCTTTTGAAAAAACTAAAGTATTAAAAAATCCTTCTTTTGCCCATTCAAGATACAATTTGTTAATTTCAAAATTCCTATTTCGTGTTTTCAAATAATCCTTCAAAATATCTTCTGGAATATTTGAATCTGTTGAGCCGTTTTTATGAAATTCATAGGAATATTTAAAAATCTTTTCACCGTATAAATTCCAATATTCTTTTTCTTCTTCGTTGATATTATTGTTAGAAATTCTCATTATGCTTGAAAAAGCATATACCTGAACATTTTTTTTCTTAAGAATATATTTGAGCAAATTGATTCTGTTTTCAATTTTCTCGAAAGTATCTTTGCTTCGCCTGGAAGGTATAAGACCGCCATGAGCAATTGTATCAAGAGAGATAACAATCTTGTCTATTTGCTTCTGTGTTTCAATCCATTTAAGAAGACCATTTATATCAGCTGTTTTTTTTAAATCACCAAGCATGTTTCTTGGCGGAAGCAGAAGTTTCATATTCTTATCAATATCAGCTATCTGTTCAGCGAGCGAATAGCAGACAGGTCTGTTATCAATAGGAATAAAAGCTATATTCTCCATGTTTATTCCACCGTTTTAGCATTTCCATTGGTAAACTGGTTAGAACGGGTGATTCCAACTTTTCCGGAACGTACAAGCTCTCTTATACCGATAGGTCTTAAAAGTTCAATCAATGAACGAATCTGTCTTTCATCGCCAAGAGCTTGCAAAGTATAGGTTCTCGGAGTAACATCAATTATTTTCGCACCAAAGATTTCGGCAATTCTCAAAATTTCAGAACGATCCTCGTCTTTGGCAACAACCTTGCAAAGAATCAGCTCACGTTCAATTGATTCAACATCACCTAAATCAACAACTTTTAAAACAGGAATAAGCCTGTTGAGTTGTTTTGTGATTTGTTCAATGACATTTGAATCACCGCCTGATGTTTCAATTGTTATACGTGCATAACCCTTTTCACTTGTTTGTGCAGCTGTAATACTTTCAATGCTGTATCCTCTGCCTGAGAATAAACCGCTAACTCTTGAAACAATACCTGCTTCGTCTTTAACCATTACTGAAATTATGTGATTTTTATTATTTTGCATATATTACCTTTTGAAATTTAATTTATCGGACAACTATTTGAAAGAAGAACCTTGTTTAAAGGATTACCGGCAAGCACCCACGGGTAAACCATTTCACATTCTTCTACTACAAAATCAATGAAAACAGGTTGTTTTGATTCAATAGCCGCCTTCATTACAGGTTCAATTTCTTCCTCCTTAGTAACCCTAAAACCTTTTGCGCCGTATGCCTCTGCAACTTTTACAAAATCAGGTCCAGAGATTTTTGTTTCCGAATAATGTTTATTGAAAAGCTTTTCCTGCCATTGTCTAACCATGCCGAGATAACCGTTGTTTATTATGATATTAATAACAGGCAGATTATACTCAACACAAGTTGCCAACTCCTGTATATTCATTTGAATACTGCCATCTCCTGCAATATTCAATATAACTTTATCTTTCAGAGCAACAGATGCGCCCATTGCCGCCGGAAAACCAAAGCCCATTGTACCTAAACCGCCTGAAGTAATAAATCTGCGTGGCTGATCACATTTCCATAGCTGAGCTGCCCACATCTGGTGCTGCCCGACTTCTGTTGCAATAATCGGGTCTAAGTCTTTTGTATATTCATAAATTTTCTTTATGACAGTAATTGCACTAAGTTTGTCAGTACACTGTTCCATTGAAGGACGCTTATTCTGCCATTCATTAATTTGTTCAAGCCAAGACTGTTTAACTTCATAATTAATTTCATAATTATGCGAATTAAAATCTTCAAGCATAGCAGTCATAACATTTTTGGCATCACCGATAATTGGAATATCAACCTTAACATTTTTATTTATTGAACAAGGGTCAATGTCTACATGAATAATTTGCGCATCTCTTGCAAAACGCTTTAAACAACCTGTAATTCTATCATTGAATCTTGTACCGATTGCAAAAAGAACATCACAATTCGTAACAGCATGGTTAGCCCAGAAATTGCCATGCATACCAAGCATACCAAGAGATTTTTTATCACTTTCCGGAAAAGCGCCTTTTGCCATCAAAGTATTTGCCACAGGAATATTCAATTTTTCCGCCAGTTCTTTAAGCTCCTGCATTGCTTCAGAGGCAACAATTCCTCCTCCGGCAATTATCACAGGTCTTTCTGCATCACAAAGCAGTTCAAGAGCTTTTGAGATTTGTTTCGGGTGCCCGTTGTAATTCGGATTATAACCCGGAAGTTGAACTTTTTCAGGATAAGAAAACGTTGATGATGCACTTAAAATATCTTTGGGCATATCAACAACAACCGGCCCTGGTTTTCCTGTCGTAGCAATGTGAAAAGCTTCTTTAATAACTCTGGGCAAATCTTTTACATCTTTAACAAGATAATTATGTTTACAGCAAGAACGCGTAATACCTATAATATCAGCCTCTTGAAAAGCATCATTTCCTATTTGATTAACACCGACCTGACCCGTGAAAACAATAAGAGGATAACCGTCATAATAAGCATTAGCAATTCCGGTAATTGCGTTTGTTGCCCCCGGCCCCGAAGTAACAAGAGCAACACCGGGTTTGCCTGTGACTCTGGCATATCCTTCAGCAGCATGGATAGCAGCTTGTTCATGACGTACGAGGTAATGTTTTATTTCGGGACAGTTGTATAAAGCTTCATAAATCGTGAGAATAACACCACCCGGATATCCAAAAATCTTATCAACATTCTCTTTTTTGAGACATTCCAAAAATATTTGTGCTCCGGTTAATTTATCAGTTTGTGTCTCGATGCCAGTCATTTAATACTCCAAAACCATAATATATTAAAATATTCTACCATTTTTTGCAGATTTTACAAAAGAAATAGCAAAAAATGATAAATTTTTATTAAAAAAACGGGTTATTTTTTAATAACCCGCCTTTTTTATTAATTTCTTCTTCTTATTTGCAGCCGCAGCAGCTAAGTCCAGCCTGCTCTTTAAGTTGAGCAGCTTTGTCAGTTCTTTCCCATGGAACATCAATATCAGTACGTCCCATATGTCCGTATGCAGCAAGCAATTGATAGAATTTACCACCATTTTTAGCAGGTAAACCTCTCAAATCAAACTGCTTAATAATTGCAGCAGGTCTCAAATCAAAGTTTTTAGAAACCAATGCTGAAATTTCATCATCTGAAATTACGCCAGTGCCGAAAGTATCAACCATGATTGATACAGGTTCAGCAACACCAATAGCATAACCGAGTTCAACTTCACATTTTTGAGCCAAACCTGCTTTAACAATGTTTTTAGCCACATAACGTGTAGCATAAGCAGCAGAACGGTCTACTTTTGTGGGGTCTTTTCCTGAGAAAGCGCCGCCGCCGTGACGTGAATATCCGCCGTAAGTATCAACAATGATTTTTCTTCCCGTTAAACCGGCATCACCTTGAGGTCCGCCAATTACGAATCTGCCTGACGGGTTGATTAAATATTTCGTATTTTCATCAGGTTTGATTGCATCGTTTTCAAAAACAGGTTTGATAACTTTTTCAATCAAATCTTGTCTGATTATTTCTTGAACTTCTTTATTGTCAGAAACACCGTTAATTTCAGGATCGTGTTGTGTTGAAAGAACAATAGTATCAATTCTTGAAGGTCTGCCATCTACATATTCAACAGTAACCTGAGATTTGCCATCCGGTCTTAAATAACCGAGAGAGCCGTTTTTTCTAACCTGAGCAAGTCTATATGCCAATCTGTGTGCAAGACTGATAGGAAGTGGCATAAGCTCGGGTGTTTCGTCACAAGCAAAACCAAACATAATACCCTGGTCACCTGCGCCAACGTTTTCTGTTTCTGAAGATGCAGTATCAGCTTGATTGCTTCTTGATTCAAGAGCTTTGTTTACGCCGCCTGCAATATCAGTTGATTGTTCATCGATAGAAGTTAAAACAGCACATGTTTTATAATCAAAACCGCCGCCTTCTTTACCGACATAGCCGATATTTTTAATAGTATTTCTTACCACTGACGGAATATCTACGTAGCAGTCTGATGTAATTTCACCGCAAACAAGAGCCATACCTGTTGTTACCGTAGTTTCAGCAGCAACTCTGGAGCTCTGGTCTTTTGTAAGAAATTCATCCAAGATTGCGTCAGAAATTTGGTCACACACCTTATCAGGGTGACCTTCTGTAACAGATTCTGACGTAAAAAGAAATCTTTTTGATGTCATTTTGTAATGTTCCCTTTCATAATTATACCCGAGTGACTCTTCGGGATTAAAGACATGTTAAATCAAAGGAAAATCAGGGTCAAATAATGATTTACATAGCTTAATCAATGATTAAATTTTATGAATCATTTCTTGAATAAAGAGCATTTTATTTTGCATTAACTTAGAAACTTTGTACACTTCAATAATTTCCCAAAGGTTGTAAATTTTTTTTTGGCGGTTAATTATTTTTTCAAGTTTTGATACATGTGAGAGCATTTCTTTTTTTATGAGTCTAATTTTTTCAGTGCGTTTCATTTAATCCTCCTTAATAATTTCTTTTTATAATTCTAATTAATTAGAATTATTGTAATTATTTTAATAATATTTGAATTTTCTGTCAATATTTCTATTATAGTTTTATGAACATAAATGACTGGTCCAACAAAGAAATAATAAAATTTGTAACTTCAAGAAAAAAAATTACACAAAAAAATCTTCTAAAAAAATTAAAAGAAGAAATACTTGAAGGAACTTTTTCAGGCAAATTATCCCGTGAAGCTTTAAAAGTTATTGAACTTCAAGAAATTTGCGAAATTTTAGGTTTTGATTTAATTTTGCAAGAAAAAAATAAATAACTACTCAATCACAACTTCGCCTTGACGAAGTACCTTTATATCATCATCAAGAGCAAGAGCAACTGTCGAAGCCAATCCCTGACAGTGAAACCCGTAATCCTCAAAAACATATTCAACATGCTCTCCTACATTTTTCACAGCTTCGTCATAGTTTGAAGCAGCTTTCTGACCTGAAAGATTTGCACTGGTCGTAGCAAGAACATGCCCCTCTACAACCTCACAAAGACGTTTGAACACAGGATTTGCAGGCACACGAATTCCGACAGTATTTTTATTCGAAGTCATGAAAAGAGGAGTCAAATCTGATTTTTCAAAAATCAAAGTTAAAGCACCCGGGAAATGTTTTTCCATAAGTTCATGTGCTTTCTCTGGGATATTTTTTACATACGGAAGAAGATGTTCAACCCTGTCGGACATCAAAATCAACGGCTTCGAACGGTCACGGTTTTTCAGTTCATAAATATTTTCTACACCCTTCTCGTTCGAAGGCAGACAGCCCACACCCCAAACCGTATCGGTTACAAAAGACACAACACCGCCTAAATTTTTATTTTTGAGTTTTTCATTCATTCCATTAATAAATTTTTTATCATCAAAAATCATAACTTACCTATTTTTTAAACTTCATCAGCTTGCCCTTTGCTCTGCCGTATAATTCAAAAACATAAGGAATTCTGACTATTGCTGCAAATATGCTGTAAACAACAGCACATAACAAAGTTATCAAAACAATTTTGATTATCAAAAGCATTTGTGTTGGTTCAAAATGTTTATCCCACAGTTTATAAGCGCCCAAACAAACATAATATGTAGCCACAGAAATAACAGCCATTTTCAAAAGGTTTTTGAAATATATTCCATAGTCCATACTCATTTTTTTCTTTATCAACAAACCCAGCCAAAAACCATTTATCAATGTTACAAAAGAAGTCGAAAGCGTGATACCGCCTATACCTAATTGTTTTACAAACAAGAAGTTTAAAATGAATTTTATAACTATTGAAGACAACGCAACAAGAAATGGTGTACGTGAATCATTAAACGCATAAAAAACTCTTGTAATTGAATCTCTGAAAACATAGAAGATAATTGAAATTGAAAGGTAGCACAATGCTTCTGACACCATCATTGTGGCAACTTCGTTAAATGCACCTCTTTGAAAAATTAATTGGATAGCATTTGTAGAGAGCAAAATAATCAAAACAAGAATAGGAAATGCAGCAAAATTAAGCAGACCCACACCTTTGTTGAAATAATATCTTATGTTGTCATAGTCTTTCTCGCCGACAAGCTTTGAAAATATAGGGAATAAAGGAACCAAAAAAGCAGTAACCAAAACACCCACAGGAAATTGAAAAAGTCTGTTTGCATAACCGATAGCAGACCATGCTCCTTCTTGAAGCTGCGAGGCAAAAAACATATCAACATATATATAAACCTGGCCGACAGTTGAACTTAATATCGCAGGAAATAAAAGCTCCAAAATGTTATTGAATTGCGGATTATGAAAAACTTCAAGATTCGGTCTGAACTTAAATCCCAGTTGTTTCAATTTTGGCAGTTGATACACAAACTGGCATAATGCACCTATCGTTGTAGCCAGAGCAAGTACAATACCGGAGTTGTCATGATGAACAAGAGAAATAATTGCAATGATAGCAACGCTCATTAAAATCGGTGATATATTAGGTATCAAAAATTCCTTATACGTTATTAACACACCGTAATAAATTCCAACTACACCGCCTACAACCAGAACGGGAGCCATGATTTTCAAATGCAGACTCGCAAGATGAATGAGTTCGGGTGAGCCGTTAGCAATAATCACTTTCATTATTATATCGGAGAAAGCAAAAACAAGAACTCCCAGTACAAGAAATACGAGAAACGATGCTGTCAAAAATGTATTAAAAAGTTTGTTAACATTCTCAGGTGCTTTTTCATTCAAGTTTGGAATCATTTTAGAAAAAACAGAAACAACAGCACTGTGAAAAGGACCGCCTATTCCACCAAGCAGAATAATGGAAATAGCAGGAATTTGATAAGCATAAAAATATGCATCTGAGACCATACCTGCACCATAAAAATTTGCTATTACAACATCACGAAGAAAGCCTATTAATTTGCTTATTATAGTAACAAAAGCTATAATCCATGCAGCTTTCAGCAAGCTTTGTGTTTTGGCAGCATTACCGCTTTTTTCTGTTATTTCCATAACTTCCTCAGTCATTTTTTGCCTCTTTAATTTCTACATATAATTTTACAGGTTTTTTATGTAATTCTGAATATGGCAGCATATAAGTTATTCTATTTCTTCCTTCAACTATGTAAGGGCTCAAATCAAACTTTCCGGATTTAAAAAGATGTGGTGCCATTTCAAGTCTCAATTCCTGACCATTTATAACTATTATAAATTTAGAAAATTGAAATTTATTTTCAATTATTAGGCTTGCTGTTTTATCTTTTGTGTAAAAAACCTGTGAATCAGTATCATGGCCATTCTGGTTTGAAAGAATAACAGGATATGTAGCTATCGAAATATTCTTGTAATAATGCTGTAAAATTTCTCCGTATGAATAACCTCTTTTGTTCATTTCACCTGCGCCATACTGGCTCATACCAACCCCATGACCGAATCCGCCGCCTCTGGCTAGAAATCTTTTTGTTGGTTTTGCTTTTTTATCCGCAGTATCAGGCTTAATTGTTACAATATCAAAGACCACGTTAGCTGATGGAAGTGAGATATTGTTTTTTTGAAAAGTCCTTCTAATAGGGAGTTCTTTTTGTACTGTAAATGTTCCTCTATCGGTAACTATATCAACAGACATAGCTTTTCCTGACAGACCTCTTTTTGTTACTTTTATATCTTTCAATTTGCCAAAATCTTCGGGATTTTCAAATTTTGGTTTTACAAATCCTGTCTTGGATTGTGTTTTCAGTGTTTTTTTCAAAACATCTTCAAGTTCTTTCTGGTCCCATTCTTTTGTCCATCTAAAATAAGGTGACGCATTATCAAATGTTTCAGGCACAGAAGTGTAGAATTTCCTTGCTTCGTCTTCCGAACTTAAAACAGGTATTTTATCATTATCAGGAACAGCTTTTAAGAAAGGTTTTGGCGCTCCCGGAAAAATCCTCGTGCCATTAGGCAGATCTGTTGAAAAAGCATTCTCATAACTTTCTGTATATCCGCCCGCCGTAGAGCTGTATAGTGCCAAAATTAATTCATCATTATAAAGTGCAACAAGATTTTCAGTTTCAATCACAGCTCTGTCAGATAATTCTTTTTCCGTATTGGCTCCGTAATATACCTGGCATGCAACTGAATCACATACATCAAAGTTGTGATAATTTTTTTCTCTCGGACGAAGAACATAATTTCTTGCAGTAACAGTTTGTGCTTTCAATGCTTCAAGCCCGAATCTTACGGGCATTTCATTAGGAACTACCCCTCTTAAATAAGATTCCAGATCAAGAACATTAATAACGTTAAATTGGTTGTCTTTTTTCGGAACTTTTGTTATTTCAAAAGTTCCTCTGTAATAAGCCGGCTTGCCTGCTCTTTTCAAATTTGTAACGGTAACAAAACCATTGTCAGATTCCACAGCAACAGGCCCTGTAACCCCTGAAGAAATCTCTGTTCCTTCAGAAGTTATCGTAAAAAGATTATTTTTTATATCAATTTTTACACTTTCCCCTGCTCCAAAATCAGCAATGACAGAATTTTGTGATTTATCAATCAAGCGGAAATTATCTGTTGCACTAACAGAAATTGTATTGAAATAATAGTTGGAAAAATTCTGATTGCTTATTCCGACTTTAACTATTTTTCCGTTATTTGCTGTCACTGCTTTAACTTGCGGACAATTTTGAAATATTAAAAATAGAAATAAAATTAATAAAAATTTTCTAATCATAACGCTCTCTCTTCAAGATATTTTATAATAAAAATAAAAAAAAGACCCTTATTTCTAAGGGTCAAGTTCATGTATAACTTCTTTATAACATTACCATTCGATAACTACGGCACCATAGCCGCCTTTACCGCCTCGGCTGAAGACACCAGGAGAATCTCCGGCATTTCCTCCACCACCGCCGGCACCGAATGAAGTTCCGTCACCGCCGTCTTCTTTACAGATTGCAGGTTGAACCATTTGGTCATGATAACCTGACTCTTTAGTTTCAACATAATCTTCTTCAGAACATTCTTTTTTGTAATAAAGGTTTTTATCTTTATAGCATCTGTATTTTTTGTAAATATCATCTTTATTTGTATATGCACTGAATTCGGCATAATCAGAGTCACCATCATTGTATTCAGGGAACTGTGCCTTCATAGAATTTGCTAGACCGGGTCCAAAGCTATGTATTGGGCCTATTATTTTTTCTACATAATAATATATTTTTAATTTTTCCATGAAATATTGTCGTGCGTATGATGTACTGCTATTAACATAATTCCAATCATACGGTTCATACTGATACGGTTGGATAGATGTATCATCAGGACCATTTTTAATCTGCTTAGGTACATACATTCCGTAATATGTAGAATGTTCAAAACCAACAGGTTTTTCAACAACTCCGGCACTTGTAACGTTGTTATTAATAACCTCTTTATTCTTATCCATTGTATATTCAGACAAATCCAAAGAACATTTTACTGAGGTACATTTTGGTTTTGTTGTTATAATATCACCCCAGCCGGCAGGGATTTGTTTTCTCGGTTCACAAGCAGGAGCCGGTGTTCCGCCGCCTTTCATTGTGAATTGAGAGTGTTCACCTGTTCCGGGCTCGGAAAGGTTTTCATTTGTTTTACCACCAGCAGCACCATATCCGATAAATGTACGACCGGTAATTCCATTTCTTACTATTCTCGCAACAGTATTACCACCGGCAAGCTCTGCCTGTGCTCTGGGTGCAATTTCAACTTCTACCTGACCTGTAATTGAAGGTAAGTAATATGAATTGGGTACAGCAGCACTTCCGCCTGTACCGTAATGCTGCCAGTTTTTAGAAACGACAACAAGTCCGCCGATTCCGGAGTAGTTTCTTCCGGTACAGCTGTTACCGCCTTGTCCACCATCACCGTATGTAGTTTCATTTCCGCCGGAATCTTTATATTTATTTATACCGCCGATATTTGTAGTTTTACACTGATAGTAATCTCCTGCGCTACCGCTTTTACCGGAATAATGACCAACAGAAGCATTTTGAGTTTTTCCATCAACAGTTAAAGAGGTATAATATGAAGAACTGGCAACACCGGCACCGCTGCCAACGCCATACCCACCTCTGCATTTCCATTTTGAACAGCCGACACCTTCGCCGCCGCCTCCTCCATTAACAATGATTTTTGTTTTGGAGTCGGGACCAGATGTACGTTCAAAAGAAGACTGTGAGCCTGCTTCTGCCCAGCCATGGCTGGTAGAATTGCTGGAGCCACCGTGATATTCTGCACCGCCCGGATTTCCGCCTCTTCCTGAGCGCAACGAATAACTTGAACCCTGATAAAGAGGAATCAAGCCGGAGAACATACCTCCTCCGCCACCGCCTCCGCCGGAACAGTTATTAGTATTTTGATATGAGCCGCCGCCTCCGCCGCCGCCGATGACAATTACATCATACATACCTGTTTTTGATGGAGAGAATGATGTTGAATTACCCCCGTCAGTTCTTGCCAGAACTTCGTGAACAGATTCACCGTTTCCTCCACCACCGCCACCGCCGATGACAGTAATTGAAAATCTATCTGCTCCAGCAGGGGGTGTGAATACACATTTATTTGTTGTTACCCAACTATCAGGGTTATCTTTCTGGCCTACCGGGTTATTTTTATCCCAATAGACATAGTTTCCTTCGCTGTTTCTTGAGCAAATCCACATGCCTCTTTGACCTTCATCGAGGTTTCGTCTTTTCTTTGTCAAAATAGGGATTGATGCCAGCGTAATAAGACACACGATAAGCAGTGTTATCAGTGCTTCTGCAAGAGAAAAACCTTGTTTCTCTTTGTCATACATGGACTTTTTCATTTGAGCTCCTTATTTAGTTTTTATTATGCATGGATATTATTTTTAAAAGAGTTATATATTTATCATGCCTGTTTTTATACTTTTTCTATCCGCAAGACACGAAACCTATACTTAAATGTATTATATCATATCGTGAATAATATTATCACTACTGTGTTTGATTGACTTATTTATCTATAAAATTGAACTTTACATAATTTAATGAAAACACTGTTTTTTAATAATTCTTAAAAAAGCAGTCTGTACATTATACAGACTGCTTTTAAACCATAGAATTTTTATTTTAAACTGATGAAGATTCTGAAGCTGCTTTTTCTCTTGCTTCTTTATTTTTAAGTCTTTTTTCTTCTATACCTTCAATTCTTCTGTTTCTTTTATATCCGTATCCGGCATAAATTCCTATGCCTATTGCAAGCCACAAAGGGAATAAAAGAGCTGTTTTTCCCATACTGATGATTGCAACAACCATTAAACCTCCGCATAAAAGTATGCCAAGTGAAGGAAACAATGGTGAAAAAGGAACTTTAAACGGTCTATGTCTTTGAGGGTCTGTTTTTCGAAGAATCAAGACTCCAACACATACTATGATAAATGATGTGAACACACTAAAGATACATAATTGTGCCGCCAAATTCAAATCAAGGAATAAACAGCCAATTACCATTGCAATTCCAACAACCCATGTAATAACGTGGGGAGTTTTGTATACCGGATGAACCTTTTTCAAAATAGTCGGGAAAAAGTTATCCCTTGCCATAGAGAACAATATTCTTGTTGCCGCCAATTGCATAACAAGTAATACAGAAGTCAAACCGGTTAATGCACCGACAGAAATTAAACCTGCAACCCAGCCTTGTCCTGTCATTTGCATTGCATAAGCAATCGGAGCATGGATATTAATTGTATCCCATTTAACTACACCGGTTAAAACCAGTGCTACAAAAATATATACAACAGTACAAAGAACAAGTGTTCCTATAATACCGATAGGGATGTCTTTTTGAGGATTTTTTGTTTCTTCTGCTGCGGTTGAAATAGCATCAAAACCTGTATAAGCAAAGAAAATTGTAAAAGCACTTACGAGCACACTGCCTATACCGTTTGGCATAAACGGAGTCCAATTATCAGGTTTAACATAAAAAGCACCTACACCTATAAATAAGCCTATTACAACAAGTTTAATGATAACCATTATACCCGCCATATTTTTTGATTCAGAAATACCTTTAACAAGAATTGCAGTGACGAGCAGAATCATTAAAATTGCAGGAATATTAACAGAAACAGGTATTAAACCAAACAAATGCGGTATATGATCAGCAGGATTCATACCCATTTTCAAATATGCAGCCTTTGCAGTAGCATAATCACTTACCAACCACAAAGGAGGATACATTATATGGTGAGTAATATTCTGCAATGCAGCAGGCAAATGAGCCGTGTAAGGTTCAAATCCTCTTAAAAATTGTAACAAATAACCTGTCCAGCTGCATGCAACAGCAATATTTCCGATTGTATATTGAAGCATCAATACCCAACCGACCATCCATGCTGCTAATTCACCCATTGTAGCAAATGTATATGTATAAACACCGCCAGAAACCGGAATCATTGAAGCAAATTCGGCATAACACAGAGCAGAAAATATACATGCTATTGCTGCAATTACCATTGAAATAATAAGCGCAGGACCTGCTCCATGACCATCTGTACCTACAACGGCAGAACCTACCATAGAAAATATTCCAGCACCGATAACTGCACCAATGCCTAAAATTATCAAGTCAATCCAATTTAAGGTTTTTTTCAAACCTGTTTCTTTAGACTGCGCTAACATATCATCGGGATTCTTTGTTTTTAAAAGCTTAGAAACAAAGTTCTCAACCAATCCTACTTCGGTTACGTCTTGTTGGCTCATGTAATTATCCTTATATTAAATTGTAGCTTTTTCTTTCTTGAGTAAGGGGAAACCCAGCTCTTCTCTTTGTTCTACATACAATTTTGCTACCATAGCCGCCATTCTTCTGACTCGATTAATAAAGTTTATTCTCTCATCTTTAGAAATAACCCCTCTTGCATCCAAAAGGTTAAATGTATGTGAGCATTTCAGTACATAGTCATAAGCAGGCAAAACCAGCTTATTTTCTACGCAATTTTCAACTTCTTCCTGATAAATATCAAAAAGCTTAAATAATCTCTCTGCTGAAGAAACTTCAAAATTATACTTTGATTGTTCAATTTCATTTTGCAGATAAATTTCACCATATTTCAATTCTTTGTTCCACTTAACGTCATAAACAGAGTTGACGTTCTGAAGATACATAGCAATTCTTTCAAGACCGTATGTCAATTCAAGAGCAACAGGTTTGATTTCCAAACCACCAACCTGTTGGAAATATGTAAATTGGGTAATTTCCATACCGTCAAGCCAAACTTCCCAGCCTACTCCGGCAGCACCAAGCGTAGGAGATTCCCAGTTATCTTCAACGAATCTTACATCGTGCTGGGATAAATCTATGCCCATCGCTTCCAAACTTTTTAGATAAAGTTCCTGTGCATTATCCGGAGATGGTTTTAAAATAACTTGATATTGAAAGTAATGACCTAATCTGTTAGGATTTTCACCATATCTGGCATCAGTCGGACGTCTGCAAGGTTCAACCATTGCCGTATTCCAAGGCTCAGGCCCCAATGAACGCAAGAATGTCGCAGGGTTCATTGTTGAAGCACCTTTTTCTATATCATAAGGCTGTTGAATAATACATCCGTAATCGGACCAAAATTTTGATAAATTTAAAATTAATTCTTGAAAGGTTAAAGCCATTCTCTCTTGATTTCCAGTACCATATCTAATCTAACGCTCAATGTAGATTTTAAGCTCTAACATTATAATATAAGTTTACATATTTTACAAACAATTGTAATGCTTACACTCAAAATTGTTACATGTGTAAAACAAAAACCTCTTGAAAATTATCAAGAGGTTTTTAAAATTTTATTTTACACAAACGCTTTGATTCTTAATCATTTGTACCAGAAGTTCGTTAGCTTTTTTGAGCTGTACATCATCTTTCGCTTTAACATTTTCTTCTGTCAGTTCAATTGTAACATCAGGAGCAATTCCTTTTTTATTAATATCTGTTCCATTAGGTGTCAGATATTTTTGGATTGTAATATTTGCACCGGATCCGCCCATGAGTTTGTTAACTTCCTGTACAAGTCCTTTACCAAAGCTGTTTTCACCAACCAGCAAAGCTCTCTTGTTATCTTTCATAGCTCCTGAGAAAATCTCACTGGCTGAAGCAGAACCTTTGTTGATTAAAATAATAATCGGTTTGTCTGTAACATATTTTCTTGTAGCTCTAGTAGTTTCTTTATATCCGTCTCTATCTACTGTGCTGACAATAATTCCTCCGTCCAGGAACATATCTGAAATCAATATTGCATTACTCAACAAACCGCCCGGATTAGAACGAAGATCAATAATAAAACCTTTTTTGTTTTTATAAAGTTGTAATGCTTTTTCAAATTCTGTTGTTGCATTTTTACTAATAAAAGAGCTTAGTCTGATATATCCAACACAATCATCAAGTTTAGCATTTTCCGGAATTTTAGTTGAAACTGATTTAATTTCAATCTCAGCACGCTGAATTTTATATTCTTTATTCGGCTGGTTTTTACGTTTAATCAAAAGTGTAACATAAGAACCTTCTTCGCCTCGAATTTGGTCAGCAGCTTTATCTATTGTTATACCTTTTGTAGATTTACCGTTAATCTCAAGAATTTCATCTTCAGCAAGAAGTCCTGCTTTTTCTCCCGGAGTATCTTCAATAGGTGCAATGATTAACAATTTACCTTCTCTTAAGCCGATTTGTACACCAATTCCTTTAAGAGAGCCTTTGATAGAACTTGTTTCTTCTTCAAATTCTTTAGGATCAAGAAATTTTGTATAAGGATCATTCAAACTTGCAAGCATGGTTTGGATTGCAACATATGCATCTTCATCTGTTTTTATGACTTTGTCATACTTGTTGCGCCATCTTTTCCAGTCCTGTTGATTATTTGTATGATCAACATATTTTGTATTAATTAATTTCCACACCTGTTCATACAACTGCTGGGGAGATGATGCAAAAACACCTCCTGATGTAGAAAGTGAGCTTGTAACAAATACTGCTATCATTGCAAATGCAGCAATAAAATATTTTTTTAAGTTAATCTTCAAAGTTCTACCTCTTTTTCTTTTAAATACATAATAGCATAAAGCTTCAAATATTTAATATCCGAAACTATACTAAACTTTTCCTCTCTAATCTCTTATTTTTTTAGACATTAGGGCAAAGAAAAAGTTTCATAAAAGTATAAAGTATTTACTTTTGTAAATATGTTAATTCTTCAAGAGGCATTGTGCAAAGACTCTGACGATATAAATATATTTTTTGCAACTCATTTTCAAGTTCTTCAAACATATCACTGTTTTTAATTCTTGAAAATTCAACAGAACACAAAAATTTTATTGTGTAGTTATTAGAATTTTTCTCTAAAATTTCCAACATTCCCATAGATTCAAAAATATCTATACACAATTCCACAACTTCATCAGACACTGACAAAAAGTCTGAAACATCACAGAGATTAAATTTTCCGTTTTTGTTATTGCTTACATACTTCATCATTCCAGAAATATTTTTTATTATCTCTTCCGCATAAGGCTTACGATTGTTATAATTCATAAAATGAAGTGTTTTTGCTCCGGTTTTTTTCAAAATTTCATCAAATATATTTCTGTCGCTGGGATAGTCAAAAAACATAATTTGTGAACATTTTGATATGGTTTGACGATTTTTAACTTTTTCAAAAATTACAGGATAAGGTCTTAAAGCTTCACAAATAATTTTGTCTTGAGAAAAAATTTGTGTAGAAATTTTTGTTGTTAAAAGATAATCACTAATTTGTGCATAAATATTTGTTTTTTTTCTGTGATCATAGAGTTTAAAGTTATCTTTTTTATCAGAAGCCCCTACCTTCACCAAAAATTCAGACTTCAAATCCTGCAAATCCAGCTGAATAGTTGTTATGCCATTAAAGACATTAATTTTTGGATAAAACACAGCATCAAAACTCTTTCCTTCAGGGATGTTCAAATCGCTGTGATTCCAAAAAACACATTCAAAAGGTTTGCCGTTTTGATTTTCACAGAAAATTTTGAGATGACTATTATTTGCACCCATTGTCCTAAAGCTGTTTAACACAAGATTTTTTGTAACAAACAACGGTGTTTTATTTCCCTCCCCGAACGGCTCAAGTTTTTTTATTTCATCAATCAGCTCAAGAGAAACATCATCGGAATCAAGCTCCATATCTATTTCAACCGAAGGCACAAGCTCTTTGCCGTCTAATTGTAAAGAAATAGAGTTGTTCAAAGCTTCTTTAATTTTTTCAAACTTATTTTTTGAAGGATCAAACACAAGACCCGCAGCCTGTGCATGCCCGCCAAAATATTCAAACAATTCAGAATTGTTTGCGATTACATCACGAATATGAACTTCCGGTATGCTTCTTGATGAACATCTGATAAAACCGGTATTTTCATCTTTTGTCATCAAAAATACGGGTTTGTAAAATTTTTCCACCAATTTGGAAGCAACAATCCCGATTATTCCTATATGCCAATCAGGTTTATATAAAATTACTGAATCTGAAGCAGGTTCATTTTGAATCATTTCCAGGGCTTCTTGATATATTTGGTCACACAAATCCTGACGTATTCTGTTGAAATTGTTCAGTTCTTCGGAACACACTTCTATTTCAGAAATATTATTCGAAGTCAAAAGTTTTACAGCATTTTCCACGGTATCAAGACGACCTGCAGCATTGATTCTCGGAGCTACACCAAAAGCAATGTTTTCAGAGCTGATACCGCTTTTCAAGTCATATCCGCTTTTTTCAAGCAAAACTCTCAACCCCGCATTCTTTCCGGCTTCAATAAGTTTCAAGCCTGCATGTACAAAGCTTCTGTTTTCATACAAGATTGGAACAACATCAGCAATTGTTCCAACAGCAACAAGAGGAAGAAGTTCATCCGCAAAATCGTAATCTTTTGTTTTTTCCAAAAGCGCACATGCAAGTTTAAAAGCAACGCCTACGCCTGCAAGCTGGTTTAACGCCTGAATTGTTTCTATATCCAAATCTTTATCCAAAGAATTAAGAGCTTTTGGATTTATTATAGAAAAAGCCTCGGGTAAAATTTCAGGAGCCTCGTGGTGGTCTGTTATTATAACATCCACCTTAAAACCGTTGGCAAAACTCACCTGTTCAACGTCACTAACTCCGCAATCTACTGTGATAATTAATTTGGCTTTGTGTTTGGCTATCAATTTAACCAGAGCTTTTGTATTCAATCCATGGTTTTCATTTTCACGGTTTGGAATGTAATATTCCACATTTGCATTCAAATGCACCAGTGTTTTTAAAAGAAGAGAAGTAGAAGTTACACCGTCACAATCAAAATCACCGTAAATAATAATTTTTTCCTGTTTATCAATTGCGTCAAAAATTCTTTCTACGGATTTTTGCATATCAGTAAAAACAAAAGGAGAAGAAATTTTCATTTTTTCAGGATTCAAAAATTCATTTATTTTTTTTGGAGTATCCAATCCTCTTTGTAATAAAAGATTTGCCAGAATTTTATTTCCGGCAATATCTTTGATTTCCTTTGGAATTTCTGTATAGTCTTTATTGTTTTTTACTTTCCAGAGCTTTTCCATGACAAATTAAAGGTTTTCTTCTTCTTCAGCTTCTTGTTCGTCTTTATCTTCTTTAATTTTATCAACAACCATTTTTGCCATTTCTTTGGCAACTGCTTTTTGAACAACAGCAGGGCTGTTTTCCAGCATATTAATTGCTGTTCTTACTGTTGTATCAAGATCATACCATCTGTTGTTTCCTCTTTCCACAAGACCGTCTTCAACAGCCGAAAGCATATCTTCAACGCCTGTATATGTATTTTCAGAGATGTTATGTTCTATTAAAATTTTTATCAAATTTAATGCTACTTTAATCTGTGTTTCATCATCAGAGTTTTCCAGTGTATGCATTGTTTTGGACAACAAAGGATCTTTGTCATACCATCTGCGGTAATTTTCGCTATACTCTTCTTTCATACTTCTCTCCTTTATTCTACGAATTTTTAAAATTTACACCTTTGCCGCTTTTTGGATATGTCCAATCCAGATTTTTGCAAATTATTCTGCAAGCACCGCATTCCAAACATTTCTCATAACTTACAGTCAATTTTTTTTCAGCTTCGTTATAATTATAAACATTAGCCGGACATACTATTGTACAGATTTTATCTATACATTGCAAGCATTTTGATTTATCGGGGTTCAAATGACACCGTGAATCTGTTTTATATTTAAGTTTGTAAAGTTTATCTTCAATATTTTCAGGTATTTTATTATCCATAGTTGTTCCCGTATTATTTCAAAATGCCAAAAACCAGTTTTATTCCTGCAACTGCATCATTAAAAAGTTCAGCCAGGCTTCTTTTTCTGAAAAAGTCTTTTGTAAACTTAAGAAACTTTGCATGTTTTTCTTTTCCGTCTGCTGTTGTAAATATCTTAAAAAATTCATTAACCTGTTTTGGGTAATAACCCAAAAAAGAATTAGTTCTTGTTGACAATACAGAAACAACATCCTTGTAGGTTTTCAAATCTTTTAAAATAAAACTGTTACGTAATTTTTTTTCGTACAAACAAAGCCTATTTGAAGAAAAATCATTATGTTCAATAGCCTCCAAAGCAGTTTCTCCGGCAAATTTACCACTAATCATAGCAAAATTTGTACCTTCAAAATGTACATTGTTGACAAGCATTGCCGCATCACCAATAACCATGGCTCCATCTGTGTACAACTTTGGCAAACATTTGTATCCGCCCTCAGGAATAAGATGAGCAGAATATTCTAAAAGTTCTCCGCCTTCAATAAACTTTGATACTGAAGGATTTGCTTTAAATTTTTCAAGAAGTTCATAAGGTTTAACTTTTTTATTTTTTAAATCTTCAAGAGAAACACCCATTCCAACTGACACGGAATCTTTGTTTGTATAAATAAAACCAAGCCCGAACATTCCTTCCAAAGGTCCACCTACAAATTCATAAGCAGCACCTTCGTTATGTGTTAATCCAAAACGTGTATTAATAACTTCAGCAGGCAGTTTTATGACTTCTTTAATACCAAGAGCGACATGTTTTGGCTTTATTTCATCACGAAGTCTTAATTGTTTTGCCAGTATAGAATTAACTCCGTCAGCTATTATAACAATATCTGCAAAATAATCTTCAACATCAGTTGTTATCCCAACAACTTTTCCTTCTTTTACAATGAGTTCTTTAACAAGTGTATTGGGAGCAAAGTATACACCTTCTTTTATTGCTTCTTCCACACACCATTTATCCCATTTTGCTCTGATTGTAACAAATGAATTTTTTTTATTTTCATAATTTTTGTATGAAATTGTTGTTGCATCATTTTCAGACATCAAAACATAATTGTGTGAACCGACAAATCTTTCTATGGGTGCTGTTTCTTTAAAATTCGGAAAAATTTCTTCAGCAGCATGTGAATAAACAACTCCGCCATACATGTTTTTTGCACCTGAAAAAGACCCCCTTTCAACAAGCACAACTTTTTTTCCGCCTCTTGCAACAGTAACAGACGCACTGACTCCTGCCGGACCTGATCCGACAACTATTACATCAACTTTATTTTTTTGTATATTTTTTTCGGACATACTAAAACAAAACTCCCCTTGTCACACAATTATACTATTAAACTTTGTTTTACCGCAATAAACCTTTTGAGTAAAAAACAGAGTAATAAAAAACCCCGCAAAAAGCGGGGTCTTTTTCTTTTGTAAGAAGCCGGATTATTTACAACCCAATGTACCAACTTCTTCTTTGCTGTGTTTGAATTCGATTACTGCTTGTGCAGCTGCAAGTCTCGCTTGAGGAACTCTAAACGGTGAACAAGATACATAGTTCAATCCGATTCTATGGCAGAACTTAACAGAAGCAGGATCGCCACCATGTTCGCCGCAGATGCCTCGTTTGAGATGAGGTTTGACTGTTAGTGCTTTATCCAAAGCAATTTTCATCAACTGGCCGACACCCTCTTGATCCAAAGTTTGGAACGGATTAGACGGAAGAATTTTATTATCTACATATTTTTGCAAGAACTTACCTTCCGCATCGTCTCTTGAATAACCAAAGGTCATTTGTGTAAGGTCATTTGTACCAAATGAGAAGAATTCAGCATATTCAGCAATTTGATCAGCTGTTAATGCAGCACGAGGAATTTCAATCATCGTACCAATCATATAATCAACACTGACTCCTTTTTCATCCATAACTTCTTTAGCAACACGCTCTGCTACCGCTTTAGCTTCTTTAAGTTCATTAACGTGTCCAACAAGAGGAATCATAACTTCAGGTTTTACATTCAAACCTTCTTTTTTCAAATCGCATGCAGCTAAGAAAATTGCTCTAACCTGCATTTCATTAATTTCAGGGAATGTAAGACCCAAACGACATCCTCTCAGACCCATCATCGGATTTGATTCTGACATTTTTTCAACCAAATGAAGCATTTCTTCATCTTTTGCATAATCTTGATTCAATGCTTTTTTGGTTGCAACAGTAGCAATCAATTCTTCTTTAGAAGGCAAGAATTCATGAAGCGGCGGATCCAAAAGACGAATTGTCATAGGTTTATCGCCGAGAGCCTTGAACATTTCATAAAAGTCTTGATATTGCATTGGAAGCAAATGACTCAAAGCTTCTTTTCTTTGTTCTGTTGTTTCAGCAATAATCATTTTTTGAACCCAAGGAAGTCTTGTTGGATCCATAAACATGTGTTCTGTCCTGCAAAGACCAACACCTTCTGCCCCCATTTCCAATGCTTTTGCCACATCTTGAGGTGTATCTGCATTAGCTCTAACACTCAATAGTTTAACATCATTAACCCACTCAAAGAGTTTTTTGAAGTTTTCATCGAGTTTAGGAGGCACAAGATGTACAGAACCTTCAAATACTTCACCTGTACCACCATCAAGCGATATAATGTCATTTTCATGATAAACTTTTCCGCTTCCATCAGTTAATGTACCGTTTTTGAGGTCAATTTTTAAATCTTCACAACCTGCAACACAAGGTTTACCCATACCTTTAGCAACAACAGCCGCGTGAGATGTCATACCGCCTCTGAGTGTTAATACACCTTGAGAAGCAATCATACCGTGGATATCGTCAGGACATGTTTCCAAACGTACGAGAATAACTTTTTCTCCGTTTTTGCCTCTTTCTGCTGCTTCTTCAGTATCAAATACAATTTTACCAACAGCAGCACCAGGAGATGCAGCAAGCCCCTGTGCAATTTTATGAGCATCTTTTTTCGCAGAAGGATCAAAGTCAGGCAAAAGAACTTGATAGAGCTGGTTCGGATCAACAAGCTCGATAGCTCTTTCTTTATCGATAATACCTTCTTCTGCCATTTCCACTGCAATTCTTACAGAGGCTTTTGCAGTTCTTTTACCGTTTCTGGTTTGAAGAATATAGAGTTTACCTCTTTCAATGGTAAATTCCATATCCTGAACATCCTTGTAGCCTTCTTCAAGTTTCTTGGCAATATCGACATATTGTTTGTATTGTTCAGGCATTTCTCTTTCCAAATCAGCAATAGGATGTGGTGTTCTGATACCTGCAACAACGTCTTCACCCTGTGCATTTGTCAAATATTCACCATAGAATTTGTTTTCACCAGTGGATGGGTTTCTTGTGAAAGATACACCTGTTGCACAATCATCACCCATGTTACCGAATACCATGGTTTGAACGTTTACGGCTGTACCGTAGTTGTGGTCAATTTTGTAATGGTTTCTGTAAGCAACTGCACGGGGAATATTCCAAGAACGGAATACGGCTTCAATAGCTTCTTCAAGTTGAACATAAGGATCTTGAGGAAAATCTTTACCTGTTTCAGCTTTGATAAGTGCTTTATAAGGTTCAATTAAAGATTTCCAATCATCGGCAGAAAGCTCAACATCAAGTTTGTAACCTTTTTCTTTTTTAATTTTGTCAATGTATTCTTCAAATTTCATTCTTTCAATGTCCCAAGCAACAGAGCCGAACATTGTTAAGAATCTTCTGTATGAATCATAACAGAATCTCGGGTTATTGGTGAGTTTAATCATACCTTCAACAGTTTGATCGTTCATACCAAGGTTAAGGATCGTTTCCATCATGCCGGGCATTGAAAGTCTCGCACCTGAACGTACTGAAACAAGAAGAGGATTTTCGGGATCACCGAATTTTTTTCCTGCTTTTTCTTCTACTTTTTTTAATGCTTCTTTAACTTCATCCATAACACCGGCAGGCATTTTGTTGCCGTGGTTTATATAATCCATACAGGTTTCTGTTGTGATTGTTAAACCCGGAGGGACCGGAAGTCCCAAATTAGTCATTTCAGCAAGGTTTGCACCTTTACCTCCAAGAAGATTACGCATAGATGCATCGCCTTCTTCAAATAACCATACTCGTTTTTCTGTCATAGTTTTTCTCCTTTTAATAAACTGAGTATATTTTGTATTTTTATAATGAAACCATTAATTTTACACAGTTCTAGACTAGCATATTTTTTGAAAATACACAAACGTTTTATATGAAAAAAACCTTATAATATCAACATTTTTTGTAAAAATCAGTCATACAAATGACACGCAACCATTGATTCGTTCTTGTGTTTTAGTTCAGGATCAATTTTTGTACAAATTCTCATACATTCAATACATCTAGGATGGAACGGACAACCGGAAATATCATCCATTATGGAAGGAGGCTGACCCTCAATTGTTTCTACATTTTTAGAGTTTATATCAAGAATAACATTCAACAATGCTTTTGTATAAGGGTGTTTCGGGTTGTTCAACAATTCATCTTTTGAGGCATATTCAACAATACGTCCCGAGTACATTACAGCAATTTTATCAGCATTTTCAGCCACAACTCCAAGGTCATGTGTTATGAGAATTATAGAAATATCAAATTTTTCTTTTATTTCTCTTAAAATTTCCATTATTTGTGCCTGGACTGTAACATCGAGTGCAGTTGTAGGTTCATCTGCAATAATTATTTCTGCATTGCATGCCAGAGCCATTGCTATAATAACTCTTTGTTTCATTCCACCTGAAAATTCATGAGGATATGATTTCATTTTTTCTGATGCATCGGGTATTTTGACTTTTTCTAAAGCTTCAACAGCTCTTTCAAAGGCCTGTTTTCCTTTTAATCCCTGATGAAGTTCAATAACTTCAACAAGTTGATTCCCTATTGTATAAAGAGGATTTAAAGAAGTCATTGGATCTTGGGGAATCAGTGCTATTTTTTTTCCTCTTATTTTCTGCATTTGTTTCTGATTGAAACTAAGAAGATTTTCGCCTTTAAAAAGAATTTCTCCGCTTTTTATTTCTGCTGTTTCAGGCAAAAGCTGTAATATTGACATTGTTGAAATAGTTTTTCCACAGCCCGATTCTCCGACAACAGCAAGCATTTCACTTTTTTTTAGTTCAAAATTCACATTATAAATAGCCTGTCTATAACCGTCAGAAAGATTAAAACCTAAATTTAAGTCTTTTATTTCTAGAATATTTGACACTATACGTTTATGGTTCCTTCAAAAACATATTTTGCTTCACCGGTCATGAATACATCAAAATCAGTGTTTTGTGAATTACCCGCCCATTCAATTGTAAGAGCACCTCCGGGGAGATTAACTTTTACTTTGTTATCACAAAGTCCGTTCAAAATAGAAGCCACAACACTTGCACAAGCACCGGTTCCACAAGCAAGAGTAATACCACAGCCTCTTTCCCAAACAGCAACATCTATTTCTTCTTTTGATTTTACTTTAACAAATTCAACATTGGTCTTTTCAGGAAAGAGAGAGTCATGCTCAATAAAATCACCATATTTCTTTGCCAGTTTATTAATATCCTCATCTTCTTTGGCAAAAATTACACAATGAGGATTACCCATGCTTACAGCATTCACAACAAACTTTTTCATTCCATCCCAGAGAGGATAATTCAAGTTTTTTTCACCTTTAAATGGGATTTTTTCAGGTTCAAGTATTGGTTTACCCATATTGACCCTTATCCTTAAATCCTCCATAACTTCAGGAACGATTTTACCTGCAAGGGTTTCAACAGAGAATTTTCTTTTATTAATAATTTTTTTATCAAAACAGAATCTGGCAAAACATCTCATACCATTTCCGCACATTTGTGCAGTAGAGCCGTCAGCCTGATAAAATAGCCAACCAAGATCAGAATAGGTAGAAGGATTTTCAATAGGAATAAAAATTCCGTCTGCACCAATTCCAAAATGTCTGTCACACAAGAATTTTGCCATATCAGGGAATTTTTTCTCAATTTTTTTGTATTCATCATATTCCATTAAAATGAAATCATTACCTGCACCTTGCATCTTTGTAAATTTTACCTGTGTCATAAATATATCCTGTTTTGTGTACAGGTTGATTATA
Organism: Clostridium sp.; assembly: GCA_018362895.1. GTDB lineage: Bacteria > Cyanobacteriota > Vampirovibrionia > Gastranaerophilales > Gastranaerophilaceae > Limenecus. The sequence goes on along the minus strand of JAHALR010000004.1, from coordinate 116,794 downwards.
GCATATTTTGCGATATAAAAAAAACGACCCTTTATTCAAAACAAAGAGTCGTTTTTTATTTTTTTTATTTTTATTTATTGTTTATGCTGTCCGGCAGCTTTAAGCCTTGCCATTGCTTTTGCCAGTGCTACCTGAGCACGTGCATTGTCAATTTCAACTTCATGGGAGCCTATTCTTGCTTCAGCTCTTTCTTTAGCAGATTTTGCACGAGTAATATCAATGTCACAACCTTTTTCAGCAAGATCAGTAAGAATTATTGCTTCGTTATTTTTAAATTGAAAAATTCCGCCCATTGTAGAAATAAATTCAAATTTGCCGTCTTTTTCAACTTTTGTTACACCAATATCCAGTGCACTCATAAAAGGTTGGTGATCAGGCAAAATACCAAACTCACCCTCGATGCTTTTTGAATAAATAGCATCTACCTCTTCATTAAAGACTTCTTTTTCATGGGTAATAATTTTTAAATTTATTTTCTTCGACATATTTCTAAGCCTTCATACTTTCAGCTTTCGCAACAGCTTCTTCGATAGTACCAACCATATAAAAAGCCTGTTCAGGAATATCGTCATGTTTACCTTCAAGAATTTCTTTGAAGCCTTTTATAGAATCTTCTAATTTAACATATTTACCCGGAATACCTGAGAATTGTTCAGCAACAAAGAACGGTTGAGACAGGAATTTTTGAATTTTTCTGGCTCTGTTAACTGTTTCTTTATCTTCTTCAGATAATTCATCCATACCAAGAATCGCAATGATATCTTGAAGGTCTTTGTATTTTTGAAGTACTTCAAGCACCTGTCTTGCAACAGAATAATGTTCTTCACCAATAATAACAGGATCAAGCACTCTTGAGCTTGAAGCCAGAGGATCAACAGCAGGATAAATACCGAGAGATGCAATCTGTCTTGAAAGTACTGTTGAAGCATCAAGGTGAGAGAATGTTGTAGCAGGAGCAGGGTCAGTCAAGTCATCAGCAGGTACATAAATTGCTTGAACAGATGTAATTGAACCATCTTTTGTAGATGTAATACGCTCTTGTAACTCACCAATTTCAGTAGACAGTGTCGGTTGATAACCAACAGCTGAAGGCATACGTCCAAGAAGTGAAGAAACCTCAGAACCTGCTTGTACAAATCTGAAAATGTTATCAATGAACAATAATACATCCTGTTTAGAAAAATCACGGAAATATTCCGCAGCCGTCAAAGCAGAAAGACCTACTCTCATTCTGGCTCCAGGTGGTTCGTTCATCTGACCATAAATCAAAGCTACTTTATCAAGTACGCCTGATTCCTTCATTTCATTCCAAAGGTCGTTACCTTCACGAGTTCTTTCACCAACACCGCCAAACACAGATACGCCTGAGTGTTCTTGCGCAATATTGTGAATAAGTTCCATAATCAAAACGGTTTTACCTACACCGGCACCACCAAACAAACCGATTTTTCCTCCTTTTTGGTATGGCTGTAATAGGTCGATTGCTTTGATACCTGTTTCAAAAATCTCAACATTAGTATTTTGATCAACCAGTTTCGGTGAAGGTCTGTGAATAGGGAGATGATTTTCTGTATTAACAGGTCCCATTTCATCAACAGGTTCGCCTAATACGTTCAAAATTCTTCCCAGTGTTTCTTTACCTACGGGGATAGAAATAGGTGCTTTTGTATTTATAGCTTTCATACCTCTTTGCAAACCGTCAGTTGACGACATAGCAACAGAGCGAACCTTGTTTTCACCAAGAAGCTGTTGAACTTCTGCAACTGTTTTGCTTCCGTCTTGTGTATAAATCTCTAAGGCGTCATAAATTTCAGGTAGTTGTCCTGCTTGAAACTCAACGTCGATTACCGGGCCGATAATCTGAGTAATTAAACCCTCATTTTCTGTTAATACAGTCATTCTTTCCCACCTTTACATATAAAATTCATAATTATTATACATTTTTAATCATTTTTATACAAACATAAATTTTTGCAATGATGCAAAAGTAGGAAAATTAAATTCAAATACAAAAATTAATCCTCAATTTGAGCGCCATGTTCCTCAACTTGAAGAGTAAGAATTTTTGATTTTACATTCAAATCCAACCATACATTTGAAACAGTTTCTCTAATTTTGTCCAGATTGTTGCCATAAGAAATAACAAGTATAGCTGGGCCAGCCCCGCTTATAACAACGCCCATAACATTTTCTTCATGTTTAAGAGCTTCTTTTATTTCTTTCAAACCAGGAATAAGTTTTTCTCTGTATTGTTGATGAAGCCTATCATCAAGAGCTACTTTCATTAGTTTTTCATCGTGTGTATTAACAGCCTGAACAAGCATAGCAGTATGTTTCAAATTAAAAATAGCATCCTTCATCGGTACTTCCTGAGGCAAAACGGAACGAGCAATGCTCGTAGAGAGTTCATAATCAGGAATACAAACAGTTATATTCCAGTCTTTTGGCCAATTCATTTTTGAATAAACAACACTGCCATCTTCTTCAAGAGAAGAAACAACAAAACCACCCACAACAGCAGGAGTAATGTTGTCAGGATGATTTTCGATTTCTGTCGCAATTGATAAAAGAGCAGCTTCATCAGCAGGCTTACCCAAAAGTTCATTAGCTGCAATCAAACCACCAACTATAACAGCAGCAGAACTGCCAAGACCTCTGGCAATAGGAATTTGAGTTTTGATTGTTATTTTTAATTCACTAGGTGTTTGACCTATCGAATTGTACAAAAGCTCAATAGCTTTATAAACAATATTGTTTTCGTCAGTAGGAATTGAGATAATATCCTGTTCATTTGTTTCATCTATAATATTTATTTCTATACCTGTTCCTGGCATAATTGTTTCTTCCACAGTAATTGTATTAAATATAGGAAGAGCCAGACCCAAAGTATCAAAACCCGGTCCTAAATTTGCTGTCGTAGCAGGTACTTTCACACTAACTTTCATAAAAATCCATCTTTATCTAATTTGTATCGGCATTATCAAACAGAGATAATCATCTTCACTGTCAGGTCTGAACAACGTAGCAGAAAGACTTCCGCCAAGACCTATTTTAACTTTTTCTGATTCCATAATTTTCAAAGAATCCAGAACATATCTGTAATTGAAAGCAATTGTCAATTCTTCATCCGTATATTCAGCTGAAATTGAATCTTCCCCAAGACCTGAATCAGGTGTATCAGCTTTCAAAAACAATGTGTTTTCACCAAAAATAAACTTAACAATATTTGTTCTTTCATTAACCATTACAGCTACCCTTTCAAGTGCTGAAATCATTTCTTCTCTGTCAACAACAGCATTCTTTTCACAAGATTGGGGTATTAACTGTTTGTAAGGAGGATATTCACCTTCCAAAAGGCGTGATGTCATAATCATTGAAGAAGTTTTGAATATAATTCTTGTTTTTTCAATTAATAAACAGAGTTTTTCATCATTAGAATCCTTCAAAAGTGAAGCTATTCTCAAAAATTCCTGAAGAGTTTTTGAGGGAATAACACAGCTTATATTTGTATCTTCTTCATTTGTAATTTTTTCAACAATTCTTGTTAATCTGTTTCCGTCAGTAGCAGCCATTTCGATATTTTCTTTGGAAATAGAACAGAAAACACCACTGATAATATTTCTGTTTTCATAATTAGCAGCAGAAAAAGCTGTATATTTTATTGATTTTATAAACGGATTCAAATCAATTTCAACACATTCTTTGTCTGTCAATTCTTCCTCTGAAATAGTTGCGGGAAATTCATCAGCACTAATGCCTATCAATTCAAATTTTGAATTTCCGCAAATTATATTTACAATATTAGTTTCTTCATTTAATGAAAAAATAACCGGTTTATTGCTTAATTTTGAAACAATCTCGGAAAGTTTTTTTGCCGGGAGTGTAATTTTTCCGGGAGTTTGAACAGAAGCTATTGTTTTTGACACAATGTTTATATCTAAATCTGTTGCAGAAAATGTTATAAAATTGTCAGAAGTTGCATTGATTAATATATTGGACAGTACAGGTTGTATACCTCTGGCTACTGTCGTTTTCTCAACAATTTTTAGATTTGTAAGCAGTGATTCTTTTTCAATTGTAAATTCCATATTTGCCATATTTTAATTTTTTCTCCTGACAGTTTTTTTTAACCTTTTTATTTATAATTTAATATATAAATAAATAAAATAAATAATAACAGATAATAAAGACGATTATTTCTGTATAAAACTATTATAAACTAAACAATATAAAGCACAAAACTTGTTCATAACTATGTTAATTTTTTGTAGAAAACTGTTTCATAATTTTCAATAACTTTTTGTTTTTATCTTTGATTGTATAAAACTATAAAATTTTTATATATGTTTATACAGTTATTGAAAAGTTTTGAACAGGTTTTGTACAGACAAAGTTTACCATGTTAATACAAAAATTCGGCATGGAACCATGCCGAAAGTCTTATTTTTACAATATTTTAACAATTTTTGAAATCATTGGCTTTTTGATTGTGAATCCATCTTGCCATTTTTTGCTGTTCAAAACTCAGTGCAAAGTTGTATAAACTTTCCATAAGTTTTCTTCCTGACGGAGATTTTCCGATAAAAAGAAAATTGCCTGCTTTGTTTTTTGCTATATATATTTCTTTTTGAAGAATTCTTTCTACATTTGTTTTTGCAGGTGATTCTATTTTGAGTTTCAGCCATATATACAGAAGAGAAACTGATGGTTTCTCTTCATTTTGTTTTAAAAAATCTGAAAAATCTTGTAATATCATTTTATTTTATAAAAGCCTGGATTTCTTTGAAATTTGGATGTTTTGATGATTTAAGAAGTTCAAAAATAACCATTTCTGTTGTTAGGATTTTTGCACCTTCTTTTTCCATAAGATTTATTCCTGCTTTAAATTCGTCTGTTTCTCGTGAAGCACAAGCATCTTTTATAACAAAAACATTGAAACCTTTTTCAAGAAGTGCAAGTGTTGTTTGATAAACACAAATGTGCGTTTCTATGCCGAAAATAAAAATATTTTTTGAACCTTCAAGGGATTTTTCAACACCTTCTGTAAGTAGGGCATTAAAACTTGTTTTTTCAAAATATTTTGCACTGTCAGGTACACTGTATTTTACAGAAGGAATAGTTGAACCCAATCCTTTTGGATATTGTTCTGTCAAAATTGTTTTTATGTTCAAAACTTTTGCTGTTCTTGCTAAAATTTCAGATTTTTTTGCGCATTTGTCTTTTCTTAGCATCCCAACAAGTTTTTCTTGAACATCTATGAATAAAAATACCGAGTTTTGTGCAGTTATATCTATTGTCATACAAGTCTCCTGTTTTGTTTAGTTATTATTAGTATAATTTTGAAAGTGTTTTATAAAAGAATCAAGAAGATATTCTATTTTTTCTTCACTGATTTCTTCTTTATCAACAAAAAGTTTTTCTGCTTTTAATTCACTGTTTTTTATATCATGAATTATTTCTATATTTATTTTTGTATAACCTGGACAGCTCACCGTAAAAGAGCTTTTTCCTTTTTCATTTTCAAGAGTAAATATGCTTTTTTCTTCATCTACTGTTTGTATAATTTTTGTTTCAAAAAGTTTTTCTTCTATTCTTTTTTGGGTCTGATAAAAAAGAGGAGAAAGAATATTTTCCAATTTTTTAACAAGATTTTCTTTATGAAGTTTAAAGTTTTTGACGTTTACATCAAGGTTTATTTCTTTTTTCTTTGGTTCTTTTGCATAAATAAAACAATTACCTTTTAGTAATGCTTTGGATAAAGCATTGTTTGCCATTTCTTCAGCTTTATCAAAAGCAATGTCTTTTGTTTCTATGTAACCGGCTGATATAGAAAAATTTGATGTTAAGACTTTTTTTATTTTTTCCAAAACTTTTAAAACATTTTCTTTTTCAGTCTGCTTAAACCATAAATAGATTTTAAAATCCGTTGCATATCCAAGTATGTCGCAGGAACGTACATTTTTTTTGATTGTATTCATTAAAGAATCGGGAGATAATTTACTTCTAACATTTATGTCAGGGGCTAAAACAACAAATGTTCCCCATTCTTTTTTGCTTTCTTCTTTTAAGATTGTATAAGTGTAATTTTCTGTATAAACGTGATTTTTTTTATCAAGAATTTTTAATTGAGAGAGAATATCTTTCTTGCTTTCAGATTCGTATGAATTTTCTCTTTTTTGTAAGCACCATATTGTTCTGATTGTGAATTCCGAATCTGTTGAATTTGTTAAAAGGAAATCCGTTATGCCTTTTTCAAAAGCATTACAAAGCAAATTTTCGTCAATATAGTCAAAAACAGCTATTATCGAACAGGTTTTTAAATCATGATTTTGTTTAATTTTTCCTGTCAGATTCAACAGCTCTTCACTATTTTCTTCACAGTGGAATATTATTAATACAGGTTTTTTTTCTTTAATAAATTCAAAACAATTTTCTTCTTTTATTGCACAAAAATTGTCAACGTTTCTCAACAGAAGGATTTTGGATTTTATTTCTTCTGTTTTTTTTTCGTCATTACAAATTAGAATGATGTTATTTTTCAATGGTGTGACCTGTGTTTTGTTTCTTAAAAATATTTTATACCAAAACTGAATAAAATAAATTAAGCATGGAAATTTTTTAGAAAAAAACAAAAACCATACTTTAGTTATGTAAATTTCTAACTTTTTGTGAATACGGAAATGTCTGAAAAGACCGTAGTATGTATGTGTAAAGGATAAGCCATCCCCAAGAAATACTAATAACAAGGTTTTTAAAGCCTGTTAATTTTGTTTGCTTTTATAGGCAAATGAATAGAGGCTTTTTAGAAATTGTAAAGAGTATACACGGAAGTAATTATTGACTCTCAGAAAGGAGCTATCACCATGGCTATTATTGTAAACACAAACATTACTGCGTTAAAAACGCAAAAAAACTTGACAAATGCAACAAATTCTTTGAACTCTGCACTCGAAAGAATGTCAACAGGTTACAAAGTAAACAGAGCAGCAGATGATGCTGCCGGCTTGTATGTAGCAACAGGTCTCGAAACGCAAATTAGGGGTTCAAAGGTTGCGAAAGCAAACATAGAAACAGGGAATAACGTATTGTCTACATTAGAAGGTGACCTTGATGTTATCTTAGACAACTTAAACCGTATCAGAGACCTGGCTACCCAAGCTGCTAACAGCATCTATGATGAAAGTGCTATGAAAGCAATGCAAGACGAAGTTACTGCTCGTTTGGCTGAAATAGACAGAATTGCAGGTGCATCAAACTTTAACGGTTTGAAATTGTTAGATGGAACAAGTAAACTTGCTAATGAGGGCTTAAGACTTCAAGTAGGTGCCAATGCTGAAGCAGCAAACAACTCTATTACAATAGATAAATCAATGTTTGCAAAAATGGATCAGAATACTCTTGGTGCTCATACGACTGGTGGTGATGCCGGTACAACTGCAATCGACTATTCAAAAGGTCTTGGTGAAAACGTAGAAGCTGCTTTTACAGTCGCTTCAGCAGCAGCAAGATACATTGCTATTGTTGATACAGCAATTGACACTATTTCAACAAACAAAGCAACAATTGGTGCTGTTATGAACAGACTTGATGCAGCTGCAACATCTATCACAACAACAATTGAAAACAATACAGCTGCAAAATCAACAATCATGGATGCTGATATTGCTGAAGAATCTGCAAACTATACAAAAGCTCAAATTCTTCAACAAACTTCATCTGCTTTGTTGGTACAAGCAAATGCATTGCCTCAGATTGCAATCAGCCTTGTTCAAGGTTAATCAAATTAATAAAATTTTATTCTTTACAATACTTCTTTCTGAGCCCGAAGACACCAAGGTGTTGGAGGGCTCTTACATATTTAAATTAAAGAAGAGAGCTTCCTGCTATGTATCCTGTTGACCAGCAGTTTTGTAAATTAAAGCCACCTGTCAACCCGTCAATATCCAGTACTTCTCCGCAAAAATATAAACCCTCAAGCAATTTTGATTCCATTGTTTTTGAGTTTACTTCTTTCAGATCTATTCCTCCTGCTGTAACAACTTCTTCACCACTAACGGTATCAATTGCATTAAAACAAAATTGTGTGACTGTTTTTGAAATTTCTTCTCTTTCTTTTTTTGTCAACTGTCCTGCTTTTGTTTTTGTATTTATTTTTAATTTTTCAAAAATACAGTGTGCCAGATTTTTAGGCAAAAATTCCGAAAGAATATTGACGGATTCTTTTTGAGATGCGGTTTTTAACAGCGTTAAAAACTCTTCGTCAAACTGTTCATAACTTTTATTAACAATATTTAATATTATTTTTAGTGGTTTTTGTTTTGAAAAATTGATGAATGCACAGTAAGAAGATATTTTATAAACAAGAGGTCCTGAAATGCCTTTATGTGTGAATAAGAAGTCTCCGTATAATGTTTTTATTTTTTCTTTTTCAAAAAATACTTCTGCTGATATGTTTTTTAAACTTATACCTGAAACTGATGCAAATTCCTTTTCCTGAGTAATAAGAGAACACAAAGCCGGTTTCATTGGTGTAATATTATGACCGAGATTTTTTGCAAGCTTTTGACCGTTACCTCTTCCTCCTGTTGATATTACAATTTTGTTGAATTTGTGTGTTTTTTTATTTGTTTTTAGATGATAACCTTCAGCTGTTTTTTTTATATCTATAACCTGTTCAAAATATTTTTTTATATTTTTTTGTTCAAACTGCTCCATTTTCTTTATTAGTGCGTTTTTTACCTCTTTTGATGAATCAGAAACCGGAAAAATTCGGTTGTCATTTTGAGTGTAAGTATCAACACCTATCTTTGTGAAAAATTCCAGTGTATCGGAAGTTGAAAATTTTGAAAAAACAGAATAAAGGAATTTTTCCCCTCTGGGATAAAATTTTGCAAGTTCTTTAAAATCAAATTCACTATAAGCAAGATTACATCTTCCTCCACCGGTTGGCAGGAGTGTATTAAGGATTATACCTTTGTCAAAAATATATATTTCATTATTAGGATTTTCTGCTGCTTTTAAAGCACACATTACACCGGCAGGACCTCCGCCTATTATAGCTATTTTAGTTTTGTTCATCGGTTCTTGTTCCATACAAAAAAACTTCTTCAACGTCTTCGAGATCTTCATATAAATCAGAGACAGTTTTGTTTATTATAGGATGAACAAAATCAGGAATTAATTCTAAAAGAGGGATGAGAACAAAAGCTCTTTTATGCAGTTGTTTGTGAGGAATTGTCAAGTTTTCGGCGTTAATTATTTCTTTGTCATAAAAAATTATATCTATATCAACACATCTTTCTCCCCAGCGAATTTCTTCGTTACGATTTCTTCCTAAAAGTTTTTCTACTTCATTACATTTTTTTAAAAGTTCTTGCGGATTGAGTGTTGTTTTTATTTCAACGGCAATATTCAAAAACCAGTTTTGGTCTTTAATTCCCCATGGTTCTGTTTCATAAAGTGCAGAAGTTCTTATTATTTTTATGTTCTGTGAAAGACCAAGCAGGTTGACCGCCTTTTCTATCAAGCCGGCTCTGTCTCCTAAATTTGAACCCAGACATAAATATGCAATAGCCATACAAATATTTTAGCCTATTTTTATACTTTTTATAAACTTTGTTAATTATAATTAAGTATAAAATTTTTCAAGTTTTATTTTTTATGTTAAGATTTTAAACAGCAGAATAATTGAGGAAAACCTAATGATTTCAGTAAATGATTTAAAAACAGGATTAACACTCGAACTCGATAACGGCTTATGGTCAGTTGTTGAATTTTTACACGTAAAACCCGGCAAAGGCGCTGCTTTTGTTAGAACAAAACTGAAAAACGTTGAAACAGGAAACGTTGTTGAAAAAACATTCAGAGCAGGTGAAAAAGTAGCTAAAGCTACACTTGACAAACGTGAAATGCAATATCTTTATAAAGAAGGTTCTGATTACATAATGATGGATACAGAATCATACGAACAGCTTGCTGTTACTGATGATCACCTTGGTGATGGTGTAAAATATTTGAAAGAAAACATGAATGTAAATATTCTTCTTCATGATGGTAAAATTATCGGTCTAGATATGCCAAACCATGTTGAATTGGAAGTTGTTGATACACCTCCGGCAGAAAAAGGCAACACTGCGCAAGGCGGTACAAAACCTGCTAAACTTGAGACAGGTGCAGTTGTGAACGTTCCTTTCTTCATTTCTAACGGAGACAGAATCAGAGTAGATACAAGAACAAATGAATATCTCGATAGAGTATAACGGAATCCGTGTAGGCACAAAGCTGCCTATGTGAACGAAACGATGAGTTTTCGTGAACGCCGGTATTCCAAGACTTGATGAATTTAACAAAGGACAAAATTATGAATTTCGATTTAGAATATATTGAAAAACTGGTAAAAATGGTTTCTGAAAGTGAGTTAACTGAGTTAACTCTTGAAGAATCAGAATCAGCTATTGTTATCAGAAAAGAAAAAGAACTGGTACAAGCACAAACTTTTGTACCTCAAGCTGTACAAGCACCTGTTGCAGCTACTCCTGCAACTGCACCTGCTGCTGTTGAAGAGAAGAAAGAGGAAGCTCCGAAAGGCAAACCCATTACTTCTCCTATGGTTGGTACATTCTATCTGGCTTCTTCACCGGGTGCCAAACCTTTTGTTGAAGTTGGTGCTACTGTTTCAACAGGTCAAGTTGTTTGTATTATCGAAGCAATGAAATTGATGAATGAAATTGAATCAGAAGTTTCAGGAAAAGTTACACAGATTTGTGTAAAAGACGGTGAAGCTGTTGAATACGGTCAAGTTTTGATGTATGTTGAATAATTTTAATAAACTAATGTTTACAAAGAGAGGGTTAAACTTTGACCCTCTTTTTTGTTTTTGGTATAAAATTAAACTATCAAAATAGACTTTAGGGATTTAATAATAATATGATAAAAAAAGTTTTAATCGCTAACAGAGGCGAAATTGCTGTCAGAATTATCAGAGCTTGCAGAGAATTGGGTATCAAAACAGTTGCTGTTTATTCACAGGCTGACGCAGATTCACTGCATGTAAGTCTTGCTGACGAAGCATATTGTATCGGACCTGCACAAAGCGCAAAAAGCTATTTGAATATTCCTGCTATTATTTCAGTAGCATTAACAAGCGGAGCTGATGCAATTCACCCCGGTTATGGTTTCATGTCAGAACGTTCTGATTTTGTAGATATTTGTACTGACCATGGAATTAAATTCATAGGTCCATCTGCTGAAGCAATGAGAAAAATGGGAGACAAAGCTACTGCAAGAAAAACAATGACAGCTAACGGAGTACCTGTTACACCGGGTACAGACCTTGTTGAAGATATGGAGGCTGCAAAGGCTTTTGCTGCAAAAGCAAAATATCCTGTTATTGTTAAAGCCACAGCAGGCGGGGGCGGTAAAGGTATGAGAATTGCGAATACTCCTGATGAATTGGAAGAAGCAATTACACTTTGTCAGACAGAAGCTCAGAATGCCTTTGGCAATGCAGGTGTTTACCTTGAAAAATATATTATTAATCCTCGTCACATTGAAGTTCAAATCATTGCTGACAGCTACGGAAATGTAGTTCATTTAGGTGAACGTGATTGTTCTGTTCAAAGAAGACACCAAAAACTTTTAGAAGAGGCTCCTTCACCTGCTATTGATGAAGAAACCAGAAAAGCCATGGGTGCTGCGGCTGTAACTGCTGCAAAATCAATTAATTATGAAGGTGCTGGCACAATAGAATTTCTTCTTGATCATGACGGTAGCTGGTATTTTATGGAAATGAACACTCGTATCCAAGTTGAACACTGTGTTTCAGAAATGATTTCAAGTGTTGATTTGTTGAAAGAACAAATCAGAGTTGCTTCCGGCGAAAAACTTTCTTTCACTCAAGAAGATATTGAACTCAGAGGACATGCAATAGAATGCCGTATAAATGCTGAGGATGCTGACAAAGATTTTATGCCTTGCCCCGGTGAGATTAAAGGATACATTGCTCCTGGCGGGTTTGGTGTGAGAGTCGATTCTCATTCTTATACTGGTTATAAAATTCCTCCTTATTATGATTCAATGATAGGTAAGCTGATTGTATGGGGAAGAGACAGAGAAGATGCCAGAAAAAGAATGCTTCGTGCTCTTGATGAATATGTAATTACTGGTATTAAGACAACAATTCCTTATCACAAAAAAATTCTTACAAATGATGTTTTCATTTCCGGTAATTTTAACACAGGATTTATTCCTGAACATATGACACCGAAAAAAGAGGAAGAAGAGACAGCAAATGTTTAAATAAAAAATAACCCGCCGAACAATGGCGGGTTTTTTGTATAAAAATGTAACCTTTTTGACTATCTGTCCGGTTTATAAGAAAATAAGAGATACATATGTCTAGATACTTGGGATTAGATTAATTTAATGTACATTAAAGAAGTAGAAATCGATAACTTCAAATCTTTTGCAAACAAAATAACTATACCGTTTTTAAAAGGTTTTACCACAATATCCGGTCCTAACGGTTCAGGTAAGAGCAATATTATTGACAGTGTTTTGTTTGCACTTGGCTTGTCTACTTCAAGAACCCTAAGAGCTGAAAAAATTTCCCAGCTAATCTCTACGCACACAAGAAGAAATGAAGCAATTGTTAAAGTAACTTTTGCTCCCGAAGGCAGTGAAGAAAAAGAATTTTCCGTAGCAAGAAAAATTAAAAAATCTTCTCAAGGGTATAATAGTATATATTATCTGAATGATAAAATAGTTACTTTGACAGATGTACATACTATTCTTGAAAAATACAATATCACACCGAACAGTTACAACGTTATTATGCAAAATGATGTTATGTCCATTACAAATTGTTCTGATGTTGAAAGAAGAAAAATCATAGATGAAATAGCAGGTGTAGCTGATTTTGACCGTCGTATAGAACAAGCACAAAACGAACTTGGCACTGTTGAAGCGCGTGTACAAAACTCGCTTTTGATTCTTTCCGAAGTTGAAACAAGGCTTGAACAATTAAAAGCTGAAAGAGAAGTTGCACTGAAATATCAAAAGCTTCGTGATGAAAAAACGGATCTGGAAAGTAAAATTACAACTGTTAAATATTTTGAAATAAAAAAAGGTTTGGAACGTGCGCACGAAAGCATTCTTGATTCGAACAAAAAGAAAAAAGAAGAAGAAGTGAAAATCAAAAAACTTGATGAAGAAATTCTGAAAGTTAAAACAAAACTCGATGAACTCTCTGATCTTGTAAAAGAAAAAGGCGAAGCAGAGCAGATTGAAGTAAAAAAACAGGTTGAAGAAATAAAAGGTAAGGTTGACAGACAGGAAGCTGCAATTAATTTTGCTGATAAAACAATCCAAAATAACCTGAAAACAGTTGAGAATGCCAAAAACGGAATCGAAAATCTTAATCAAAAAAATGAAAAAGCAAAACTGCAAATTTTAGAAAAAGAAAATGAGATAAAAGAAATTGAAACTCAGCTGGAATCAGAAAAAGCAAGACTTCTTCAAATGCTTCAAGAGGTATCAGGTTTAAGTGAATCAGCTGACAAATATGTTGCCAGAAGAAATGAACTAAGAAAAGAATTTGAAGCTGCAAAAGATGAAGAGACAAAACTCATTCAGGCTAAAGCTCCTATGGAATCAGAATTGAGCAGTCTGTTAAAATCTGTTGAAGAGGCAAAACAAAAGATTGAAGAGTTTGAAAATTTTAAACAAAATTTTGCGGGAAATAAAGACCGCGTTGAGGTTCAGGTTGAAGAACTCGGCAAAGAGCTTGAAGATTTTAAAGTTATTCAACAAAATACACTGTATGAACTCGATAAAACTAAAAATGAATTGAATGATGTTCAATATAATGTACAAACAGCGTACAGAAAAATTTCACAAATGGAAGCACAAAAACAGGCTTTTGATGAAATGAATTTTGGCCGTGCTGTTGATACGGTTTTGAATGCAAAAATAAGCGGTGTTCATGCTACTCTTGCACAGCTTGGTCAAGTAGATAAAGAATATTCTACTGCTCTTGAAGTTGCAATGGGTGGTAGAATGTCCAATGTTGTTGTGGATGATGATGAAGTTGCAAAAATTGCTATCGAAGTTTTGAAAAGTGCAAATGCCGGGCGTGCAACATTTCTTCCTATGAACAAAATTAACAAAGCACCAAAATCTTTAAGACTGCCAAAAGATAAAGGTGTAATTGATTTTGCGATAAACCTTATTGATTTTGATGATGAATACATTAATGTTTTCTTCCATGCACTGGGCGAAACACTTGTTGTTGAAGATTATAACAGTGCAAGAAAACTTATCGGACAATACAGAATGGTAACTCTTACCGGTGAATTGTTTGAAAAATCAGGTTCAATTTCGGGCGGCTCACAAAAACGTTCGGGTCTGAAATTCAGCCAGTCTCAGGATGATGAACTTGCAAAATTCAAAGAAAGACTTAAAGGCTTTGAAAAAGCTTATGCAGAACTTGAACGCAAAAAATCAGAACTTGAAGAAAAATTGGATAAAGTTAGAATTTCATATTCTAATACCATGACTGCTCACAATCAGGCGAAAATGGAGCTTGCTAATCTTATTAAAAATTCTGAAGAAAACGAAAACAATATTAATGAGAAAAAAGCTCTAATCGAACAAGCAGAACCAAAAATTAAGAAAATTGAAGCTGATTTGGATAAAATGGAACAGCAGCACATTGAATTGGGTGAAAAAACTCTTAAGCTCGAAGAAGAAATCAAAGAGATTGAAGAGAAAATGACACCTGAAGAATTGACAAACCTGAAAAAGCTTACAGAGTCAACAGAAAACCAGATTAAACAGCTGGAATCAAAAATTACAGGTTGTAGAAATGATATAGAAGGCTTTAATAGAACAATTGCTTTCCAAAGTGATGTTATTGAAACACATAACAAAGAAATTGACAGACTACACAAAGACAATGAAATACTTGAACAGGACAAAGTTAAATATAAAACAGAAATTGAAGAGTTTAAAAAACAAATTGAAGTTCTTGAAGTAAAAATTAAAGAATTGGGAGAGAAACTTGTTGAAATACAAACAGAAAGAGATTCTGTTAATGAACAATATCTCGAACTTGATAAACAAAAAAATGTTCTCAATCTCAATGTTGAAAAGATTGCTGAACAGATAGAAGCTTTTAAAGCCAGAAGAAGAGAGCTTGAACCACAACTTGAAAATGTTAAAGAGGAGCTTAAAGAAAACGGAATTGACGTTTCAAAGCTTCAGGAAATTGAAATCTCTGTGGAAGAAATTACCGGTAAAATTCAAAGACTGCAAAGACGTATGGATGAACTCGGCGATGTGAACATGCGGGCAATAAAATCATATGACGAAGTTTCAGAACGTCAGAATGAATTGAAAACAAAAATAGAAACTTTGTCTAATGAAAAAAATCAAATTATGGACAGAATGCAGGGCTATGAAAATCTAAAAAAAGATACGTTTATGAATACATATAACAACATAAACGATAACTTCAAAGAGATTTTCCACAGACTGTCGGAGGGTGAAGGAACACTTGTTCTGGATAATCATGAACAACCTTTTCAAGGCGGTATGTCGATAGAAGCACAGCCTAGAGATAAAGAAAAAACTCGCTTGAATTTGATGTCAGGGGGAGAAAAATCTCTCACAGCTCTTGCTTTTGTGTTTGCGATTCAAAGATACCTTCCGGCTCCGTTTTATGCGTTTGATGAAGTTGATGCGAACCTTGATGGAATCAACGTTGAGAAACTTGCTGATATGGTAAAAACTCAAGCTGAAAATACGCAATTTGTAGTAGTTAGTCACCGTAAACCTATGATAGAATCAGCAAATAGGACAATCGGCGTAACTCAAAAAGAAAAAGGTATAACTCGTGTAACGGGCGTTAAATTAAGGGATTAAGTGAAAAATGGAAACAGCCGAATCTAACTTGAATCATGAATTTTATGTAACAGGAACTGTCTCAACTTCTGAAAACAGTTTAGATGAAATGTCCATGATTTCTGCTGTTGAAACACAGAACGAATCGGGTCAGGTGGACGGAATTGAGATTCTTGTCCAAATGGCTAAAAACGGAAAAATTGACCCGTGGAATGTTGATATTGTTGATGTAACGGATAAATATCTCGCTCATCTTTTTCAAATGAAAGCCCAAAATCTCAGACTTACCGGAAGGACGCTTTTGTTTGCAGCTATTTTGCTAAGATTAAAATCCAATGTGCTTGAAGGAATTGATGCTAACCAGATTGAGGGTCTTGAAGAAGAAAATTATGAAGACTATGAATTGGAAGATGACAGCTGGAATGAGGATGACATAAATACAAACAATGTTATTTCGCTCGATGAGGTTTTGCAAAGAAGAACCAGTGTACGTTTGAATAGAAGCCGTATGGTTAATTTGAAAGACCTTATTAAACAACTTCAATTTTATGAAGAACTGGATAGAAAGCAATCATTGAAAAATGCACATGAACGTGCAAAAAGGCGTGTTCGTTCTTATGCAAGACTGACTCCCGATGACATTGTGAACCTTGCTCACGATGAATATATTGAAAAGAGTGTGGAAGTTTTGCATGAAAACCTTAAAAAGATTTTTGAAACAGAAGAAAAAGTAGAATTAAATACTCTGACACTTCTGGGTTTGGATAAAATATCAGCTTATATTGCTCTTTTGTTTTTAACAGCAGAACCTGAGGCAGACATAGATTTGTACCAAGAGGAATTTTACGGCGAACTATATGCTGTTCCTTACAAAAAAACTATTGAATCAGAAAAAGAATCAGCCTAATTGTTCAATGGATTTGATAAAATTGTAAACAATTTTTGTAAGGTTTTCGTTGTTTTTAATTTTGATATTTATTTCTTCTATCATTTTTTCATTTGAAACAGGGTTAAAATAATAAAACTCCCAGAGTTCTATATTCAATATACTGCTCAGCTTTTGAAGTGTGTCAAAAGAAGGAGCAAATTTGCCTGTTTCTATATTGCTTAAACTGGGAACTTCAATGTTTATTTTTTCAGCAAGCTCTTCTTGTGTCAGATTTTTCGATTTTCTGAATTGTTTGATTTTTTTTCCTAATAGTTTTTTCATATCAGACATAACTACCATTCCCCTTTTGAATATTATCAGTTTAAAGAGGATGTTTTTAAAATAACGTTAAGCATTAAATTAATGTTTAATATTTAGTGTTAAAACTTATAAAATGTGGTATATTTAATTTAGGACATTAAGTTATTTTATTTTATTAATGAAAAAGATTATTTTATAGGAGTTAAGATGAATTATTCTAAAACAACTAAAAAAGGATTTTCACTCGCAGAAGCATTGATAACACTTTTAATAGTGTGTTTGATAACATTAGCATCAATCCCTATACTCACAAAAAAAATCAGACAGAAAAAATATGAAGAACATGGACTATACGCCTGTTATTGGAATGGAAATACTCTTGTAGCAAAATCTATGATAAACAATGACCTGGTAGATGGCAGTGTAATATATGATAACGAGGAAGGAAGATACGGTTGTGTTTTTAATCCTCCTCCCAATGCAAAGAATTTTGTTGCGACTATTATAGGCGGAGGCGGCGGAGGTGCTGGTGCCGGAGCTAGAGCTACTGTGCATAAAAATTATACAGAACCCGGAGAGTATTCTTTCATAACTCCAGAAGCCGGAAACTATGAGTTTCTTGTTGTCGGAGGAGGCGGCGGCGGAGGCTGGCGCGACGGAGATCTTGCCAACCGCGGAGGTGCAGGTGCATATGGTGAAGTTGTGCATGTAAATGCAGTAACTTTGGCGAAAGATACACAGATAAAAATTAAAGTCGGCTCAGGTGGTGCGGGTGCCGGAGGTAGCAGTTCTACCGGTGTTGCGGGAGATTATTCACAAATAAAAAGGGAAGATGCTTCTTTTAAAAATAATTTTGATGTTGTTGCTGCGGGCGGCGGCGGTGGCGTGAGTTATAATTACGGTGGTATTAGAATGGGCTGTTTTTCTCGCAGGGGTAGTATAATTGGTTATAATTATTCCGGTTCAACCAGACAATATAATTTTGGATGCAATGACGGAGAAATACAAGTGTCTCCTGATGTTAATGCTTCCGGTGGGTTTGGTTATTATCTTTCGTTGACTTATTCAGCTCCAATGACAGGTATATCTAAACTGGGAGGTGCATATGGAAGCATAGCAAAGTCTTATCCGGTTGGTGCTGTTTCATCAAAAAGTCAGATGGAATATAAATACAATAATAATTCAACATTAAACAGTTATAAGGATAAATTTGGAATAGATTTTAACCAGGAAATTCGTACATCAGAAAAAAACTGCGCAAACATAATAACTTGTCGAACTATGTGTAATGAAACTCTCTGGCAAAAATTTGCTTATTGTAAAGAATATCAAAATAACTATGGAGCAGGAGGCGGTGGAAGAGGAAAATACGGTAACTCTGATTACAGGAGCTATGCTGCATCAGGAAAAAATGGGCTGGTTGCAATAGTTTATAAACCTGTATATGCAGGTTTGGGCGGACAAGCAGGAAAAGTTCTTCAAATAGCTTATTCTGAAATGCCACAAAGGACTCTTCTTTTTCCTGGTAAAGGCGGACAAGGCGGTGATGTAGCGCCTTCTATAAGAAAAATATTGTCGCATTATAAAAATAATACACAGACAGCAGGTCTTGACGGTCAATCTTCTTATATAAAGAACGGTGCAGAGGTTGTAGGCGGTGCAGGTGCACTAAAAATTGACCCTGCTAATGAAGAATCATATTCTCAAACGATTAATTCTAATTCAATGCCGGTTGGCGGTAATGGGGCTTTGTCAGATGTGTTGACTGCAAAGAAAACCGGTACAGGCGGACTTGGCGGGTTGCAAGATGGAAATAATTCATTGAACGGACTTACACAATCGGTATTTAAAGACAATTCACAACTCGGGTCTTTTAACAGAATATACGGCGCCGGCTCCGGCGGAGGCGGTGGTGCCGCTAATGTGTCAGGCGGTTCTAGTCTTTCATTGGGTAGAGGCGGCAACGGTTCGTCAGGACTTGTTTTTATCCAATGGTAAAAAAGTTCTAAACTCCTTATAGTTTAGATTATGCATGTGACTTTGACCCTTAGAAATAAGGGTCTTTTTTTTATTAAAATAATGATATAATTTGAATGGAGAATATTGATTAACAAGGGAGTTTATCATGAAAATAATGTTTGTTTCAGCGGAGGTTGCACCATTTTCAAAAGTTGGCGGTCTGGCTGATGTTGTAGGAAGTCTGCCGAAGGTTCTTGAAAAAATGGGGCATGAAGTTGCTGTTTTTACTCCTTTGCATGGCTGCATTGATCAACATAAATATGGCATTGAAGAAATCCCAAATTCTAAGCTGACAATTGATTACAGCTATGGACAATATTATTTTAATCTTAAAATGGCTAAACTGCCCGGAACAAACGTGAATGTGTTTTTTCTTGATAACAGTAAATATTTTGCTCCTTTTCATGAAGTTTACCCGAGAAACATAGACACAAGATATGAACATGAACGTTTTATTGCGTTTTCTCATGCAGCAATTGAATATGCAAGGCTTTTGAATTTCAAACCCGATATAATACACTCAAATGACTGGCATACAGCTATGATTCCCGTTTATATGAAGGTTAATTATAAGGATGATCCTTTCTTTAAAGAAGCAAAAAACTTCTTCTCTATACATAATATTGCGTATCAGGGACAGTGGTTTGATGACTTGCTGTATTTTGCACAACTTGACCATAAAGATGTCTGGAACTGTTGGGGACTGGAACATTTCGGCATGTTGAACTGGATGAAGGGTGCAATAAATTATAGCGACAAAATAATTGTTGTTTCACCAAATTATGTAAATGAAATCAAAACTTATGAAGGTGGGCATGGTCTGGACTGGACACTGAACCATAATGCTCATAAACTTCTGGGGATTTTAAACGGTGTGGATTACAGCGTATTTAATCCTGAAACTGACAAACTGATTCCAAAAAATTATTCTGTAAAAAATTGGAAGGAAAAAGAGGTTTCAAAAAAAGCTGTACTTGAAAAATTTGGTTTGCCTTTTGAAAAAGATAAACCTCTCATAGCAGTGGTGTCAAGACTCGTAGAACAAAAAGGCTTTGATTTGTTCGGACCTGTTTGTGAAGAGTTGAAAGGGCTGGATGCACAGTTTATCATTTTGGGTACGGGTGCACAACATTATGAAGATATGTTCAGATATTTGAATGATTCAAGTTCAAATATCCGTGCAAAAATTGATTTTTGTGCGGAACTTAGCAATTTAATGTATGCAGGTGCTGATATGTTTTTAATGCCGTCTGCGTTTGAGCCTTGCGGTTTGAGCCAGCTTATATCATTGAAATATGGCACGGTGCCTATTGTAAGAGCGACAGGCGGTTTGGATGATACGATTGTCGGATATCCTATGGAAGGCTCAGACGGTTTCAAGTTTTGGAATTACAGCCCGTATTCTATGATGGATTGCATAAGATATGCACTTGACATTTTCAAGGATAAGAAAGACTGGGAAATGATTGTCAAAAATGCAATGACAGCGGATTTCAGCTGGGATAAAAGTGCGGCAAAATACGTAGAGGCTTATAAAGAAGAGTTGGGAAGATAGGCTATTTCTTTTCAATTTTTATTTTATAGCCAAGGAGGTCAAGAATCTCTTCGACCTCGTAGTATTTTATGGTGTTTTTGGCAAGTTTTTTTGAAATTGAATCCAATGTTATTTTTTTATTTTTTACGGCAGATAGCTTTTCAGATAACTGTGTCATTGTTATTTCTTCTTCAACCAGTATAGTTTTTATTATTTTTTTAATAGACATAATATTCTCCATTTATGTCTATTATTCTACTATTTTGTATAAATGTTGACATTAATTGCTAATGATAGTAGAATTATAGCAAAATAATGCTAAAAATAGCATAAAGATACCAACGCATGTTCAACTTACTTAACATAAAAGGAGCACCATGAAAAAAGAAATTTCCGAACAATACAAAAATGTAAACGTACGCAAAAAATTACTCAGCCTCTCAGAAGATATTTTCATCTGTTCAAGTTTTATAAATCTTTTTGAAGCAAGCATAAATTATTTTGAAAATCTTGAAAGACGAGATGTTCACTCGATACTAAAAGTATTAAAGCAAAAGCTCAACAAAATGAAATGTGAGATAGGTGATGTCAGAATAAAACTTTTTGGAATAAATGAATAATCCTATTGTTCACTCTCTTGGGCTTCGTGCTTTTCTTCTGTTGAATCGACAAACGGTGTTTCTTTATGCATTTTTATGCGTGAAATTCTTCTTCCGTCGATTTCCAAAATTGTATAAGTGATATTTTTGTCTTCGATAACATCGTTGAGTTCAGGCTCTCTTCCCAAAAGTCCGAAAACATATCCCCCTATTGTCTGAAAATCTTCATTCGGAATATCAAGGTCAAATCTTTCATTTATGTCTTCGATATCCATTTTGCAAGAAACATTCAAGGTGTTTTCGTCGATTTTGACAAGTTCAGGTGTTTCAACCTTGTCAAATTCGTCATAAATTTCTCCGACAATTTCTTCAAGAATATCTTCGATTGTTACAATGCCTGCAATGCCGCCGTGTTCATCCACAACAGCCGCAATTTGATTTTTTGACGAAGTGAAATCACTCAAAAGATCCGAGATGAATTTGTTTTCAGGCACGATTAACAATTCTCTTGCCAGAACTTCAATAGAAAAGTTCTCGTCGACATGATTATTTTTTATAACCTTTAAAACGTCCTTTGCATTAATCACACCGATTATATTATCAACATTATCTCTATATACAGGGATTCTTGTATGTCCTGAATTTATAATCAGATCAGCAAGCTCGTTGATATTATCTTCAACGTTAACCATAAAGATTTCAGGTCTGGGCACCATTATTTCTCTGACAACTGTATTTGCAAATCCAAAGAAATTAGAGAGCATCTGAGCCTCGTGGCTGTCGATTGTTTCTATTTTTTCGCCTTCTTTGATGAGTTTATGGAATTTTTCTTCCCAGTTGTCTTCTGCATCGTGAGCCTGAAGTTCAATTGTTATATGTGTTACATTTTTAATAACTTTTTTTACTTTACGCTCAAGCATATCAGCTATATCATCAGCATCCTTCATTTGTGTTTCAGGGTCTACTTCAATTGTCATGTTAATAATAAGCCCTGAAGAGCCAAGGTCGATTGTTTTAAGTTCGACTACATCTGTAATGCCATGAATAGTAGAGGCAACCTGTCTGATTTTTTCTTCTACGTCAGGTTCGGCTGATTGTACAGTCAAACTGTTCACATTATTTTTTAAAAGATAAATAGCAAGAACAAAAAGAATACTACCAATTATTATTGATGCTATCGCATCAGGTATGTATGCCAAATCGTGCGGCATAACAAATTTTGCCATAGTTAATGCGACAAAAGCCACCAATACACCTGTCAGGGCAGCTGTGTCTTCATACCATACGAATTTTGTTGTAGGGCTTTTTATTTGTCCGATATATTTTATTGAACGAAAAAATTCTTTAAAAGGATTTTTTTCTTCTATGTTAACCTCGTGCAAGACAGCTTTTGAGGCACTTACTACTGCCCAGGCTTCAAACATAATGCTGCAAATCAAAGCAATTGCGATTGCATTGTAGTGTATAAGCAAATCGTCAACACTTTGAGCTTTTATGAGCTTTTCAAAGCCGTGATAAAGAGCCACAAAAGTACCTCCGAGCATCAATATCGAAGCGAACATAGCCCAGACATTAGCTTCCAATCCGTATCCGAAAGGGTGAGCGTTGTCAGCCGGTCTTGAACCTCTTTTGATTCCCACAAGAAGACATATACTGTTAAAGGAATCCACACCCGAGTGAATTGCTTCAGCAAGCATTGCCGAACTTGAAGAAAAGAAGAAACAAATCAACTTTACAAGAGCTATACCTATATTGGCGATTAGAGCTTTTATTACCGCCATGAACTTTGAGTTGTCTGCTATATGTTGTTCTATAATGTCTTCCGAAGAGTTTGAGACTACTTTAGTTTTGATTATTTCCAAGTTTTTACTGTCTGAGGACATTATTTTTCCTTATTTATTAAACCAGTATATATCATACCGAGAAACTGTCAGATATGCAATATCCGACAGTTTTTTACTTAGACAAATCTTTTATTTCCAGAGAGTAAGTCCTGTTTCTTCATCTTCTTCACGAATCATATCTCCGCCAAGAAGTTCTTGGACTGAAACTTCTCCTGCAAAAACAGAAGTGCCTTGAACAAGATGCCCGCCTATACATTTTCCTTTTTTATCTGCTGCAATTACATGAACATGGCAGAAGGGTTTTCCGTCTTTTATTGAAATGTTTCCTGTGCAAGAAACAATTTCCATTGGTTCGTCATAGGCGTAGGTTGTGAGAACATATTCTTTTGTTTCTTGATTATAAAAACCGAGTTTGAGACTGGAAACAGCACCTATTGCACTGATTATGCCTGTTTTTATATTTTCTTCACGACAAATTCTATTCAATTCCTCAAGCAAATCAGATTGGTAATCAAGTTTTGCCAAGAATAATCTGCCCTGATCATATTGTTTTAATAACATAACTTTACCTATTTAATACTATTGCTTTATATGGTCTATTTTAATTATTCCAAAAATAATATATAATAACCTAAGTTATAACATTTTTTTTAATTTTTGTAACGTTTAAATAAAAAGTTATAAAGTTTTGGCTGGAATTAGTCGAAGAAAAAAGAGTAATATGGTGTATGTATGGAAAATTTTGCTCTATTAAAAGAAGATTCTTTTGAAGAAAGTCTCGGTGAGATTCTTCAAGTGAATCCTAAGAATGAAAAACATACTATTCTGCTCGTGGATGACGAGGTGAATAACCTTCAACTCCTGAGAAGAACGCTTCGCCATGATTACAATATTATTACTGCATCAAATGGAAAAGAAGCACTTGAGATTGTTGAGGGCAAAGGCAAAGAAATTGCCCTGATTGTTAGTGACCAGAAAATGCCCGAAATGGAAGGCACAGAGTTTTTGAAACGGGTTGCGGGTGAATATCCTGACATTGTTAAAATTCTTCTGACAGGTCATTTGGATGTGGATGCTATTGTTGACTCTATCAATGACTGTCATCTATATCAATACATTGTCAAACCTTTTGACCCGGAAGAGCTTAAACTGACAATTGAAACAGGGATTCAAAAATTTGATTTGCTCAACAATAAAACAATTATATTAAAGGATTTAAGAGAACTTTTTTACAAAACCATAAAACTTATTGCTTCGGCTCTTGATGCAAAAGATCCTTATACACACGGACATTCTCTTCGTGT
Organism: Clostridium sp.; assembly: GCA_018362895.1. Lineage (GTDB taxonomy): Bacteria > Cyanobacteriota > Vampirovibrionia > Gastranaerophilales > Gastranaerophilaceae > Limenecus. The sequence goes on along the minus strand of JAHALR010000004.1, from coordinate 92,405 downwards.
AACTATGTATTCGTTAATTCTTGCGAAAAAGCTGAATCTTGATGATACTATGCTAGAAGAAATTGAAACAGCAGGTCTTTTGCATGATATCGGTAAAATCGGCATTCCTCAAAGCATTCTTTGCAAACCCGGAAAACTCACCGATGAAGAATATGAAGTTATGAAATCACATCCTGCTCAGGCTGAAAAAATGCTTATGGGTATAAAAAAATTGACCGTTATCTCAAACTGGCTGCGTACGCACCATGAAAAATGGGATGGAACAGGATATCCAAACGGTTTAAAAGGTGAAGAGATTCCCATTTCTGGTCGTATCATTGCTCTGGCTGATACATATGATGCAATGACTTCTACACGCTCATACAGGCAGGCACTTTCTCATGAAACAGCTATTGAAGAAATAAAAAGATGTTCCGGAACCCAGTTTGATCCTGTTCTTGCAGAAATTTTTGTGGGCTGTTCCGATGAATTGAAAGCTGCAAAAGAAGACCCGGAAACGTATTATCCGAAATACAGTTATCTTCAAAAAATCATTTACGAAGATAAATAATTATTTTGTCAGGTAAAAACAAATTAAACACAACACGGTAAAAATTGCTATAAACTTTTGTGTGGTGTTCATTGCTGTCATGAATTCTTTTTCGCTTTTTATTTCTTTATCAATATAATTTTGAAGCTGACCTATTGTTTTTAGTGCATATAATGCAGAAATAAAAATGATTGCATATTTTAAAGGAAAAATATGCGCATGTATACCCAAAAACAGGTTTGCGTAAATCAAAAAAATTATAAAAATATAAAGATAATATGCGTTATGTTTGCTTCCTGAAATGGTGCATAGAGTTTTTTTCCCTTCGGCTTTGTCAGAATTGAAGTCCAAAAAGAAATCAGTATACAAAAGTGTTATTGTCACAAGTGCGAACGATACGGAAAGCCAGATGAGCTTTAGTGAAAAAGTGCCTGTCATTACGTAATAAACTCCTGTGAAAAGAAGCGGTGAAAAGATAGTGCCGATTATAATTTCACTCAGAGCAAAATAGCCTGATTTCGGGTATAAAAGACAAAGAATTCCTGTGATTGACATAATCACAAGAACCGGAAAACGGTAGATTTCAATAAAATAAAAACCTATTGCCAGAGCTATTGCAAAAAGTATTATCACAGCTTTCACTGCCAAAATCATGGATAATTTGTTATCTAAAAAATATTGGCATTTGCCTTTTTTTAAATTAATAGTTTGTTCTGATTTTTTATTTTTCAGATAGTTTTTGTAATCAATGATGTCATCAAAGAGGTTTGCTCCCAGATGTGCACAGATTATTCCAAGCAGTGCAAGAAATCCGTATAAGATTTTGCCATTGTTGAAATACCCTAAAGTAAAAGGTATCAACCATGCCATTACTGACATAGGAAGAGAATATGCTCTTGTACAATTTAGCCAAAATAATAATTTTTCCATAATTATAAGGATAACATAAAAATTTAGCTTAATATTTGTTCATATTTAATATTAAAAATAGCAAAAATTTTTATCTCAAGATTTCATGCATGTGTAAACTCCTCTATAAACTCCGTAATACTAATTCTATCCATCTCGGCTTAGATTTTGCAAGAAATTGTAGAATGAATAGCCGATTTTTTTTAATTTGAAAAAAAGAACGGCTTAAAAAAGAAGGGTTCATTTACAGGGGATATTAAATCATTTTGAAAACGACTCATACTATATTTTGATTTATATACTTTATTGAGATAGTTGCTTTGAATTCCTATTGATTTCAATCCTATCGGGCTTTGAGGAATCACAAACATATCTTTTATTTTTTTGAAAAAACTTTTTACAAATGTCACGGCATACCCCACAAAAAAATTTTAATGTATAATCTAATTAATGAAAAACAGACTAAAGTCAAATAAAGCCGATTTCGGCAAGTGAAAGGATAAACACATTATGGCAGGAAAAGTTACAAAAGAAATGGGACTAATTGAGATAGTTCAAAATTACCCGGAAGCATTAGAAGTATTTGCTAAATATGGTCTTGGTTGTATTGGATGTGCAGCTGCAAGATTCGAAAACCTTGAAGCAGGTGCAAAAGTTCATGGTGTAGATCCAGATGTTATGGTAGAAGAAATTAATGCTTTGATTGAAGCTAATAATTAGTCTAAGTATTAAATATTAAGCAAAAAATACTCCTTAATTTTAAGGAGTATTTTTTGTTATCTAAGTATATGTAGGTTTACTTTTTTATTTCAATAGGCACGGTTGCCAATTTTGTATAACGATATATAATGTTTTCTCCTGATTTGTTTTCAGGTTTTTTTTCATTTTTGATAAAATCATCTGCATCACGGCCAATTAAAAATCTCATAAATTCTGGACTATACATTAAAGAACACCTTCACTTTCCTACATTTATATAAACACAATTACGCATGCTTTTTTGCATAAAAATATGTAATTTTTACATTTGTTCAGAAAAATTTTTACTCTAAAACTACAAATGTCGTAATATTGTTGAATTTCAGCAGGGTGTATAAGCTTAATAAAAAAGTCACGATTGTAACAATTAATCGTGACTTTTTGTAAAATATTAAGTCTCAGTAATATTATTTTATGACAATATTAACCAGTCTGCCGGGAACTACAATGGTTTTGACAATTGTTTTTCCTTCAACAGCCTGTTTAACTTTTTCGCTTTCATTAGCAGCTTTTTCAAGCTCTTCTTTTGTTGATTCTGAATCAACTTCGATTTTGTCTTTAACCTTGCCGTTTACCTGAACAACAAGTGTTATAGCAGAAGTTTTGGCGAGTTTATCTTCATATTTCGGCCATTCAGCCTCGTGAATTGAACCTTTGCCGCCAATTTGATGATAAATTTCTTCTGTCAAATGCACTGTCGTAGGTGCCATAAGCTTTAACAATGTGACAAGCGCAAAGCTCAAGACGTTTTTGTCTTCGTCATTAAATTGAGTTTTTTTGCCTGAGTAGTCATAAATTGCATTAACGAACTCACGATATTTTGAAATAACAGTATTAAATTGAAACTCATTGGAAATATCCTGAGTAATGCCCTTAATTGCAATGTGAGTTGTACGCACAAGGTCATTGTTTTCTTTTGAAAGTGTAGAAACATCTTCAGGCAATTTGTAGTCAAGCATCAAATTATCCTGATTTGATGAATACAATCTCCAAACCCTGTTAAGGAATTTATAACAGCCTTCCACACCTGCATCAGACCAGTCAAAGTCTCTTGCCGGCGGTGAATCTGAAAGGATGAATAATCTTGCTGTGTCAGCTCCGTAGTTTTCAAATATTTCATCAGGGTCAACTGTGTTGCCTTTTGATTTGGACATTTTTGAACCGTCTTTCAAAACCATACCTTGAGTCAAAAGATTTTTGAAAGGTTCGTCAAAATCAACAAGACCCAAATCTTTTAATGCTTTTGTGAAAAATCTTGAGTACAAAAGGTGTAAGATAGCGTGTTCAATACCACCTACATATTGATCAACAGGCAGCCATTTGTTAACAAGTTCTTTGCTAAACGGTGCATCAGCATTTTTTGCATCAGCATAACGCATGTAGTACCAGCTTGAACATATAAAAGTATCCATTGTATCTGTTTCGCGTGTAGCTTTTCCGCCGCAGCAGGGGCATGTTGTTTCAAGGAAGGTTTTTGATGTAAGAATCGGTGATTTTCCTTTTACTTTAAAATCAACATCTTCTGGCAGTTTAACAGGAAGCTGGTCTTCGGGTACAGGTTGAGGTCCGCATTTTTCGCAATAAACAATAGGAATTGGAGCTCCCCAGTATCTCTGTCTTGAAATCAACCAGTCACGTAACCTATATTGAGTTTTAAATTCACCAAAACCGCCATCAACGGCTTTTTGTGTAATAGCTTTTTTGGCTTCTTCGTTTTTCATTCCGTCAAACTCATTAGAGTTGACGAGTACACCAGGTTCTGTATAAGCAGAATCTTTACAGTCAGACGGATTTTCAGAATTTTGGATAACAACCTTCATCGGAAGATTATATTTTTTAGCGAAGTCAAAGTCTCTTTCATCGTGAGTGGGTACAGCCATTACAGCACCTGTTCCGTATTCAACAAGTGCATAATCTGCTGTCCACAATGGGAATTCTTCGCCCGTAAACGGATTTATACAGTGAGTACCAAGAGGAACACCGGTTTTCACACGTTCTGTTGAAAGTCTTTCGATTTCTGTCATTTTACGAGCGTTGGCTCTGTATGCTTCAACAGCCTCTTTGTTTTCAGGTGTTGTTAATTTTTCAATATCTTTGTATTCAGGAGCAACAACAAGGTATGTGATACCGTGTACTGTATCGGGTCTTGTTGTATAAACAGGAACTTCCATTCCTTCGATTTCTTTAACTTTAAATCTGAAAATGGCACCTTCGGATTTGCCTATCCAGTTTTTTTGCATTATTTTTACACTGTCAGGCCAGCCCTCGAGTTTATCAATATCCTGCAAAAGCTGTTCAGCATAATCTGTGATTTTTAAGAACCATTGTGAGAGATATTTTTTCTCAACAACGCTGTCACATCTCCAGCACTTGCCGTCAATTACCTGTTCGTTGGCAAGAACTGTTGCACACTGTTCACACCAGTTTACGGCAGCTTCTTTTTTATAAGCCAGACCTTTTTTATACAGTTGCAAAAAGAGCCATTGAGTCCATTTGTAGTAATCCGGTTTGCAGGTTGCAACTTCTCTGTCCCAATCATACATAAGACCGAGTTTTTTCAGTTGCATTTTCATATAAGAAATATTTTCATCAGTCCATTTTTCAGGGCTTTCACCGTGCTGGATTGCTGCGTTTTCAGCAGGCAGACCAAAGCTGTCCCATCCTATGGGGTGAAGGACATTGAAGCCGTGCATTTTTTTGAAACGTGCTATTACGTCAGTGATTGTATAGTTTCTGACGTGTCCCATATGCAGTTTGCCTGATGGGTAAGGGAACATAGACAGAGCATAATATTTAGGTTTGTCTGAATTGTCGTATGTTTTTCCAAATTTGTTATCTTCCCAAACCTTTTGCCAGTTTTTTTCAATTTCCTGAGGAAAATATTGTTCTTTTATCACAGTTATCCACCTATAATTAAAATGTACATTTGTAGTTCAATTATAGTCAAAAAACAATTCTGTGCAAAATAGTATGCTCTTTTAGGTTAAAGACATTTACTTTTTCGTTCCGAAAAACCCTCCCTCAAGGGGTTGGCTTTTAAGTCACTACAAAGTTAACATCTTTAACCTTGATTTTGTTTTTTATATCTTTTTTCTATTTTTTCTAATGTATTATATAGAATTTGAAAATCTTCATTCATTTCTTCAATAGCACTGTACAGATTGAATGAATGACGTCTTATTCTATCGTATTCTGTTTTTGTTATTTCAAATTTTTTAGCCATTTTAACCCCTCGATAAAAATGGAATGTCATTCCTGTTAATAATCTTGATTATACCTAAAAATTGGAATATGAATCAAGATGTAAGAAAAATTTTAGCTCGTAATGTTATGGCATTACGCACAAAGAGCAAATTGACCAGAGAAAATCTCTCAATTGCTTTAGATTTTGATAATTCTTATATCAGTAAACTAGAGAAAGAAAAAGTTAATATTACTTTGGATAAATTAACTAAAATAGCTAATTATTTTGGCGTGAAAGTTGTACAATTGTTGAAATAAATATTTTTTGCTTTTTGATGTTAAAATAGCAACAGGTAAAAATTATGGGCAGAAAAATAATCTCAAACAACAAAAAAGCTTTTCACGACTATACAATAGTCGAAAAGTTTGATGCAGGCATGGTTCTGACAGGAACAGAAATAAAGTCCATACGCAAAGGTGCAATTAACCTCAAAGACGGGTTTGCAAAAATTGAAGACAACGAAGTCTGGCTCTATAACGTGCACATTAGCCCTTATGAACAGGGAAACCGCTTCAACCCCGACCCTGACAGAAAAAGAAAACTTCTTTTGAATAAAAGTGAAATTTTGAAAATGGCAGGCAAAGTTAAAAAAGAAAAATACACAATTGTGCCATTGAATCTTTTTCTTGAAAACGGCTGGGCAAAATGTGAAATTGCTCTGGCAAAAGGTAAACAGCTTTACGACAAGCGTGAAGACATCGCGAAAAAGACTATGGACAGAGACATAGCCAGAAATTTCAAAATCAGATAAAAAATAAAAAGGGCATCCTATTGTTTCCCTAGTAACGCCCGTAAATAAATAATGGTAAGATTAAACTTTTTTGTTATTGTTTAGATGTAATCCAATAACGATTGGTTTGATATAATTGTGTATGCTTGCATTGATGCTTGTAAAGCATAGTTCTGCTGTACAAGATCCGAAATAGCTTTTGTCATATCTACTTCGGCAATTGATGCTTTTTGAGACTCGAGAGTCAATTCCGTATTGCTCAAAAGTTCTCCTGTCATTGTCAACTTAGATACTGTGGTGCTGTGAACTGATTGAATTTCTGAAATATGTTTGATTGCTCCTTGAATTTCATCCAGTTGTGCGCTTACAGCTTCGTTGTCCATCGGATCTGCTTTAAGGATTGTTTCCAGGTCACCGAGTACTTTGAAGAGTCCAGAGCTGTTTGCAGGATCATTAGGATCATAAGTGCCGAAAATAGTATCACCTGAGCTGTTTAATTCGATTTTTACACCGTCAGAAATTTCGAGTGTTCTTTCATAGCCTGCTGTATTGTTTGCAGGTGTGCCGTGATAAGTAATGCTTCCGTCATCGCCCAGTTCAAATGGTTTTGTAGTTACGTTTGTACCTGCAAAAATATATTTGCCGTCGTATTGTGTGTTTGCCAAATCAACAATGTTTTCTTTTAGTTGTTGAATTTCGAGCAGACAAGCATTAAAACCATCTTCACCGGTTGGTGTGTTCGCAGCTTGAATGGCAAGGTCGTTGATTCTTTGCATTTTTTCAACTATTGTCGAAAAAACTTCATCCTGTGCAGTGATTTGTGTTTTTGCTGATTCAACATTTTTGGCGTATGCTCCGATTTCTGAGAGCTGCTTGTTCAATCTGATGAGAGTTGCTGCATCAATAGGATTTTCAGAGATATTTGTAATATTCTGATTTGTATTGATTTTATTATAAAGCTCATATAGTTTGCTTTGTTGTGATGTTATGTTATTTAACATATTTTGTGTTGTATAACTGGTTACTCTCATCATTTTTTATTTACCTCAAATTTTATTTGCCTAATTGTGTAATTATCTGCATAAGCTCATTAGCGGCATTAAATACACGAGCAGAAGCCTCATATGATCTTTGGTATCTGATAAGGTCTGCCAGTTCTTCATTCAAATCAACTCCATACATTGCATCTCGTTGAGATTCGGCCTGTTGCATTACTGAATTTTGAGCATTTGCAGCACTGTTGAGCGAATCAATTTCAGAACCTATTTTTGAAATCATGCTCGATAAGAAATCTGTGAGTGACATGCCTTCACCCGGCGGGTCAGTCAAACTGAGTGCAGGCAATTTACCTTTTGCAAGGTTGTTAAACTGATCCATGTTGCCTGTATTTCCGACTGCTTTGTCATCAAAATCTGCGGCATTGGGATCCATACGAGCTGTGGCAACAAGTGTCGGGTCATCAATAACAGCCTGATTGATTGTTATATTGCCGGCAGTAAAGTTTCCTGAGCCGTCTTTTGTTACAAACAAAGGTGTTGTTGATTCTACAAGAGTGCCATCAGGTCCTATATACATAGGTGTTCCATTTGCATCGGCCTGTGTTTGAATTCGGTTCATTTCTTCGGCAAAAGCACTTGCGATTTTATTCAAATCGTCCAGAACTGTTTTATATCCGAAAGATTCACCGCTTCCTGCTTGTAATATGCCTGTGAGCTGACATTCTCCGAGTGAATCAGTTATGTCTTCTTTTTTGATATTTCCTTCTTTATCAACAAGCTGGATTTTTACCGGATGGTCGGCATCATCGCCTTGCACAGCTTGAATGGTAAGTTTTTTGTCTCCACCTTTTACTACTGTTTGCCCATCAATTATTACATTAACTGTACCATTTTCATTTGTTGTAGTGGTTAGTGGTATTATGGCTGAAATTTCATCTAGAAGAGCATCTCTTTTATCTTTTAAATCATTTGCTGCACTGCCTGAGTTTGCGTTTCCTGAAATTTGACCATTTAATTCAGCAAGTTGTGCAAGTTTGTCATCAAGACTGTCTACATTTGTTTTAATTAATGAAGAGTTAAAACTGTCAGGATCTCCAAAAGTTCCTACGGATTGTTCTATATATCCGTTAAGAGTTTTAGACATGTTGTTTAACATATCTGCAACATCTTGTGCAGCATTTATGAATGCAATTTTATATGCGTTATTTGTTGGATCTCCGCTGAGTGCCTGAGATGCAGCAAAAAAGTCAGAGAGCCTTTTTTCAAGTCCGTTTGAGCTCAACTCGTCATTCAAAAGGTTTTCTATGTTGCCTGTCATTCCGCCAATCTGGTTGTAATATCCGTTTGCAGAATTTTGTCCTCTGTAATAGTTGTCTAACCATTGTGCTCTTTTATTTGTTATACCTGTGATTTCGGCGCCATGTCCGATTTTGAGTCTTCCGCTTGATGAACACCAGTTGAAACAATCATAAGCATTGAGTGTCGAAAATTCGACCTGTTGTCTTGTATAATTTTTGGTATTCATATTCGCAATATTGTTGCTCACAACATTCAACGCAATCTGGTTGTTGTTGATTGATTGTTGTGCAATATTCATTATTCCATTTAATGTTGATCCCATTATATTTCCTTTACAGTCTTAAGCTTCTTCAATGATTGATGACATTTCAAGCTGATTCTTTGTAATATTTTGACCTTTTTGATTATATTCTTTTGTAATAGGCTGAAGTCCTTTGATTATTATTTCAAGAGTTCTGTTTGTTACATGCATTCCATGTTTAAGCAATTCGAGATTTGTTTTTTCGAGTTCAAAAATGCGGTGGGCAAGTTTGTTCACTGTCTCTCTTTTTTCTTCGAATTTTTTAGCCGCAATTGCATCTGTTTCTTTCAAATTGTTGATTATGTCTGTCATTGAAAAAGTTGGAATGTTCATTGTTTTTGACAGATTTTTTCTTGCTTCTGCACACGAGCTTATGTTCTTATATTCATCTGTAATTTTTTCATCAATTGCAAACAAATCAGTGCCTTTTCCATGGATAAGGATTTCTTTTTTGTCAGCATATAGTTTTTCTATATTTTTATAACCTTTGATTTCTGTATCAATGATATTTTCTAATTTTTCTATATTTTCTGTAATCATGCAGGTCTCCTTTTCAGTTTAGGCCATATATTCCACGATGACGCTTCTGCCGTAGCTTAGGCCGTATTTTATGTCATCATCCGAGAGATTTTCTTCACCGGCAAGTTTGGCGTATTCTTTTATTTCATCAAGATTTTGTGATTTTAAAATGCTGTTGTCGTTAATATCTATACCGTCTGATACTTCAGGCATGTTTTGTGCTTCAGGTGTTATGGGTCTTGTTGCATTTTTGAATGCATTTGAAGCATTGAGTAATTGTATTGCACTAACGTTTGAGCTTAACGGACTTACCATTGTAATTTATATCTCCTTATCGACTTTGTTTTTTATCCCCTGTGATGCCTGAGCATTCCCTGTTTGTGCTGCCGTAATGTTATTTTCTTTTGGCAGAGATTTTTCCATTTGTTGGTAGATTTGTTTTGCAAAACCTACTGTGGAGGTTGGACTTTTTGCTATTTGACGTCCGACTTCGCCATAGATGAAAGATTTGAATTTGTCCAGATATTTGTTGTCTTCACCGAACAGACCGCCTTTGTCACCTATGCTCACTGTTTTGTCCATTGTGTTGAGCATTTTTGTCACGAAGATAGCCTCGAATTCTGTCGAAACTTTTTTCAGCTGTTCTCTTTGAGATTTGATTGTTTTTATGCTGTCTAAAGTCTGGACGTCTCCATTTATTACTTCAGGTGTTAAGTTGTTGTATGCTTGGATTGAAGACATTTGTTTTCCTTAGATTACCTGTATTTCTGCTTGTAAGCTGCCTGCTTCTCTCAGAGCCTGCATTATTGAGATAAGATCAATAGGTGCAACTCCGATTGCGTTCAGTGCGCGGACTAAGTCATTCAGTGTACTGTTTGCCGGCATTGTCACGAGGCTTCCGCTGCCTTTATTTACTGATACAGAGCTGTTTGCAAAAGCTGTTGTTGTTCCGCCTGCAAACGGTTCAGGCTGTGATACCTGATTTGTTGTTTGGACAGTTACTGTTATGTTTCCGTGGGCAACAGCTGCCGGAAGAAGTTTTACTTCGCTTCCAATTACAACTGTGCCTGTTCTTTCGTTTACAACAACTCTTGCTTTATCTTTTGTTGCATCAACTGTCATATTTTCGAGAATTGAAAGAAATGCAATTCTGTCATCATTAAATTTTGCAGGTATAGCTACTCTGATGCTTGAGCCGTCAACAGCTTTTGCCGGAGTTACATTACGGTTGATTGCGGCAGCAACTCTTGTTGCCATTGTATAATCTGACTTGTCAAGAAGAAGTGTCAATGTGTTTTCATCCCCGATAGAAGTATTTATATCTCTTTCAACAAGACCGCCTCCGGGGATTCTTCCTGTTGTTGTGATTGCAGTTCTTGTACTTGAACCGTTAGAATCTTTTGAAATACCTCCGACAGAAACGGGACCTTGGCCAATTGCAACGATTTCTCCGTTTGGAGCTCTCAATTGTGTTTGAACCAGCACACCGCCTTCAAGACTCTTAGCATCGGCAAGTGTTGAAACTGTAAGGTCAATTTGGTCTCCGTTTTTTGCAAACGGTGGAACTGTTGCTGTGACTAAAACGGCAGCAGCTGAACCTTTTTGGATATAGTTTGACTGTTCAATTACTGTACCAAGGTTTTGTAACAACATTTGGTTTGTAATTTGTGTTGAACGTGAGTTGTCTCCTGTTCCCGGCAAACCGACAACCACACCGTAACCGACAAGCTGGTTGTTTCTGACACCTTTTACGTGAGCAATGTCTTTGATTCTTACTATTGTTGCCATTGCTTGAGATGTAAGCATTCCAGTTATCATCAGTGTTATTAGTATTAAATTAAAAATTCTTTTCATTTCTTTTTCCTTTGATTTCTCATTCATTAGAACAAGTATCTGATTGCTCTGTTTATGATACCTTCGTTGCCTGCTCTTGAAACTGAACCTTTTCCTGCCAGAGCAAACTGGAAGTTTGCAACGTTGCTTGAATTAACCTGACCGTTTTGATTAATGAATCTCGGGTCAACTACTCCGCTAACCAGCAAATCTACTCTTTCTGTTCCGTTTACAAGAGTTTTCTTGCCCTGCACCATAAGATTTCCGTTTGGCAAAAGTTGTACAACTTGTACGGTTACAGAATCATTTACACCGAGTGTGCGCTGATTTGATGTTGTACTATCAACTGTGTTACTTCCGCCGAAATTGTTAATTTGATTGTTTAACGGTGTACCCGGAAGTATTTTATTAATTAAATTTGTGAAGTTATCTACGGTATTTGAACTTCTGTCCGCTGTATAGTTTAAAGAATCATTAAAAGAAATTGTTTCATTCAATATGATAGTAACCACGTCTCCGACAGAACGGGCTCTTACACCACCAAACAGTGATTTTGGTTCTGCATAAAATGACTGTGATGTACCCAAAACGTATAATGATTCTGCCTGTGCGGTTTGTACTGTCTGCATTATGGTTAAAAGAGCAAGCACTGCCAGAATGCTTTTATATATATTCTTTTTTCTTGTTTTAATCTTAGCCATTATGTTTTTATCTCTCCCCATATAAATTTTTATATTTGCACAAGCACCTGATTTATTCCTGTTACTTCGCCTGTGTAGATTTTGTTGAATCTTTTGTTTTTCACCTGAATGGTATCACCTATGTTTCCCTGCATAAGAGCTATGCCTTCAACTGCTATATTCAAATCGTTTCCAGTTCTGAAATTTACTGTTACCATTGCATTTTTTACTATGTCAGGTTTTGATTTTGTATATCTTTTTGTGATTAAGTCTCCGGGATAAAATACTTTTGAAGCTACTATTTCTTTTGTTATGTCATTCAGATCTAAAGTGTTATCCAAATTGCCTATAACATTTACTTTTTTTAATTCGACAGCTTGAAGTGGTATAATTTTGTCTCTTTGTATTACTTCTTTTGCAACAGCAGCATATTTATATGCTTTTGTTTCAATTGGGACATAATATGTTCTGACATAGTTTCCATTAACATTGATATTTACTTTTTTATATTCTTTTGCTGTCAGACTGTTAGTATTTGAGAAAATTTTTACACTTACTTTTCCGTCCGGAAGGTTGAAAGAGCTTACCGGAAGGTGTCCTACGGTAATTTCTGATTCATCTACGTTAAATTTTTCCAAATCTTTTTTTGCTTGTTTAGCGACAATTGATTTGAACTGATCAGCAGTAAGAATTTGAGCAAATGTTTGATTTGCTGCGCCTGCAAGTAAAATAATTATTAATGCTGTGTTAAAAAGTTTTTTCATTGTTTAGCTTACTATCTGGTTTGTTGTTCTCAAGATGTCTGATGCTGATGTGATGATTTTTGAATTTGATTCAAAAGCTCTTTCTGCTTTAATAAGGTTAATCATTTCATCAACGATTTGTACGTTTGAACCTTCTAAGAAGGATTGCTGAATTGACCCAAAACCGTCTTGATCAGGTGTACCCGGAATTGGTGTTCCTGATGCAGGTGTTTCAACATAAAGGTTGTGCCCGATAGACAGAAGACCTGAAGGGTTCTGGAATTTGACCAGCTGAATTTGGCCTACAATTGTTTGTGTGTTGTCGTTCCCTATTTTTACAGAAACGTTTCCGTCAGGTGTTATGTTTACTTCTGTTGTATTTTGAGGAACAGTAATTTGAGGCTGTAAAAGATAGCCGTCAGTTGTGCAAAGCTGACCTACTGCATCAGGTTTGAAAGAACCGTCTCTTGTATATGCAAGTGTTCCATCCGGTCTTACAATTTGGAAAAAGCCCTGACCCTCAATTGCCATATCATAGTTATTGCCTGTGCTTTGCATTACACCGCTTGAAAAGACTTTTGTTGTTGCAGCAGTTTTAACACCGAGACCTATTTCAATACCAACAGGTTGATATGTACCCTGTGTAATCATAGCACCCGGTGTTCTGATTGCTGTTGAAAGTAAGTCCTGAAATTCTACTCTGGATTTTTTAAACCCTGTTGTGTTTACGTTTGCGATATTGTTAGCTACAACGTCCAAATTGTTTTGTTGTGCTATCATACCTGTTGCTGCTGTTGTTAATGCTTTTAGCATTTTATTTTCTCCTCCGGGTCTTTAATTTTTATGCGTTTAGTCTGCCAAGTTGAATTGCTGTTGACAACTGTGATGATTTTTCTTTAACGAAACTGCTTAGTGTTTCATAGTTTCTGGATACTTTGATTGTATTAATCATTTCATTAATTACATTTGCGTTTGAAAGTTCAATTGCTCCCTGTTGAATGGAAAATTTTTGTGCTCTGAGCTCAGGGTTTGTTGTAATATCTTTGGGTACATATTGTGAAGTTCCTGCTGCTCTCATGTCTTCTTTATTTGCAAAATCCCAAACACCTATTGTCTGTAATGCCTGAGAGTTTTCTTTTCTGTTTGCAATAATTGTTCCTTCTTCATTTACACTCAGATCATCAGGTGAATTGATATTCAGTTCTGTAAGGTTCAAACGAATAGGTCTGTTCTCTCTGTCCAGTACTTGATTACCCTGCATATCAGTAAGCATGTTTTGAGAGTTTATGCAGAAAGCACCGTTTCTTGTGTAAGTAATAGTTCCATCAGGTGCTCTGAGTTTGAAAAATCCATCACCTTCGATGCCTAAATCCAAAGGACCTCCTGTTCTGGAAAGCGTACCTTGCGAAAATTCATGTACAAGCTTGTGTGTTTCAGACCCCATGCTGATTTCTCCCACGAGCCTTCCGTCTTGGATTTTCGGATTATTTCTTTCTGTTGGTTCTTCCACAAGAGCGTTGTATACGTTTCTGAAAGAAAGCCCCTCTTTTTTATATCCGTTTGTGTTTACGTTAGCAAGGTTGTTGGCTGTTGAGTCTTGAAAATCTATGAGGCTCATCATGCCTTTTGCTGCTATATCTATACCTCTGGAAATCATGATTGACCTCCCCTGTTATATTGCTGATACATACTCATAATATTTTTTACATAGTTTTGGGTTTCTTTATAGGGAGGAATTCCATTGTATTTTGCTACGGCATTTGGTCCTGCATTGTAGGCAGCAAGTGCTAAAGATTTGTCTCCGCCGAATCTGTCAAGGAGACCTTTGAGGTATTTTGTTCCGCCGGCAATATTTTGCTCTGGATCGTACGCATCTTTTACACCTAAAGAATTTGCTGTTGCAGGCATGAGCTGCATAAGCCCCATAGCTCCGCAGCTTGATGTGACTTTAGGTTGAAAACCTGATTCTTGTTTAATAACGGCTTTTACGAATGCACTGTCCAATCCGTTTTTTGCTGAATATTGTTCGATTAGTGCATCAATGTCAGCATTTGTGCTGTTTATATTATTTGATGAGGCAAGTTCACTTGAGAAAATTTTGTTTGCAAAAGGTGTTGTTTTTGTTTTTTCTGAGGACATATTTGCATCAAGAATTTTTTGAAAGTCTTGATTGGGTCTGACAGAATCAATGCCGAAGTTTGCTAAACTATTGAATGTGCTTTCAATAGCCTGCATACGTCTTAGAGTAATATCTAATCCACTGAGTTCCACTATTCTTTTTTCCTACCCAAGTTTTCTTACCATTTGAGGCTAAATAAATTTATTATGCCTCATGTATAAATTACTCTATATGAAGTATTTTCTCATCAACCCTATGGTTGAATTTTTGGGCAAGTATATTAACCACATGGTCAATATGAAATTTGGTACAAAAAAACAGCTCCTTTAGAAAAGAAGCTGTTTTTAAAATTTAGGTTAATGTTATTGATTATACACCGGCTGTTTTCTTTTGCGGAGCTGCTCCAGGAATAGCCTGCCAGTTAGCTGCCATGATTTTTTTGAATGATTTCAAAGCTGTATCTTCAAGTTCACCGAGTTCATCAGCAGCCATAATAAGTTCTCTCAATGGCATCAATGCTCTTTGGTCTCTGAGTACACCCAAAGCAGCAGCAGCACCGGCTCTGACTAAATCATTTTCTTTTTTGTTCTGCATAACTTCGATTAATGCAGGAACAGCTTTTTTATCACTCAATTTTCCTAAAGAAGTAACAGCGTAAATTCTAACATTTACCCATTCATCGTTCAGCATAGTGATAATTTTATCAACTGCTTTGGGGTTGCCGATTTCGCCTAATGCTCTTGTTGCATCGCATCTTACGTTAACTTTTTCATGATCTAAAGATTCCATCAACGCATCAGTAGCAACATCACCGATTTCAATTAAAGCATCGGTAGCAGTGATACAAACTTGCGGGTTTTCGTCGTTGAGAGCTTCTACTAAAGGTTCAACAACTTCTTTGCCGCCCAAACGTCCTAATGCACGGGCAGCACGAACTCTAACATCAACGTTTCTGTCTTCTCTCAAAGATTCAATAAGGGGGATAGTTGCAGCAACATCACCCAATTCGCCCAATGCTCTGGCTGCATATAAACGAACAGAACCGTTTTTGTCATTTTTCAAAACATCAATAAGCGGTTCAACAGCCTGGGAATCACCGATTTCACCAAGAATACGAGCCGCATTGTATCTGACTTTCTCAGAATTGCTTGTACGCAAATCGTTCAGCAATTCATCAAACGATTTTTTTGCTTGTTTTTTTCTTGAGTTCACACTAATTGTCATGTCTTGTCTTTCCTCCGACATTCATTCAACACTTTTCCTACATACTTATTAAAAAAATGTTTTGATGAATAATTGACTTTTTTAAACTTTTTGTAAACAATATCTTTACATATCTTTATAAAGGGTAAAGAGAACACTTATTCTTCTCTGTTTTTCTATTATAACATTTTTTTTGACTCTGTGAATACTTCTAAAGTTTAATTACACCGAAATGTGTAAATTGTTTTTTAAAAAATAGGGTTGTTATATTAAAATTAACATGAATTTTTGTTACAAAATATTAATAAAATTGTAATTAAAAATGTTTATAGTAATACAAAAGTTCTATTCCGGCAAAAGATTGCTACCAGCCTTTTTTGCCTTCAAGCCAATCAAGAATTTTTATAAACAACATACCCAAAAATGCTCCGAGAAAGAAACCGTCTATGAGTCTTATAAAATCGTTTGTTACAAACAGATTAAAATACTCTGCGGCAATTTCGCCAAAGGCAAGAGTTCCGATTATGATAAAAACAATTTTGTCCATTTTAAACTTATGAAGATAAGTATATAAAATTACTGCTGCACTGATATATGAGCCTATGCAGCGTGCACAGATTCCAATCGGGTGATGTAAAATAGTGAAGATATTGGTTCCGTGCATTTTACATAGTTTATGTAAAAAGTCATACAGTACATTTGCAGCGGGAGCAAAGTTTGAATGTGCGAGAACGGGTGCAAGAAAAGCACACACAATCACTGTGACACAGAACAAACATGCTATGCCGACAAGTGCATTTTTAAAACTCCACTTTAAAATGTTACTCATAATATTTATATTCTTCCATAAAATATGTTTTTATCAAGTTCATTAAAAAATGCTTGATAAATTACGGGTTCATAAATTCGAATAACTTTTCTTGGTGATGATTTTATATAACTGTATCCGTCTGCATTTTCGAGAATTTTTTCAACCATAGTGCATCTGACTCTTGTTTTGTTTCCGTATGGTTCGATATTTACATTTGAATCAACAATAAAGGTTTTTTTAGACAATTCATTGCCCATACGGTTTATAGGATCAGCAATGGTGTATGCTGCTGCTCCGTAAGAGAAAACTGTCATTGTAATATAATATGCCAAAAGCAGTGAATAACCTGCAATTCTGGATTTGTCAGTATATTTTTTTCTGAAATCTTTTTTGGCCCTTATATATCCCATTTCATCTTCAATATTTAATATAATGAAACCATTATCCTGAAGGGTATTTATGGCAGCTTTGAAAACTTCCTGTTTGTTTTGTGTGTCATAAATATGTGTTTGCATTTCTCTTATTTCAAGCTGTGTATAACTTTTGAAGGGCTTGGCACAGCAGGGAAGAAGATTAAAAAAACATATATTTATAATTAATATTGCTGAAATAAATTTTTTCATATCTATATTTTTTGTTTTTGGATAAAAATTGCTTTGTCAACTTTGGCGAAAAATTCCTGATAGTATTTTTCATCATCTATTTCATCTATTGATTGTGCGTTTCCATAAACATTTAAGAGTTTTCTTTTGAAGTTTACTCTGACTTTTATTTCTTTTCCGAATTCGGTAACATTGGCTGTTGCTTCTATCACAGCTACTGTTACACCTTTCCACATAAGCGAGGATTTGCTTGTTCCGAATTCTTTGGCTATGTCAATTGATTTGTCTTTTGCATCAAACTCTTTTGTTCCTGAAATAAATCCCAGAAGAGGGTTTGCATTGTAGACGATGTAACCCTCATCTTGAAGAACATTCAACATTGCTTTCATAATCATTGCTTTGCTGATGTTGGAATAGCTTCGAGTTTGAATTTGTCTTTTTTGGAGTTGTGTTTGTTTTGTTGAAATTATGTCGTCATTATCTGCTTTAACTTTTTTGGCTATGGCACAAGGTGTTGTCAACAAAAATGCAGACATAATAAAAATGATTGATAGTTTTTTCATTAAGACCCCTTAGAATTTGCTCATGTGATATGTGAATGATTCAACCTGATTTTTTTTGTTGAATTTAATTACCACAGTCAAAGTCTTTTGTACTGTTTCAACCTGACCTTTGTTTTTGCCCCAGCGTACACCCAGAATGCCGCCTATTACACCATCGCCTGGAGTGCCTCCTCCAACAGTTCCGCCGCCTATACCAAAGCCATTGTTGTTGTATGAAACAATTGAAGAAACCTTGTCATAAATCCAGGTGTCTTTCCCGTCAGCATCACGTGTAACAATGTTTGGTGAACCGAGTGCCAGTGCTACCTCATCTTGGGTTGCGCCGAGTTTGATTTCTTTTTGTACAATACCGAGTGTCATTTCCTGTTCTTTTACAGGTGTCATGTTTTTTGCAACCTTTCCTTCAAGAGCAAAAGCCGGTGAACACAACGTAAAAAACAATAAAGAGACGGCAAATTTTTTAATCATAATTCATACTCCTTTCATTCATTCTAGTTCTTAAATGACTATTTTTCAATACAGATAAAAGGATTATTAAATTATATTTACTTTTTAATTACTTCAATACAATTATATTCGTTTAAATATGGCAAATGTGCTTCTGTTATTAACTCTCCGGGCAGAAGAATTGAAATTCCGGGAGGGCATTCTGCTATAACTTCAGCGGAAATTCTGCCTACTGCTTTTTCTTTTGCGATAGTTTCTTTTTCACTGTAATACGCCTCACGAGGATTCATAACAATTTGCGGCGTAAGCATCGGCATGTGTTTTCTTTTTTCTATGTAATAAATATCCGAGTAGTTAGATTTTGCAATTTTTTCAATGGAATTGACTAGATATTGAATTTCTTGTTTTGTGTTGCCTATGTTAATTAACATCAAAACACCAACATCACTTGCTGATTCGACTTCTATGTCAAAATCAATCTCCAAAATACTTTCAAGACGTTTTCCGGAAAGCCCGTCTACACTGATAAAGATTTTTGTTATGTCCTGTCCGAAATTTTCGGTTGCTTCAAGAACGTTCACACCATCAATTTTGTGAAGCTTGTTTCTGACGAATTTTGCATATTGGATTGCACGGCTAAGCTGTCTTTTGCCTCTTTTGGATTCAAGATTTGCCCGTGCTGCATCAAGACTTGCCATAAGAAGCATGGATGGGCTTGTTGTTTGTAAAAGCTGTAATGTTCTTTCAATTTCGTCAGGGTCAAATTTTGAACCTTTTGTGATGTGGAGCATGGAGCTTTGTGACATGCTGCCGCCGGTTTTGTGAAGCGAATGTACAACAGCATCTGCGCCCAGATGTATTGAAGAAACAGGCAGATTTTTGTTGAAATTCCACAAACATCCGTGAGCTTCATCCACAATCAAAGGTACGTCATATTTTTTGCAGATTTGTGCAATCGCTTTGATGTCTGAGACAACTCCTTCATAGGTAGGATTAGTTATCCAAACCATAGAAACATCATCATTTTCTTTTAGAGCTTTTTCTATTTCTTTTGGTTCGATTTCTCCCCATAAAGACCATTCATTGAGCTTTTCGGGAAGAATCCAAACAGGTTCTGCGCCGGAAATAATCATACCGGTGAGGATTGAACGATGGCAGTTCCTGTTTACTATTACTTTTTTGCCTTTTTTGGACTGGCACATTGCCAGAGTTAAATTGCCTATGGTTGAACCGCCTACGAGAAAGAAGGTTCTTTGAGCATCAAAGGCTTTTGCAGCAAGCTCTTGTGCTTCTTTTATAGGTCCTGTTGCGGGGTGGAGAGTTCCTAAATTGTCAAATTCATCTGTTGTGTCTAAAAGCAAAGCACGGCTGCCGACGAGTTTTTTGAACGGTTGAAAAGAGGCGCGTCCGCCTGTATGTCCGGGGATGTGAAATTGCATCATAGGACTTTTGTAAAAATTTTCAAGCGCTTCAACGAGCGGTGCTTTTACATCGCTTCTTAAATCGTCAGAAATTCTGCGGAATTTACGTGTTTTTGTCTTTGCTTTTAACATTTAGCATAAAGTCTCCATTAAAAAATTTATACGTAATTAATAATTTACTACAAAAATAATTTTTATAGTACCTATATTTATATTATTATGGAATAATAATTTTACATGTATTAAAAAACAGGTAAAAAATAAATTTGCTAAAATATCTTAACATTAATAACAAAAAGGAATATAAATTATGCTCATCATTATGAATCCCTCTGCCACAGACGAACAAATCCAAAGCGTTGTAAGTTTTATTAAGAGAAAAAACTTTGATGCTCACGTTTCAAAAGGGGAGGTTCAAACAGTAATAGGTGCAGTAGGCGGAAAAATTGTTGACCCCCGTGATATAGAACTGTTGGAAGGTGTAAAGGAAGTTATCAGAATTTCTTCCAGCTATAAACTTGCAGGCAGAATGTTCAAACCCGAAGACACTATTGTTGAAGTAAACGGAGTGAAATTCGGCGGTGACAATATAGGTCTTATTGCAGGGCCCTGTACGGTTGAGAGCTATGAACAAATGGATGAAACAGCCAAAAAACTCAGCGAAATGGGTATAAAAATCCTCAGAGGCGGTGCTTTTAAACCAAGAACCTCACCTTATGCTTTTCAGGGCATGGGCGAAGAAGGTTTAAAAATTATAAGAGATGTAGCTGATAAATACGGAATGGCTGTAACTTCGGAAGTAATGGAGATTTCACAAATTCCGATGTGCTTAAAATATGTTGATATTTTGCAGGTAGGTGCGCGAAACATGCAAAACTTCAATCTGCTGCGTGAATTGGGTTATATAAACAAGCCTGTTATGGTCAAAAGAGGTATGGCTAATACAATTGAAGAGCTTCTTATGGCTGCTGAATATGTTATGTCAGGCGGAAACAGAGAGGTTATTCTTTGTGAGAGAGGTATAAGAACTTTTGAAAGAATAACGAGAAACACTCTGGATTTGAGCGCAATTCCTGTTGTGAAAAAATTGAGCCACCTTCCGATTATTATTGACCCGAGCCATGGAACAGGTCTTCGTGATAAGGTTGCTCCGATGTCTAGAGCGGCTGTTGCCGCAGGATGCGACGGTTTGATTATCGAGGTGCATTATGATCCTGATACGGCACTTTGTGACGGCGCGCAGTCATTGTATCCCGAACAATTTAAAGCATTGAAAGACGATATTGAAAAAATTGCTCCGATAGTCGGCAAACATGTAAGCGAACCTGTTGAAAAATAACGTGCTTGTGTGAGTTTATCTTACACAAATGTTTTTCTCTCTAAGCTCCTGTTTGAGTTTGGGAACAGGAAGCGTGCCAAAGTGAAAAATTGATGCGGCAAGAGCAGCATCTGCCTGTGCTTTTTCAAAAACATCGACAAAATGCTGAGAGTCTGAACCTGCTCCGCCCGAGGCAATGACGGGAATTGAGGTATTTTCAACAACAAGTTTTGTCATTTCAAGGTCAAAACCGGCTTGTGTTCCGTCAGCATCCATTGAGGTGAGAAGAATTTCTCCTGCACCGAGGGACTGAACCTGTTTTACCCAGTCGAGAAGTTTTATGCCTGTGTTTTTTTGTCCTGCGTTTATGAACACATAAAAATCATCATCGGCTCTTCTTCCGTCAACGGCTACAACAATACATTGCGAGCCGAAGTATGAGGAGGAGTCTTTTATCAATTGAGGGTTTTTTACGGCTTGTGAATTTATTGCGACTTTGTCCGCACCTGCAAGCAGAATAGAGCGCATGTCTTCAATTGTTTTTATTCCTCCGCCTACGGTAAAGGGGATAAAGACCTGTTTGGCTACCTGTTCAACCATATTCAGAGTGGTTTTTCTGCCTTCATTTGTTGCAGTGATGTCTAAGAAGACAAGTTCATCTGCGCCTTCTGTGCTGTATTTTTTTGCTAGAGTGACAGGGTCGCCTGCATATTTAAGGTTTTCAAAGTTTACGCCTTTTACGGTTTCGCCGTTTTTTACATCAAGGCAGGGTATTATTCTTTTTGCCAGCATTTAGTTTTCTTCTTTATATTTTGTGATTATTAATTTGTCATCGACAACTTTGATGTCGACTTCGTCTTTTACGGGATTGACATTGATAAGTTCCAAAATTGCTTTAGGAAATATAATACCCCAGCTGTTGCCTATTTGTGTAAATTTTTTCCTCATATTTTTCCCTTTTAAATCAATAATAACATTGTTGCAAATATTGTTGATTTTTGGTATTAACTATGTTATAACAATGTTGAAACAAGAAGGAGATTATTATGGACAAACAAGAAATTCACAGAGCTATGGTGCAGAAAATAGACACAAATCTGAACAATATCAGAGAATCTACATTCGGCATAATAGAATATCTTATAGATATAAGAACCTGTGTGGATGAAATTTTATTTTTAAAGAATTATATTAATTATAATTTCAAAGACTAAAACTGTTTCAAAAATCTTGCATCATTGTTGAAGAACAGTCTGATGTCATCGATTCCCCATTTGAGCATAGCGAGTCTTTCAACACCCATGCCAAATGCAAAACCGGAATATACCTCAGGGTCAATTCCCACGCCTCTTAACACATTCGGGTCAACCATCCCTGAACCCAGAATTTCAAGCCAGCCGGTACCTGAACATACACGGCAGCCTTTGCCTTCGCACATCATACATTGAACATCAATTTCAGCTGACGGTTCTGTGAAGGGGAAGAAGCTGTTTCTGAATCTTGTCGGTCTTGCTGAGCCGAAATAAAGTCTCAAAAATTCATTCATAACCCCTTTGAGGTCGGCAAAAGTGATATCCTTGTCCACGAGCAGACCTTCTATCTGGTGAAAGAGGTTATTTTTTCTTGCGCTCACAGATTCACATCTGTAAACACGACCCGGTGAGATTACTCTGATAGGCGGTTTGCTTGAAAGCATTTCGTGGATTTGTGCGCCTGATGTTTGGCTTCTTAACACAACGTTTTGAGCGACTTTTGTGTAGAAAGTGTCTTGCATATCTCTTGCAGGGTGGTCTTTTGGGATGTTCAACATATCAAAATTGAAATATTCTGTTTCGACCTCGGGTGAATTTTCGTTATGTACAAGTGAAAATCCCATTCCCTGAAAAATTTCGACAATTTCATCTACGGTTTGTGTCAGAGGGTGAACTTTTCCGTGCGGTGTGAAAGAACCCGGGAGGGTTATGTCGATTCTTTCTTTTTCGAGTTTTTCATTCAATTCTTTTTGATAGAAAAATTGGAATTTTTCATTTAGTTTTTCTTCTATATCTTTTGTAATCTGGTTTGACATAGAGCCGACAATTCTTTTGTCGTCATTTGAGAGGTCTTTCAGATTCTTTTTGATTTCGTTCAACTGGCTTTTTCTGCTCAAAAATGTATTTTTTACTTCTTCTATATCTGAAGTAGATTGAATTTTTTCTATTGCTTCAAGTGCTGAAGCATGAATTTTTTCTAAAGTTTCTTTCATTTTCACCCTCTAAATTTTTATATTCGTAAGATAATTATATAATAAAATAAATTTATTAAGAGGATTAATATGAAAATTTCGATTTTAGGTTCAACGGGTTCAATAGGCAGACAGGCGATTGAAGTTATTCAAAAAATGCCTGATTACTTTGAGGTTGTGTCTCTTTGCGGAGGGGACAACATAGAGGTTTTGAAAGAACAAATCAAGGAAGTTAACCCGAAAAACGTTTGTGTAAAATCAGAGGAAAATGCTTTGAAATTACAGAAAGAGTTTCCTAAAATAAATGTTTTGTTTGGAGAAAAGGGGCTTGTGGAGGTTGCATCAGACCGAACAAACGAAAGAATTCTTGTTTCGGTTTCGGGCAAGACAGGCTTAAAACCTACGCTTGCGGCTATTGAAAATAAGATTGATGTTGCTCTGGCAAACAAAGAAACACTTGTTATGGCAGGTGATATTGTTATGGCACGTGCAAAAGAAAAAGGTGTAAAAATTCTGCCTGTGGATTCTGAGCATGGTGCAATTCATCAGTGTTTAAAAAACAGAGATGAAGTTGAAAAGCTCATCATCACTGCATCAGGCGGGCCGTTCAGAACAAAGACAATAAATGATATAAAAAACGCTACTGTTGAAGAAACGCTTCATCATCCGAGATGGAATATGGGCAAAAAAATCACGATTGACTCGGCAACTTTGATGAATAAGGGGCTTGAAGTGATTGAGGCTCATCATTTGTTTGATATGCCTTATGATAAAATTCAGGTGGTTGTTCATCCGCAAAGTATTGTGCACAGTGCTGTCGAATATGTGGACGGAAGTGTAATTGCCCAGCTTGGTTTTCCTTCCATGCATATTCCTATTCAATATACGCTTACTTATCCATACAGGTTTGAAGGGATTGAGACGAGAAGTTTTGATTTTGTAAAAGCAGGTCATTTGGATTTTGATGAGCCTGATTTGGAGAAATTTCCGTGTTTGAAGCTGGCTTTTGATGCGGGAAAACAGGGCGGAACTCTTCCTGTTGTGATGAATGCTGCCAACGAAGAAGCTGTGTTTGCGTTTTTAGACAAAAAGATCTCGCTTTGGGAGATATATGAAATTGTTGAAAAAATGATGAGCTCTCACAACAATATTTCTGATCCTTCTTTAGATGAAATATTTGAAACAGACAGGATTACAAGACTTTCTGTGCAAAATTTAACAAAAATTTAGTTTGTAAAAATTGCTACATATTTTGAGATTTTTTTTTGAATTTCATGCTAAATTATACATAACTTGAAACCCCATTGGTAAGTATGATAATAAAATACAGTTTTTAAAAGAACATGTTAGGAGTGGTCTTACATAAAAGAGCAGGGGCAAAACAGGGATTAGACAGTTAAACATTATAGTCAAGGAGATTTATTGATATGCCGGATTATTTGACCAAAGAAGAGATTAGACAGTGGAGAAGTTCTTTGGAAAGAATTACGTTAGAGGAATATGCCAAAAGACTCGGTAAAGTTATAGCTGAAGAAAAAGAAACAAATGATATGGTTGATATGGTTTACAAACATTCATCAGAAGTCAGATATGTTTCTTCTGAAGATGCTATTCCGGCACAAAACAGTTTTAAAGCTGAAAGAATCAGCACACTTGCTCAACAATCTTTTGAGAGAGAAAAAGAACTTTCTGCAAAAAGAGATTTAAGAGAACTTGCAAAAGCTGCCAGAGCGGCTAAAAAAGAAACAATAAAACCTGATGTTAAAGAAATTAAAAAACAGGAAGCTGTTTTAAAAGAAGTTAAAAAAGAAATTAAGCTTAAAAAAGAAGCTAAAGCTCCGAAACAAGAGGCTCCTGCTTCTGTAAGAGAAGAGGTTCAGATTACCTTCAAAAAGAATCTCACTCCTCGTGAGCAAGCTGTATTTGAACATTTTCTGAACAACAAAAACAGCATTGTATATGCAAAAGAACTGGCTCAGGTTCTTGATTTGCCAAGAGATTATGTATACAAATACATCAAAAACTTAAGAGCTAAAATGAATGAAAATGCCATTCAAAATGCTGACAACGGTGGATTTATTCTCGAATTAAAATAACAAATTTAAACAAAAAAAAAGACCTCCTGAAAAGGAGGTTCTTTTTTATTTGTCAAAAGATATAGTATCTTGTTGCGGCATTCTTTCAAGATGATTTTCTTTGATTGGTGCTGCCATTCTTTCTGAAATATTTTTTCTGAATTTGTTGCAAACAGTTTCTTTCATTTCAGAAGCGTAAGATTTCCTAAACACGTTTTTTCCAAACATATTACCCATAGCGTACCTCTTTCTAAAGTCCTTCTCCTGTTTTTCAGAAAAAGTTCTTTTCAGGTTAGTAAATTAATAAACACGTAAATATTTTGATGACCTATTTAATATAATATACCTTTTTTTACATTTTGCCAATACATTTGTAGTAGCAAATTGAAAATTGTTACATTTACACTTCTAAAAATTAACTTGAAATTAATAAAAATATGGACATTGGGACATGTTGATACTAATATACAATTATATAAATTTAAGGAGAATTTTTATGAAATTAATGGAAGGCAAAAAAGGTATTATTTTCGGTGTTTCTAACGCTAGAGGTATTGCATACGCTATTGCTAAACAGATTCATGAAGCAGGTGCTGAAATTGCATTCACATACGCAAATGAAGCTATGGAATCAAGAGTACGTCCTCTGGCTGAAGAAATGAATTCAAAAATGATAGTTGAATGTGATGTGACTAACGAGGAACAGGTTAAAGAAGTTTTTGCCGAATACGAAAAAACTTACGGAAAACTGGACTTTGTTATCCATGCCGTAGCTTTTGCCAATAAAGAAGATTTGATGGGTGATTTTATTGACACATCCAAAGAAGGTTGGGATTTGGCTCTCGGTGTCAGTGCTTATTCACTCGTTTCTCTTGCAAGAAATGCAAAACCGTTGATGAATGAAGGCGGTGCTATTCTTGCTTTGACTTATCTCGGTTCTGAAAAAGTTGTTGCTAACTACAATGTCATGGGTGTAGCTAAAGCAGCTCTAGAATCATCAGCAAGATATCTTGCCGACAACCTCGGAAAAATCGGTGTAAGAGTTAACTGCCTTTCAGCAGGTGCTGTTAAAACTCTTGCTGCCAAGGGTATTTCAGGATTCGACAGAATGCTCAAAGCTGCTATTTTGAAAGCACCTTTGAAGAGAAATGTTTCACTAGAAGATGTAGGCAAAACAGGTCTTTACCTGGTTTCGGATTTGTCTTCAGGTGTTACAGGTGAAATTGTTCACGTAGATTGCGGATGTCACTCTGTTTATGCATCAATAGATGAAATGGAAGCTACATACGCTTATCAAAAGGAACAGCATTAATGTATTTTCAAGGGCAGCCTTCAAGGTTTGCCCTTTTAAATTTTTATAGATATTAAACTTAGTCGAAACAATAAGGAAGCAGAAAAATGATTAACTTTAAGAAAAACAAAACAAAAATCGTTGCTACGCTGGGGCCTGCAAGTTGTGAAGAAAATACCATTGAAGAGCTTGTTCTCGCAGGTGCTACAATGTTCAGAATTAACACTTCACACAATACAGCTGAAGCGCATGCAGAAACTATCAAAAAAATCAGAAATGTTGAAAAAAGACTCAAAACTTTTATTCCTGTTCTGGTAGATCTTCAAGGTCCTAAAATCAGAGTGGGCAATTTGATTGAGCCTATTCCTATTGAACCCGGTAAAGAACTCGTTTTGGAATACGGTCTTGAACAAACAGATCCGAACATTGTTCCTGTTGATTACAAAGGTGTTGCTGATGACGTACACGAAGGTGAATACATACTTCTTGATGACGGAAAAATCAGAATTCAAGTTATTGGTAAAGAAGGTTCAAAAGTTCGTGTTAAAGTTATAGACGGTGAATTGCTGAAACCCAGAAAAGGCATTAACATCCCGGGCGGTACAAAAAGTCTTTCAGCTATTACTGAAAGAGACGTAGATTTTATCAAATTTGCGGTAGACAATGATGCTGACTATCTTGCACTTTCTTTTGTAAGAGATAAAGATGATATTCTTTTGGCTAAAAAATATTTGAGCCACTTTGGTGCTGATATTCCTATCGTTGCAAAAATTGAAAAACCGGAAGCAGTTAAAAACATTGAATCTATTCTTGATGTTGTAGACGCGGTTATGGTTGCACGTGGTGACCTCGGTATTGAGCTTGCTCCTGAAAAAGTTCCTATGGTTCAGAAACAAATTGTTGATGCTGCGTATGCTCATAGAAAAACTTGTATCGTAGCTACTCAGATGCTTGAATCAATGATTGAAAACCCAATTCCGACCAGAGCCGAAGCTTCTGATGTTGCGAATGCTATTCTTGACGGTGCTGACGCAGTTATGTTGTCAGGTGAAACAGCAGCGGGCAAACATCCGGTTGAAGCTGTTAAAATGATGGCTATGATTGCTCACGATGTTGAACAAAGCAATTTTGTAAGCTACAACCTCGATTTGCCGATGAATCCTGACTATGAGCCTACTCCTCAAGCAGTTGCAGCAGCTGCTGTAAAAATGGCTAACGATTTGGGTGCAAAAGCTATTCTTGCTTTTACTCATACAGGATATACAGTTAAATTGCTTTCAAAATTGAGACCTTCAGTTCCTGTTTTAGCTATCTCTGACAGTGAAAAAGTTTGCAGAAAATTGAATCTGTTCTGGGATATGCATCCTTACAAGAAAGATTGGGACGTTGTTCTTAACGATGAGCTATTGAAAAAAATTGATAAATTATTGTTAGAAAAAACAGAATACAAGAAAGACGACAGAGTTATCATCATCGGTTCTATTCCTAAACTTATTACAGGTAGAACAAACTTTGTACGTGTTCACAGAATGTGTGCATTCTAATTTGTATTCAAAAAAGATTGAAAAGGAGCTGTATTACAGCTCCTTTTTATTATGAAAAAAAGTTTTGTCCATGCAGTTTGCTTTCCTCCTGGGGGTCTTTCATTGTGCCTATTTGAAAACTATTTTTTCCATATTTTTTTTCAAAATTGTCCCAGAGTTCTGCCAGTTTCTTTGCTTTTTGTGTTTTTTTATCTTCAAAAAGAAAAAGCTGTGAAGCGGATTTTTCGGATAATTTTTCTGCGAAAACTCCTGATGAACGATAGATTATGTCAGGGTTATAGATTTTTTCAAAAAGCTTGTCAATGTACTGATTTATCAAAAATTCACTGTCAGAAGGCTCGGGCAGTACCATTTTTTCTGTGATGACGTAAAAATCTTTTGTTCTTAGCATCACATAAACTATTTCGCTTTGGAGTCCGAGTTTTCTTAATTTTGTACAAACTTGATGTGAATGATAATGAAGAGAATCTTTTATGTATGCTTTATCACTTGTAAAATGGCTGAATGCACTGGTTTTTTGAATAGATTTCGGAGGTTCGATTTTGTTTATGACAGGATATGCACTAATTCCGCTCAGTTCCATTTTGAGTTCAATTCCTCTTTTTCCCCAGATTTTTTTCAGCCAAAAATCATTCTGTTTAACAATATCGTTGCATTTGTGGATTCCATATTTATGAAAAAGTGCCGAGGTGTTTTTTCCTATGCCCCAGATGTCTTCTATATATGTTTTTTTTAGTATTTCGTCCAACTCCCGTTTTTTTATGCGTTTTACACCGTTTGAACCCTTTTCTTTTTTTGCTTTTTCACAGGCAAGTTTTGCGAGGGTTTTTGTTGGAGCGAGACCTATCGAAACAGGTACTCCTATGTCTTCCATAATTTCTTTTTTTATTTTTAGTATAATTTCTTCGTATGGCTGCCTGTAAAGCTTCTTTAATCCTGTTAAATCAAGAAAGGCTTCATCTATTGAATATTGTTCTACATCCGGAGTGAAGCTCATGAGTTTTTGCATTATACGATTTGAGATATCATGATATAATCCAAAATTTCTTGATATATAAATTACATTTTTAAATTCTTTTTTTGCTTTAAAAAGTGGATAACCCATAGGAATTCCCATTTCTTTGGCTTCTTTTGAGCGTGCAATTACACAGCCGTCATTGTTGCTTAAAACACAAACAGGCCTGTCTTTTAACATAGGATTCATGAGTTGTTCACATGATACAAAAAAATTGTTGCAATCTACGAGAGCTATTTCTGCCATAATTGTGACCTTTGTTAGGATAATACGGAGATAAAGAAAAAGCGGGACGTACCTGTAATCGATCTGCAAATGTTTAAACTTAGATGAGTTGTCCCGCTGTTATTTTTAGGAAGGATATTTCATAACTGTCTTACAATCCCTGTTGCAACACCGAAAATAGTCAGAACTTCTTTCGGTTCAATAATCGGATATTCGGGATTTTCCGGTTGGAGCCAAATTTTTCCGTCTTTTTGGCGGTATGTTTTTAACGTATAGCCGTTGTCTATAAAAGCCAGAACAATATCTCCGTTTTTTGCATATGGAGTTTTTTTCACAATAACTTTGTCACCGTCAAAAATGCCTGCGTTGACCATGGAGTCTCCTGATACGTTGAAAACAAAGGTAGACGGATTGTCTAAATCAAAATTTTCATCAAGAGAAATTCTTTTTTCAATCGTGTCCTCAGCTACTGTTGCGAAGCCTGCTCTTACAGAAGAGGTAAAAAGGATTGCTCCAAAGCAGTCCGGATTTATGAAAAACTTGCCGTTCTTTTCTTTGATGAGATCCTGTTCTTTGAGTTTGTTAAAATACTGCCAGACAGAATTTTTGTGTTTAAACCCGAAGTCTGATGCAATTTTTTCAAAACTCGGAAGCGGTTCTTTTCCGTATGCTTTTTTGAGGTTATCAAAAAAGGTTTTTTGTTTATTACTGAGGTTTTGATTTAACATAATTATATTATAGACAGATGTCTATAAAAAGTCAAGTTTTTTTATGAAAATGTTTTTACATGAATGTAAGTGTTTTTATTTTAGAAGTTGGCAAGGAAAGCAGGTAAATTTATGGTAATGGGTTTTGGTCCTATGAGTATGGCTCCGGAGTTTTATGATTTTTGTACTTCAAAGAATACAATGGAGGATAAAAAAGCTAAATTACAGGCAAGAATGAAAAATAAAGTTGCTCATAATATAGCATCGACAGCTGTTCTGGCGGGTGGTGCCGTAGGTATATATAATGTTGCCAAGCATCCTGATTCTAAGTTTGTTAAAAAAACAGGAGAATATTTAACAAAAGGCTTTAATTTTGTTACGGGTAATTGTCCTGAAGCTAATACTGCAATAAGAAACAAGGTTGTTGATGCAAAAAACATGGCAGAAAAACATTTTAAAAATGTTAAAATTATAAAAGATTCTTCTCCAAAATTTACGGGCTGGGTTAAAAAGGGTATAAGTTTTATTGCTTCAAAATTTAAGTTAAGTGATAAAGGTGTATTGGGCAAAGTTAAACAATATGCAGCTGAAATGGCGGAAAAATTTGCTAAAGTTCCTGCTTCTTATAAAGCTGCCGGTGCAATTGCTTTTCTTACAGGTCTGGCATTTATGGGCATTTCCAATCACAAAAGCTATAAAAACGGCAAAATTGATCAATATTACGAAACAAAAGCTCAACTTTGTCAAAATGTGTAATATCTGAAAATTATTGTAGATATGAAAATAACCAGAAAAAACAAAAGATAGAAAAGTGTAATCCAAACTGGTTTAAATTTTTTGAAATATAGTTTTGTATTGTACAAATTTAAAAACAAAAGCGGGTAAACAGGAAGCAAATATCTTCCTTTAAAACCAGAAATCATTCCTGTTGGCTCAAGTGCGAAATTCAGATAGTTTGCTGTGAAGATTAAAAATAAGCTGAAGACAAAGATAAAAAGAAAAAGAAATTTTTTCTTGATGTCAATTTTATATTCTTCTTTTTCGCCTTCAGTGGACACAAGACAAATTAATATAAGATAGAAATATATTATAAGCGATGGAACATTTGTGTCTGAAAAACCAAAATCAGAAATTGAGTTTTTCAGATATATGGTTCCGTAAAACAAAATGGTTTTAGTTAACAGTGCTAAAAAGCTTAATGGATTATGAAATAAGTTTGTGAGCATTTCAATATGACTGTTTGTTGAGTAATATGAAAATGTATTTTCAAAAATTTTAAGATTAAATGACAAGAAACAACATACTGTCAAAAAAGAGATAATTAACAGGCTGAAAAAATATAATATGCGTTGTTTTTGGGAATCGAATTTTTCTTTTGGAATTATTAAAAACAGTAAGATTAAAGGAGTATAGACAAATTTGCTTATACTTATTAATATTGCGCAAATAGAAAGTTTCAACAATTGTCTTTTTGATATTTTTTCAATTTCCGAAGAAAATGCCAACTTTAGACAGTATGCAATAAATAAAAAGCAGAGTCCTATAATCATATAATCAGTATTTATTGCTCCTGCAAGATATAATGCTGACGGCATCAGGGCAAGAACAAGAAACAGATTTTTCTTTATAGGTGTAATTTTAATTGCGTAATATATCAGTCCGGTATATAAAAACAAAGAACAAAGTCTCATTAGATACATCATGTACAAAGGATTTGTGTTGCAAAGCTTTAACAAAAACATTACTGAAGCTGATAAAAAATAAGAAAAAATTGTGTAAGACGGAATAGGGTGAATAATAATTGTTTTCAGATGTTTATCCAGCTGTATGTTAGAAGAATTTATAATTTCTTTTACACTGGTTTTTGTGCCTTCGTTATACATTTTGTTTTCATCAAAGTATGGATTCATTCTTTTGCTTTGTACAACGAGCTGGACAATACTAATCGGCATAATTTGTGCTGTAAAGGTTTTTGGCTTGTCAAAATAAAAAGTTCCGTCTGTATAAGAGGTGATTTTTTTGAAATTTAATGTGCCGTCAGAGAAGGCATATATTTTGTAGAAATGTTCGGGTTCATCAAAGTTCTGAAAAGGCGGATTTACAAAAACCAGAATAATGCCCCAGAACAAGCAGAAGACTAGAAATATTTTTTCAGGTTTTTGGATTAAATTTTTGAAAAAATTTATCATACCGTACACCATCAGCCCTGAAAATAGGGTAGATTTTCATTTTTATCAAGAGTTTTTGCATCTTTTTTGAAAATTTTTGATTTATAAATTCCGGACTTTGCAAGTGCATAAAGCAGACTCACTTTCAAAACGCCGAATCCGTATTTGCAGCTTCTCATAAAGTTTATTGAGGAAGCGTCGGGGAAGTATTTTGTAGGACAGCTGATTTGTCCGATTGTATAACCTTTATAAAAAATCAAGGCGAGCATTTCATTGTCAAAAATAAAATCGTCATCACAATCTTTAAGCGGAAGTGTTTCAAGAACCTGTTTTGAGAAGGCTCTGAATCCTGTGTGATATTCTGTCAGGCGTTCACCGGAGAGAATATTTTGAAACCAGGTTAAGAATCTGTTGGCAAAGAATTTATATTTTGGCATGCCTCCTTCAAGAGCTCCTTTTCCGATAAAGCGTGAGGCAATGCAGGCATCATATTCATCAAATGCAATCATTGTAGCCATGGCGGGTACTAATTTTGGAGTGTATTGATAATCAGGATGCACCATAATAACTATGTCAGCATTTGTTTTAAGTGCTGCTGTATAACATGTTTTCTGATTTCCGCCGTAGCCTTTATTTTTGTCATGGACAATAGTTGTAATTCCGAGTTTTTTTGCGACTTCTTTTGTTTTGTCAGAAGAGTTATCGTCTACAAGAATGATTTCATCAACAATATCTTTGTAAAGTTCATTGTATGTTTGTTCGAGAGTTTTTTCTGCGTTGTATGCAGGCATGATTACGACTACTTTTTTATTGTTTATCATTCTTCATTCTTTCCTCGTACTATTTCAATTCATAGTATAATCAAAATAGCGGGAGAACACAATTTGTATGGAAAAGTTTATAAAATTTGCAAATAAATATAATTTGAGAGAACTCGGTGTAATTCTTGTTTTTTCAGTTTTGTTGTTTATTATTTTTTATGGTAAACAAGATGCGTACCTTGTTGATGTAGGCAGAGAAGCTTATATACCGTGGCAGATGCTTAACGGTAAAGTTTTATATAAAGATATTTTCAATGTATACGGTCCGCTGGGTTATCAGATTAATGCTCTTGCATATATTATTTTTGGTATAAAGCTGAGTACGCTCTATTTAATGGGTTTTTTGAATTCTTTGATTATATGTTTTGCTTCGTTTTTTATAGTTAGAATTTTTAGTACTAAAAAGACAGCTCTTTGCGTTACGGCTATGACAATGGCAGTATGTATTTATATAAGAACTTTTTTTAATTTTATATTTGCATATTCATATTCTGCTGTTTATGCACTTTCAGGATTTTTGCTTTCTCTTTTATCAATGCTTTTGTATATGAAAGACAGAAGCAGCAAATTTCTCTGGCTTGCTTTTTTGTTTGGTGGATTTTCTTTTGCAAACAAAATTGAGAACCTGCCTTATTTTATACTTTTATTTTTAAGTCTTCCTTTTGTTCTGGAAAATCGGAAGGATTGGAGAAAATATGCACAAGCTTTTTTCTTTTTTATGATATTTCCGATTGTTTCTTTTGGCATTCTTATATTGCAGGGTGCGAATACAGGTGATTTTTTAAACGCATTTGATTTAATTAACAGGCTTGTTCATGCACCTGTTGTTGAATATTTTTATAACGCATATGGGCTTTACTTAAATCCTTTTTATATAAAACTCTCGTTTTATTATTCTTTTAGGCTGCTTCTTTTTGTTGTGCCTTTTGGATTAATTTTTTACGGGCTTAACTTTTTGAACAAAAGATTTTTTTCAAACAGATTTTTAAAAATATTTTTGAATATTGTGATATTTTCTACAATGGTTGTTGCGGTAACAAAAGCTTTTCAAAAATTTTTGCCAATGAGCGAAAGGTTGTTTTGCTGGTTGGGACTTTATGCTGTAATTGTTTTAGCAGTTTTTTCTCTGTTATTTATATACAAGTATGTAAATAACAAATTTTCTCTTTCTTCTGTTGATTTGTATGACAAAATGTATTTTTTCTTACTAATAGCTTCAATATCTGTTTCAATAAAAGGAATATCAGGAATTACAACCGAGTGTTACGGAACTTTTTCTCTGGCGGCTTTATTTTTACCGTTTGTTATTTTCTTTGTCAGATATTTAAAATTTACAGACAAGGAAGTTCTTGAAAAAACTATTGTGAATTTGTGTTTTGTTATTGTTATTTCTTATCTTGCAGCAAATATTATGCGAATTGGTGAAAAGCCGCTTTATCCTGTTTCAACGGAAAGAGGTACGATTTTTGTAAGTGAGCTTTTCAAATCTCAAAATGAGTTTGTACATTATATTAAACAAACAACACCGAAAGATTCTATAATAGTTTCTGTGCCGGAAGGTGCGATAATTAACTTTTTGAGTGACAGAAAATCAAATGACATGTATTATTATTTGATTCCGGCTAATGTGCAGGTTTTTGGCGAAGAAAAGATATTGTTTGACTTTAAGAAAAATCCGCCTGATTATTTTATTATGAATAATGTACCTTATTCACCATTTAATGTTGGAGATTTTTGTGATTATGCAAAAAGTGTCTGTACTTTTGTGAAAGCTAATTACAAGCCGGTTGCTGCTGTGGATGAAGGTGTGAGATTTGTTTTGTACAAAAAAAATGAGTGAGTTTGTTATGAAAAAACTGATTATTGCTTTAATATTTACAGTTTCAATTTTGTCTGCTACTGCACAGGAGGTTTACAAAATTCCTTTATGGGAAGATTATTGCCCCCAAAAATTTATTAATGCAAAGGTTGTTACTATCGAAGAATATCAACAGATGCAAAGATTCAAATTTATTCCGCCATTACCAAAACAGGTGAAAAATTATAATAAGGCTGTGGAATATTGGAATGAACGAAAAATGAAGTTTGATAAATTTGTGCAGGTATGTTCAAATTTTCCTGAGGATAAAAAACGGGCATGTTATGAAAGAATCGATGAACGTGAAACAAAGCTGAATGATGCTCTTGAAGAATTGAGAAAGAAGCAGCTTAAAGGAACAGGCGACACTACGACCCCTGCTTCGATTTATATGGATAGTACGAATCCATTAAGGAATATGATGATGAGAGGGTATTAGTTTGTTTTTGTAATATATATTCTTTTAGAAACTATTGTGATATAGTTTACTTTGGAGGGGCTATGAAAGAATATATTATAAAAAAATGTCCTATTGAAACTGTGTTAAATCTCATTGGTTGCAAGTGGAAAATCCTTATTATGAGAGATTTACTCGATGGTACAAAAAGATTCGGAGAAATTAAAAAATCAACAGGATGTTCTCAAAAAGTTCTGACGGCAAATCTTCGTGAAATGGAGGAAGATGAACTTATCATAAGAAAAGTGTATGCGCAAGTTCCTCCAAAAGTTGAATACAGCCTGACAGACATTGGCTTAAGTATGGCTCCTATACTTGATTCTATGGCAGGCTGGGGAATGGATTTTAAGAAGTATTGTGAATTAAGAAAAAAGAAGAATCTGACAAAGTCTAATATTTAATTGTTCTGATTATAGTTTGTACAGCATCAACAGCCTGTTGTTTGTTTCTGTATTCTATATATTCTTGATGTTCTTTTTCACGTTGTTCAACTTTAAGATTCCAGGCTTTGTTTTTGTTTAGTTCACTTTCTCTTATTTGTGAATAGCAGGATTTTAAGTCTGCGCCTTTATAGCTGCTGCATTGAGAGATTGTATTTTCAAATTGAACACGGCGATTATACCAGTAGTCAGAATTTGTATTCCATTTGGAAGCTTTTGCAGAAAGGTAATTCGGAGGGCAAAATTCACTCCATTGTGGTGCCATTACTACTTCAGCCATTACATTTGTTGATAACATTAACATTACAAAAGGTATAACTAAAAATCTTTTCAAAACTTCCTCTTTCTTTTTTTAATAGTATAACAAAGAAATAAGAAATAAGTTAATATAAAATTTAATGAAAACTTAAAAAGACTCCCTAAGGAGTCTTTTTAATGGTGGGCAGGGGTGGATTCGAACCACCGTAGTCGTTAGACGGCAGATTTACAGTCTGCTCCCTTTAGCCACTCGGGCACCTACCCTTATTTAATTTTCAAAAATTTGCCTTTGACGGGATTTGAACCCGTGGCCTCTCCCTTACCAAGGGAGTGCCGAAGATAGGAATCGAACCTACAACCTACGGTTTACAAAACCGTTGCTCTACCATTGAGCCACTTCGGCATAGGATTATAATATTAAGGACATGTTAAAGTGTCAAGTGGTTAATCGGAATTTTTTAGTACATCAAAAATATCTAATACAACAGGTGTCCAATCCCAATGTTGTTTTTGTTTAAAAATACGGATGCTGTCATACCAGGGAGTAGTTTCTTCATCTTTAAACCAGCGCCATTCACTTCCATAAGGTAAAAGCAAATATGTTTTGACTCCAAGAGCGCCTGACAGATGTGCGATTGATGAATCTATGGTAATTAAAATATCGAGATTTTTTAATGCACCTGCTGTATCAGAGAAATTTTTGAAAGTTGCTCCAAGGTCTTTAAGATTTGGAAAGTCATTTATCTGGTTATGTTTGTCATCTTTTTCAAAACTAAAAAATTCATAATCATTCAAATCAAAAAGTTTTGATAGTTCTTTAAGTTTGATTGAACGGTTAGGAAAGACTTTGGGGTTTCCCTGCCAGAAGAGTCCGATTTTTTTCTTGTTTGTTTGAAAATATTCTTTTTTATATTTTTGTTCAATTTCTATATCGGATTTTAAATAACCGCTTGCAAATGGAATATGTTCAAAATCGATTCTCATAAGAAAATGAAGCTCCATTATGCTTGCGCTGAAATCATAATCTTTTTCGTCAGCTTCCACGATTTTTACGAAAGGAAAATTTTGGGCAAAAATACTTCTCAAAGAAGGTGGTACAAGAAGTTTTATTTCTTTGAAATAGTCTTTTAAAAAAGGTAAATAACGGCTAAACATTATATGGTCACCATAACCTGCATAATAAAACACAAGAATTGTTGACTCAGTGTGTTTGTCACCATTCCAGGGATTTTTATATTTTGCTCTTATTTCCGGTTTCATATATTTGTAATATTTGAAACCGTTTTTCAAATCTTTTTTCGAGAGATAAGACATGCCAAGGCTTATCATTGTTTCATTGTTTGAAGGTTTTAGTTTTAGTGCATTGCTTAAACATTTTATTGATTCATCAAAATTTCTTTCTGTTCTGTATAAAACTCCCAGATTGTGTAAGGCTTCAAAGTTTTTCCTTACTTTTAAAGATTGCTGATATAGTGTTTTGGCTTGTTTGTAGTCGTGGAGCTGTTCATAGAGCAGTCCAAGATTGTTTAAACCAACTTCATCATCCGGTTCAATTTCAAGGCTTTTTTTGTAAAAATCAATTGCATATTCAGTTTGTCCTGATTGTTTCGCCATTTTGGCAAAATTTCTGATGAAATCAACATTGTTTTTTTCAAAGTTTATTGCTTTTGAAAAACATTCCATTGATTTTGGATAATCTTTTTTGTTGTAATAAACAAGACCAAGATTCTGATAGAATTCTGCACATGGAAAACCCATGACAGCATCAATAAAACAATGTTCTGCTTTTTCAAGTTGTTTCTTCTGAAGATAAATTAGCCCTAAAAGATTTGAGACATCAGGTTGTTTTGGATTTTCTTCCAAAAACTCCATATAAATCTTTTCTGCTTCATTGAGTTTTCCTTCGTTATGGAGATTGAATGCTTTTTGAATATCTGCCATTGTTTACCTGAAGATTCTATTGCTGCCTTTGTTCTTCGTGATAAATACCGCCTCCGCAAATAGTTTCAATTACTTTGAGAAGAAATTCTCTGGGTGCATCCATGTGGTTTATATAGAATTCTCTGTTACCCAGATGATTGATTTTTATAATACAATTTTGGCTTCTTTCTGCCGGTATAAAGAGAGATGCTACTTCTTGTTCAAGGACTGCTTGAAGCTGATTTTCATCTTTAACGTTTTTAGTTATTTCGTTAAAGTCTCCTTTCATAGCTATAATTCTGCCTGAAATCATTGGTGCTTCAACACCTCTGTAAAGAGCTTGAGGCTGATTGTTCCAACGTGTGGTAAAACTGATTGTATGCCAGAGTATATGTAAAATGAGCACTGACTTAGAGGCATCTTCTTCATAATAGATGTTGTCTGTTGCTACTCCTCTGGCACCGAAAGATTGTTTGAGATATTCAACAGTTGCCTGCATATTATCGGTAATTTTGACAAAAGTTTCCTGAGCGTTCATAGTAGAACGCTGATATTCAAGAAACTGCTTGTACATATGAGTAGAAACAAGATTGATTCTCTCTTGTATTACAGAGGATTTTCTAATCGATGTTTCCAGATTGTCAAAACTGTTAAAATTATTTTCCAATATATCTCTCTTCTCTCAATATATATTGTATAAAAAAATTTACTTTACTTGTATAGTTTTTCTGCTTTTTTTTACAATACAATACACTTATACTATTTGTTTTGACCGTTTGTCAACATTGAATTTTTTCTCTTTATTCAATCTCTTCTTGCTTTTTGCCTGTTATTTAGCTAATATTTTACTAAATAGGATAGAAGGGTAAAATTATGGCTAATGTAGCTAATTGTAAAAAATGCGGTGCATTATTTTTGCAAACATCAAAAAGAGAAATTTGTGATAAATGTTTTGAAGAACAAAATAAAATGGTTAGTGAAATCAATACATATGTGATAATGAGTCCGATGGAAACAATACCGTTGGAAACTTTGTTAAAGCGATTTGATATGTCAATTGATGAATTTGAATCATTGTTCAATGCAGGAAAATTTGTCAGAATTGGGCAAAAAGTCACTATAAAATGTACAAAATGTGGTACTATTGTTCCGATTGCAAATAAAACAAATATGCTTTGTGCATCTTGTGCAAGAAAATTACAAAATGAGATATAAAAAATGACCTTTTAAAGTCATTTCTCTATGAAAAATGAAAATTGTTATAGTAGGATATGATCAAATGTTTTCGAACCTTATCCTGGGGGTTATGGCTTCAGGACACAAGGTTGTCGGAGTTTTTAGGCATGATCGGGTTATATATAACCCGTTTTTGCTATTTTTGAAAGATACTTTTTTTCCTTCAAAAGATTATTCTTTTATAAAGAGTTTGAATTTGAATGAAGTAAAAGCGCGTAGTGTAAACTCAAAAACTTTTAAAAAAGAACTGCTTAAGCTCGAGCCTGATTTGATAATTGTAGGTTCGTGGAGTGAAAAATTTAAAAAACAGATTATTAATCTTCCCAAGGTAGGGACAATAAATTGTCATCCGTCTATACTTCCTAAATACAGGGGACCAAACCCTTATATCAGGGTTATTATGAATGGGGAAAAAGAAACAGGAATAACCTTTCACTTAATGGATGAAAAGCTTGATAACGGTCCAATTTTAATGCAAAAAAAACTTGAGATTATTCAGGGAGTGAACGGAGATACTGGAGAATCATTGAAAAGTAAATGCTGCAATCTTGCAAAACCCTCTGTCTGTGAACTTTTGCAATCAATGGACAATGAAATTATTATTCCTATTCCACAGAATGCCAAAGAGGCTACTTATTATCCTCAAATCAATGAAAAAGATATTCTTTTGGATTTTCGAAAAACGTCTGATGAACTGGACAGACAGCTCAGAGCGTTGTTTCCATTTCAGCCTGCTTATATTCCTCATGGAAAAACGTTCTTGAAAGTAAAAACTCATAAGATTTTTGAAAATAAGACAAAATATAACACACCAGGTATGATTGTCAGAAGAGAAAAAAATAATATACTTGTTGTAACAGGTGACAACAAATTGATTGCTCTTAAGGGATTACAAGTTTTTGGCAAAACCGGTTTTCTTTTAACACCTTTGTATATGAAGATGTTTGTGAAAACCGGTGATATTTGCAGATAAATTTACTTTATTTTGTTTAGGCAGTTTTGAGGTGCAACTATTGTGAAAACGTAAGGCGCATCGAAATATTTGTTAGCTACCCTTATAATATCACTCGGTGTAACCGATTCTATCAGTTTTGGAAATTCTTTTATATAGTTAAAACCTCTTCCTGAAAGTTCAAACCAGCCAAGGGTTGATGCTTTTTCCATATTGGTTTCTTGAGAAAGAATAAAGTTTCCCAGAATTTTGTCTTTTGCTTCTTTCAATTCCTGTTCTGAAACAAATTCTCTTTTTAGAATATTAACCTGTTTGAGAAGTTCATTTTTGGAATGGAGTGCTGTTTGAGGATTGGTACCTATGTATATGGCAAATATACCTTCATTTACATTTTCAAGTAAAGTTGAACCAACCTGGTAAGCCAATCCCTGTTCTCCTCTAAGCTGGTTGAAAAGTCTTGAACTCATACCTGTGCCGAGAAGTGAGTTAATTACTTCAAGCGTGGCAACATCTTTTTGAGCATTAACACCATCAGTCAGCCAGCCTATTACAATCCAGGCTGTTTCTGTATCTTTTGCTTTTTTTATTACTTTTGTTGATTCAAGTGGTCGGAATGCTTTTTTGTATTTAGCATAATCAAATTTTTGAATATCTTGTGATTTATTTGTGCAGAAAATATTTGAAATTTTTTCAATTATTTCTTTGTCATTAACATTTCCGTTAATTGAAATTACCAGATTTTCAGGATAAAAAACATTGTTGTAGAAATTTTCTACATCGTTTTGGGTTATTGTCGGGATTGTTTTTTCAAGTGTAATCCCTGTA
Source organism: Clostridium sp. (assembly GCA_018362895.1). Taxonomy (GTDB): domain Bacteria; phylum Cyanobacteriota; class Vampirovibrionia; order Gastranaerophilales; family Gastranaerophilaceae; genus Limenecus. The sequence goes on along the minus strand of JAHALR010000004.1, from coordinate 51,361 downwards.
ATTCCGTAAGGTGAATTTTGCCAGATTGCATTTTTAAATTCTTCAAAAACCACACCTGTCGGATTGTCTCTGTTTTTTTGTATTGCCTGTATTTTTTCTGCTTTTATTTTTTGGATTTCTTGAGGATCTAAAGAGGCATTGTTAACTATTTCATTTAACAAATCAAAAGTCAAAGGTAAATCTTTGTTTGTTGATTTAACAGAAATTGTAAACATATCTGCACCGTTTGCAGGTGCGATTTTTATACCGTTTTGTTCCATTGTTTGTGACAAATCAAGTGCGGAATATTTTTTTGTTCCTTTCATCATAACTGATGCTGTGACAGAAGCTGTACCGGGTTTTTGTTCAATAAAATTTCCGCCTTTTGAAAAGATTTGCATTGCAAAAATATCGTTCAATGTGTTGTGATTTATTATCAAATTGATATTGTTATCAAGTTTGTACTGAGAAATTGTTTTGTCCTGTTTAATGAGAACAGGTTCTTTTCTCTGGATATTACTGATTTTTTTAATATTTTCAGTTGGAATATTTTCAGGCAGCATTATTGAAATTACTGCTCTATTTGGATTTAAGTACTTTTTAGCTACGCGTTGTAGGTCTGATTTTGTTACCTTTTTTATATTACTTATATAATCTGTATAGTATTTAGAATCGCCATATACAAGAGTTGTATATCCAAGTTCGTTTGCTATATTTGATGTTGATTCTCTTGAATAAAACGTGTCTCTTTCAATAATATTTTTTGCGGTAGTAATTTCCTGTTCGTCAATGATACCGTTTCTGAGTTTTTCAATTTCTAAAAATATGGCTTTTTTAAGTTTTTCTTGATTTTCGGGTATGAAGTTTGCCCTGATAAAGAAGATGCTGTCATCTTTCATTGATGCGTGACCTGCTGACACACTGTAAGCCAGTTGCTTCTGCTCTTTTACAGATTGGTAGAGCTTTGAGGATCTGCCGTCGCCCAGAATTGTTGAAAGTACGTCAAGAGCATATCCGTCAGCTCTTTCTTCCTCTCTGACACCTCTGAAACCAATCATCATATAACCTGTTTTTACTTTGCCTTTATCAACAATTTCGATTTGTTTGTCGATAAATTTGTCGCTTTTGTAAACAGGCTTAAGGCATTTTGAAGTCTCCTGTCTGTTGAAATTCTGCTTGATGGCTTCCAGAGCTGTTTGTGTATTTATGTCTCCTACCACAACTGTAATCATGTTTGACGGGTTATACCAGTTGTTGTAAAAGTTCATGATTTCATCTCTGGTAATATTTTCAATTACGTCTTTTCTTCCTATTACCTTTCTTTTGTAAGGGTGAGTTGTATAAAATGGCTTTATCATATTTTCATACAACTTTGTTTCCGGTTCATCATTTGTTTTTGAAATTTCTTCAAGAACAACTTTTCTTTCTTTTTCCAGTTCTTTTCTGGGAATTAGAGGATTCATCAACATGTCGGCATGCAAATCCATTGCAGTTTGAAATTCACTTGAAGGAATAGTTATATAATAATGTGTGAAATCTTTGCTTGTTGCAGCATTTGTCACAGCTCCTTTAGACTCTAAAATTTTATCGAAGTCACCTGTCGGGTGTTTTGTTGTTCCTTTAAAAAACAGGTGTTCCAGAAAATGAGCAACTCCGTTGTTTTCATCACATTCATTTATGGAGCCGGTTTTTATCCAAGTATCAATTGTTACAATTGGATTGTCATGGACTTCTTTTATTATTACGGTTTGGCCGTTGTCCAGTTTGAAAGTGGAAAAATCCTGTGCAAAGGTGATTTGTCCGATACACATTACGAACATTAAAATCCATATTGCTGCTTTTTTCATATGAGCCTTACTCTTTCTGTTTTCATATTACCTGTAATGTTGATAACAAATTATACTACATAATGAAGAGAGCAGACATAGTAGTAATGTAGGTATTTTTTAATTAGTCTTCTATCCAATGGTTTTGACAGAAAACTTATTTAAAATGCAAATATGTTTAATTCATTTTCAAATTCTCAACCCGGACAAAATTATAACGAAAGCTATGCCGGAAATGATTGTACAATAGACGGCTTTTGCAGTATAGACCCGATTGTTTATTCTTTAATGGAGGTTCTATTATATGAGCTCAAGCAGATTACTTATTATTATGTAAAAATGCAGGAGCTTGGTTATGAAAATAAAAAACTCAAAGACAAAATCATAAACTATCTGTCTTTGATACTTGTCGGCTATGAATTCAGCAGAGAGGATTTTGAAGCTATATTAAAGGAAATTCATTCTGATAAAGAATCTGTAAAAGAATCTTTTTTAGCAGTATGTGAGAAAAAGAATATAGACTGTCAGGTTTTGAAATCTAATATAAAGTTTGAAGAATTTAATCTTTCATCAATTGTCAATCAAGGTGAAAAACAGGCTATATTAAGAAACAAAGTTTTAAAAGCAGATACAAAAAATCTTTATGAAATAATACTCAATCTAATAAAAAGTGCTTCCATCAGGCTGATTGAAATGAAATGTTATACTGATGACTATGTGCCTGAAGAGGATGCTGTTTTGAAGCTGTTTAACAGTTTGAATTTCAGTACCATAAGCGAAGAAAAGCTTATGAAAAAAATCAATGATTTTGCAAAAATAAATTTTAGCATTCATAAAAAACTTCATGTTTTAAAAGAAGAATATTATGGAAAGATTGTGTTAAATGAAGTCGAAGTCGGTGTTGAAGCAGGGCATTCCATTCTTGTGTCAGGACAGAATTTGAAAGACTTTGAGTTTATGCTTGAAGCGACAAAAGATAAAGGCATAAACGTATATACACATAACGGACTTATTGTTGCACATGCATATCCTAAATTTGAGAAATATCCTCACTTAAAAGGACATTTTCAAATGTCTTTGGACAGTGTTCAATTTGATTTTGCTTCTTTCAAGGGGCCGGTTCTTGTCATAAGGAATTTTCAATATCTTTTAGACAGATTATACAGAGGCAGACTCTTTACAACTAACATAATTGCCGGAAAAGGTATGACAAAAATCGAGAATAAAAATTTTCAACCTTTAATAGATGCGGCTTTAGATTCTAACGGTTTTGAACATAATCATAAAATTGCCGAGGTAAAAGTAGGATATGATGAAAAGTCTGTAATGGAAAAAGTCGACAAAATTATTGAAAAAATAAAAAATAAAGATATCAAACATCTCCTGATAGTCGGATTATTAAACCATTCTCCCGTACATTCTGAATATTTTGAAAAACTTGAAAAAAATCTTTATGATGACTATTATGTCATTTCAGCGACACTGCCTTCCGTAAAAGAAAATGTTCTTTTTCTGGATTCGTTTTTCAATTCTTCTTTAATATACAAGATTCTTGCTCATATAAAAGAACGTGTTGATCTTGAAAAATTTCCGATAAGTTTGTTTATTACAACCTGCAATTTGCACACACTTTCACACCTGTTCAATCTTAGACAGCTTGGTGTGAAGAATATTTATCTTCCTAAATGTACGTCAAACGTTATTACGCCCGGCATGTTGAAATTTTTGAAAGAAAAATTCGGCTTTAGACAGGTCAGTGATGATCCTGTAAAAGATTTGAAAAATTTATAATTTTGTAAGAAATTCTTCTTTTTTGATTTTTCTTCCGCAGCACTTGTCTTCGTCGCAATATCCGAGTCTTTCGCATTTTGGAACAAGATAAGCGGCCAGCCATGGCTCTTCTTTTAAAATTTCTTCGCACATCATTTTTACCATTGTTCTGATTTCATACTGTGCTCTTGAGCAGAGTCTGATGTTGGCTATGTGGATGAGTTCTCTTAGATTTAAAGATGCGACAATAGAGCTTGCTGCTGCATTAGGAAGAATGAATCTGGCATCTTCTGCCGGGATTCCGGCTTCTGTCATTTCTGTATAAAACTCAGCAACTGTATTCATAAACTCATTATATTTTTCACAAAGCGCAGTGTTTTTTTCAATTGTAGGGGGAACAATGTAGTCAAATTGTCCTTTTTCTTTAACATATCTTTGTGATTTTTGAGAAAAAGACATATGTCTGTGTCTTACGAGCTGGTGTGTGCATGCTCTTGAGACATTTGAAATGGCAAAAGAAACCTGAATGTGTTCAATTGTTGAATAATGTCCTGAAGAAATTACTCTTTCAATGAGTTTGAGCATTTTTTCTTCGTCTGCTGCATTATCATAAATATTTATCGGTGAATCTGCACTGTAACATGTACGGCAGGCTGTATATATTGTTTTAAGCATGTTTTCCGGCTTTGATATTAGTTTTACAACCGGTTTATTGTTTTCCATAATTCTCCTTTTTTAAGATTTTTCTAATATAATATCATTTGCAAAATCTTTTGTAAAAAGATTAACCTTTATTAAAGTTCAGGTTATATCATGCTTGACTAAAGGTTTTGAGATGTTATGCTAAAGAAACGATAAAATAATTTTATTGAGTTTACGCCACCAACTTAAACTTATTAAAATTAGAAAAAGGAACACAAAATGGCAATAAATTTAACACAAGAAAAAAAACAAGAAATCATCAAAAAATTCGGTAAAGATGCTAAAGATTCAGGCGCTGCTGAAGTACAAATCGCACTTTTGACTGAAAAAATTACTGAATTGACTGAACACCTCAAAATCAACAAAAAAGACTTCCAAGGCAGAAGAGGTCTTTTGATGATGGTAGGTCAAAGAAAAAGACTTCTTGCTTATGTTAAAAAACAAGACCTTCAAAAATACAGAGATCTTATCAAAGAACTCGGTATCAGAGGTTAGTTTAAACAATTTAAAAGCTTCAAAAGACTCTTTTATTTTTAAAAGAGTCTTTTTTTACATAAATTAATGCTCTTAAAATTGTTGGATATAGTATAATTATTCTCATGGGACGGAATTATCATAACTACAAGAGTGAAAAAGAGAAGTTCAAAGAGTTTGACAAAAAACTGATTTTTTGGCAGATTTCGTGCATAATTTTTAGTTTTATTCTTATTTCTTATTTATTTTTGATAATGGTTGTGGATATAAAAAACTATCGCGGCCAGGCAAAAAGACAAAGAAGTGCAAAAAGCTTTGTTATGAGAGGAGCAATTCTTGATAGAAACGGAATCAAACTTGCTTCTGACAAAACATCGTTTGATGTTTATGCACATAAAGAATATTTTGATCATACTCCTAATGAACTTGCTGCTATTCTGGCACCGATTCTTGGTTTAAATAAAAATAAACTTGCAAAAGAACTTGCAAAAGATGAAAAGATTATTGTCCTGAAAAAAGATGTTTCAAGAACAACCGCACAAACTATAAGAAAATTGGGGCTTCGTGAAATAAGCCTCGGGAAAAAAAATGAACGTGTATACCCACAGGGTACAATGGCCGCCCATATTCTCGGATATTATAATCCGGATGCTGATGTGGCTGCAGGAATCGAGCTTACCGCCAAAGATAAATTAGAAGAAGTTGAACAGGATGTAAACTTCGAAAAAACACCTGACGGAGACATTATTTATGAAGTTAATACTGATCCTGCTGCAACAACTTCACCATTGAGAGGCAAATCTATTACCTTGACAATAGATTCTGCTATACAGCATGTTTGTGAAGTTGAGCTTAACAAAGTTGTTAAAGAAAAGGGCGCAGTAAGAGGGACTGTAATAGTTATGAACCCGAAAAACGGTGAGATTCTGGGTTATGCTATTTATCCTTCTTATAATCCAAACAATTATAAAAAAGCTACTCTTACCCAGCTGACGAACTGGACATTGAGTGATGTATTTGAACCGGGTTCTACATTCAAAGTTCTAACAATTGCTTCTGCAATTGAAAACGGAAGATTACAGGAAAATTCAAAAATTCTTGACACAGGTAAACTGGATATTGATAAATGGACAATCAAGAATTACGATTACAACGTAAAACCGTTCCCCGGAAACATTGACTTGTATTACCTATTTGAACATTCCAGCAATGTAGCCAGTGCAAAAGCTGCATTGATGATGACAAAACAAGAGCACTACAACGTTTTGAAAAAATTCGGTATAGGTGAAAAAACAGGAATAGACCTGCCGGGTGAATCAAGAGGATTGATTCCGGATTACAAAGACTGGCATAAATCCACACACGCATCTGTCGGATATGGATATAGCATTTCTGTTACGGCAATTCAAATGGTTTCGGCTATTTCTGCGATTGCAAATAACGGTATAAGAGTTACCCCGCATGTAATCAAATATACTCCGGAAGAAGAAATTGAAAAGATAAAACACATACAAACAATAAAACCTGAAACAGCTCATTCTGTTTCAAGACTTCTCGCAGGCAGTATCGGACGTTCTAAATCTCCTGTTAATCTTGATGATTATAATGTGGCTGCGAAAACAGGTACTGCGAGAAAATCAATCTCAGGTGCCAAAGGGTATACAAACAAACTTGTTACATCCATTGTTGGATTTTTCCCTGCTAACAATCCTCAGGTTCTTATTTATGTAGTTATCGACTCTCCGTCTAAAGGTGCTTTGTGGGGAAGTACTGTTGCAGCACCCGTGTTTAGAGAGGTAGCTTTGCAGACGGCTCGTATTTTAAATATTCCTCCTGACAAAAAGACTTTCAAAAAATAGTGTAAAAGGATATACAGCTATGAAACTCGATGAATTAATTAAAAATATCAAAACTAAAAAAATTATAAACGGTGAAAAGCTTTCTGAAACAGAGATTACCGGTATTTCATATAATTCAAAAACAATTAAACATGGCGAAATTTTTGTTTGTCTGGTTGGTGAGCATACTGACGGGCATGAATATGCACAAATGGCATGCACAAACGGTGCGTCTGCATTGTTTTCGGAAAGAGAACTCGAGGGTGTTTCAGTGCCTCAAATTATTGTTGAATCAACCCGTCACCAGATTTCAGATCTGGCTGCAAATTTTTATGATTTTCCGTCTAAAAAACTTAATTTAATAGGTGTTACAGGCACAAACGGAAAAACTACCGTGACTCACTTGATTCAAAAGATTGTTGAAGATGCTCCTTCTAATAAAGAGTGTGCATTAATAGGTACTCTCGGTTATAAGCTTTCTGCTGCTGATTCCTATCACGATGCAAAACACACTACGCCACAAGCTCCTGAACTTCAAAAAACACTTGAGATGATTTGTGAAAAGAAGATTGGTTATGTTGCCATGGAGGTTAGCTCTCATGCGCTCGAACAGAACAGAGTAGGCGGTTGTGATTTTGATGGAGCTGTTTTTACGAACCTTACTCAGGATCATTTAGATTATCACATTACGATGAACAACTATTTTGAGGCAAAAGCTATTCTTTTTAGAGGTTTGAAACCCGGAGGATTCGCTGTCATAAACAATGATGATGAATATGCTGAAAGATTTAAATCAGTTGTAGCACAAGGTGTAAGAATCTATACATATGGAATAAATAAAGAAGCTGATATTGCAGCAGCTGACATAGATTTTTCAATCCATGGTGCAAGATTTACATGTAAAATTTTCTCTCAAGAAAAGAAAGTAAATCTTCAAATGAATGGAATGTTCAGTGTTTATAATGCATTGGCTGCTTTAACAGCAGGTTTGGCAATGGGATTTGATGCTGATGTGTGTATAAAAGCTCTTGAGGAAACAAAAAGTGTAGATGGTCGATTTGAAATAGTTGCCAAAAAACCTCTTGTCGTAGTTGATTATGCGCATACTCCTGACGGGCTTGAGAATGTTTTAAAAGCAGCAAGAGAGCTGACACCTAAAACAAGCAGACTCATTTGTCTTTTTGGCTGCGGCGGGGACAGAGATGCAACAAAACGCCCGAAAATGGGCAAGATTGCTGATGAGAATGCGGATATTGTTGTTGTTACTTCCGATAATCCGAGAAGTGAAGATCCACAATTGATAATCTCTGATATTCTTGCAGGAATAAAATCAGTTAACACTCAAAAAGTTTATGTTGAACCTGACAGGGGTGTGGCTATTTCTATGCTGAAAAATATTGCAGCTGAAGATGATGTTGTGATAATTGCAGGAAAAGGGCATGAAGACTATCAAATATTGAAGGATAGAACAATACATTTTGATGACAGAGAAGAGGCAAGAAAAACTTTTTGTTAAATCATGTAAAAAAGCCTATTAATTTTACTTTGTTACTGACAAAAAAAATCTGTTTCGAGTTTTGTTTTTATAAACTTCCAAGCAAAGAAAGGTTTGCATATGAATTTAGTAAATACTGTTCCAATGCCGGGTACCGGCACAGCTGCTCCTCTTGTACAGTCTAAAGATACTGAAAAACCTGCTGTTCAAACAACATCAGTAATTGAAGAACCCAAAGATACCGTTGAAATTTCAAAACCGAACACTGATACTGACACAAAAGTGGATTTCAAGGGTGAAAAAGCAGCTGAACCTCCCAAAATCAGCAGAATAAGATTGATGTTTAGCAAACTCACAGATGATCAAATCAAAGCAGTAAATGAGTCTAAAATGCTGCCTGAAAATGCCAAATTTCAATTTGGCGGAAAAGTTATTTGTAACAACTGGTTTGGCTTTTCAGCCGGTACAAGAAAGCTTTTGCCGGGTTATGAACTGAAAAAGAATATTTTTGGATTTACAATAGTTGTTCCTGAAGGCACTAAGGGCTTGTTTGTAAAGAAAACACCTGAAGAAAAAGCAGCGAAACTTGCTGAAAAGGCTGAAAAAGCGGCTGTAAAGTCTGAAGTCAAAGCTGAAGTTGAAAAAGCTGAAGAACAAAAATTGTCAAAATAATTAGACTAGTTTAACTATATCATCCAGATTTATTTTCAAACAATCCAAACTTTCACACGTAGTTTGTCGTTTATCCCAAAGGCATGGACGACAAGCTACATTGTTTTTTATAGCTATAAATTTTTCATTATTGGGAATTAATTTTTTTTCATCAGTAGGTCCGAATAGTGCTAGAGTTTTTGTGCCGACACCTACTCCAATATGCATGGGTGCTGAATCTGAACAAATCAGCACTTCTGCTCTTTTAGTGAGCTTTGCAAGATCCATGATGTTTTTTGTTGTTCCATAAAGGTTTTCAAAATTTGCTACATCACCTATGATTTGTATAATTTTTTCAATACATTCTTTGTCATCCGGACCACCAATAAGGTATACTTTTTTGCCGGTATTCAAAACTTTTTTAATTAATTCTGCCCAGATTTCGGGTGTCCAGGTCTTTATCATGTTTTTGACAACGCTCATTTTGCTTACGCCCGGATGAATCAATACGGAATTTGGTTCTTTTTCTATTTCACCTACATATATTTCCGGATAATCAGTTTTTATATCGGTGACAGGTGTAACAAGCTCATGATACATAAAAGAAGCATACTGGTTTTTTTTCAGTTTTACAGCTTTGGTTAGAAGGAGTTTGCTTAAATTCAAAGGACCTTTGCCGCTTTCATATCCGTAACGATAAGAAATTCCTGTCATAAAAAGTAAAAGAGGAATAAGTTGATTTGCTCCTGATGAAAAGACCATATCATACTTACCGAAACGTGCCTTTAAAACAAATTTCAAAAGCTCCAGATATTTGTTTTTCCCCTTAATATCAACACACATGACCTCGTCAATGAGGTTGGAAAGGTCTTTAACTGATTTGCTTCTGGGCTCTAAAGCCAGAGTAATTTTGGCTTGAGGAAATTCTTTTTTCAAGCTTGAAATTGCAGGCAGAAAAAGGATTTCATCCCCAATACCGCCAAAATTTACCATTAAAATTTTTTTTGGAGTTTTCATATCTGTCTAAAATGGTTTTGTCTGGCTCAATTTGTTTCTGAGTTCTCTGAATCTGGCGATGTCTTCCTGTGCTTTGGAAGATTCTTTAAACACTACCTGTGAAGACGGATGAACCATCAAAACGTAGTCCATGTGAATTTCAAGAAAATTATATCTTCTCGGAGGCTGGTTTGAGTTTCGAGGATAGATTTCTACGTTTGTAACAGCGAGGAATCTTCTTTCCTTGTCATTTAAAAGGTCAGTAAGTTCACGATTTGTGTTTGTATATTTTGAAACGTGTACTGTGCCTTTGATGTCGTGGTCCACTGTCAATATGCATACTTCTATTGGAATTGTATCGTTATGTTTTGCCATTTGTTCACCTTCAAACTATATATGAGATTATATTATATTTTTCTTTTTATATCAACGGTGATTTAATTTATGTTGTTTTGTTGTTTAAACAGCTCAAAAGTATTTTGCATTAATGTGCATATAGTCATTGGACCTACGCCGCCCGGAACAGGGGTGATAAATGAAGCTTTTTCTTCTACACTCCAAAAATCTACATCACCGCAAAGTTTTCCATCTTCGTTTCTGTTCATGCCGACATCTATGATAACAGCACCTTGTTTTATCATTTCTTTTTTTATTAAATCTGCTTTTCCTACCGCTGAAATGATTATGTCTGCTTCTTTAGTTATTTCATTTAAATTTTCTGTCTTGCTGTGGCATACAGTGACTGTGGCATTTTCGTTCAAAAGCATTAATGCAACGGGTCTTCCGACTATGTTTGAACGTCCTATCACAACAACATTTTTGCCTTCGGGATGAATATCATAATATTCCATGAGTCTGAGAATGCCTTTCGGAGTGCAAGGGTAGACATAGGGTTTGTTGTTTGTTGCAATTTTGCCGGCATTATAAGGATGAAAGCAGTCTACGTCTTTTTGAGGGTTAATCTTTTCTATGACAGTATTTGTATCAATGTGTTTTGGTAAAGGTAACTGAACAAGAATTGCATTGACTTGTGGTTTTTGGTTTAATTCGTCTATTTTTTCAAGAAGTTCATTTTGAGAGATATCTTCAGGCAATTCAATGACAATGGATTCAATTCCGAGCTCAATGGCTTTTTTCTTTTTCATATTGACGTAAATTTTGCTGGCCGGGTCTTCTCCAACTATTATTACTGCAAGGCAGGGCTTTTTCTCAAGAAAAAGAATTTCGTCTGATAAATTTTCCAATATTTTTTTTGCTACTAGTTTTCCGTCTATGATTTTAGCCATGATTTTTCCTTTAGTTCATTACCTGAGGCAGGTTTAGTCTGAAATATAGTGATTTAATTGCATCTTCTATCACTTTTGAATTTTTATCAATTGAATGTTCGATTAGTTCTTTGTCTTTTGGTATTATGCCAAGAACTTCGAGGCTGTATTTGCTCAGATAATCTTGAATTTTATTGTATTGTTCGTTTTCAACATTGTTTAGAATGAGTGCCATTTGTCCGCCTGCGGCATATTTTGCCGAAAATTCTTCGATACGCTGTGCCAGAAAGATAGATTCTTCTGTTGCATTAGCTATGATCAATGTGACATCCATAGGAATGTCCACTAGCTGATGAAGATATTTCAGGTCAAATTCACAATCAAAAACAACAATGTCATAACGACTGATTAATTTTCCAACAGCATAACTTATCTGTCCTGTTATCGGACAACGGCAGTCTTTTGAAGGAACAAGCCATGAAACTATTAAATCAACATTTTCCTCTACTTCAACAACGATGTCTTCTAAAGCCCATTCGATGTATTCTTGTTTTGTCATTTTTGAAGGAATACCTGTTTTGTATTCATGTTTTCCGCTTCTTATACCATAGATAGTGTTTCTGACATCCATCCCATAACTGTGGGCAAGTTCTGTTGAAAGGTCATTATCAAATAACAGAATTGATTTTTCGGGGTATGTTTGTTTCAAAACTTTGATAAAATTTTTTGTAATTGTTGTTTTTCCGCTTCCGCTTTTTCCGGTAATTGCAATTGATAATGTCATTAATTTACCCCGTATTTTTGTTTTAAATCTTTTGATAAATCGTTCACAAGAGTCATAGCTTTGTGAGCCAGTTCCATAGAAAGTCCGCCTGCTCCGCAGGAAGGTGTGAAAAAGCTTTGTTTTATAACCAAATTTTTGTCTATTCCTTTTTGATTTAAATCATCTGTTGCTTCTTCAAATTTTTCTTCCAGTTCTTTTAGAGATATTTTTTCGAGTGCTTCTTTGTCCAGTGTAGGCACAATTCCCCATGCTATGTATCCGTTATTTTTAAGAAATTCATTTATACTTTTTGAATATGGCGCAAGACTTTTTGTGTAAGCATAAGCGTCAAAATTTATTATATTTATTCCTGAATCGATTAAAATTGACCAGTCTGATTTTCCACAGCAATGAACTGCACTGAGTCCTGAGAAAAGTTTAATTATTTCTGAAATTTCAGAAAGTGCTTCAATTATGTCATTTTTTTGTACGGTAATAAAAGCTGATGTGCCATATTGAGACATTACAGGTTCATCCATAAACATTATGGGTGTAGTGTTTGGTGAATATTTTTTTATTTGTTCAATCTGCCATACCGCTTTTAGTGTAAGTCCTTTAACAAGCACTTCTCTGTATGTTTCATCGTAAAAAGCACAAACACCTTCGCTGTCACAAAGACTTGTCCCCCACGTAAAAGGTCCTATAATATGGCATTTTGCAAATTCATATTTTTTTTCTTTCAACTTTTCAAGAAAAATCGGGATTGCACTGGTAAAGGGGGCTGTGATTGCATATTTTTCAAGATTTGTGAAATCTTTTTCATTTACTATTGCTTCATAGTCCATGAAAAATTCTTCCAGTTCTTCAAAAAATTCGTCAGATTGTGCATCATAAATATACTTTTCATGTTCTTTGTCATATTTTATGCCGGGTATTCCCTGAATATATTGGACAGTCATGTCTTCGTGCCTGTCTACACCTGCAAGTTGTGGCCAGAATGGAATTTCTTTAAATTTGTCAAAGATTAAATCCAATGCATCTTTTGCATTTTTGTGCGGCAGACTGCCGACAGCCGTAGCTTTAAGTGTTAAACTTTTCAAACTCAATACCCCGTAAAATTGTGTCTTTAATAATTTTACAAGAAATATTTGCACTGTGCAAAATATTAAAAAAAGAGGTCAGAAAGCTGACCTGCTACTATATATAGTAAAAAAGCATAAATGTTTGTATTAGTGAATATAATACAATCGGTTATCGCGTTCGCGAAAGCGATAAATTCATTATAGCTTTAATATTGACATTATGCAAGAAATGTCAAAGAAGAAACTAATTTGTATTGCAACAGGTGAAGTGCTGCGTTCTTTAAGAAATGGACAAAGCCAATTTATGTTTAGTTCTGAAAACGATATTTCTGTTTCGATTATAAATACAATTGAACGGGGAATAAAAGATCCTCAAATAACAACTATTTTTAAGCTTGCTGAGGCATCAGGAATAAAACCTTCTGAGTTTGTAAAAATGATTGAAGAAAAACTGCCCGATGGATTTTCTTTAATTGATAAATAATTTTAATAAAAAAAGAGGTCAGAAACCTGACCTCTTTTTCTGTTTTTGTGAAAAACTATTTACCGCAGCAGCTGCACTCAGCACCGCATCCGAAGTATTCTTTAACTTCGTCAACTCTTACTTTGATACGTCCGTCAACAGCAATGCCTTCGCCTGTTTTTTCAGAGATGAGCAATGGGTTTATGTCGAGTTCATCAATGAATTTGAAGTCATTAACCATTTGAGACAATCTCAAGAGAGTTTCTTGAATTTGTGCCATGTCAGCAGGTTTTGTACCTCTTGCGCCTTTTAACAATTCATATGCTTTAACTGATTTAATCATTTCATCAGCATCAACATCTGTCAAAGGAGCGATTCTGAAAGTAACATCTTTCATTGTTTCGATGAATACACCGCCTAAGCCGAACATCATCATAGGACCGTATTGTGGGTCTGTTGCAATACCGCAAACCATTTCACGGTTGCCTTTAACCATTTCTTGAATGATTACACCTTCAAGACCGTCGATGAGGCCTTTTTCTGTTAACTTAGCAATAAGGTCTCTGTATTCTTCTCTCAACTGTTCTTCTGACTGGATGTTTACTCTTACGCCGCCAACATCTGTTTTATGAGAAGTTGTTTTTGAAGTCATCTTCATAACAACAGGGTAGCCGATTGAGTTGCCGAGGTTGACCACTTCATCTTCGTTAGTTGCAAGACCGTATTTGCAAGCTCTGATTCCGTAAGCGTCAAGAACATCGATTGATTCCAATGTAGTCAATTGAGCACGTCCGTCAGCAACAGCAGCTTTAATGATTCTTTCAGCTTTAGCTTTGTCTACATCGTAAACAGGCATTTTGCCTTCCGGTCTTTCCATCCATTTTCTTTGTTGGTTAAGTCTGTTAAATCCGTCAGCAGCTTCTTCAGCGTACATAAAGAATGGCATGTTAACATCCATATTAGAAAGTTTTGTAAAGAATTCACTCTTAGTCATGAAAATACCGATGATTGGTTTTTCAGGATATTTAGCTTTAATTTCCATCAAAGCTTGAGCTACGTCAATATCTTTCAAGCCAAGGAATGGCAAATAGATAACACCTATCATATCAACGTTTTCGTCAGCAATAACAGTTTCAAGTGTTTGTTTGTAGTGTTCGATAGGTGCTGAAGCAATCATATCAACAGGGTTTTTAACACTTGCTGCTGCCGGTAAGAAACTTCTTAATTTTTCTTTTGTAGCATCGGAAAGTTTAGCCATTTGCATACCGTATTCGCAAACAGCGTCTGTTGCCATGATTCCGGGGCCGCCTGAATTTGTGATGATAGCTACTCTGTCACCTTTCGGTATCGGAGAAGTTGCAAAAACTTTAGCTGTTGCAAAGAGATTTTTCAAAGAGTATTCTCTGATAACGCCTGATTGCATTAACAATGCATTAGCAGCCTTATCAGCACCGGCCAATGAACCTGTGTGAGAAGATGCTGCTGAAGCACCTGCTGCTGAACGTCCTGCTTTTAAAGCAAGTATAGGTTTTTTCTTAGTAATTCTTGTAGCTAATTTTCTGAAATTAGAAGGGTTTTGAATTGATTCCATGTATAACAGGATTTGTTGTACATCGTCTTCATTTTCCCAGTATTCAATAGCTGTTTCAGCGTTTACATCAGCCTGGTTGCCGATAGAAATGAATTGAGCAAAACCTAAGTTAAGGTCTTTTAATATGTTCAAGATACCGCCGCCTAAAGCACCTGATTGAGAAACAAAACCGATGTTGCCTCTTTCCGGAAGTGATTCAGCAAAACATCCGTCCATTCTGATATCGGGAGCAGTATTTACAACACCGAGACAGTTTGGACCAACGCATCTCATGCCGTATTCTTTTAACTTAGCGACGAGTTGTTTTTCAGCTTCTGCACCTTCTGCTCCTGCTTCTTTAAAGCCGGCAGAGATGATACAAATGCCTTTAATTCCTTTTTCGTGGCAGTCATCTATTGCTTGCAATACAAATTTTTGAGCAATAACGATGATAGCTAAGTCAACATTGCCCGGGATTTCTTTAACGTTTGTATAAGCTTTGAAACCTTCGATTTCGCCGCCTTTAGGGTTAACAGGGTAAATATCGCCTGTGAATTTGTATTCTTTTAGTCTTTTCATGATGTCAGAACCGATTGTGTGGTCCTTTGTTGATGCACCGATTACAGCAATTGCTTTCGGACGCATGATTTTGTCTAGTTGTTCTTTTAGCATTTTTTTACCTTTCTTTTTGGTTATGTGGTAATAAAGTTATTTCTAATATCCGTTGTCGAGCCAGGGTCTCTCTCTAAATTTTGCCCCGAGTTCTTCAATTTGCCTTTTACAGCTGCCCAAGTCCACTTTGTAGTCTTTGTAGCCGGTGACTATTGTAGCAGTAGTTTCTATTTTTGCTTTTACACATTCTTTGATAAAGTCTTTCATTCCCTGATAGGCATTTTCTATTTTAGGAAGAGAAATTTCGTCATATACTTCTTTATTTTCTCCGTTAAAACTGATTGAAACACTATCGATTATGCCTTTTAATTCAGGTACTATGTTTCTTTTGTAAATCAAATTGCCTTGACCGTTTGTATTGATTCTGGTTTTAAGATGCGGATATTTTTCTTTGATATATTGAGCGACCTGTTTTAGCTCTTCAAGCTTGAGTATAGGCTCTCCGTAACCGCAAAAAACTATTTCTTTATAATTTTGGGGGCTCATATTATCAAGCTGTTTTTTGACTTCACAGACATCAAGTTTTTCGCTGTCAAGAAATAGATTTGCGCCTACTACATCATCTTTTATATCTCTAATACAAAAAACACAGTTGTTTGTGCAAAGGTTTGTAAGATTTATATAAAGTTTGCCCTCTAATTCGTATACGTAATTGTTCATATTCTTATTTTCTCACAATTACAAACGCACAATCAAGCTTTTATTAAAAAAAGACCTGTTTTCTTTTAACACAGATAGTTAACAGGTCTGGATGATTTATACAATTGTATAAGAAGGGTACTTGTTGACCGGTGCGGCAACAAGTTCTTAATATGCCATGTCAGTCAGTTCATGGCATTGTTAGGTTCTTTCATTTCGTATTCTATCACAACTGGCAGTTGTGGACAACTGTCAGTTTCAAGGACAAAATGTTGATATGTCAAAGCGGTTCTTTCATAAATTTGGCAACAGAGTTAGAGAATTACGTATCAGAGACGGTCTCTCTCAGGAAGCCCTCGGTTTAGAAGCAGGAATTTCAGGTTCTTTTGTGGGTATGATTGAACGTGCCGAAAAAGATATTTCGCTTTCAAAGGTTTATAAAATTGCCAAAGCTCTTAATGTTGATATAAAAGAACTTTTTTAAATCAATGAAGAATCTCCTGATTTTTTGACATAAAGACCAAAACCAAGTGTTTTATATCTGCTTAATTCATTTTTAAGGTTGTAAACTTCTTTATTCAATTCGTTCATTTTATAACGTAGAGTTTCATTTTCTGTTTTGCATCTGACGAGTTCAACTACGACTTCATCCATTCCATCGAGTTTTTCATCAAGTTTTTCACTCAATTTTTCATCAAGAAGTTTTGACATTCTGTCGGTCAAATTATCTTCCATTGATGCAATTGATGTACAAATTCTGTCTACTGCTGCTGTTGAGGAGGTTTTTGCAACAGGGGCATTTACAACCGGAGTGTTATTCATTGGGTTGATTGACTTTAAGGGCACAGAAACATGGGCTCTTTTTTCTTCTTTTGATTGAGCTTGAAGGCTTTTTACCCTTCTTAAGAGTTCTACGTCATCTTTGGAGAAATAAGTTCTTCCGTATTGATCTTTTTTAGGCATCATAGAGACCTGAGCACAAAGTTTGGCAATGCCTTTATTGTCTATTTTGAGTAAATTTCTAACTGTTTCGACGGAGAAATTTTGAATTTTCTTTTGTCCCTGCTGGGAATTTAATAATGAAGCCAAGGTTAACCTTTCCTCTTGAATTTATGAAATATATATTGATTATAAGTATTATATTTCAAAGCGTTTTGATTTAAAATACGAATGTCAAATATCTTTACATTGTAAACGGATTTTTAGGTTTTAATTTTAAAGTGTCATTTTTTATAACAAGCCCGCATTTTGAACATGCAAGAGTTTCGTTGGTGCTGTCAATTGGAAAAAATGTATGTTCACATTTTTCTTCATCCTCTGTTTCGCTCTGGAATGATGAAGATTTTTTGGATTTTTTTTCTTTTAAAAGTTTTGCTATTAGTTCGAGGATATACATAATCTAATTATAATAATAAAAAACCCTTAAAGCTACTTACTTTAAGGGCAATGCTATGAATGTTGGAGAAGTTTTGATATCTAACCTTTTCTTAAACTGATTAGCCTACCATTTTTGCGGCTATTTCATACTTCGATGCTTCACTCAGCGGGGAATTTTCACCGAATTCTTCATTAATTGCGAGCAATCCTTCTGCAACCTGATCTTCAAAGCTTGTAACGAATCCTGCGATTCTTGCAGCTTGTTCAGGGGTTACATACTTACCTACATCATAAGTTTTCGGTGTAGAAACTTTTGGATTTACGACAACAGCTTGTTGCGCCATATAATTTAAAACATCATTAGGATTAACCTGGGCACCTTGAGCGGGGGTTTTAGGAACTTCCGGTTTGTTTTCTTCCGGTTTTGCTTCACCGCCTTTTGGCTGGCTGCCGTAAGGATTTACTGAACCTGTGTTGATACCAATTCTGTTAATTTCGTTTGTCATATTATCTTCTCCTGTTTAAATTCATTTTTTTCCACACCATAGATATCGGCTTATGTTTTAATGAACTTTAGGGTTAAGTCAGAAATCTTTATGATTTATTTACATATCGTTACATTTTGTTGGTGGTAAAATTATAATCAGGATAAATAAGAATGGAGAAAGTAATGGACGAAGTTAGAGTAAGAATTGCCCCTTCCCCGAGCGGTAATTTACATATAGGTACAGCAAGAACAGCGCTGTTTAACTATTTATTTGCTAAAAAAAATAACGGAAAATATGTATTGAGAATTGAAGATACAGATCTTGACCGTTCTTCTCAAGCGTATATTGATAATATTTATGACAGCTTAAAGGCTTTGGGTTTAAATTGGGACGAAGGTCCGGATGTTGGAGGTCCTTATGGTCCTTACCAACAGTCAGACAGATTCGATATCTATCCCAAATATGCACAAAAGCTGATTGATGCAGGATATGCTTATGAATGTTTCTGTACGCAGGAAGAGCTGGATGCCGAAAAAGAAGAATCAATCAAAAATAAAAGACCGCATAAATATTCAGGAAAATGTCAGCATTTGACAGAAGAGGAAAGAGAAAAACTGAGAGCCGAAGGCAGAAAACCTTCTATCAGATTCCATGTTCCTGAAGGTGAAACACACTATGATGATATGGTTAAAGGTCATCTGCATTTTGATAATTCTTTAATCGGCGATTTTGTAATTATGAAATCGAACGGCACTCCGACTTATAACTTTGCGGTTGTAATCGATGATATGGAAATGAAAATTTCACACATTATCAGAGGTGAAGATCATATCTCAAATACGGCAAAACAAATTATGATATATGAAGCCCTCGGTGCTGAGATTCCGAAATTCGGTCATCTTGGCATGATACTTGCACCGGACAGAAGCAAATTGTCAAAAAGACATGGTGCAACTGCTGTTTCAGAGTTTGTTGAAAAAGGTTATTTAACAGAAGCTCTTGTGAACTTTGTTGCTCTTCTGGGCTGGTCTCCTTCTGACGGTCATGAAATTAAGACTCTTGACGAAATTGCGGCTGATTTTAGAATTGGTGAAGTTTCTTCATCAAACTCAATTTTTGAATATGACAAATTGAATTGGATGAACGGTCAATATATCAAGAAAATGGATTTGGCTAGACTTACTGAACTTGTGAAGCCATATCTTTCCTGCTATGACTTGAGTGAATATTCAGAAGAGCAACTTCAAAAAATAGTTGAAGTTACAAGAGAACCTATTACTATTCTTTCTGAATTGACTAATGATACTAAATATTTCTTCGGAGATAATGTTGAAATTGAACCTGAAGTTCAGGAAAAAGTTCTTAATGGCGAAGTTGCAAAGAAAGTTCTTCCTTATATCATTGAAAATGAACTCGACAAATGGGATTTTGGAAATGAAGAAAAACTCCATGAGCAGCTTGCAGATTTGAGAACATATTTCAAAGAGCAAGGCATCAAGCCAAAAGAAACTATGTGGGCGCTGAGAGCTGCTGTTACAGGAAGAACACACGGTGCTGATATGGTGGCAACGCTTCTGCTGCTCGGCAAAGACAGAGTTGTACACAGAATAAAAAAAGCTGTATAAAATGCGTATACATTTAGAAAAAAATAACAGCGAGAATTTAATTTTATTCTTTTGCGGATGGGGAATGGACGAAAATCCATTCTCTCTGCTTAAGAGCGATTCTGATATTTTGTTTGTGTATGATTATACACATCCTGATTTTGAATATGATTTTTCAAAATATAAAAAAGTTACACTTCTTGCTTTCTCATATGGTGTTTATGCTTCGGCAATAGCAAAGCTTCCTGAAATTTCCCACAGTGTTGCAATCAACGGAACACTTGTTCCGGTTGATGCTTCATACGGAGTTCCGCCTAAACAATTTGCGCTGTCGGAAAAAATGGACTCGAATACTGTTGTAAAATTCAGACAGCGGTTGTTTGCGGGTGAAAAGTCCTGCGAACATTTTGAAATTTTTGAAAATCATCTTCCTCAGCGTTCGGCAAGCAGCTGTACAGAAGAGCTTGTCGGGATGAAAAATTATTTTTCAAAGTATCCTGTTTTAGAGAGGAATTTTGATAAAGTTTATATTGGCATGTTCGATAGAGTAGTTCCGACAAAAAATCAAATGAATTTTTGGCAAAAACAGAATCATTCTAATATAATAGAACTGGAGACGGGGCATTTCCCTTTTTACAATTTTGATTCTTTTGAAGAAATATTATGATTAACAAAAACCTTGTAAAATTCAGATTCAAAAAAAGCATTGATACTTATAACAATTCTGCTGTTATCCAAAAGGAGATGGCACACAATTTGATTGATAAAATACTTTCAAACTGCGGAAATGATTTTTCAAAAGTTTTTGAATTCGGTGCGGGTACAGGCTTTTTGTCAAAGAATATTTTAAGTGAAATCAATTTTGAACAATACTGTGCAAATGACATAATAGAAGAATCTGAATATTGCATAAAAAATATTATTAATCAGGCAAAGTTTCTTCCAGGTGATATTGAAAAAATCAGTATTGACGAAAAATTTGATTTGATTTTATCAAATGCTGTTATGCAGTGGATTTTTGATATAGACGAATTGCTTTTGAAAATCAGAGCCAGTTTGAATGATGACGGGTATTTTGCGTTCACAACCTTTGGTGAGCAGAATTATATGGAAATTAAAGAGACAACAGGTGTTTCGTTGAACTATCTTAAAGGTGAAACACTAAAAGAAAAATGCGAGCGAAACTTTGAAGTCATATCTTTTGATGAAACTGTTCAAACACTTTGCTTTGATTCGCCTTTAGAGGTTTTGAAACATATAAAATATTCCGGAACAAACGGCATAAAGACACTTAACTGGACAGTGAGCAAGCTTAAAGATTTTGACGATTATTATCGAAAATCATTTAGTGCAGGAAGCAAAGTCATGCTCACATACAACCCGATTTATGTAATTTTGAAAGCCAAATAATAGATTAAAACAAAAAATTGTGATAAAATTTCTTTAAACCAATACAAAAACGGAGAATGAATTATGGCAAGAATAGTTAGACCTTCATGGGCAATAAGATGTGTACAATCAAGCTGTCGTGAACTTTTCGAAGTGGCAATACTCGAAAACGGCAAACAGCAAGAAGTTGTATGCCCGAAATGCGGAGAACATTATTTGTATCCCGTACTGCCTGAAGATGAAGCTTCTGAACAATAAGAAATGTTTTATCCCAGACCTGATACAAAAAAAAGATATTATCAATTCAGTGAATATCTAAAAAACAAATTCGGGAAAAAAGTTTATAAAATCACCCTTGATGCAGGATTCAGCTGCCCGAACAGAGACGGCACGATTTCCTCGGGAGGGTGTATTTTCTGCGATAACGGCGGAAGTTTTTCTCAGGCGCATTCAAGACAGCTGACTGTGCCTCAACAGGTTTTTCAGGGAGTTGAAAGTCTTTCTTCAAGATTCAAAGCGCAAAAATTTATGTCATATTTTCAGGCTTATTCAAATACATACAAACAAGTAAATGAGTTGAAGGTTATTTATGACAGTGCTTTATGCCACCCTGATGTTGTCGGTTTGTCCATTGGTACAAGGCCGGATTGTGTGGATGAACAAAAACTGGATTTAATCGCTTCTTATACAGACAAATACGAAACATGGCTTGAATACGGACTTCAATCAATACATGACAGGACTTTGAAATTTATTAACCGCGGGCATGATTTTGAGACTTTTGCAGATGCTTATAAAAAAACAAAAGACAGAGGCATAAATGTTTGTGTGCACGTTATTCTCGGTCTGCCTGATGAAACGAGAGAGGATATGCTCGAGACAATAAAAACGCTTGCCCGGCTTGGGGTTGACGGTGTAAAGTTTCATTGTTTGTGTATTTTTCCTGATACAAGGCTTTATGATTTATACGAACACGGCGAAATAAACCTTCTTGAAGAGGATGAATATATAGACATAGCGTGTGACTGCCTTGAATGTTTGCCTGAAAAAACTACGATACACCGTCTTGGCGGAAACGGGCTTCAATCTTTGAAAATTGCTCCGAAATGGCTGAATAAAAAGTTTGAAATCCTGAACAGAATAGATGATGAACTTGAAAGAAGAAATTCTTATCAGGGCTGTAAATATGAAGAATAATTTTTTATCTTTACACCGATATAAAGATTAGATAAAGAAATCGAGAATCTGTAAAAATTTGCTTTATAATGTGTACAACAATTAGAAAATACATGGAGAAAAAAGATGCACGCAGATTCTATTAAATATTTTTTGACACAATTGGAAACAGCAGATAACAAAAGTAAAAATGAAATTGAAAATATGCTTGTTAATATTGGTTCTGCCGCTGTTCCTGTTCTGGTTGAACAGCTCCAATCAGTAAAAGGTGCTGTCAGAGGTGTTGTTGCTATGTCATTAATCAGAATCGGCGAACCTTCTGTTGATTGTCTTAAAAAAGTTGCTCAAAACAACAAAGACTTTGAATGGGTTGCAAAATATTTGATTTCTGAAATCAAAGGCGAAATTGCTGCATAATAAGTTTATATATAACAATAAAAAACTGCCCTTTATTAATTTTAAAAAGGACAGTTTTTTGTTTAATAGCAAAAAAAGTTTTGTTTATGTTTTAACCTGATAAGACAACCTAACATTCAGGCAGGAGACGATTGAAATATACAAAGTATTGAGGAATGTAATATATATGATAAGATTCCTTGACTTTCAATTTATCAGCCAATTAATATATATTATGAAGGAATTAGTGAGGTCCCATGAAAAGTTCAACATTATACAGATCTAATTTATCAAAAGAAAAAATGGTTCTGTTAGAAGAATTGAGAGCGAAATCAGGCAATAAACCGCATGATGGTTCGGCTCCTGATGTTTATATCAGACCTGCCAAAGAAAAAGAACTCGATGTTCTTTGGCAAAATTTCAAAGTAAACCAGAAGGAAGAAAAATCTCCCGGTGTTTATTTGACAACCGGTTTCATTGCCGGTGCTCTGGCTATGTTTTTGATGACAGCACTCTTGAGTTTCAGCTCTAATGCTATCAATGAAAGAAACAATCCTGATTCACCAAAACTTGTGAAAAGAGTTAAACCAGCAAAAGCCAAATTGTCTATTATTCCTGCTGACCAAGCAGTAGAAGAAACAAAGACAGTTGCTCCTGAAACATATACAGTAAAATCAGGTGATACTTTAGAAGGTATTATTATCAGATTCTATGGCAAGTATGATACTTCTAAAATTTCTAAAATTATGCAGGCAAACGGAATGACAAACCCGAACCAGTTATCAATCGGTCAGTCTTTGATAATTCCGTTGGAATAACAAATTAAATTAAAAATAAAAACCGCTTCTAAGATTGAAGCGGTTTTTTTATCCGAAATTTCTTCTTTTCCAAGCAATCATCCTCATACCTTCAGCTGTTGGTTGGGCTGTTGTGTAGATATTAAAATCGTGAAGAGGTTTTACATATCTTTGCAGAAAATCTTTATTTTTTATTTTTTCAACACACGTATTCCAGCCGAATTCATCTTTTATGATGTCGGCAAAAAATTTTTCATCCTCGTTTAGAGACATGTCTCTTAAATTTTTAATGATACGCATATTATCATTTTATACTTTTGTATGAGAAAATACTTCAAAAGTTATAAAACTTATATAAAATTGATACAAACCTTAACAAGATATGTAAAATATCAGTAATAATCATATTAAAATTATTAATTTTATTTTGTGTTTTGTTTTCCATGATTTATGAAAGTTAACTTTAAATTTATATTATCCAGAATAGCCACGGGTATTGGAAAGGAAGCAGAAGTTGTATCAAAAAAAGCTAAAAAAACTTCCGACACCGAACCTGTCAATTTGAACAAATCTGTTTCAGCAGTGATAGGAAAATCATTAGTACAGATAACGAATCCGCAGCTTTTGGAAAAAATTCAGCGGCTTTCTAAATATTGTGAAACTGAGGCAAGAAGATTCCAAATTGACGGAAAAAATATTAAGATGTGTGTTTTTAAAAATTCACAGCAGGGGTCAAATTATGGTTTTTGGGGGAAAATTCCAAAGAGCACACAGCTTTATTATTTCAAATTTACAGATAATGACCATATGCTTTCTGAAAAGTTAGCGTCCGATTTGTATAAACTTGCTGGAGAAAAGTCTGCTGATTTAAAAATTGTAAGTGAGTATGAAAAATCCTTTTTCAGGAGTTCTTTTCTTAAAAGAGAGGCTCTTGCAAGTAGATATATACCGTTTGACGAGCCGATAGATTATGAGGATGCAAAGGCTTTTAGAAGAGGTTTTGGTGCAGATTGCTGGCTTGCAAACTGGGATGTGGCAGCACATGGAAACACTGTAAAATCAGGTAGTTCGATTATTAGGCTGGATGTAGGCGGTTCATTATGTTATAGAGCACAGGGTGGCAGAAAAGGTTCTGTTTTTGGTGAAGATGTAAAAGAATTGATATCTTTTTTTGAAGGCAAATCTCATTCCGAGCCTTTTTTGAGAGATATGACACGAGAAGAACTTGTAGATTCTTTGATGAGGGTTGTGAGAATTCCTGATTCTTCTGTTATAAAACTTATAAACGAGACAGAGGGGCTCAGCAATCCTGAATTTTTGAAGGATGTTTTAATTTCCAGAAAAAATTATCTTAAGAAATTTGCTGCAAAATGTAGAACAACTAGACAGTTGTCGGATGAAAAAATTGCTGATTATATAAAAAGAATTGAAAAAGAAGTTCCGAAAACAAGATACAAATTGCCGTTTGAAAAGATAGAAATGTCTTATGAAGTAAAAGGCATTGATGGCACTTCACTGGCGGAGCATTTAACTATTGCACAAAAGAGACTTTATGAAGCTTCTTTTGAGGCATATAACTCTTCAAAATTGCAAAAAATCAAGCATAATTCAAATGACTTACTAACAAAGAATAATATGCTTCATTCTACGTATTATACTTCATTGCGCAATATTTTAAAAGACGGTATAACAACAGGGGATTTGCGTTTGAGATGTTATTCAGGTACGGGATATCCTACACAGACTCCTTTATGTGCTGATTTTTGGGATGTGGTAGAAAATATGTCTATCAAGGATTATTTTTCAAGACCGTTGAAGAAATTTGCAAAGGGAGAGTTGAATTTTCTTCCTTCTGCCAGACAAGATTGTGATAGAGATATAGTTTTTGTTGTGAACAAAAAAGTTGTTAACAGGACTCTTATGAAAAATTCATTTCTGGTTGATGGGGGCGAAACAATTTTACGTAAAGACGGAAATATAGCCGGACATCAGCCGGACATCATTATCCGACACACAGGGCTGTTCCTTATGGTGTTCCTGCAAATTGTATAGACAGAATAATATTAAAACGTGAGCTGTTTAATGATGTTTTGGTGCAAGAACTTAAAAATCAGATTAAAAAAGAAGGTCTTGATATAAAAATATATGATCTTGAAGGAAACCTTTTGTGATTAATATTTTTTATTTATAAGAGCGTTGTGAGCTGAGATTTCAAAATAATCATCGAGTTGTGTTAATTCAATTTCGTCTTTATATCGTTTTTTCAAGGCTCTTGATATCAGATAATCAGCAAACTGAGGGTTTTTAGGCAAAAATGAGCCATGAAGATATGTTCCAAAAACATTTTTATATCTTGCACCTTCAGATTTGTCATGTCCATTGTTTCCATTACCTGTGGAAATTTCTGCAATCGGTTCTGCATTTTCCCCGAGATAAGTCAGTCCGCTGTGATTTTCAAAACCTACAAGTGATTGTGGTGTAACAAAACTGCATTTCGCAGTTACGTTGCCTATAAATCTTGTATTTCCTGCAACCGTATGTGCATCAAGCAGGCTTATTCCCTCCAGCCGTTCAGCATTGTGTGGTTGATAAAAATGCCCTAAAAGCTGGTATCCTCCACAAATTGCCAAAAAAACAGCATTTTCATCTCTTGCATCTTGAAGTGTCATTTTATGTTTTTGAAGTTCTTTTGAAACTTCCACTTGTTGCTGATCTTGTCCACCGCCGAGGAAATAAAAATCATATTTTTTGATATCGATTGCATCTCCTATTTCAATGGAGTCAATCTCTACATTGATATTTCTCCATTCGCATCTTTTTTGAATGGTCAGAACATTTCCCCAGTCTCCGTAAATATTCAAAAGTTTTGGATAAAGATGTGCTATATTTATTTTCAGATTTTCACTATTTTCCATTTCTTCATTATGCCAAAAAATTTTAATTTAAACAAACTTATGTGATTTAAGAATTATGTATTTTTTGTACAAATCCGGTTATTATGCTAGTCTTAAATATAGAAAAATACGAGGAATGAGAATGAGAAAATTTTTTGATATTCTGATATTAACCTTCATATTTATTCTTTTTGTCAATAATGAAGAAGCTAAAGCTTATATAAATCCAGGCTCAGGAAGTTATATTTTTCAAGCTATTGCGGGTGGAATATTAAGTATTTTATATTTTTTCAAAAAAATTTTTCTTTCAATACTAAATATATTTAAACCTGGAAAAAATTCTGTGGAGAAAAGTTCTTCTGATGAATAATACTTCTTATAAAGACCCTTCAGGCTTTGTTTTTTCTTATTCTGATAATGTTTACAGACAGATTAATCAATATGCAAAAAATGATTATGACACATTGATGAATTCAGGTTTGTATGAGAGTCTTGTCAGTAAAAATCTGTTAATTGAACATGAAGAAACAGTGCTGGATGTTGAGAAGGATGAAAAGTTTTATAAATTCATCAAACCTTTTCAGATAAAATACATAACATATCCTTATGAGTGGTGTTTTTCTCAATTGAAGGATGCTGCATTGCTGACTTTAGAGGTAGTAAAGGAATCTTTGAAATATGGAATGATTCTCAAAGATGCATCAGCATATAATGTTCAGTTTATAAACGGCAGGCCTGTTTTTATTGATACTTTGTCTTTTGAATGTTATGCGGAGGGAAACCCCTGGGATGCATACAGGCAGTTTTGCAAGCATTTTTTGGCACCTTTAGCTTTAATGTCTTATACGGATATAAGACTGAACAGGATGCTGATTAATTATATTGACGGAATTCCTCTTGATATTGCAGTTAAGCTTTTGCCTGCAAGATCAAAGTTGAATTTCGGGATTTTGACACACATTTATATGCATGCAAATTGTCAAAAACATCATGAAAAAGATTCCGTAGCTTTTGAAAAACCTTCGAATATTAACAAAAATTCGCTTCTGGCTATATTAGAAAATTTGAAAGATACAATTCTGGGATTAAAGTTTCCAAAGATAGAAACAGAATGGGGCGAATATTATAAAAATACAAATTATACAGAAAAATCTTTTTTGGAAAAGAAATCTATAATTTCGCACTTTATTAATAAAGTGGAGCCTAACTCGCTTTGCGACTTAGGCTCCAATAGAGGTGATTTCTCTAGAATTGCTTCTGACAGAAATATTGAGACACTTGCTTTTGACATAGATAATATTGCTGTTGAGGAAAACTATTTGCGAATGAAAGAACAAAAAGAGCTCTACATTTTGCCTCTGCTTCAAGATTTGACAAATCCCAGTCCTGCCATAGGTTTTTCAAATGGGGAGAGAGCTTCATTTCTTTCAAGGTTTAAATGTGACATGATAATGGCTTTGGCTTTGATTCATCATCTCTCTATTTCAAACAATCTTCCATTTGAAAATACGGCACGTTTTTTCTGTGAACTTTCAGAATATTTGATTATAGAATTTGTGCCAAAAGATGATTCAAAGGTTCGGATTTTATTAAGTACAAGAGAAGATATTTTTGATGATTATGACATAAATTCTTTTGAACACATTTACGGAAAATATTATGACATTATAGAGAAACGTGAAATTCCTGATTCAACAAGAGTCTTATATTTAATGAGGAGAAAATGTCATGAATGATTTTTCTGAAATTTTAAAAAAATCAAATTTTCAAAAAAGACTTGAAAAACTTATCAAAAAATATAAGAACAAAAAAATTGTTTTTTATGGTGCAGGGCAATTTTTTTCTTTTATTAAAAAGAATTATGATTTGTCGGGTTTGAATATTCTTGCGGTTTCGGACAAGAAATTTGTAAATTTTGTAGAGCCTGTTTTTGATGAAGATTTGGGCTACAATATGATTTCTCCTTTAAATATATATGAATTGAAGCCTGATATAGTTTTAATTTCCGCTTATGTAGATTTTTATGTGGAAAAGTATTTTTGTGAAGAATTATTTGTGAAGACAGGTCACAAGTTTAAATATAAGCCATTATGTGAAAAATCATGGGGTGAAAAAATTCAAGATGCTTGGAATATATTTTAGTTTAGGGAATTTAGCAGATGTATAATATTTATCCTTTACTTCTTTTTGCTATACCTTTGGGTTTGATACACAGCCAGAACTATGTAGATATTTCTTTGAAATCACTTCTTGTATATATTAGTGTTTTAAGTATTTCAGGCATTTGTGCAATTTTTATTTTGAATTTTTTCACAGCGGATATAGCTTTGGCAGCTTTATTAGTTTCCGTTTTGTTTTTTCTGATATTTTATGCGAATTATATTTTTATCGGGATATTTAGTCAGTACAAAGCCAGTTTGAAAAGTACTAAGCTCAAGTTTTTGTTTTTTTATTCTTTTTTTACTGCTTTGGTTATGAGTGGAATGTTTTATTTTTTAAGAAATATTGATTTGACATTTTTAAGTAAAATTATGTTCTGGGTTTCATTATTTCTGTGTGTTTGTATTTTTGCTGATACACAAAATAGACTTCATCTTTTTCGTACTTCTGTTGAAAAAGATGAAGGCAACAGTGATATATTATGCAAAAGTAATTTGCCATGTATATTCCATATTGTTCTTGATACTCATACAGGGTTTTGTTCAAAAGATTTTTGTGATTCGTTTTTCAAAAATGAATTGGAAAAGAGGGGTTTTGTTAATTTTAAAAAACAAAGAAGCAACTATAACAGAACACATGTCTCAATGCCTTCGATTATGAATTTGGATTATATACAAAAGGTCTTGAAAAAAGATTTGAATAATTGTACAGCAAAAGACACGATGTATGCTTATTCTGACAATGTGGTTTTTAGTACATTTAAAAGACTCGGTTACAAAATCAATTTTATTTCGAATGTTGTAAATAATTTGACAGTTGCTCCTTTTTTGCAAAAAGAAGAGGTATGTTTATTAAACAGGCATGTTGAATCTATATTTATTCCTTTTTATTTTTCTTCAATATTTGCTATTTTTTTTAAGAGAAATAAATATGTTTCACATGTACATTTTTTGACAAAAGCATTTAAAATATTTGAAAAAATTTGTACTATTAAACAGCCTCAAAAAACATACAGCTTTGTTCATTTTCTTGCACCTCATTTTCCATATTTTTGTAATGAAAATGGTGAGAAAAACAAAAGCGAAGACTTTGAAAATTTTGAGAAATATGAAGGTTATCAGAAATTTGTTAATAAAAAAATACTCGAGTTTGTCGATTTAATCCTCTCAAAACAAAGTAAAAATACTTTGATAATAATCCATGGAGACCATGGGCTTCATTTTTCTGAAAATACATTTGATACTTTATTAAGTGTTTATTTTCCTGACAATGAAACAAAAATTGATTTTGAATCTTTTTCTCTGGTAAATCTTTTCAGATTTTTATTCAACAAATATTTGAAAACGAATTATGAGTTTCTTGACGAGAGATTTTTTATAACAGACAGCAATAACGCACCATTGAAAGAGGTAGAATCATGATTTATATTTTATATCCGATATTGTTGTGCTGTTTGCCTGTGCATTGTATTTATGCACAAAATATAAGTGAATTTTCATTAAAAGATTATCTGGGAACTGTTTTTACAGTTTTTTTGATTACATTTGTGTTTACCGGTATATTAAACTTCTTTACGAACAATATTTACCTTGCTTGCTTTATATTCTGTATTTTGTTTTTTATTTTTTTATATGGAAATTATGTCTTTATTTTAATGTTCTCTGAATATAAAAGGGGGCTAAAACGTTATAAATACAGCTTTTTTCTATTTTACATAATGGCGGCGTTATTTATTGCAGGGCTGATTTTTGCTTTATTTGAAAATATTAATTTGTCAGGACTTTCAAAAGTTTTGTTTTATATTTCTTTATTCTTAAATGTTTTTGTTCTTGCTGATATTGTGCAAAAACTTTCATATACTAATGTAAAAGTTGATATTGAAAAAAACGTTTTTGATAAAGAAAAGATGAAAGTATTACCTGATGTATATCATATAATTTTAGATTCTCATGCAGGTTTTTTTCATAAAAAATATTCTGATGAAAATTTTAAAAATGCACTTTTAAAGCGCGGTTTTTGCCTATATGAAAACTTTCAAAGTAATTACAATACCACAAGCATTTCTCTACCTTCTATGCTTAATATGGAGTATATTGAGAATCTTGTTAAACCTGAAAATGGCAGATATCTTCCTGATATGACATATCCTTATTATGCAAACAATCGTGTTTTTTCGATATTCAAAAAATTGGGATACAAATTTAATATTTTCATTGATGCTTATTTTTATTCAATGCTTTTTAAACATAATGTTAATATGTATATATCAGGCAGGGTTAATTCTTTGTTGAGAGTCTTAAGTTTTTCATCTTTAACAGGTATTTTTTGTAAAAAATTACAAAATTTAGATGATGCTCTTCACCATCCAATAAAAAACTTCCAAGCTTCAGGAATCAATCTGGATGAGGAACCGAGCTTCAGCTATATGCATATTCTTGCTCCTCACTGGCCATATTTGTGTGATGAAAATGGAAAATTGCTACCCAAAAAGCAGCAGCAAGATTTGCAGCATTTTTTATCTTATACAAAATATGTTGATAAGCAGGTAATAAATTTGATTGATAGTATTCTGGCAAATAAAAAAAAGAATTCATTGATAATACTTCATAGCGACCATGGACCTTTAGATACACATATACTTATGGCAATGTATTTACCTGAAGGAGACAAAGATGATTTCATCAATACTAATACAACACTTGTGAACTTGTACAGATGTATATTTAATAAATATTTCGATACGAGCTATGAATTTCTTGAAGACAGAGTTTATAAAATAGATAATTATTTCAAACTTAGAGAGGTTGACTTTGATGCTCCATCAGCGTAATATTGGGCTATGACAGTGTGTAGACTTGAGCTGTCACCGATACAAATAAGTTTGACAATTGAATATTAATCCGGGTGAGTGGCACTCTGCCGAGAAAAAGCTGACTAAATGTCAGGTTTTTCGAGAGGTAGGTAGCGGCTACCACCGATACAAATAAGTTTGATAATTGAATTTGAATTTGGGTGAGTGGCGCAGTGGTAGCGCAGTTGACTCTTAATCAATTGGTCGTGGGTTCGAATCCCACCTCACCCAATTTTATATTTTGTGTGAGTATAACATTAGTTTGGGTTGTTGTATATAATTATATTTTTCGGAATTTTCCTCAAACGTTTTTAACCCGTTAATTTTCAAAAAATCTTTGTAGTTTTCATAAAGTTTCGGATATGCTTTATTTAAAGTATCCATATCGGTCATTTCATAATATTGTTCAAGGTTTGTTCTGTCGTCTAAATGAGTAAATTGAGGAATTTTTAAAAAAGCACACATTTCTGTTGCCCTTGAATCATGATTACAGCATAATGCAGGAACTCCTGCATTTAATGCTAAAATTGTACCATGTAGCCTGTACCCGAATGCAAAATCGAATTGCGATACAAAATTTTTCCAGCTCTCAATATCAACAAATATAGCGAATTTGTCTTCTTTTATTTTTGCCTCATCCTTAAAAAACAATGGTGTTGTATAATCTTCAAGAGCTAGTTTTGCGATAATGTTTTTTTCTTGGAAATCTTGCAATACAGTATAAAAACTGTTGAAATTTCTGGTTAAATTTTTGCTGGTTTGTAAGAAATTGAATTCAGTTGAAAAGGTTTTTTTCTTGATTATCCTGTTTTTACCGTTTTCAAAAAATGACGGACAACCGATTACCATTGTGTTATGAATACCAAGTTTTGAAAGAACTTCTTGTGTAAACTCTCCTCTTATGCCTATCATCTCAGAGTAATCTGAAAGTTTTTGTAAGAAAACTACCAGTTCTGGATTTAGTTTTTTATAAAATTCTTTGTCAAAGCCTGTAAAACAATTGGAGCCTAAGCCTGCAATAATAACATTTTTATTTAGCTTTTTTATAAAATTAATTATTTTTTCATATGGAAGTTTTTGTCCATATGATTCTGAAATTCTAATTTGATCTTGTAAAATGAGAAAAACATGAGTACATTCATTGTTAATTATATCAATGTCTTTGTCTTGATTTGAAAAATCATAAGTATAAATGTTTTGAATATGATTAATGTCAATTAGTCCGCCGGTAAGTGTTTTTATTATTGCATATGTAATATAGGAATTGCCGGTGTTACCCGCAATAGGGGTGAGAATATCTTCAACACTGTGATATTCAAATTCTTTTAACCATATATTGCTGTTTATGAAAAAAGGTTTTATTTTTGTCATAACTATATAAATTTGTATAAAAAAAGACCCTGAAAAATCAGGGTCTTTTTGTTTGAGTTTAGGCAGTAGCGCCTGATTTCTCAATGATTTCTTTTTCAACGTTAGAAGGAACTTGTTCGTATTTAGCAAATTCCATAGAGAATGTACCGCGGCCTTGAGTTTTTGAACGGATATCTGTTGCATAACCGAACATTTCAGCAAGCGGAACCATAGCTCTGATTTTTTGGATTCCTGTACCTTCGATAATTTCCATACCTTCGATACGTCCTCTTCTTGATGCAATGTCACCTACGATATCACCTGTGTTTTCTTCAGGAACTTCGATTTCAACTTTCATCATAGGTTCAAGGATACAAGGTTTAGCTTTTTTACAACCTTCTTTGATTGCCATAGAACCTGCAATTTTGAATGCCATTTCTGAAGAGTCAACTTCGTGGTAAGAACCATCGTAGAGTGTAACTTTAACGTCAATCATCGGGAATCCTGCTAAGATACCGCCTTCGAGGGCTTCTTCCATACCTTTTCTTGCCGGTTCGATGTATTCTTTTGGAACAGCACCACCGACGATTTTGTTTTCGAATACAAATCCTGCATTTTCTTCAGCAGGTTCGATTTGAATTTTAACGTGACCGTATTGACCTTTACCACCTGATTGACGGATGAATTTAGAGTCTTGGTCGGCGTTACCTCTGATAGTTTCACGGTAAGCAACCTGTGGTTTACCTACGTTTGCATCAACTTTAAATTCTCTTAAGAGTCTGTCAACGATGATGTCTAAGTGAAGCTCACCCATACCTGAGATGATTGTCTGACCTGTTTCTGTGTCAGATTTAACACGGAATGAAGGATCTTCTTCAGCAAGTTTTTGAAGAGCAATACCCATTTTATCCTGGTCAGCTTTTGTTTTAGGTTCAATAGCTACTGAAATTACAGGTTCAGGGAATGTCATTCTTTCAAGGATGATAGGTGCTTTTTCATCACACAGTGTGTCACCTGTTGTTGTATCTTTCAAGCCGACAGCTGCGCAAATGTCACCTGCATAAACTTCTTGGATTTCGTTTCTTTGATCAGCATACATTTGAACAAGTCTTGAGATACGTTCTTTTTTGCCGTTAGTAGCATTAAGAACATAAGAACCTGCTGTCAATTTCCCTGAGTATACACGCAAGAATGTCAGACGACCTACATAAGGGTCTGTCATAACTTTGAAAGCAAGAGCTGCAAACGGTTCAGATTCTGATGAATGTCTTGCAACTTTTGTTCCATCTTCCAATTCACCTTCGATAGCTTTAACATCAACAGGTGAAGGGAGGTAGTTAACAACATTGTCTAACAGGAGCTGTACGCCTTTGTTTTTGAAGGCTGTACCACAGCATACAGGAACGATTTTGTTGTCACATGTAGCTTTTCTCAATACTTTTTTGAGTTCTTCCATTGTAGGTTCTTCACCTTCAAGGAATTTCATCATCAAATCGTCGTCATGTTCTGAAATAGCTTCAACTAAAGCAGCATGATATTCATTAGCTTTTTCAAGCATTTCAGCAGGAATGTCTTCAACTTTAATATCAGTACCCAAATCATTAGTATAGATGTGAGCTTTCATATCAATAAGGTCAACAATGCCTGTGAACTGGTCTTCTGCACCGATAGGCAGTTGAATAGGATGAGCGTTAGCACCGAGTCTGTTTCTCAATTGATCAACTACACGATAGAAGTTTGCGCCTGTTCTGTCCATTTTGTTAACGAATACCATTCTTGGTACTTCATATCTGTTAGCTTGTCTCCAAACTGTTTCAGATTGAGATTGAACACCGCCTACTGCACAAAATACTGCAACAACACCATCTAATACACGTAATGAACGTTCAACTTCAATAGTGAAGTCAACGTGACCTGGGGTGTCAATAATATTTAACTGGTGGCCATTCCACATAGCAGTAACAGCTGCTGACTGGATAGTGATACCACGTTCTCTTTCCTGATCCATAAAGTCGGTTACTGCTGCACCATCATGAACCTCACCTAATTTGTGAGTTTTACCTGTATAAAACAAGATACGTTCTGTTGTAGTTGTTTTACCGGCATCGATGTGGGCTGCAATCCCGAAGTTTCTTACCTTTTCTAAGGGGACTTGTCTTGCCATTTCGTTTTTCCTTTTTTATTTTATCTAATACTACAAATTAACAGCATTAAGCTATCTTAAGAAAATTTTTGCATAAAAATGAAATTTTTTAAAGAATAAATTAAAAACGCTTCATATTTAATAATACAAAGCGTTTTTATACCGATTATCAAAAATTGTTGTTTATTTGTTATTTCTGTAAAAAGCAGCACCGATTCCATTCATAACAAGACCTATGCCAAGGAATGCCAGTCCCCAGATACCTGCTCTTTGAACAGCTTGTTTTAATGGTGTATGTACAAGATTTGTTTTTGGGAATGCTTTTTTAATTAAGTTGGCTGCACCGTCAAATATTAAGCTTACTATTGCACCTGTTACAATTTCACTTGCCGCCCAGGTTGCGACTCTTTTTGCTTTGCTGGGTCTTTTGTAGTTCCAGTCTTCTTTGTGATATCCGTTATCGCCAAAGCTTGTTGCCTGGTTGCTGCGTAACGGGGCTGCATTTATAGAATTTGCCGGTTTTAATGGTTGAATCATTTTATTACTCCTTACCTGACAGTATTATAAACCCTGTGAAGCTGTTTTTTTGCTATTTATTTGCAAAAAGTTTAACATAAGTTTATTATTGTGTAAAAACAGAGGTGCGTATGGATGAAAAATATTTAATTCTTGAACAATACAGAATTTATAACGAGATGAAAGAACGTTTTATTGACCGTTCATTTATGATTAACAGATTTTTTATGATTTTTTCGGCAATCTTCATGTTTGCTTTGATTTTTGTAAAAATGATTTTGCCTGCACAATATTTTCTTCTGCTTGCTTTAGAGGTCTTTGGAATTGCTTCTTGTATAATGTGGATTTCAAATCAGGATGCGTATGCTTCTATTATAAAAATCAAATATAATTCGGTAATTGAAAAACTGGAAGAAGATTTGCCAAAAGCACCAAACAAAGATGAGTATAAAGAACTGACAGACAGACGTTCCAACAAAAGAGTTATACTTGTTAAAGATATACAAAAATGGTTTGCAATTCTGTTGATGTTTGTGTTTTTGGGTAACGGGCTGATTGATATCGCAAATTCAATTTTTTCTCAGCTTTTTAATGCCTGATAGGAATCACTTTCAGGCTAATTAAAAAAAACTATATGACAGGGCATAATGTTTCTATGAATGACATAGAACTTTTTACAATACCGACATGTCCTTTCTGCCGTAAAGCAAAAGAACTGCTCGAAGATAACTATCTAGACTATTTTGAATATGATATTTCTCATGATGAAGAAAAAATCCGTGAAAAATTGGGTAAACGTTTCAAGATTGACGGCAGAGTGACCGTGCCTCAAATTGTTATTAACGGAAAACATATTGGCGGATATTCTGAATTGAAAGACATCATCCAAAAAGGTAAATTGAATGATTATATCAAAAACTAGCCTTTAAATTTCATACATTGAAGCGTAATAAAATTCATTTCTTCTTTTTTTATAGTTGTGAAAGTTACTGCTGTTAAAAATTTGAAGGTATTGTTTATTCTAATCGGTGTGGAATAAACCAGCTCTGCTTTTGTTTTGATTTCTTTTCCTTCAAGAAACAAATCAACTTCCAAAGATGTGTAAGCACTCATTTGTCTGTCAGCAATGAAGGCAAGACCTTTTGCACAAATGTTTTTTGTTGTTGAGATTATTTTTTCAACTTCAGTACCTTCAAGCATAACTTTTATTGAAAAATCTGTTTCTATATCAGCTCTTAAATATTCTCTTCTTTGTGAATGTTTTATGTTTGAGGGGAATGAAAGCATATAAAAAGTGGTTTCATTCAGATAATTGCTTGACAGGATTCTGCTTGTTGCATTGTAAACACCGTCTTGTGCATATATATTAATTTCGATTTCCTTTTCCGGAAGTGTTGTTTGTTTGTCAAAAAATACTGTCAATTTATCATTTTCAACATAATAAATTGTGCAGAAATAACTGTTGTTATCGACAATAATTTCAAGCTTATTTGAAGGTTTCAAAAAACTGTATTTATCCAAATTATGCTCCGCAATTTTTTACAATTACTATTATAACACCATGATTCCACAATTTAATCAGAAATATTACTTATTTATTGCATTTTTATTAAAATAAAAGTTATAATTTTATATAAAATACAATACAGGTGTGGAAATATGACAAGACAGCCGTTTTTTTATGACATAACTTTGAGAGATGGGAACCAGTCGCTCAAAAAACCATGGAACTTGAATGAAAAAGAATTTATCTTTAACAAACTTGTTGACTTCAATGTTCAAGCTGTTGAAGCAGGATTCCCCGCTGCTTCAGAGATGGATTTTGAGGCTTGCCGCAGGCTTGCTGAAATTGCACCTGAAAATATTGTAATTAGCGGACTTGCCAGAGCGGTTGAAAAAGATATAAAAACTGCCGTAGAGTGTATAAAGGTCTGTTCTTTGCCGAGACTTCATACGTTCATTGCAATGAGTCCGTTTAACATGAAATATGTTTTAAATAAAAAGCCCGAAGAGGTTAGAAAAACGGCTGTTGAGGCAGTTTCATTTGCTTTTGGCGAAATGAAAAAAGCAAACAAAAACGGCCAAGTTCAATTCTCTGTTGAGCATTTTGGCGATTGTATGGAGAATCTTGATTATGTAATTGATACATTAAAGGAAGTTGTTAAAGCAGGTGCAACTGTAATAAATCTTCCTAACACCGTTGAAAGAACAAGGGTGAAAACCTTTGTAGATATGGTAGAGAAGGTGTATGAAGAGCTGCCGAAAGATATTATGATTGCTGTGCATTGTCACAATGATCTGGGTATGGCTACGGCTGCTACGGTTGAAAGCTATTTTGCAGGTGCAACACAGCTTGAATGTTGTTTAAACGGTCTCGGGGAACGAGCAGGTAATACAAATATGTATGAGGTGGCTGTTGCTCTTCATAACAGCGGTGTTGAGGTTCCGTTGAATCTGGGCGAGATTTATGAAATGGCGCTTGTTGTGGCAGAGATGTCAAAAGTTCCTGTTGCTGAAAAAGCACCTTTGATTGGCCCGGAGGCACTTGCACACAGAAGCGGAATTCATCAAGACGGTGCGGTAAAAACAAAGGATATGGAAAAAGGTGCTTACAGACCGATTCATCCTACTTTGATAGGCAGAAAAGATGACGAAAAAATCGGATTTACGAGCCAATCAGGAAAAACAGCGGTGTTTGAAATTATTTCCGATGCAGGTTATCCGATTACCATGCAGGAGGCTGTTCGCATTACTCCTATTGTTAAAGAAGCGGCTGAAAAAGTCGGCGAGCTTCCTACAAGAAATATTATTGATATTTATTTCAAAGAAGTTTTCAATGTTCAGGGAGATTTCAAACTTGTTGGTTTTGAAAAACTTTCTGAAAAAGTGTTCAATCTGAAATTTTTCCACAAAACAGAGTTTTTTGATATGAATGCGCAAGGCAACGGACCTTTGGATGCTTGTTTGTCTGCACTCAAACAGGCAGGTTTTCCGCAAAAACTTGTGGATTATGAACAATACGCTCTTGACGGTGAAATATTTGGTTCGGGTGCGGTTGCTATGACAGTTATACATTTTGAAAATTTGGACGGCAGAACGATCCTTGCCAGAGGCAAAGATGAAAACACACTGAAAGCTAACGTTAAAGCTATATTTAACGGTTTAAATCTGATGAATAAATAATTATTCAAAAAAATTTTTGAGTTCTTCGATTTTGTCTTTTGAGTCGGATTCAAAATAAATTCGCAAAAGCGGTTCAGTTCCGCTCGGTCGGATAAGCACCCAGGTTTTTTTGTCATCGAGATAATATTTAACACCGTCTTTAGTATCTTTTTCTCTTATCGCAAAATTTCCGATGTTTTCAAGCTCGCAGTATTTTTTCATTAATATTTCAAGTTGTTGTTGGTCTTGAAGTTTTATATCAATTCTTTCGTTGATAAAAGAACAGCCTGATTTTTGTTTGAGTTCCTCTTGAAGCTCCCACAGAGGTTTATCTTCGTAAGCCAGCATTTCAAGAACGAGAAGATCGGCAATGATTCCGTCTTTTTCGGGAATGTGCCCTTTTATGCTCAAGCCGCCTGATTCTTCTCCGCCTATTATAGTGTCATATTCGCGCATTGCTGCACCGACCCATTTGAAGCCTACGGGTGTTTCTACAACGTCAATTTCATACTGATGTGCAATCAAATCAAGCATTTGGCTTGCACCAACGGTTTTTACGAGTTTACCTTCATAGCCTTTGTTTTTGATAAGGTGTCCGAGAAGGAGTGCAATAATTTCGTTTGGTGTTACAAACTCTGCTTTTTCGTTAATTACTCCGAATCTGTCTCCGTCTCCGTCATTGCTTAAGCCAATTGCGCTTGTGCGGTGAGAGATTATGTCTATGAGTTCTTGAAGATATTTTGCTTTGGGCTCAGGCATGCCGCCGCCGAAATTCGGGTCGTGGTTCATGTGCAAAGATTCGAAACTTATGCCGTTTCTTGACAGCAGTTCATCAAAATATCCTATGCTGGCACTGTAAAGACCGTCATAGACGATTTCTCCGTCATCGTCTTCACGTGTGAAATATTCTCTGATTTTTTCAAAATTGATTATTGACTCAATGTGTTTAAAATATTCTTCTTTAAAGCATTTTTTTTCGATGTTGAAAGTTTTTGACGGGTTAAAGTTTATTGAGTTAATATTTTTTATGTTTTCAACAATCGCATTGGTGATTTCAGTTGTGGCAGGTCCTGCATAGTCGGGAATGAATTTTATTCCAAGGTATTGTGGAGGATTGTGAGAGGCAGTGAACATCAAAGCATCAGCGTTATAGAATTTTGCATTGTATGCCAGAACAGGAGTTGGCACAATTTCTGAAGATAAAGTTACTTTGAAACCTGCATTTTTTAGAATTTCTGCTGAAAATTCCGCAAATTTGTCTGCCATGTTTCTCGGGTCATATCCTATAAGTATGGGTTTGTTTATTCCGTCTTTTTCGAGAATATATTGGGCAATTGCTTTTGTTACTGTTTCTACATTTTCAAATGTAAAATCCTTGTTTGTTATTGCTCTCCAGCCGTCAGTTCCGAATTTTATACTTTCAGGGTGATAGTCTGTGCTGTTTGTTCCGCTGTTTTCTTCTTTATTTGCCTGTGTATTTGCCATTTTCAATGCCCTTTTGTAAAATGTTTATAGTAACTCAAAAACTATTCTAGCAGAGAATCGCAGAAGGACAAAATGATTGAGATAAGTAAAGATATTAAAGAGCTTGTTTTCTTAGGACCTGAGGGTACTTATTGTGAGATAGCAAAGAATCAGTTTTTGAGATTGATTCCTGCTAACAATATTCAACAGCTTCCGTTTTCTACGGTGAAAAGCATTATTGAATATATTCAAAACAACGAGTTTGCGGCCGGTGTTGTTCCTATTGAAAACTCGATTGAAGGTGTTGTCAGAGAGACAATGGACAACCTTTTGAATGTTAAAGATGGGAATTTGAAAATTACTGCCGAGACTGTTATTCCTGTGAATCATTGTCTTTTGTCACGTTCACGTGATATTAAAAAGATAAAAAAAATCATTTCTCATCCTCAGGCTCTTGCTCAGTGTCAAAACTTTATTGTTAAACACTTTGGGTCTGATATTGAACAAATTGAAAAAGCATCAACGAGCAAAGCTGCAAAAGAGCTTTGTGAACTTGATGAAACTTATGCAGCAATAGCAAATCAAAGAACTGCGGAATTGTTTAAGTTGAACATTCTTGCTAAAAATATTAATGATGAAAAAGATAACAAAACCAGATTTATTCTTTTGTCACGCTGTAATACAACTCCGAGTGACAATGACAAAACAAGCATTGCCTTTGCAACAAAAAATCAACCGGGTGCACTTGTGAAAGTCTTGAATGTTTTTGACAGTTTAAATATAAATCTGCTTTATATTGATTCACGTCCGTCTAAGAAAAATTTGGGCGAATATATTTTCTTTACTGATTTTGAAGGTCATATTAATGATGAGTCGGTGAGAAAAGTTCTTGATTTAATCAAGCTTAATACTAATTACATTAAGGTTTTGGGTTCTTACAGAAGATTTTAAGCCTGCTAGCAAAAAATATCATGTTTGCTTTTTTCTCAAATTATGAATTTCTTTTTTAACAAACTTGGGAAAACTGTAAAAGAGGTCAAAGATTTTTCTGTTATAAAATGGACAGAGATTCCTCCTCGTGAAGGGCAGATTACCAGAAAGATAATTGAGAATTTTAATTTTAAGAATCAAATTCTGGGTGATATGTTTGTTCAATCAAAAAGGAATAATGCTTGTTATGAAGCATTTAAGACAACAATAACCGACCGTTTTGGCAAACCTGTCGGAGAAGAGATTTATGCTATCAATGAAAAAAGCGGAGATATACTCGGTCTTAATATTGAGGTGAATAAGCAATACAGACAGAAAAAGGGTTTCCGTTTTGGCGAGGTGTTGAGGCTTGCTTCGATAATGGAGATGATTGAAAATAAAGCTTCTCACATAAAAATTGTTTCAAAAGATACAGCTGTTTATTTCCATTCAAAATACAAGTTTGTGCCTGATTTTCGAGAGTTTAGCAAAAGAGATAAAATTTTACAAAATATTTTGAAAGAAAATTCTCCTGAGTTTTCAGAATTGAAAGAAGAAGCTGAAAAGATAATAGAAGAGGTTAGCTTAAATAAAGAGAATGCAGCCGTTATGCGTGAATTAACCAAAAAGACAAATGAACTGCTTAAAAGGTATATACAACAGGCACTAAAATCAGAAAACCCTCAAAAAGAACATCCTTTGAGCGAGTGTATAGACATGATTTTGACCAGAGAGAATGTACTTTCTAACAAAGATTTTTTCAATTCATTGTTCAAAAAACACGGAATAAATTATTCGATATAAAAAACTGCCTTAAAAATATTCATTAAGGCAGTTTTTAAAGTTTTTTGTATGTAATTTATACAGTACCTGAATTCCAGCTGTGAAGATAAGCTTCTTGTTCTGGAGTCAGTGTATCGATTGTAATTCCCATTGAGTCGAGTTTGATTTTTGCT
The DNA here is from genome assembly GCA_018362895.1 of Clostridium sp. Classification (GTDB taxonomy): domain Bacteria; phylum Cyanobacteriota; class Vampirovibrionia; order Gastranaerophilales; family Gastranaerophilaceae; genus Limenecus. Next base: position 9,484 of record JAHALR010000004.1, on the reverse strand, counting down.
ATTTCAACATCAACTTCGTGAGGGAGTGTGTACATTTTGTTTTCAAGCTTGCCCTGATTTTTTACAATGTATTCAATACCAAGAGCCTGATTAGCAAAGCTCATGTCCATAACTGAAGCAGGGTGACCTTCTGCTGCTACGAGGTTAACCAGTCTGCCTTCTGCAAGAACATAGATAGATTTTCCGTTTTTCAATTTATATTCTTCTAGTGAAGGTCTGATTTGTCTGATTTCTGTTGTTTCTTTTTTTAAGCCGTTGACATTAACTTCAACATCAAAATGACCTGCATTGCAGACAAATGAACCGTCTTTCATTGTGAGCATATGGTGAACGTCAACGACATTTTTGTCACCTGTGATAGAAAGGAAAATATCACCGACTTTTGCAGCTTCTGCAATAGGCATAACGCTGTAACCTTCCATAGCAGCTTCAAGAGCTTTGAGCGGATCAACTTCGGTTACAATTACATTGGCACCGAGTCCTTTAGCTCTCATAGCAGCACCCTTGCCGCACCAGCCGTATCCGCAGACAACAAATGTTTTGCCGGCAAGGAGAATGTTTGTCGCTCTGATAATTCCGTCGATTGCGCTTTGACCCGTGCCATATCTGTTGTCGTAGAGGTGTTTTGTAAGGCTGTTGTTAACACCTACTGTCGGGAATTTCAAGCTTCCGTCTGCTTCCATAGCTTGAAGTCTGATAATTCCTGTTGTTGTTTCTTCTGTTGTACCGATGATGTCAGGGATTAAATCTTGTCTTTTTGAGTGAATTGTTGCTACTAAATCACAGCCGTCATCGATTACGATGTTTGGTTTGTGGTCCAGTACTTCCTGTACGTGTTTTGCGTAAGTTTCGGGTGTTTCTCCTGCGTAGCCGAATACCGGAATTCCCCAGTATTTTACGAGTGCAGCTGCAACGTCATCTTGTGTTGAAAGAGGATTTGAGGCTGCAAGAACTGCATCAGCTCCGCCTTCTTTCATAGCTATACAAAGAGCAGCTGTTTCTTTTGTTACGTGTACACAGGCTGTGAGTCTCAATCCTTTAAAGGGTTGTTCTTTTCTGAATCTTGCTTTGATTCTTTCAAGAACGGGCATATCTTTCATTGCCCATTCGATGTTGTTTTTGCCTTGTTCGGCAAGTGCCATATCTTTTACATCATACTTTAATTCGGTTAAAGTCATTTTATCTCCCTTGTAGTTTTATAAATTGGTTACTAACAAAATTGTATCACGGATATTTTTTGAGAGAACGGATTAGGCATCGAATAAATTTTTTCTTATTTCACCTATTTTGTATTTTTGCGTTTGCAGTATTAGTTTGAGTGCATAAGCCAGAGAAATTATATCCAGCTTGCTGATATTGCTGCCAAATTCAAGAGAGACTGCGAGTATACGTGAAAGACCGGCTGCAATCCCCAGTTGATTAGAAAAATCTTCCAGTTCTGTTTTGATTTGATTAAGTTCATCTTCTGTCATTGAGACTCCTTTGTTTATTTTTTGGATTTTTTATCAGTGGTATTGATAGACATGTTATCAGTATAGCTGATAATGAGAAAATGAACAAGATAATTATTAATAAAGTTGCAAAAAATATTAAATTTTATAGAAAAGAAAAGCAATTAACCCAGGAGGCACTGGCTTTTGAGGCTAAAGTATCTCTTTCTACAATCGGAATGATTGAAACGTCAAAGACAGATATTACTCTTTCGAAAATATACAATATCGCAAAAGCTTTGGGTGTTGAACCTTATGAATTGCTTAAATAAATATTTGCCGTAAATTTGTATTTTACTGTACAATAGCAATAATAATTGATAAAAACAGACTAAAAGGATAGATTATGAAACTTACGGTATTGGGTGCAGGATGTTGGGGGCTGACTCTGGCATGGCTTTTGACAGATAATTTTGATGAAGTTTGTGTATGGGGTCGTCATGTTGACATAACTGACGAATTACGGAATTACAAGCGTGTTTCAAAGCCTCTTCAAATTCAATTGAAAGACCGGGTTGAAGTCACTTCCGATCTTGAAGAAGCCGTAAAAGATGCAGACATTATACTTCTTGTTGTTGCAACATCAGGCATAAGGGAAGTTTGTCACAACCTTTCAAAAATAGGGCTCAAAGACAATCAGATTCTTGTTAACACCTCAAAAGGTCTTGAGCTTCCTTCTTTAATGAGGATGAGCGAAGTTATGAAAGAGGAGCTTCCTGAGGCAAATATTGCAATTCTTTCGGGTCCTACACTTGCTAAAGAAGTCCTCATGGGCTGTCCGACAGCTGCTTCGGTTGCATGCGAAGGCAAACCTGAGGTTTCAAAGTTTTTGCAGGAGACGCTTACAGTTCCTTCAAAATTCAGGCTTTATACAAATGATGACGTAATAGGTCTGGAGCTTGGCGGAAGTTTAAAAAACGTTATAGCCATTGCTTCGGGGTTTGCTGATGCAATGAAACTCGGTGACAATTGCCGTGGTGCTTTGCTCACACGAGGTATGGCTGAAATCACCAGAGTCAGTGTGGCTCTTGGTGCAAAACCTGCTACGCTCTATGGACTTTCAGGCATGGGGGATTTGATTGCAACATGTTCAAGCCCTATGTCCAGAAATTTTACCGTAGGTTCTATGCTCGGACATGGCAAGAAAATCGATGATATCTTAAAAGAACTCGGTTCGGTTGCTGAAGGTGTAAAAACTTCTAAGGCAGTTTGTGAGCTTGCAAAAAAACTGGGTATTGAAGTCCCTATTTCGACTGCAATTTATGAGGCGGTTTATACGGATATCACCCCCAAAGAACTTTTGGACAAGCTCATGAACAGAAAACTTAAAGGTGAATAGCGGCTAGTCTGTCTTTCTGCCTTCATCTTTGATGTTAGCTTGAATTTCAGCTTTTTCGTTGAACTCATTGATGAAATGAGAATATCTTTCCATTCTCAATTTCAGCCAGGACAACATAGTTTCTGAACCATACACCTCAATTGTTCTCGTTCTGGCGAACTGTTTGTAAGTTCTGTTGTAAGATTCATCGATGTAAGTTTTGCACTTGCAGTTTAACTCTTCAATTAAGTCATAAAGAGTTTTTAGCCATGCAGGCTGAACTTGTGCTTCATTCACAGAGTATTCGAGAATCATTTTTCTTCCTTGACTTTCTTCTTAGCTACACTATCTTATAACATACCCATTCCAGAGGTATTATTATCGTGTTGGCAACAAAACTTGTTGTACATGGTTTTTATCGGACAGCGTGCATAAAACTTTATGGCAAATGTGACATTTGTAACATTAGTTTACAAAAACCTGTGTATATGGTTTTAAGGGAGAATGTTCTATTAAAGTTTCATCTATATTATTTTTATAAAAATCTGTTACGAAAATATCAAAAAAGTCTATGTTAAAGAACATTGTACTTTTTCCTGTATAAATAAGGTTTTTGTCTTTAAGGATTGAGTTGTAGGGATATTTGAGTTCGATAAAATTGTTTAAAAAATCGAGTTTTGAATTTATATATTGGCTGATAAACCAGTCAGGTCTTCCATTTTCATAAAGAAAAAGAGCAGTTTTCAGGATGTCATTGATAACTTTAATTAACTTTTCTTTTGAATTTATAATTTTTCCGATTTTTATTTTAGTGCACATGAGGTTTCTTTAATTCTATAATTTGATGTTTGATAACCAAGCTATAAAATATTTATATCATACTGCACATTAAATGTACACTTGTACGTTGTATTAAAAAATAAGTTACGCATTTGCGCGTAACTTAAAAGTTTTATATTTAAAACAAATTTAACAAATATTGCTTTTTTCCAGACTGAATAAGTCTGTAATAGTTACATCCAATGCTTTAACCAATAAATCAAGTGTTTCTGCTTTACAAAAACATTGACCATTTTCGATTCTGCCAATGGTTCTAAAATTCAAATTTGTTAATTCAGCAAGCTTCTCTTGTGTCATGCCTTTGGCTTGTCTTAAACGTTTAAGGTTGTATGCTAAAACTGTTTTGGCTTTCTTCATGCCAATACCATAGCTTATATTTTCTTACTCGAGTACGGCGCAACATGTGCAGTTAGTATATTAAAACATTTGTATAATGTATCTTTTCAAAGTTTTAGTATTTTTGATATGGAATGATGAAATGACATACTTTTTTCTTTGCTTTATAATACTAAGAAGGAATGCGGATGAAGGGTGGCACAGTGGAAGCAGTGAAAGAAAAATCAATCAAAGACACAGTTAAAGCAACAGGTTTAAAACACATAGCAATAATTATGGATGGCAACAGACGTTGGGCAAAAGAAAAATTTCTTCCTTCGGCTGTGGGACACCAGAAAGGTGTTGATTCTCTAAGAACAACGATGCGTTTGTTTGATGAATTCGGTATAAAATATCTCACTGTTTATGCTTTTTCAACAGAGAATTGGAACAGAAAAAAGGAAGAGGTCGAATTTCTTATGGGACTTCTGGCCAAAACTCTTTTAAACGAACTTGATGATATGCACAAAGAAAATGTGAAAATCCGCTTTCTCGGTGATTTGTCGAAATTGAGCGATAGCCTTGTAAAAATTGTCAAAAATGCACAAGAAAAGACAAAAGATAATACAGGTGTAAATTTGAATATTGCTTTTAATTATGGTTCAAGAGATGAGATTACTAATGCAGTTAAGGCAATTGTCAAAGAAGGACTTTCTCCTGAAGATATTACTGAAGAAACAATTTCTGACAGGCTTTATACAAAAGACCTTCCTGATCCTGACCTTTTAATCAGAACAGGCGGTGAAAAAAGAATCAGCAATTATCTTTTGTGGCAGATTGCTTATTCTGAAGTTTATGTAACTGATACATATTGGCCTGAGTTTGGCAGAGAGGAACTTACAAAAGCTATTCTGGATTTTGAACACAGAAATAGAAGGTTTGGAAAATAGTTTATTTTTGTTTTTTTTCAAAATATTTTTTAATTTTATTTTTTAACGTTTTAATATCGAAGTGCTGTTCAGGTGGAGCGATTGCACAGCCAGGATCTATGAGGTAAACTTTTTTGTCTTTAGTTCTTCCAAACTGTTCTTTTTTTATTGCGGATTCTTTAAAGAAACTCGTAAAATTAACGAGATGATCTCTCATTTTATAACCTTTGTCTTCAATTTCTTTGACAAAAGCTTTCAGTTCTTCCTGTGTGAGGTCATCTTGTGTAATTTTTTCTTCAAGATAATAATGAGTCCGACCTATTCTTTCATGTTTTTCAAACGGCAGGTCAAAAAAGTCGGGTTTTCTTCCGTCAGGGAAGTGATTTCCGTTTGTCATTTTCAAGACCTTGCCTTCGGTAGTTTCAAAAACTAGTGCAAATGCTCCCATTCCTATGAGTTTGTTTACTTTTATATTTTTTAAAAATTTACTGCTGCCAAGATCTGCTGCCATATCATTGAGTTCATCAGCAGAATGCAAGGAATACAAAAGAGCTTCAGATATTTCTTCATTTTTAGTATAAGCCAGGGTCAAGAGTGCTTTTGGAGGACTTAAAGGTGTTTTAAATGTTACTGATTCAAGCCTGTGACGTGGATTTATTTTAGCTGATACAATGTTTGAGTCTGCTATGCGGATATCGTCATTATGGTAGTCTGTTTTGTTTTTTTTATAACTTTTTCCCTGAAAAGAAAGCTTTTGTGCTTGATTTATATTAAAATTATTTATGACAGAAATTTTCATAATTATTACAAAACACAGAAAAATAAAATTTGCGCAAATTTTTAGCAGGGAGATAAAATGATTAAAATAGCACTCGGTACATCGAATCCTCATAAACTTGAAGAAATAAACGACATGATTAAGCAGTTTCATCCCGATAGTTTTGAATTTGTATTGGTTGAAGGCGAGTTTGACCCTGTGGAAAATGGTGCTACTTTTGCTGAAAACTCATATATAAAAGCAGCAGAAGCTGCAAAAATAATGGGGATTCCGGCATTGGCAGATGACACAGGGCTTTGTGTTGATGCTTTGGATGGTCGTCCCGGACTTTATTCTGCGCGTTATGCGCCTGACCAGAAATCTAAAATTGCTAAGCTTCTTGGTGAACTTAAAGGTGTTCCGAAAGAAAAGCGCAGTGCACATTTTATTTGCACGATGACACTTGTGGCTCCGGATGGTCAGAAATTGCATACTCAGGTTGGAAAGATAGAAGGCTATATTGATGAAAAACCTTCGGGAGTGCACGGATTTGGCTATGATCCATTGTTTTTTATTCCTGAACTAAATAAAACAATGGCAGAACTGACTCTCGAAGAGAAGAACACTCTTTCTCACCGCGCAAGAGCCTTGATGCCTATGGTTGAGTGGATTAAAGAAAATATATAAAAAAAACTCAGGCTGTGTCGACCTGAGTTACTGCATCTATTCAAATTATTAATTTGTAACGGGGGAAAAGTGTTATAATGTTTTGGCTAATAACATCACTATATTTTATATAAGATGTTATCTGTTGAATCGTAGCTGAAGCTGTCGATTGTTTCTTTGAGTTCTTTAGCTCTTCTTGTAGTTTCAGTAGAGAAAAGAATATCTTTCAAAAGATACAACGGATTTTTAGCTTGTTTCTTTTCGTCAGCTGATTCAATGAACTGGTCAACAATAGCTTGATGAGCGACACTTGCGTTTTGTTTGAACACAGGTCTTGTTGCATATTGTTTATGACAACCCCTCTTAAAAAAATCTTAATATCTTCTAAAAACCCTTGTGTATAGCGGATTTTAGAAAAAGTGCACTTTGTACACTTAATCGCCTCTTTAGAGCTGTTTTTCATATTCTTTATAAAAATAAGAAGAATTATTTGCATATAACCCGACCGGCTAATTGTAAGAAATCCCATTTTGAAGTTATATATAATTAAATCTTTTTCATACTTCCAACTATTCTTAATTCCAGACAGCTAGGGCTTTTCGACAAAATAGCCCTATTTTTTTATCTAAAATTTGACAGTTTTTTATAGCTGGAAAAAGTGTAAAAATGACAATTATATTTTAGGCTGATTTTGGCAATTGCAGCTGCCAGAACAATTTCCATCGCATTGTTCAGGTTTTAACAGTATATCAAAGCTGAAAACAATATCTTTTAATATACTGTCAGCCACAAAAGGTACAAGCTTTCTGGCGGTATTATCCATTTCTTTGTTTAATTCTTCGGCTGTTGTCAAAACATCAATAAAAATTGGGTATTGAGCAATAATTTTTCCGTAGAATTTTTCTTCGGTTATGTAATGAAGCGTAATTCCTGTTACTTTTACACCGTATTCAAGTGCTTTTTCAACAGGTTTTTCGCCTTCAAACGCCGGAAGCAAAGATCTGTGTAAATTTATAAATGTTGTGCAGCTCAGAATTTCGTTTTTCAAATGTCCTTTGTAGCCGTCTAAAATACATAAATCACATTCACATGCTTCCATTAGAGAAGATGATTCAATGATTTCGATATCTTTATGTTTAAAATATTCTGTCAGTGCATCTATTATGCTGTTTTTTTCGTCTGAGAGGATACAAATCCTTTTTGTCATTTTATTCTCTGTTAATTATGGCTGATGTAATTTCTTCATATTTTCCTGTTGATTTTAAAATGAAATCACACATTTCTCTAACTGCGCCTCTTCCACCGTTTTTTGAACATATAAATTCTGCACAGGTTAGTACTTCTTCTACGGCATCTGCGGGTGCACATGGTAGTCCTACTTTTTTTAACACACAAATATCAGGAAGGTCATCACCCATATATGCAATTTCTTCGTATTTCAAATTATATTCAGCCATAAGCTCTTTTAAAGCAGCGATTTTATTTTTGCAGCCTTCAAAGAGTTTTGTCATGCACAAATTTTTGAATCTATGGCGTACAGTTCCGTTGTCTCTTGCCGTAATAATGGCAGTAACAAAACCTGTTTTGTTAAGCATAACAATTCCCTGACCGTCTTTTGCATTAAAGGTTTTGTATTCTGCTCCGTTTTCATCAAATGTCAATGAGCCGTCAGTCATTACTCCGTCAACATCGAATACGGCTGCTTTTATTTTCGAGGCTTTATACTTAAGATCCAGATTTGTCATTAGGCTACTCCTGCTTTTAGCAAGTCATGAATGTGAATCAGTCCGACAGGTCTGGAATTGTCATCACAAACAGCAAGAGAAGTGATTGAATGTTTTTCCATAATATGTAATGCTTTTGCTGCAAGGTCATTTTGCAAAATGACTTTCGGATTTTGTGTCATAACTTCTTTGGCTGTAAGATTAGAGGTATTCTCATATTTCAGAAGTGTTCTTCTTATGTCACCGTCTGTTAATATACCTGTCATAATACCATTATCATTAATAATAATGGCACATCCGAGTTTTTTTGCTGATATAAGCTGAATTGTATCGTGAAAATTGTTGTTTTCATTGACAACCGGGATTCTGTCACCTGTAATCATTAAATCTGATACGTGATAGAGTACACCTCTGCCAAGAGCACCGGAAGGGTGAAACATAAGAAAGTCTTCTTCTGTGAAACCTCTTTTTTTCAATAAACATATTGCCACTGCATCACCCATTGCGAGAGTGGCTGTTGTACTGGCTGTCGGGGCTTTCCCAAGCGGGCAGGCTTCTTTTTCGACTGATACATCAAGTACTACGTCGGATTTTTTACCAAGAGTGGATTCTTTTTTGCCTGTCATTGCAATCATTTTTACTCCGAATCTTTCAATCAAAGGTAAAAGATTCATCAATTCTGCTGTTTCACCGCTGTTTGAAATAGCTATTACTACATCATCACGAGTAATTATGCCTGAGTCACCATGTGTGCTTTCAGCAGGATGCAGAAAGTATGAAGGTGTTCCGGTTGAGGAGAGTGTTGCTGCAATTTTTCTTCCTATATGTCCTGATTTTCCCATTCCTGTTACTATTACACGACCTTTACAAGCATATAAAATATCAATTGTTTTTTCAAAATCTTCATCTATCCTATCTTTTAACTTGAGCACAGAATCTGCTTCTATCTGGAGTACTTCTTTTGCGAGGTCGCAAATAGAATTAATTTTGTTTAAAGTTTGCAGCATAATTACCTCACCCGTTTGATTACATATAAATTATACGACAAATACCTGTTTTTAGGCAAAATAAAAAGCCTTTGACAATTTTATCAAAGGCATTGATTCGGTTAGTAATTTTGGTAGTTAGGTTATAGAGTTTATGGAGTTATAAATAAGTTTTCTGATTTATGTTTCACACTTCCGATTTTATAATGGTGCTAAATATAAAAAATTTACTTTTTGTCTTTTTTTTATTACATTTCTTAATAAACGAGAATGTTGTTAAAAAATGTAAAGTTAAATTTCAAGAAAAAGCTTTACAGCCCAAACCCAGTCATAATAGCATTTCTGATAGTATAGTATAGATGAAGCTCAAGTTATAAAAAATAGTAAATAAAAGACTCCACGGCTAGGTATTATAAAAAAAGATACCCAAAAATGTTAAGGAGTCACGATGTATAAAAA
>JAHALR010000002.1 GCA_018362895.1 Clostridium sp. | reverse complement strand
AAACACAGCAGAAAGCTTGTGACACTGAGATTGATTCAGTGAAGAAGATTATGGACAAGAACATTGAAAGAACTTTCAAAGTATTTTCTTAATACAAAATAAATCCTTAAGCTGAAATTTTAAACGCAAACCCAAATAAAAAAAACCGGTTCAAATGAATCGGTTTTTTATTTTGTTTACAAAAAGCTATTAAGTGTAAACCTTACCATAAATAGTTATAGATAGGGTTTTAAGGGATTTTCAAGATTTAAAATATTAAGAAAAATTAAGCCCGCAAGGCTTATTGTGATTGATTTTTAAAAAATAGCTTTGTTTTAGAATTGAAGAGGGTTCAAATATATGTTACAATAGTAGTAGAAAGGATAAAAAAAAAGAGTTAATCACAATGAACACTATGCTGGCTGACAATCAAAAAAATATGGGTAAAATAATCAATCATTCACTATATTTTACTGTACTGTTAGCAGTGTTCTCCTCTCAATCTTTGATGATTAATCTCAATCCGACAGCAATTGGGAACGAAGCAACAAAAACTGCTTATACGGGTGCAGCAGCAACACAGCAGAAACAAATTAATATAAAAGAACAAACAAGAAGTCTCACCGAAGAAAAGCAAAGATGGGAATCAATGTTAAGGCAAAGGTATCGTAACGGAGCGATCCTCACTATAACCGATGGAGTGAAGCATATCCGTATGGTGAGGTATATCAACTCAAGACCCGTAAAAATTAACATTGTAGAAGTCAACACAAAGCTCAACCCGAATATAGAAATCGCTCCCACATTAGCATCAACAAATTTAAAACACAGGGCAACCATAAGGACTATTGCCAAACGCAATAACTCCATCGCCGCAGTCAATGGCACATATTTTAAGCCCCAGAACGGAATACCTTTAGGCACTCTTATGATAGACAGAAAGGTTTACACAGGTCCTATTCACAATAGAGTCGCCATGGGAATAGGAAAAAACGAATTCAAAATGGCCCAGGTACAATTCAATTCCACATTAAAAGCGGGAAGAGAAAATTTAAAAATAGACAATATCAATCAGCCGAGAATGCTTTCAACATACATACTCTTATACACAAAAGACTGGGGACAAATGTCACCGACACCGCCAAAATATGGAGTAAACATAGCTATCCAAAACGGCAAAATCACTACAATATCTAACGGCTCTATTGCAATACCAGATGAAGGATTTATTATATCCGGACCAAAAGCAAAATTGGAGCCGTTTTTTAATGCAAGAAAAATTGAACTTGATATAAAAATGGTGCCTGAATGGGATAATATAGACCACATCATAAGCGGTGGCCCTTATCTTATAAAAGACGGAGCAATTTACATTGATGTCTCTGCACAAAAACTCGGGGCAATAACAGGAAAAAACCCGAGAACAGCAATAGGATACACAGCCAATAATGAATTTATAATGGTGACTGTTGACGGAAGAGAAAAAGCTTCAGTAGGAATGACACTAGGTGAGCTTGCCCGAATGATGAAAAGTTTCGGTTGTATAAACGCGATGAATCTGGACGGTGGAGGCTCTTCAGTCATGTATGTTAACGGTAAAGTTGTAAACAGCCCGGCTCAAATAGGTGGAATACCTATTTCAAATGCACTAACCATTACAGAAAGGACACGAATAGCATATGATGAAAAAAATTCGTAAGCAAACAAAGAGAATAATAAAAAAGTTATCAAAAGAAATTTGCAAAAGCTTAAATTATTTTGTAAGTAACAGCTTAATTCTTATTTATTAGTAAGTTATCTTTTAAAGCCGTTCAAATCATCAAAAGCTTTTTGTGCTGCCGCCTGTTGTGCAGCAAATTTATTATATTTTTCAATCGCAATCCTAGCTTTTTCCTCTAATTTCTGCAACTCTTTTTGACGTTGATAAATCAAAATTGTTTGTTCCGGAACACGTCTTTGCAATTCATTCAAAAACGTAGATTTAAAAAGGACCTCTCTTTGCAGCTTAGTAACCTCCTTGCCGAGGACTTCAAGCTTTGGAGGTTTTATCGAAAACTGAACATCCGAAATAAATTCCGAAGCCTTAGCCGCAGTTTTTTTTAACCTGGGTTCAAGATACTCTTTGGCTTCTTTAATTCTTTCTTCAGCTTCGGCTTTTAACTTTGCCTGTTTTTCGCTCCATTGCTGTTTAATTGCTTTATATGAATTACTTCCTGGTATTTTTACCATAAAAAACCTCCTTGCACTTTTTTATAAAAGCACAAAGAGATAATTTTTTGTTAGTATGTAAACTTTTGCTACAACTGAATCTGCATAATTTTATCATAAGCCTGAATAACTTTTGTTGTTATGTTAGTAGCCACAGTAACCCCGAGCTCTGCTTTTGCCATTGCCGTCATAACATCGTGGATATCAGCATTTCCGTTTTCTTCCATAACATCTTTCATCAGCTGGTCAGGTGCATTTAATTCATGATTAAAATTTTCGATTAAACCTGAAAAAACAGATTTGAAATCAGCAGTTTCAAGTTTTTCTACACGCCCCATACGCATAGGATTCATACCGTTAATGCCGGTATTGAGCTTCGTAGGCTGCATTCTTTCAAACAGGTTTATATTGGGTGCAAATTTTTTTTCTATCATAATTTATCCTCGATTATCAATTAAAGGTAGTTGGCAAGAATATTTTTCACATAGTTTTGTGTTTCCTTAAAAGGAGGAACACCTCCATATTTATCTACGTTGCCACCGCCTGCGTTATAAGCAGCAAGCGCAAGCACTACGTTTCCGTTATACCTTGCAAGAAGTCCTTTGAGATGTCTGACACCTCCGTCTACATTTTGTACAGGGTTGTAAGCATCTTTTACACCTAGCCCCTTTGCAGTTGCAGGCATAAGCTGCATAAGTCCCATAGCACCGCAATGAGAACGAGCTTTAGGGTTAAAGCCCGATTCTTGTTTTATTACAGCTTTTACAAGTTTTTCATCAACACCGTACTTTTGTGATGTTTTTGAAATAATGTCCATAATCTGAGCTTTTGTCGGGTTTATAACATTTTGGACAGTAGTTTCTTTCGCTTTTGTAAGAGCATTTGTTGCAGCTGTTAAAAAAGGAAAGTTTTTGTTGTCAGTTCTAAACTGGCCTTCCTGTGTTTTGCTGGCTTTAAGCACTTCGGCAAAGGTTTGTTTTTCTGTTTTTACAGAATCAGGGTTGAGTTGTTTTTCTATTGATTGTACATGGTTCGCAATTTGAGCAACACGCTGCATAGCAGCTTCTTTTCCGCCTTGATTTATATAAGATTGTATTGTTGGTGAAAACATCTGTTACTTACCTATTACTTACCTATTTCTACTGCTCTTTGTGCCATACTTTTTGTTATCGAGATTACCGCGAGGTTAGCCTCATATGCCCTTTGTGCTATATTTGCATCAGCTATATCAACAAGAGGATTTACGTTCGAAGTTCGAATATATCCGTTTGCATCTGCATCAGGGTGCCCCGGTTTGTAAATCCTTTCACCAAGCGTAGGATCTTCTACCACACCCGTAAGTCTGACTCCCCCCTGCATAAAAGGGATTGTACCAACGGCAAAAACATCCTCTTTCATAGAATTCAACAAACCATGAAAAGAAATATCGTCAGTAGCATTGAGCACAGGAATTTTTCTCACGTAGTTAGGAGTATCGAGGTTTGCAATGTTTTTTGCATGGATTTTAATTCTGTTTCCATGAGCCTCCAAACTCTTTTGACCTATGTTCATTGTTTCTATCAAACTCATAACTTCACCTTCTTTTTAAAATACGATTAAAACGTTATTTTCCTACGTTAGCTACCGTTTTCATTTCATTAATCAATGCTGACATTTTCCTTGAGGCAACCGCATACATAATAGACATTTTCTGCATTTCAGCAAGTTCATAAGTAGGATCCACACCAACATCCTGTTCTTCAACGAGCCCTGAAGGCCCAAGCTTTATTGAAAGTTCTGTTTCAAGGGGATTGTTCATAGTACCCAGATATTGATCAAAGCTTATGTCTTTTCTGACATAATTCGGTGTATCAACGTTAGCAAGATTCATCCCTAAAGCTCTTTGTCTCTGGGAGATCAAATCCAACATTAAATTCGTTTTTACTATCGGGTCCTTTGGTGTATACATTTATGTCTTCCTTGCTTGTTGTTAAGTCTTATTATTGAGTGAGGTTAATTGACTTCTGATACATTTCATCTACAACTTTGATGAGTCTTGTGCCGGCTATCATTGAAGAATTCAACCTCAAGACCTCATTGATATTGCCTATATAATTTACATTCGAGCGTTCCAAGCCGCCTTGACCGATATACTGGTGCTCTTTAATCAACATCGGTTGTCCCGATTCTTCTGTTGCAATAACTCTATTGCCTTCTACGGACTTTAGTCCTTCATAGTTCTGAAACTGAACAACAGGAATTTTACCTAGAATCTGGTGCTCGGTATGACCTTTTTGAATAACCATTACAGTACCGTCTTGTTTTATCCTTAAACCCTCATGATTCACCGGAACTTTAATACCGTCACCGACAAGATATCCATCGTTTGTTACGATATAACCTTCTTTATTTAACTTGAAAGAGCCGTCTCTGGTATACTGAACATCACCGTTTGCCGATGTCACAGGGATAAACCCGGGGCCAGTCAACGCAATATCAAGCTCTCGACCGGTTCTCATGAAGGAACCCTGTTTATAGTCATATCTGATTTCACCGTCAAGATAGCCTGTTTCATCCATAACTTGCTCAAATCTGACCGCTTTATATGCATTTGTATTCAGGTTGCCAATATTACTTGAAATATAGCCCAGTCTTTCGAACTGAACATTTGTATTAATTATTCCTCGTCTTATTAGCCCTTGTAATGTTGTCATAAAATGCCTTTCTTATTTTATTTCTTATGAACTGCTCAAAGATTGAATTGCCTTTGATAGATTATTATTTTGCATTACAAACAGCTGTCTGTTTGCTTCAAAGTTTCTTTTCACGGGAATAATCTCTAAGATTTCCGTATTCAAAGATACGTTTGAATACTCGTTGTAGCCCTGTTTTATATTAGGGTCCAAAACAGCAACACCCCTATCCGTAACAACAGACAAGGTTGCAACATGTTCAAGTTTGTTTGTTGCTTTATTAAATACGCTTAAGTCTCCGTTTTTATTTACCTTTATATCCTCAAGCTTTTCAGGAAGCACGTGAAGTTTGATTTCTGTACCGTCATTAGCGAGAACACGGGCATTTTCCAAGGTAAGAAGGTAACCGTCTTTATCGATTTTAAAACGTCCGTCCCTGGTAATTTTTATTCCGTCAGGACTTTGGTATTGAAAATATCCTTTATTTGCAATTGCCAGATCAAGAGGATTGTTGGAATGACCGATTCTTCCTATTGAATCATCTGTTGCCGTTGAAAGTCCGTGAATACCAATATATTCTGAAAAAGACGAAACAACCGGCTCTTTTCGCTGGTATCCAACTTTATCAAACGAATTGTAGTTCTGGTTGATAATACCAAAAATTTCTGTTTGAAGGTGCATTGCCCTCACATTTGTTGTTAAACCGTTTTCAAAAAAGTTTATGCCACCACGAATTTTCATGACTAACCTCTATTATTTTGCATAGTTATTCATTAATGATGTCGGAAGAAAAGTCAAAAAAAATACAAAAAACATCCAAAATCATTCAAATGGTGTACTTTTAGAAAATTTATTAAAGAATTTTTATAATTTTAATCAATTTTTTTATCTATCAAATAATTCGGCCGACTCTTTATTTCTTGAAGAATCTGTCCTATATATTCACCAATGATACCAATAGAAAGAATCTCTACGCCCGAAGCAAATGTCTCAAAAACTTCGTATAATTCAATAGTAAAATTATCCAACAGACGATATTGCGGAAGATATAAATTCCATAAACAAACCAACCCGAGCAAAAAGCTCACAAACGCAATAATCAAGCCCATGTAAAAAATTAATCTCAAAGGTCTAACACTGAAAGAAGTAATTCCCCATGAGGCAAGGCGAAGAAGTGAAATAAAATTGAATTTAGATTTTCCGTATTCTCTTTTTTTTACATCAAAATTAACTTCTGCTGATTTCAAACCAATATTAGAAAAAATTCCGCGAATAAAAATATTCTTTTCATGATATAGATCAAATGTTTCCAGTGCTCTTTTTCCCATAAGTCTGTATTCGGAATGATTAGGAACAAGGTACACTCCCATTTGTTCCATAAATTTATAAAACATTGAAGAAGTTGTTTTTTTGAAAAAGTTATCAGTTTTTCTGTCATTTCTGACTCCAAAAACTATATCATATCCGTCTTTATATTTAAGAATAAAATCTTTGATTTTAGTTTCATCTTGTTGCAAATCAGCATCAATGGTAACTATACAATTAACACCCAGCTTTTGAGATTCTCTTATTCCGGCAAGTATAGCATTTTGATTTCCAAAATTTCTTGTAAGCTTCAACCCTTTAACCTGCCCACAATATTCTTTATTTGCAGATTCAATTATATCCCATGTCGAGTCCACACTTCCATCATCAACAAGATACAATATGCTCTGTTGAGAAACAAGAGATTCGTCAATAAGTGACCTTAGAACAACAATTAGCTTTGCCAAAGAATCATTTAAACCTTCAGATTCATTGTAACAAGGTACAACTATTGCAAGTTTTATATCACTTCTCTCCATTTATTCGCCTCAGAACATAATCGACATAAAAAAATAGCATAGACTGGGTTCGAACCAGTGACCTCCCGGGTATGAGCCGAGCGCTCTGACCAACTGAGCTACTATGCCATGTGAAACTATTATTAAATAAACAATAAAAAATTTCAAACTTTTTTTTTAATTAATTTAAAAGATTAAGAAATATAATGATTTTTTAAATTAAGTAACAAAATTCCACATAATTCTGGCATTAAATGAAGCCGAAAAAACTCTCAACCAGAAAGATAATAAATTATTGCTCTTATATTTTCCGTTTGGCATATATTTACATAGATTTTTACAAACCCTATGTATGATTTTATGTAACTGCTATAAATAAAACATTAAATCTCATACAAGAAAACAACACCGGACATCACCCCGAAATGTCGCAAGGAAGTTAATTTTTGAAAGGCGGAAGGAATATGAAAGATTTGATTACATATAGAGTGCATAAAAACTGCAAAAAAGCACAAAACAATACGCTGGGTGGTTTTACTCTTGAAAAATTTCAAGCAGAAAAAGAAGTTCTGGAAAATATAAATAAAATAGAACTAATGGAATGTCTGGGACTAAAAGACAAGAACGGAAAAACAATCTATTTTGGAGACATACTTCTGGATGAAACAAACAATACCCTGCTGACTCCCGTTATCGAAATAACAAATGAAGAACACACTCTTTTCTTTAAGCCATTAAGATTTTTAAACACTAATATCAACATGGGGTGTAAATCTACATACAGCCGAACACTTATTGTTCTGGGCAATATTTATCACAACTCGGAGCTTTTTGCCGGATTACAAGAAAAAAGCAAGTTCATAAATCTTGTTATATCTACATCAATAAACTCAAATGAAAAAACTACAATTCATATAAGACTAAAAAATGCTGTATACAACTAAAAAAATAAAAGTTGCAAGAAATTTATGGAGCACATACAATAGTTTTATATTAAGCCAAATGGAGAGGTGTCCGAGTGGTTTAAGGTGCAAACCTGGAACGTTTGTGTGGGGGCAACTCCACCGGGGGTTCGAATCCCCCCCTCTCCGATTTTAAGACCCTAATGGGTCTTTTTTATTAAGAGAAATAAGAAGCTGTATTTTAACAACCAGTTTGATTATAACAGATAGATTGATTATTACGGCATAGTCCAATTCAAAAAAAGGATGGAAAAAATTTTTTAAGGTCGAAAAATTATATATTAAATATAATTTTCTTTAAGCTATCACTCCTTGTATGCTTTAATATGTGCACCTGCAAAAGCTCCGTCCATTTCCAATAAGTTTTCTTCTGTTATTAAAGATTTATCGAAATCCAATCCGTCAATAATCGCTTTTGTATAAATATGAACAGGCTCAATGGATATGTTTTTAAAACCTATATTTTCAAGTATGGATTTATAGTTTTCAACAGGCATTGCACCTGAAATACAGCCAGCCCACAGTTGTGCTTGTTTTTTTATTTCTGATGAAACAAGTCTTAAAGAAACAACATCTGCTATTGCAAGCCGTCCTCCTTTTTTTAAAACTCTGTATGCTTCAGATAATGCCTTTGTTTTATCTTCTGTGAGATTTATTACACAATTAGAAATGATTGCGTTAATTGTTTCATCATCAAGAGGAATGTCCTCTATAAAACCTTTGATAAATTCGACATTATCAACTCCCATTTTTTCTTTATTTTTATTTGCGAGTTCAAGCATTTCATCTGTCATATCTAACCCGTAAATTTTCCCGGTTTTACCGACAAATTTTGACGACATCAGGACATCAATTCCACCGCCGGAACCTAAATCAAGGACAATTTCACCTTCCTTTAATTCAGCAAATACAAGAGGGTTTGCACATCCCAAAGAGGCTTTGATTGCATCTTCCGGTATATTTTCAAGATAGTCTCCTTCATAATTTCTTTGTGCTCTGCTAATTTCTTGGCAAGAACAACAAGTTTTCTTTTTGGCTATTTCACCATAAAAGCTTTGTACTTCTTGTTTTACATCAAAATCCATAATTAACCTCCGTTTGACTTAGTTAAATCTATATGCCATAATTGACATATAGATACAATTATACAATATGCCATTATTGGAATATTGTCAAGAGGGCAGATATGTACAAAAGTTTAAACGAAAAAAAAGCAGATTTATTTAAAGCCTTATCTAATCCGGCTAGACTTGATATTATAGACTTGTTATTGAATGGAGAAAAGTGTGTTTGTGAAATTCAAGAAAGTTTGAAAAAATATGAGCAACCACATATTTCAAAAGGACTTAAAATACTCAAAAATGCAGGAATTATACAAGACCGTAAAAAAGGTTTAAATGTTTATTACAGTATTAAAATGAACTGCATAAAAAATTTTATTGAATGTTTAAATAAATAAAAATTAAAATTCTTTATTAAAATTTAGAGTTAGTCTGTCCAAAATAATCAAACTGAGTGTTTATTTACAGAAGCACAAGACAAAACTAGATTCTACTTTAATTCGCAATTTTTGATTAGCATTATAATAGCCACAAATAGCTATTCAAAAATTTTTACATAGAATTATAATATTAATGTAATCTATAACAATAAAAGCATAAAATATGTCAGTCAATTCAATAACACAAATAACATCAATTGAAATTACAACACCTGTTTATCAAAATAATGCAATTGCACAAAACAAACAACAGAAATCACAAACCGCACAACCTGTTGAAAACACAACCATACAAAACAACAAGTCTCTTGCTCAGATAAAGCTGAGCATATCCAACAATGCAGTATCAATGTCAGCACAACAAATAGCTGAAAAATATAGCATCAGCCTTGCAGAAGCTCAAAAAATTCTGGAGGAATTGAAAGAAGATTCAAAACAAAAAATATCCACGTTTTCGTTGAACATCTAATTACACAGCCGCATCCTGTTCTTCCATTTTATTCATAGGATTCCAAGAATCTTTAAGATTATTTTTTATCAAATTTTGATAAAATTTTTCTTTAAATTCCAATAAACTTAACTGCTGTTGAAGCTCTTCCATCTGCTGCTGAGCCTTGAGCTTTGTTGCTTGAATTATTCCATACCGTTCGGGGATAGTAGAATCACCAACAATACACAAGTCTATATACCTTTTTATGGCTTTATTTTCTGTCCCAACAGAACGCAAACATTTTACTATTTTCACCCATTCCAAATCAGAATCTGAAAATAAACGAATATTATTTTGATTTCTTTTTACAAAAGGGAAAAAACCGCTTTTAGCCCAGAACCTGAGAGTATGTTCGGAAACTTCCATTTTTTCGGCAACTTCTTTGACTGTATACATATATAGCCCCAATTTTGTAACAAAAATATTTTATCACAAAACAAATGAGATACCCTTTATCAAACGGGTATCTCATAAGAATTTTCAAGAATGTTTATTTCAAAGATTTTTTTATATCCTCAACAATAAGCTCTTTTGTAAGGTGATATCTTTCATAAAGCTCATTAAGCGGAACTCTGTCAGTAAATTCCTTTTTCGCACCAAAATTCAAGACTTTCATGTCTGAATCACCATAGAATCTTGAAATTTTTTCACCAAAACCGCCTTCAATAACACCATCTTCAAGTGTTATTACAAGAGAGTGGTCTTTCTTAAGAGTATTTAGAAGCTCTTCATCTACACCGGTAAGGAAGCATGGATTAATCAATGTCGCATCAATGCCGGTTTGTTTCTTGAGTTCATCTTTGACCTGCTGACCGAGAGCAAAGAAGTTTCCTGCCGCTATCACGGCAACTCTTTCTCCTTTAGAAGCAACTTTATATTTATTCAGTTTTGAATAATCCGTATTATCCTTAACTCCTGTTGAAACAAGATTGCCTGAAGGCACACGAATAAATACAGGATGTTTATCCTGTTTCATTGACCAATCCAACATTGCAAGATATTCTTCTTTATTCGTTGGAGAAAGATACACAATGTTTGGAATATTGCTGATAAGAGGAATATCAAACACGCAAAGGTGTGTCATATCAGCTGAGGAAATGCCACCCCAATAGATTAGGACAGTAGCAGGGGAGTTATTCAAAGCCAAATCCTGAGACATCTGATCATAGGTTCTTTGAACAAATGAACTCATTAAAGCAAGCACCGGCTTTGCACCGTTTTTAGCAAGCCCTGAAGCATAAGCAACAGCATGTTCTTCTGCAATACCAACATCAGTATAATTTGACCCCATTTTCTTTCTAAAATCAGGAGTAAAACCAAATACACCTGGTGTAGCTGCGGTAATAGCAGTAACAGGTAAGCCTTCATTTTTTTGCTTCAATAAATAATCTGTTGTAACAGAGTTATAAGATTCTGAGGTCTGAGCATCATTCTTCTTGTCAAGAAAACCGGGCAGCTGCCAGTGATATGTTTCCTTATCTTCAACAGCAGGTTCGTATCCTTTCCCTTTTAAAGTATGAATATGAACTACTGTTGGTTTTTGAGTGTCTTTAACTTTTTCAAATGCTTTAATCAAACACTCTATGTTATTTCCTTCTTCAACATAGTAATAATCAAACCCTAAAGCTTTAAAGACATTGTTTACCGCAGTACCGTTTGTTTTTCGAAGTTCATCAAGATTCTTATATAAACCACCCTCATTAGGGGCAATAGACATCTCATTATCGTTTACAATGATAATTATATTTGACCCTAAAACAGCAGCATTATTGAACCCTTCATAGGCTTCTCCTCCGCTTAATGAACCGTCACCGATTAAAGCAATAACATTATATTTTTCATTTTTCAAATCTCTTGCCTTAGCCATACCTGTTGCCAAACTTACTGAAGTAGATGTATGACCTATGACAAAATGGTCATGTTCACTTTCAGCAGGATTTGAATAACCTGTAATTTTAGAATACATTTCAGGATCAAAAAATCCGGATTTTCTTCCTGTAATCATTTTATGGGGATAAACCTGATGAGATACATCAAAAACTATTTTATCTTTTGGTGAATCAAAAACATAATGCATAGCAATCGTGGCTTCTACAATACCCAAATCAGGACCAAGGTGTCCGCCTATTGTATTCACCCTTTTTAATATGCCGTTTCTTATATCTTGAGAAAGGGCATTCATCTCATCCGCTGAAAGTTTTTTTACATCCTGCGGACTGTTAACTTTGTCTAAAACTGTCATTAATGGTTTCTCCTTATTATTTTTTTTACAACCTATGTTTTTAACTGTTTCTGCCATAGCGGTTGAACATTGAACAAATGCCAGCAGAGTAATTATAGCAAATATTTTTTTCAGCACTTTTTCTCCTTCCTTTTTTCTATTATATAAATTTTAACTCTTGAGAGATACTATCAGTCAAGTACATTTGTAAAAAAATTATTACAAATCCTTCAAATTACAGCAAATTATTCTATTTAGAGATTTTTGAACCTGTATGAAAATATAAAGGCAGATTATATATGAACATTAGACCTATTCACTCTTTTTACACAATCAAACAAAACCACCACAATAATAGCAACAAAGAAAAATCTCTCGAAAAAAATAATACAACGTTACCGGATTTTTACTTGAGAGCAAAGTTCAATGACCATCTTCTGTCTTTTGGTGCTCAGGTTGACAAAGGACTTGAAAGATTTTATGAAACAAACAAAGACAGAATGCCAAACACTGTCAGAAGATATATAGAAGCTCTGGATGACAAAACAAAATTAACTCCATTACAAGCACAAAAAAGAGCATTTATGAAGCTCAATGAGGCTCAAACAATTAAAGATATACAAAAAGAGTTTCCTGATGAGGAATTGTTTTTTGAATTGACAGAAGCTTCAAGAACAAAGGCAACACGTGGAATTTTAATGTCCGTAAAAGAAAATGAAGAACTTCTCAGTCTTTCTGATCAGGGTATCCTTAAAGACAAAAGTAATTTGACTGTTTATCTTGTAAAAAAGATATTTCTTGAAGGAAAAACAATAGATGAAATAAACAAAGATCTTGAAAATGATCTAGATGAAGACTTCAAAGCAGATTTTCAATTCAAAAACAAAGACAAAGATTCCCAATCAAAATATATATACAGTTCTACACTAAAAGCACTTGGTATAAAAATGCCGGCTTTTGAATACCAACAGTCTCTCAGATATACAAGAGAAGGTTACTCTGACATGGTCGGAGAAAACATAACCAGAGGGCTGAGAAGTTTTTGGGACTCATTAAGTGACAATGAAAGAACTGCGCGGGCAAAGAAATCCGTAGAGAATTTTGAAAACTGGTGGAATGGTTTATCTAACAACGAAAAACTGGATATGATTGCAGACCAATTAACCACAGAAGAAATGCTTAAAGCTTATAAAAAAACTGAACGTTCAGAAGAAAGAATAAAAAAACAATCCGAAAAAACTGATGAAAATACAGAAAAATCAGAGCAAAAATCAAGAAAACATACAAAAGTCGGCTCTGAAAAGCTCTCCCGTGACGAATTGTTCAAAAAATGGGCAGCTAATAATCTAAAAATTTATGAAGCCAATCTTTCCGAAGCAGAAAAAGACAAGCTGCATATAAAGAGAATGCAAAGACTCTGTACCCGCTGGTCAAATATGACCTCCCAGGAAAAGACTGAATACATTTCAAAGATGAAATCAGGGTCTGAACCTCTTCGCTACACAATGATTGATGCTTGGAATCACAGTACATCCTTGATAAAAGATCTCTCCTCATTTTTAAAAGCAAGCCAGATATACAAACCAGCTGATTTATTATACTCTACCCAGGAATTCAGCCAGTATCAATCACAGATAATGACAGAATTCTGGGCAACTCATCCTGACCACGCAGTGAAACTCGGACAAAACATTATAAAATCTCAAGAGAAAATAAACATGGCTATTTCAAGAGGAACTTTTGAAGAACTTAAAAGAGAAATCATGCGTGACAAAAACCAGCGAATAAAAGAAATAGAAAAATTTAAAACAGAAAAAAATATTCCTGAAACAAAAGAGGAAAGTTCAGACCTTCCAGAATATGTAAAAGAATTCAAAGATGCATACTACACAATTTTGCGACCAAGATTAAAAGTTCTTCCAAAAGAATATCTGAAAGATTTTATAGATGTTGTTGCTAAAGATATGCCAGAAAAACAAATAAAAGCCTGGACAAAAAACCTCAGAAATGAACCTTTAAGCATTGAAGAGCAGTATGCTTTAAATGAAATAACAAAAACAGAACCGGCTTCAGGAGCAAAAATCAACCGGGCAATAGAAGCAGCAGGAGCAGTTATATTGTACGAATGCACAAAAAATCCTGAAGTCTTTTTGATGTCACATTCCGATGTAAAAACAGCTCTTTACAAGCTGGATAAAGGCGACAACCCTATCGAACTCGGGTCTTTAAAATGTCAAAGAGATTTTCAAATACCTGTTTTGAAAAATAAATTTTCTCCTGACAGACTTGCGCTTTTATACAAACAATTCAAAGAACCTCTGCACGAGCTTGAGTTGGATGACATAATTAACAAATATTTTGATTCTGCTACGACACAAAACCCTGAGCTTGATGCAATTTTAAAGAACTCCGTAGTTCCCGTAAGCATTAACGGATTTGATAAAAATGCAATGAAAGAATATCTGAAGCTCTATGGAAAATCACTCTCAATTCTTTTCTCAGAAAAGAGTGCATATCCCAAAGAAGTAAAAAAAGCTTTTTATGAAAAAATAAAAACAGATATTCCCGAATCACTTACAGAAAGCTTGAAGCACTGTGACTTTGAGCAGAAGGGAGCTTTTGAAAAAGACGAAAAAATAAAACAAATTTGCTTTCTCTTTGCAAAAAGATTTGATTTTGTACCAACAGCATATATAGACTCATTCATTAAAGAAATGGCTAAAGACCTCAGAAAAGCTGAAACAATGGATATGTTGGAATATTTCATTCGAGAAGTGTGCACAAAAAGAAAAAATCCAAATGAAATGCACAAACTGGCTATATTCCCTAAAGACATTATGAGCACCGAGGGACAAATGAAAATGCTTATTGTCGAACAGGCACTTGCAGATGTACTTTATGAAGCAACAGGCAATATAGATGTCTACGAAATGTCATTTGAAGAACTTTGTGACAACATAGAAATTTTTAATCTTATTAAAAAATTCCCAACAGGAAACAGAACATATGTATCTCAAACACTAAACAAAGAAATTTCTATATCAGCAAACAAAAAAATCAATACTTTCAAAATACAAAGGCTCACAAAAGAATATACTGACGAAATAGCACAATGGCTCAACGAAGAAGCACACACTCCTGAGGGACTGAAATTCGAAGATTTACTCTATATTCTCAACCCTGATGAAAATATGCCACAAAAAGACGAAGCTGTCTCCAGAAGAATAAAACACTATAACTTCAATTTAAAATAACTATTTTGCACCGATTAAGTCTAAAATAGCATTAATAATCGTCAACGGGTGAGCAGGACATCCGGGAATGTATAAATCTATTTTATGTTTTTCAAGAAAACTTCTGTCTAGCTCTTCGGAATCCTGAAAAACACCTCCAGATATAGCACATGCTCCGACAAGAATAACTATTTTCGGCTCGGAACAAGCACCGAAGGTATCTTCAAGAGCTTTTGCCATATTTTTTGTAATCGGACCTGTTATAACAACCCCGTCTGCGTGTCTTGGTGATGCAACAAACTCTATTCCGTATCTTCCCATATCAAAGTTAGCATTTGAACACGCATTCAACTCCATTTCACAAGAGTTGCATCCGCCTGCTGAAACCTGTCTGAGCTTGAGTGATTTTCCAAAATATTTTTTGATTTCTTCACTCGCTTTAATCGGATTGATTTCTCCGTTCACAATTAAATCATTTCTATCAGATGCACCGATTTTATGCTTTTTGCTGAACCTTATGCCCCCGTCCTTACAAGAATGTTCACATTCTCCGCAAAGTGTACATTTGCCCAAATCAATCTTATAATCGTCAGTCATTGCACCTGTCGGACAAATTTTTTGCAGCTCATTCCAATCTGCACATTTTTCAGAGTCAATAACAGGCAAGCCTCTGAATCTGTCTTTTGGTTCGGCAGCTCTTATATCTTTTATCAATTGATTTTTTTGTAAAACCTGTGTTTTTAAAGTTTC
Organism: Clostridium sp.; assembly: GCA_018362895.1. Taxonomy (GTDB): domain Bacteria; phylum Cyanobacteriota; class Vampirovibrionia; order Gastranaerophilales; family Gastranaerophilaceae; genus Limenecus. Next base: position 203,015 of record JAHALR010000002.1, on the reverse strand, counting down.
AAACATATCATATCCTTATTTTTACAAATCAAATCCGCAATATGAGAGATTAAAGCTCTTGTTACATACAGGGAAGTCCGAAATTTGATTGTTTCTAACAGCCAGAGCTAGTCCAAACCAGTTATTGAAAGAAGCATCTTTTATTTTATATGTATCAATAAAAGAGTTACTGTCAGTCATAACACAATGGCAAATTTCACCTCTCCAACCCTCAAGAATAGAGAACACGAAACTGTCAGGTTCAAGATTCAGAATGTATCTTTCTTTTGAAATTTCTCCATCTAATTCAGCCAGCATATTTTTAATAAGTGTTGTGGATTTTTTAATTTCCAAATATCTCAGGTAAGTTCTGGCATACACATCACCTGTATTCAACGTTGTGATTTCAAAATTGTCATAATCATCATAAACTCTCGCATCAAACTCTTCACCGCAAGCTCTTGCAGCCATTCCGACGAGTCCGATTTCACGAGCTTTTTTCTTTCCTACAACACCTGTATTCTCCAAACGTGAAACAACCGTTGCATGAGCAAACATTGCCTTTACAGTTTTGTCGGTTCTGTCATTTACTTCATCAAGCATTTTCAGGATTTTTTCTCTTATAACTTCATCAAGGTCATAATTAACGCCGCCCAGCTTCATTAGCCCTTTACCAAACCTACTTCCGCTCAATTCCAGCATTGTGTTGATAACAAGAGTTCTTGTTACACCGAGAATGTTTGCCCCCATTTGATAAGCAACATCACCGGCAACAGCACCGATGTCACCGACATGTATGGCCATTCTTTCCATTTCAAGGGCGATGAGTCTGATAATTTTTTCTTTTTGTGTAACATCAATGTTTGACAGCGATTCCATTGCTCTTGCAAAAGCAAGTGAATGAGCAATTGTCGAATCACCGCAAATTGACTCAGCCAGCTGTACGGAAGGTCTTTTTTTCAAAAGAGCTTCAACACCTCTGTGTTGAAATCCGAGCTGTATTTCAAGGTGATTGACCCTTTCACCGTTACACAAAAATCTGAAATGTCCCGGTTCGATGATGCCTGCATGCACAGGCCCCACTGCAACCTCGTGCGTTTGCAAATCATGGGATTTTAAAAACTCATAAGAGTCTCCTTCCTGTCTTCTCACAGGTTTCAAAAAAGGATGTCCTTCGGGTAAAATTCCTTCTTCTTCATATATTAATCTTTCAAACATTTGCAGACAAGGTTTTATCAAGGTCAAAGAAGGATAGCTTTCACCTACAAAAGTCGAAGTCAAAAACAGTTTTCTTTCTTTATCATTAGCAAAAACGCAGTATAACCTGTTTTTGTCATATTCTTTTTTTGCAAACAAATTCACAACTCTGACATCATATGAAACAATTCTTTTTGTGAATGTTTCAAAATCCGTCACAGGAATTTGTTCTCTTTTTATTTTTTGATTATTTTTTATTTCAATCACATCCATTGAGCTGCTCCCGCAATCAAATTGTATAAAACTTTCGGACAGTAAAGCCCGAACACTATCACAGCTGCCAGAAGAATAATCTGTGGCACATATTTATTGAAACCGAGTTTGACTTTTTCAGTGAGATTAGTTGTACCAAAGGCAGTCTTCACAACCGCTCTCATAATTCCAAACATAACCATTGTCAAAAGAAGAATGAACACCACACACAGGATATAATGATGTTCAATTATCATCTGTTTAATCATAATGAATTCGGAAATAAAAATCGGTGAAGGAGGAATCGCAACAATGAGCATTGCACACAACACCCACAGCCAGCCTGTCAATTTATCCTGTTCAATTATGCCTTTTACCTCGGCAATTTCTTTTGTTTTATAAATTTTTAAAACATTTCCTGAAGTCAGAAAGAAAGATGCTTTGATTAACGAGTGAGCAATCAAATGCATCGCAGCTGCAAAAACCGCAGCACCACCCAATGCAGTTCCAATAGCAATGATGCCCATATTTTCAATTGAAGAATAAGCAAGCATCCTCTTATAATTAGCAATTTTATATACATATACAGCAGTAACAAAAATTGATAAAAAGCCCATTGTTAAAAGCAGAACTTTTGCGCTATGACCTGCTTGAGCCAGCACCATAAGTTTGTAATATCTTAAAATAACTAAAAAAGCTGAATTCAAAAGTGTAGCAGACAACATTGCCGAAACCGGTGAAGGTGCTTCTGCGTGAGCATCAGGCAGCCAGCTGTGCACAGGAGCCAGACCAACTTTTGTGCCGAAGCCAATCAATATAAAAATAAATGAAAGTTTCAGCCAGAACGGATTAATTTTATCAGCATGTGCATACAAATCACTGTATGCCAAAGAATTGACACCATCACAACCGATTAACAAAAGGATTATGCCGACAAAAGCAAGTGAAATACCTATTGAACATAAGAAAACATATTTCCACGTAGCCTCAAGTGAATTTTGTGTTTTATGCTGCATAATAAGATATGCACTCGTAAGAGTAGTAGCTTCAACAAAAACCCAGGTTAATCCCAGATGGCTGCTCAAAATTGCACCTGTCATAGACAAGAAAAACAGAGCAAATATCACATTATATTTCCAGCTTTGTTTTCCCTGATAGACAATAACCGCACCCGTAACAACTACGAGTATAATCATAAATAACAAATTTAAACTGTCCAGCGCAAAAAACTTATTCATCTTCTTCACTCTCACTGTCTTTTAAATTGCACAGGTGACAAACTCCGGGGTTTTCATAAATTGTTCCGATTTCACCAATTAACAAACCGAGGATAAACACGGCGATGAATACATCAAGCAAAACTCCGATGTTAACAATCCACGGCATTTCTTTTGCTACTGACAAAGACAGAAGGAAAATACCGTTTTCAAGCATTGCAAAACCTATTACATGAGTCAGGAGTCTTTTCTTTATCGCAATAAATAAGAAACTTGTGATAATTGTCGAAATAGAAATACCAAAATAAAGATTGGAGATATTTTTCAAATAGTCACTGTGTATATTAGCAATCAAAAATCCCGCAAACAGTATAAATGTAGAAATTACCAGAGTATAAAAGTTAGGGAATTGAGGATTGTTGTCTCTTTTTATATTATTTTTCTTGGCAACCTTTTCCAAAAACCAAGGAATCATAACCGCTTTAACGACAAAAGTTTCAAGAAGCAAGAATGCAACACCTGCTATATTTGCATGATGATGAGCAATCATTGTTATCAAACAAAGAATTATTCCTTGAAGCTTAAGCATATTTATCTGTGCCATAATACGGCTCGAACTGGCCATATACAACATTGAAACACCAAATAAAACTATAAATAAATTTATCATTTAAAACCGTCCTCCGTGCATAATCAAAAGAACGAGTGCCATTACAATCAAAGCAACAGCTATCATTGTAAAAGTATACTCAATAATGTGAGTCAGTCTGATTCTTGCACCAATAGACTCGATTGTTGCTATCAAAAACGCAATAAATAATATAACAAGAATCTCTGCCCAGAAATATTGAGGACAAATTATGAACGAAATCAAAGCTGAAAACAAAAGCATCTTCAATGCGCTCGCATAATGAATGAACGCAAGATCAACCCCCGAGTTATCAAGAACCATAACTTCATGAATCATAGTCAGCTCAAGGTGAGTTTTCGGATCATCAATAGGAACTCTCGACCCTTCAATTAATATCATCATAAATATAGCAAATATAGCAAGAACAGCTATCAGCATAACAATTTCATTTTTTGACTGCAAAAGTCCGAATATGCTGACAAAAGAATAATGACCGTTTAAAGCAGCAACCGAACCTATAATTATAAAGAAAGCCGGCTCCACAAAAGAAGTATAACTTACTTCTCGTGATGCACCCATTCCTTCAAAACTTGAACCTGTATCCATTGCCGCTATTACAGAAAAGAATTTACCAACAGCAAGAATATAAGAAAAGAGTATAAAATCACCGCTGAAATGAAAAAGAGTCAAAAGAACTGCGGCAATTATTGTACATGCAAGATTAACAGAAGGTGCAATCCGGAATACAAAAGAACTTGTATCGCTCAAAACCTCGCCTTTTTTTATTAATTTAAAGAAATCAAAATACGGCTGAAACACTGATGCACCCTGTTTGCCAACGTAGAGAGCCTTCATTTTATTGATTAAACCGATAAAAAGAAACGGTAAAACAAGAACTGTTAAAAACATCATTATATTTTACCTCCTATCAAAAGCCCTATTGCCAGAACAAGGAACACAACTCCGTATATAAGATATTTTTGTGTATGTCCGCTTTGAATCCAATAGAATTTTGAAATAATAAACTCATCCACTATCACTATCGGCTTAACTATATAATATTCAAATATATCCAAAATTCTCGATTTGAAAGAAGTTTTCTGAGGGAACAATTCTTTTATCTGAGTAAAGTGAAGTTCTCTTATGAAAAACGGTGTCAAAAAGCCCAAAAACGGTCTTGTGAAAGAATTAGCACTATATTGAATTTTTGCTGAAGGGTATTGATATCCACAGCCCCAAGTTTCTCTGTGTTCGACTTTTTTGCCTCTCAAAAGCAGTTTTCTTACTCCAAGAATCAAAGCGATCATTACACACAATAATATGTTAAATACAGATACACAACTCAAGAGTTTCAAAGGAATAAGTATTTCAGCATAACCGCTTACAGGCATAGAAACAAGGTTTACAAACACCTGAGGGAACAGCCCTATTAAAAGAGCACAAACTGCCAGAACGTATATTGGAAGAAGCATTACGGAAGGAACATCTCCTTTTACATGTTCAGCTTTTTGAGTTCTGGGAGTTCCGAGAAAAATTATACTAAAGGCATTTGTGAAAGCAATCAAGGCCATTGCTCCTACAAAAGCAAGAATACCGATTGAAGCTACTATTATCGTAAACAAGAAATAGTTGTGGCTTGAAAAACTTGTTAAAAATCCGAGATAAATCAAAAATTCACTGATGAATCCGTTAAAAGGAGGCAGTGCGCTTATTGCAACAGATCCTAACAGAAAGGCAACCGCGGTACCTTTCATAGGCTTAATCAAACCGCCGAGTTTCTCCATGTCCTTTGTATGAGATTGTGTATAAACAGCACCTGCTGTGAAAAACATCATTGTTTTAAAAATGGAGTGATTCAATATATGCATAAAACAGCCAAAGAATCCCAGCGCAGCCATCAATTGGTTTCCGTATGCAGCACCCAGCATTCCGACAGCCATACCAATTGTAATTATTCCTATATTTTCAATTGAAGAATAAGCAAGCATTTTTTTGTAATTTCTCTGTGCTATCGCATAAAGTATTCCGAAAAATGCTGACAGCAAACCAATTAACAAAACACAGTAAGAAACAGTAATCGTAGGTCTGCCCATGAAAAATAGCATTCTTAAAATTCCATAAATACCTGTTTTTATCATCACACCGGACATCAAAGCTGAAATATGTGTCGGTGCAACAGGGTGTGCTTTCGGAAGCCATGAATGAAGAGGCACAAAGCCTGCTTTAATACCGAAACCAACAAACATTATGGCAAAAACAAGTTCACTTATTTTTCCGTCAAATGATGAAAAATCAAGACTTCCTGTTTTCAAATACATCAGGATAAAGCCGACAGACAAAAACATAACACCTACGTGCATTGTAATCAGATAGTTGATTCCTGATTGTCTGACCTCTTTTTCCTCATTTTCAAAAATCATAAGAAGGAAGGAAGAAAAACTCATCAACTCCCAACTTATAAGAAAGAAAATAATATTTTGTGAAAGTGCCACAAGTATCATTGACACTATAAATATATTGAAAAGAAACAGGTGTGAACCGAGTTTCTTACCTTTTTCAATATAAGGAGCAAGGTAATTTTTAGAATATATAGTGCCGAGAAAGCTTATACCGGCAATAATCAAAATAAAGAATGCGCTTAATGCATCCAATCGGAAAACTGCATTTTTTATAAGCATTCCCATCCACACTGTCTTTTCAACAGGTGAATTAGTTACCAGTGCAGTCATCACCGGCATTGCCAGCAAAGCCGCAGCAATAAAGTTTGTAAATATAAGCAGGTTACATTTATGCTCTTCTTTTAAACATAATTGCAAGATGCCACCGATTGTGTAAACCAAAATGGCGAATGTTATTAATGTCATAATGTAATTAATTATGAAACTAAAAAATTGAAAATCAAGTAGAAATTTTTATAAAAAACTTCAAAAAAAAATTGTTGCCCGAGAAAATTTTAGTACTAGAATAAAACTGCACTTCGACATGTGCAAATATACACTAGTAACATTCTAAAAAGGAAACAAAAAATGACAACACAAACACATGAAGGCGAACAAACTGCCGAAAATCAGGGTTTTGTAACACCGAGCGGAGTCGCTCATCAATTTAGTGATTCTGTTATGCCGACAAAGGCTAACTACAAAAAAACAAAAACATTTGCTCTTGCAATTGCAGCAGGCGCATTGATAGCTTTCGGCGCACAGGTTTCTTTAACAGTAATGACAGGTACAGCAGAAAACCTCAGCTGGGGGCTGGCTAAACTAATCGGTGCTATCACATTCTCAACAGGGCTAATGATGGTAGTTCTGACAGGTGCAGAACTTTTCACAGGTAACACTATGATGACATTTTCAGTTCTTGAAAAAAAGACAAGTCTTTCAAAATTGGTAAGAAACTGGACAATTGTATATATAGGAAACTTTGTCGGTTCTGTGCTTCTGGCCGCCTTGATATATTATTCAGGTTGTTCCCACAATGCGCATGAAGCACTTGGTGTTCTCGGTCTCCAAACCGCATACACCAAAGTAAACCTCAGTTTTGTTGAAGCTTTTGCTAGAGGTATACTTTGTAACTGGCTCGTATGTCTTGCTATCTGGATGGCATCTTGTGCAAAAGATGTTGTAGGTAAGATTTTTGCTATCTTCTTCCCTATCTCAACATTCGTCGCTTCAGGATATGAACACAGTATTGCCAACATGTATTTCTTAACAAACGGTTTATTCCTGAAACATACTCCTGCTATTGTTGCAGCATCAGGCTTGACTCAAGAACAGCTTTCTACTTTGAGTATAAAATCTCTTTTCATCAACAACCTGATACCCGTAACACTCGGAAACATTGTTGGTGCTATTGTATTTGTTGTACTTCTTTTCTGGGTGGCATACCTTCATGATGAACACAGAAGAGAAAAAGAAGAACATCAATAATTGCTATCAATAATTTAAAGATTCAAAAAAGTTCTTGAATGCCTCTTGTCCTTTAATGTCACGTTTAAAGACACCCGAGCATTCAAGGACTTTTTTAAATACAATACCTGTTTCAGTTCTTATAATTTCATCTATGTTATTCTCATCAATAACATCATATTTTTTCTTTATTTCAAAAGCCCATTGAGCATGTTTTTTCAGCCTTTCATCATTTGAAATCTCCAGATTTTCAACAATAGCTTTTTTCAAAAGAGAAAATTCCTCCTTCAATCTTGAAGGCAGAACAGCCAGTCCCATAACCTCGATGAGTCCTATATTTTCCTTCTTTATATGGTGAAGTTCCTGATGAGGATGAAAAAGTCCGAGTGGACATTCATCAGTTGTTATATTATTTCTCAAAACAAGATCCAGTTCATAAAGGTCGTCTTTTTTTGATTTTCTCGCAATAGGAGTAATTGTATTGTGAGGCTGTGAATCGGTTTGAGCAAAAATACACACAGTCTCATCAGTATAAGAACGCCATTTTTTCAAAATAAAATCTCCGAGTTCAACAAGCCTTGCACAATCAGCATGCCTGATTCTTATAACGGACATCGGCCATTTTACGATCCCAGTTTCTATATCTTCAAAATCTCTTACGGAAAAATGTTTTTCTATCTGCGCTTTTTCCATAGCAAATTCATAACGACCGCCTTGAAAATGATCATGAGAAAGAATAGAGCCGCCGACTATGGGCAAATCAGCATTTGAACCGACAAAATAATGAGGAAACAGTTTTATAAAAGCAAACAGCTTTTCAAAAGTGCCCCTGTTAATCTCCATAGGAACGTGCTTTCCGTCAAGGACAATGCAGTGTTCATTGTAATAAACATAAGGAGAATACTGAAATCCCCACTTTTCAGAGCATATTTCAATGGGAATAATCCTATGATTCTGCCTTGCCGGATGATTCAACCTGCCTGAGTATCCTTCGTTCTCCAAACATAACATACATTGCGGATAAGAACTCTGCTTTGCAGATTTTGCCGCAGCAATTGCCTTAGGATCTTTTTCGGGCTTTGAAAGATTGATGGAAAGATCAAGCAGACCGTATTCTGTTTTTACAGACCATTTTATATCTTTTTTTATTCTATATTTTCTAATATAATCAGTATTCTGTGAAAATTCATAATACCAGTCAGTCGCTTCTTCAGGTGAATTTTCATATAGCTTGAAAAAATGATTCTTAACATCTGAGGGGAGCGGAGTTAAACAACCCATAATTTTTGTATCAAACAAATCACGATGAAGAATATTATCCTCAATAAGGTGAGTTTCACAAGCATAATCAAGGATTTCTTTTAGAATTTCCTCAAGTTCACAGCTGCCAGAAACTTTCGGATTTGTATAATCCGAAATGTTTAACACCTCCAAAATTCTGTTTGTAACAAAGATTTCGTCTTCCTGTTTTACAAGCTCTTTTGAAATCCCATAATTTACCAGTTTTTTTATTGATTCATCTATCATAATTTTTCATATCCGTTAGGGTGAGATTTATGCCACTTCCACGCTGTTTCAATAATATCTGAAAGATCAGCATGCTCGGGCTTCCAACCAAGAATTGACTTTGCTTTTTCACTTGAAGCAATAAGCTGAGCAGGGTCGCCAGATCTTCTTGCAGAAACAGCAGCAGGAATCGGGTGTCCCGTGACATTTCTTGCAGTTTCAATTACTTCTTTTACACTAAACCCGACTCCGTTTCCAAGATTAAAGATATCGCTTTTACCTCCCCTGCTCAAATATTCAACAGCCAGAATATGAGCCTGTGCCAGGTCAGTTACGTGTATATAATCTCTTATGCAGGTTCCGTCTTTAGTATCATAATCATCACCGTATATAGAAACAGCTTCTCTTTTTCCATTCGGAACCTGCAAAATAATAGGTATAAGATGAGTTTCGGGATTGTGATCCTCACCGATGTTTCCGCTCACATGGGCTCCGCAGGCATTGAAATATCTCAAAGAAACATATCTCATTCCATGGGCTTTTGAAACCCATTTGAACATTTTCTCCATAGACAGCTTTGTTTCGCCATAGGTATTTGTCGGTTCTGTTCTGTCGGATTCAAGAATAGGAATATTCTCAGGTTCCCCGTAAGTTGCAGCTGTTGAAGAAAATACAATTTTATCGATTTTATTTTCAACCATAGCCTCAAGAAGCACCATTGTACCATACATGTTATTGTCATAATATTTTAGAGGTTTTTCCATGCTTTCTCCGACAAGAGAATTTGCCGCAAAATGAATAACTGCATCAATTTTTTCTTTTTTAAAAAGATTGTCAAGAAAAGCTCTGTCTTTGATGTCTCCTTCATAAAAACGTGCTTTACTGTGAACAGCTTGAATATGTCCTGTTTGAAGATTATCAACAATAACAACGTCCCCGCCTTTGTCTATCAACTCATAAACAGTATGAGAACCTATATATCCTGCACCGCCCAATACCAATATTGTCATAAATAAACCTTTAACCTTTCAATTATCTCATTTTTAAGCAATCTGTATTCCGCCCTGTGGTCGAACAGACAAAATATGGCATTGTCCCTCGCCAAGCGCATGTTCAATTTTCTCTTTAAACTCAATGAGCATATCAAGAGGCACAAACGCCTGAACAGTGCCGGCAAAACCGCCGCCATGAACACGGAAAGCACCTCTTCCTTTTAAAAATTCACCACAAAGAGCAAGTGTATATGCAACAGCCTGTTCTTTTATGCTTGCGCATACTGACACATTTTGAAGATACATAAAAGAAGACTCTCCAGACTCTTTTACAAGTCCGAGAAAATCCGAAAATTTGCCTTTTTCAAGAGCAGCTGCCTCTTTTTGAGCTCTTTCATTTTCGTTAAAAAAGTGCAACGCCCTTAAAACAGCCCTGTCACCATTTTTTTTGCGAACATCAGAAATTGACTCAAGAAAAGTATCTTTATCTACCTCTCTCAAACAATCTTTGCCAAACATCCGTGCAACGGCTTTCATCTCTTCCGGAATTGCCGCATATTCCTCAGTTAAGTCTGCATGATCAGCACCTGAGTCAATTATACAAAGAGCATAACCAGTTGAAGCAAAATCAAAAGCAATTTTTTTTATAACCGGATTTTTTACATCCTTAAAATCTATTGAAACAATTCCGCCAACAGATGAAGCCATTTGATCCATCAAGCCGCAGGGTTTGCCGAAATAAACATTTTCCGCATACTGTCCTGTTTTTGCAATTTGCACAGAATCAACATTTCCTGAACAAAAAAGACCGTTAAGAATATTTCCGACAAGCACCTCAAACGCCGCTGAAGAAGAGAGCCCGGAACCTTTTAAAACATTCGACTCAGTATATGCATCAAATCCCTTGATTTCAAAACCCAGTTTTTGAAAGTCAGCAGCTACCCCCCTTATCAAAGCCTTCGCTTGGTTATATTCCGAAGAATCCGGTTCAAGTTCACCAAGATCAATTTCATCTATTGCATAGCCTTTTGATTGTATACGGATTTTATTTGTACCATTCAATGCAACAGCTGCAATCACATCAAGGTTTACACTTCCGGCAAGAACACATCCTCTCTGGTGATCTGTATGATTACCGCCGATTTCTGTTCTGCCGGGTGACGAAAACAAAAAAACTTCATTATACTGACCGAATATATTTTCAAATCCGGACACCAGATTCAAATAGCGGCGGTTTATTTTAGCAATCGATGCTTCATCAGCATTATAAAGTTTTAAGAATCTTTCATTGAAAGCTCCTGATTGTAAATTTTCCTTGAGCTGATTTATATTCATTAAACACTCCGTAACTATATATATTCTAACTTTTTTTATTCAAAAGATAAAGGGTATTTTAAAAATTTGAATCTGTTTTTGTTTTATTAAAAAGATACTCATCTACCCTTTTTTGAATGGAATCCATCATTTCTTTGAACTCTTCAGGTTTTTCATTCAGTGATTTAATAGCACTGTTGAAATCTTCCGTACAGTTTTTCACAAGAAGTTTAAAAGCTTTTTTATTTAATTTGTCATAATCTGTTTTTTGAACTCTCAATTTCTTATTTTCACGAATTTTTCTTTCAACACAATGCTTAATTTTAACAGGTTTTGTTTCTATATTTGTTTGTTCAAATACATAATTTCTGAAAGCCGACATTTCAGAATTAAGATCCTGCAAGTACCCGGAAAGCTCAAGCGTTTTAATTTCATCTTCATCATAGAATTTCAAAACTTCGGGAATAACATTCGGATATTGCGGGTTATAATTTTTGACAACTTTATTGTTATCTTTTAACAAAAATGTTTCATCGGGCTCTCCGTTTTCACAAGCCACAGTAAACTTTGTCAGATTGGTATTATATTTGCTCTGAACAGGCAGAACCGATATTTTTTGAGCTTTTGAAACAGAATTTTGAATTTTAAATGTAAATGCTCTTTTTCCCGCTGCAATTTCAAGGTTTGGATACGAATCTTTGATTTTAAACACCTGCATAGGAGTTAATGAATCAAATCTTTTCGAAACCTCAGCAAAATCAGACAGAATAGAAGTAACAAGAAACATATCAGATGAATTCAAAAATCCTGTATTTTTAGGTGAAGGAGGCGGAGTCAACAGAAAAGACTTAAAGCTTTCGAGCTTTGCTTCAGCCAAGGAAAGAAGCTCCGGAAGTTCCTTTGAGTATTTTTCATCTTCTATTTCGTTTATATTAACAAAATTCAATTTTTCAGGAATGACAGCGATATACTTCGGGTTGTAGTTTGAAACTATTTTATCAAAATCTTTAAACAAAAATCCCGCAACTATCTCATCGTCACGATTAAAAGCCAAAAGCCTCATCATTTCACCGTGGTTTATATTCTGAACTGAAGAACAAACTATTTTCAATTTATCCGGCCCGACATTTTTAAACATGTGTGCCGCCTGTCCTGTGATTCCGTTGTAATCACCAAATTCATCCTTCAGTTTTATAACAGTTTTTCTTGATTTTGTATCTAAAATAGAGTCTATTTCACTGTTTAAAAATTTTATATTCCTCAATTTTGCACTCATATCCTCAGTCAAAACAGCTGCACTCGGTTTCAGGTCCTGACCGTTTCTTTTTTGAACAGCTATTCTAAGTTTCAAAAGCATAGGATCTATATCCTCAATAAGCGATTTCAGTTCTTTATTGAGTCCGTATTTTTCTATTTCTTCCTGAGAATAAAACTCATAATTGTTAGATTTTAAAGAGGAATTTTTTACTACTTTTGAAAAATCTTTAATCAACCAGGTCTTTGATTTTTTTGAATCCTCTGTGCTGACAACTATTTTCATAATGCCACCTGCTTTTTTTGAGCGAGGTACATTCAAATAAACCGTGTTTTTTTCTTTTCCAACATTACAAAAAGTAATCCCTTTCCATAATTTCAAACCTTCAATATCTTTTTCTATTTTTTTGATTCCTTCATCGGTTTTCAAATCAAGGACTTCAAAAACCTCTTTATAAGCACGTGCAAGCGACTCAAGGTCTCTCATATTTTCACGTTCTATTAACCCTTCGGAACCTTTAAAGGAATAGCTGTCACTCCTGTTGTTAAACCTGTAAAAAGGTCTGTAAGGTGCAACTCTTTTTGAAGGATATGAATTGTTTTTAAAATTATAAACGGGGGTTAGCATAACAATAAATTATAACACTCAACACATATTAATTTGTTTATATAAAACATAAAACCTCATTTTTTTGCCAGCAGAAATGTAAACTTTTTTGAACAAAATAGCAAAAGAAATCTTGATGAGTTTTGTATAAATACCATGAGAATATTACAGCTAAACTCTATTGTATCAGCAAAAGCTGCCGCATATTCAGAGAGAAACAGGATAACAAAAGAAAAAAGAAATGTTCCTTCACCTTTGGACACAAACGTGACACTAAAGGTAGATTCCAGACTTGCACTTGTAAGTTTTTACGGAAAAATAAAACCGGCAGAAAGACTACAAAAATCAAACTATAAAATCCCCGAATATATAGGAGAAATATCAAAAGCACGCTATTTTTACGGAAACAGCTCTGTTGTTGATTTATCAATGGGCAATCCTGATATAATTCCACCTAAAAAAGCAAGAAAAGTTCTGAAAGACAAAGTTGATGATGTCTGGGCATCAAGATATAACAGCCCGAAAGGAGAAAGCATACTTTTCCATTCAATCTCAAAATGGATGCAAAAACGCTTTGGAGTAGAAATAGACCCAAGAAAAGAAATTATGGTTACATCGGGAGCTTCGGATGCCGTTGATCATATCTTCACAGCATACGCAAATTACGGAGACAAAGTGCTGATTCCTGATCCGGGATATTCACTTTACGACGATCTGATCGTAAGACATGACCTGAAGAAAGAAACATATCCTCTTGACCCGAAAAACGGATATCTTCCGGATTTTTCAAAAATGCCTGCTGATGCAAAAATCTTGATTCTTAACTACCCTCACAATCCCACCGGAACATTTGCAACGAAAAAAACTTTCGAAGAAGCCGTAAAATTTGCAAACAAAAACGGAATTTTAATAATCCATGATATGGACAACAGTGAAATCACACACTCCGGTAAAAAGCCGGCAGGCATTATGCAGGTAAAAGGTGCAAAAGATGTTGCCTTTGAAGTCCATACTTTTTCAAAAGCACAAAGCATGCCAGGTCTCAGGGTTGCTTTTGCAATCAGTGATGAAGAAAACATACAAAATCTTTTAAAAGCAAAATACCTTTCTGGCGGGAGTGTATACACCCCGGTTCAAGCAGCCGCAGCAGCAGCTTTGGATGATGAAGAAGGATACATTCAAACGGTTAACAAAATATACCGAAGCAGAAAAAATACAGCAATAAAAAGACTCCATGAGCTTGGAAGTGATGCAAAACCAACACAGGGAACGTATTATCTTTGGGCAAAAGTGCCACCTGATTTCAACTCGGATGAATTTTTCAAATATGTTCTGCACAAATCTCAAATAGCATTCACCCCCGGAACTGTTTTTGGCGACAATGGCGACGGATATGTACGAATAGTAATGTCAGCAAATGAAAAACAGATAAACCAGGCTTTTGACAAAATAGAAAAAGCAGGAATACGCTTTGACATTTCAAAGTTAGATTTGCCAGAAGAAACAAGAAATGAAATTGATAAAATGGTTGACGGCACATATTCTATCGTTGCCAAAGCGGACAGTGATTATGCCGAATATATGAAAACACTTTCAAAAAAACGAACAATTATGCAGGAAAGAATAAAGGGTAAAGATCCGAAATACAATGCCTTTGTGGTAAAAGACACAACAAAACTGCCTTGGAACCTTCTTCGTGACGGACAAAAAGTATATCTTCAAAACCAAAAAGAAGGTGTTGCTTTATTCGGTGAAATTCGAGACCTCCCACCTTTCAGCTCTCCCGAGGAATACAGAAAGCTTGCTCTGGAAATTAAAAAGCAATGGAAACAAGAAAAGTACCCGCAAGCCGAAATATTACCTCCCTACAAAAACGGCAAATTTTATCCTGATGCAAACTATTTTGTTCTTAAAGCAGATGACAAAATTCAAGCAATAGCCAACGTTGAAATCCAAAATGACGGCATCGTCTGGGGTAGAAGCCTCAACTCAGCACCTTGGAATCAAGGCAAAGACAAACAAATCAAAAATTGTGCAACCTCAGTAATCCAACGAATGGTCAGCTTCTGTTTAGAAACAGGCAATAACACTCTAAAGTTTGCAACAGACAAACCTGAAAATATCTCATACTATAAGTATCTGGGAATGAAAACAGAGGGCGAAAGATATTTTAATGGAAGCAAATGCACTGTCTTACGCTTTGACAAAGAGGATATGGAACAGTTTTTAAAGAGATATCAGGTCAATCTGGCATTTTAAAATTTTAACAATTAGCCAGCAAGGCATATTATACAAGCTAATACAATATATTTTTAAATAATATATTGTATTTTATATGAGAATATTGAAATTTATAAAGTCACACATGTTTATTATTAATCTTATCCTTATTGTTGGGATAATTCTTCTTGGTATACATATTTACACACTTCTTACTTCGCTGTATTTGACAATTGATTTTAAAGAGCTTCGACCTATGCATGAAAAAGTTTATGTTTTTTACAAAGGCTTAAAAATAGGACGTGTTACCAAAATGGAGTTATGTCATGACTGTCAAAGCACGTATGTAAGAGTCCGTCTCTCTTACAAAGGACTCAAGCTCCCTGTAAATACGACAGCTGTTTTCAAAAAAGAGAAAAAAAAGAAAAAAGAAATTGATTTTATTGAGCTTATTTACCCCAAAAATCCATCACAATACCTCCTTTCAAACGGAAATATTATAAACGGCAGCTCAACAATTGACGTTGAAACATATCTCGCAAACAGAGATCCTGATGAGCTTGAGCAAATAAAACAAAATCTCTTAAACAGTTCAGAAAATCTTGATGAATCCCTAAAACAACTGAGTTCACTTTTTGTGACTATTCAAGATACAATCAAAGAAAATCAAAAAAACATTTATCTTTCTTCAGGCAATCTAGCCCAAACCACAGACAACATAAAAAACATTACACAAAAATTCAACAATTCACTAAGTCAACAGTCACTCGATAACACAGTTTCCAACCTAGATAATGTTTCCCAAAATCTCCAAAATATATCCGGCAATCTTGCCGGAACAACAACCGGATTGAACAACTCAATGCCCAGAGTAGACTCAGCTTTATATCAGGCACAGGGGGTTTTGTGCAATCTAAACGAAATCACCTGCGGTGTAAAAGAAACAATGAAAAAGCCCTTCGGTGGTTTGAGAATTTTATTCGGAAAAGCAATCCCCTCAAAGAAAACAAGATGTTGCAAGCCGTAATTTTTCAGGTATTATAGTTGTAGTACAGACTTAGGGAAACATTATGCAGCTGCAAACTATTACAACTAATTTTACACAGTCAAACCTTCAACCTATGCCGAAAAAAAAATCAGGTATTCTCGAAAAATTTCATGAAAATACAAAAAATATGTCTGACATGAATGACACAATTCTTGTTCCCAGAACAATTTTCAAAGGATATCTTGGTATAATGACAGGCACAACTCTTGCCACCATAGGTTCACTTCTGGCACAAAAACTCCCCAAATTTTCAAAAGCATTATCTTTTACAGGAGCGTTGTCTGCTTTTTACGGCACTTATGCTTTCGTAAGACCCTATATTATCAAAGATGCCCCGGGAGTGCTTCACAAAAAATAATTGATGACCAAATATTGATTTTGAGATAAAATAGATGTTGTGGAGAGGTGTCCGAGTGGCTTAAGGTGCGGATCTCGAAAGTCTGTGTACAGAAATGTACCGTGGGTTCAAATCCCACCCTCTCCGAATTTTTTTGCATTCTTTCTTATGCCACGTTAACCGTAATCCAATTAATTTTTAGCATTTTTATTATCCTTGAAAATAGCATTCATCACAGGGTGAAGAATTATCTGTGAAGCAATTGGCGCACACAAAGCTAATATAAATACTGTTGAAACAATTGAACTGAATTCTTTTACCCCTTTACCAAAGTGATAATCTTTATTTGTATGAAGCAAATGACTCAACTGATTTTCAAGTCTTTTTTTGAGTTTCACATCTTTTGAGTTCTGAATTTTTTTCTGAAAATTGTCATAAAGCACGAGTTTTCTTTTATTCTCAGGATTTTCAGAAGCAAGCTTACGCCCTACAAAAGAATATACCTTACTGCTCAATGGCTTGATAAAGCTTAAATATAATCCAAGACAAAAAGTTTGATATATAAACTCTTTTGTTGCAGCATATTTTTTAGACTGTTTGTTTGCATGTTTGTCATAATAGATAAAAGCAGGTCTGCCTGTTGCTTTCAAGGTCGTTTCAACAGAAATTGCACAAACTGTATTTCTTGCAAATTCTGCAAATTTAGGATTAGCAGCAACTTTACGAATATTTATTAGTGTTTTTTGTACCGGTGTAACGTTCATAATCTACACTCTCATTCCAGCACGAAAATACGGCGAACTTGCATTTACGTGATATACATAGCTATTGACTTCTCTGCGTTTCTGAATATTGTTTTCCAACAAATTAGAAGCCGATTTTTTATTCAAAGCAGATGTTTTAGGCACCGAAGCATTGGGATCATAATTCGGCATGAGCTTTTTCATTATAGGCGGCATACCTATATTACAGAATTTAGGAACAAAATATCCTGCTGCACTACATATACCGAGAAAAGATAATACAGAATTTGCATTCTTATATTTTACACTTCCCTTTTTCGCTAACAAAGAAGCCAGCCCTTCTCCGAGGAGCCCGAGCCCGAACGTCGTCGGAACACCGATAAACTCGGTCATCAGCTCTCTTAATGCAGCATATTTTCTTGCATCAGGAGCCTCTTTTTTATCAGTAATACTCAAAATCGGCCGTACAGTACCTTTTCCGCACGCAATTGCCATAACTGTATAAATCGGCTTGTTGTTTTCACCAAGCTTTTCACACAATTTATTGATGATTTTCATTCTAATTACACTATCTAGTTTGTTATTAATGTCTAGCTACGTCACTGTTTTAAATCAAAAAAATATAAAATGCAATACTTAATTTTCAAAAAAAGATAGCTCTTTATAGCTACGTAAAAACAATAAAAAAAGGGAATTTTTATCATATAAGGTTATACAACACTAACTTAAAAGGAGAAAAGAAATGGTTAATTCGGTAAGTTCACTATCTTCATCATCAAGCGTTCAATCAACAAATCAACTGTCTGAAGAGGAAAAGAAAAAGAAAAAAACAGAAGAAGACGGACTTTTTTCCGAAGACACACAACAAACAACTCAAGACAACACCTCATCAACACTCCTGAGCGAAGACACAACAAAATCTACCGCAAGATCATATATAGCAAGTCTGAAAGCACAATATCCACAGCTGGCTTCAAAGCTGGACTCATATTTATCAAACCTCGATTTCACAACACTATGCTCAGAAGCAACTTCAGTATCTGATGTAAAGGCATATATTTACAGCGAAACTCAAGGACTTTTCAAATAATAAACACATGCATAATCAAGAAAAACTAACCGCTTTAAAACAAACTAAGGCGGTTATTTTTTATGTATGTATTGCAGTTTGATAACATTGAATGTTATTATTAATATTGTCTGAAAAATAAAAGGGGTTGAGAATGAAAAAGATTTTATTATTGTTTTTATGTTTATTATTATCGGGAGTAACAACATCCTCCGTATTAGCAAAAGCAAAAACTCAAGCACAAGAAGTAGAAAAAAATGCCGAATATTATTATAAACAGGGGCTGGATTATGAATGGAAAAACAACCGCCTCGGAGCAATTGATATATATACAAAAGCACTTGAAATTGACCCATCTTTTAATGATGCAAGAATAGCGAGAGCAAAATTATATTATTTCTTTGAAAAATATGACAAAGCACTCGAAGACTTCAACTACTTTTATAACCAGCCCAACTATGGCGCAGCTGTTTACTATGAATATAGAATAGACTGCAAAAAAAAGCTGGGAATGTATTCAGAAGCACTGGATGATATGTATGAAGTGATTCTTGCATACGGAGGACAAGCAAGAGTTCTAAATGAAATGCAGGAAATGATAAACGAACATCCTGAATATTCAAACAAATTAGAGCCGGAATCTCATACAGACTTACTGATAAAATACAGTGCAAAAGCTCCTGAAATCCGTGGTTATGCAGAAACATATGCAAAAGATGAAAACAATCCGCAAAGCATGGCTTACTACAAATTTTTCAGAAAGATAGCAAGAAAAATGGATGAACTCGCTCCACAAAAAGAAGAGCCTGCCTCAAGCGGAATCAGAACTGCTCCGGCAGAAGGTGAAGTAATTGACACAATAAAATATTAATTTAATCTCCAAAACTCAAAATTCAAATATAAAGCAAATGTTATCCACAAAAAATATGGTAGCAGCATTATAGAAGCCAATTTTGAGTATTTATAAAAATAAAAGATTAAAAAAGGAATAATCAGCCATAACAATAGACAAACAATCAAGGCTAATCCAATTTTTCCATAACCGAAAAAAATCGGTGTCCATAAAAAATTTAAAACAATTTGAACAATAAATAGTGTCAGCGGAATTTTCTTTTCGCTGACATTTCCGTTTCTCAAAAACAAAAACAACGAAAGAAAAATCGTCAGATATAAAACACCCCACACCGGTCTAAAAAGCCAATCAGGAGGCATAAAAAGAGGCTGATTCAAAGAATGATACCATTGAAAATCTATCATAGAATAAAGTTACAACTTGATAAAGAACAGTTCATCCGACACCAGGTTAGAAAATCAGCCTTTTAAAAAATTTTAAATATTATAACCTGCATTGTAAGCTTCTTGAGGATAAACTGTGTTGTTCACCTCACCTTTTTCCCAGACCCCGGCAGCATAAACAGCTCCTCTGTCTTTTGGATTCTCCAAACAATCCAAAAAGCCCATAAAGCTGTCTTTTGTTCTTTCAAGAAGGCTCTTGTCTCCTTCTGCTGCGGTCATAATAAAGAAAAATTCTTTGTTTTTAATTTTTGTATAAACAGCACAACAACGATCTATAAGTGTTTTCATCTGTGCGGACATTGTATAAAAATACACAGGGGTAGCCATCACAATAACATCAGATTCCAGCATTTTTTTCAAAATGTCTGTCATGTCATCTATTTGAGCACATCCGTTATATCCGCTGTTTGCGCAATATCCGCAGCCAACACAATAATTAATCTTCTTCTCCTTAAGAAAAATTTTCTCCACCTCATGCCCTGCATCCTGTGCCCCTTTCATAAAATTGTTGCATAACAGGTCAGAGTTTCCGTTTTTTCTAGGAGAAGAAGAAAGAATCAAAACTTTTTTAGCCATAAGTCACCTCAATGTATAGTTATTTAATTTTTTTCAAAGATGAGAGGAAGTTAAAATGCTCAACATCTCCATCTACTTTGGTTAAAAATACCTGACAATCTTTTTCATCAGCATCAATTTCAGGAATTTGAGCAAGTTCAGCAGAATAATACATACTGTCATTTCTGCTGCTCAAGGGCACTCTGTTGGCAAGACTGTTAAGAGAAATATTTCTCATAAAACCGGCAAATCCCTTATTTTTATTACTGAATTTTGTATAAATCCGCAAGGAAGCATCTCTGGATTCAAGGTCAAATCTACCTATTATGAAAGAACTCAGCTGCGGCGCAGAAGATTTAATCATTATTCTTTCAACAACATTGTTTTTGATGTGCAAATCACCGTTAATCTTATCAAAATTACCCTCCGGTACGTTCACAAGATCAACAACCGTAGAAGGACTAATCATAGCCATGGGGTTTCTGAATAATGCAGCGAATTTCAAAGCATATTCTACCAGCCCGACTTTCTGAATAGTCCCGTTGCTAACATCAAATCTGATTCTTCCGTTGAGCTTTAATGAGTCATCAGTATTAAGTTCAATAAGCCCCATTGCCTTTCCTGTAATTTCTTTTTTTAATGCAAGCAATGTTGTGGCTATCAAATCAGAATTTATATCTTTTACACCAAGCCTGATATAATAGTTATGCTTCTTAAGGTCACAAACAACCTTCAATGTGGAAATACCTTCTGCAAAATCAAATTTGTTAGATTTAATTTGCAAAAGTCCGTTTTTATCCAGAGTCAGAGCAGCTTTAAGGTTGCCAAAGTTTATATCTTTATAAAAACCTTTTACCACTTCTAACACACAGTTTTCTACTATTAAAAGACCTGTATCAAAAGTGTAAGCATCATCGCTGCCTTCGTCAGAATCAACCTGAGCACTAACAAGCGATTGTTCTTTATTTTGAACAACAGGAGAAACATTAGAAGTATTCTGCTGATTCATAGAATTAATAATTCTTTCCACATCTATGTTATCAACTGTCAGGTGAATATTTTTAACAACAACAGGGAACAAAAGTTCATTTTTTATATCACCTGTAAATTTATAATCAGAGCGTTTGAAACGACCAAAAGCATTAATATGCACTGTATTTTTGTTTGTTGTAAGTTTTGCATCCTTTATTGACAAACGCTGGCTTGGGATTCTGACCTTTTGCATAGAAAGTGTTCCTTTTAAAACAGGAACCTTGCCATCGTTAATCATATACATATTACCGGCAATAGTACCTTTTCTAAACAGCCTTTGTCCGATTAGAACATTTAAAAACTCGCTGGGAAGCGGTTTGGGAATATTAAAACCAAGCTTCTTAACCTGCAAAGTCGCTATATCCATGTTTCCGTCAACAGTCAAAATGGGTTTTACATTTTTTGTATCTTTATTTAATTCTTTAGCAATAAAATACCTGATAGATTTTATATCCAGATTATTCCCGTCAAGATGCAAATCAGCAACAACAGCCCTGTCATATCCGACAGGACTCAAAGATGCACCGTCAACCAGAATATCATCACCGGTAGCAATTTTAAACATCCAGGTCATATCAATTTTGTTGTACTTGGATTTCAATATCATTTTTGCACCTGAATTTCCCGTCAGAGTTAAAGGACATCCAACAACCTTAGACAAATATTTTTCAGTCAATTCATTTGTTGCAAGACCTGTTGCTTCTATATTTGTATCAACAGATTTCAAATAGTCTGTTATATAGCCCGTCATATCTATTCTATTTACTTTGCTATTGCCGTAATAACCTTTAAAATCTTTAAGAACAATTTTTTTCGAATCAATGCCAACATAGCCTGTTTGAACATTTACAGGCAAATTATTTAAAGGAATTATCTTTAAAGAAGCATTGTTGACTTTAACAAAACCGTCCATACCTTTTTTGTTCATATCAATTTTGAAGTCAAAATCACCTTTTATATCCTTAAAGAATGCAAGCATCTCTGCACCGTTTGGCACTACAAGATTTGTTTCAAGAAGTTCAACGGCATTTTTTACATCAAATTTGTGTGAATAAACGCTGAGTTCAAAATTGTTTTTCTCATCTGAAACCGCATCAATGAATACACCGGAGTTGTTAAGACCGAGTCTCGCAGCATCTACAAAAAGTTTATGATCTTTTATGTAAACATTATCTTTGTCAGAAAGCGAAATTTTTAATTTTTCTTTTCCTTTTGCAATATCTACATTTATATTAAAACGTACAAACTTAGGTTCTCTTGAACTTGTAATTTCCATATCACTACCCATCAATTTTAGATGAGTATCTTTGTCCAAATCATAAACAACCATACATTTTTTCAAATATAAAACAGCATCGAACCATTCAAAAGTCCAATCTGACTTTGATGTCTGAGTTTTTTGTTCACCTGAAAGTAATGAAAGTTTATTCACATCCGCATAAAAATAATCAAGTCCGATTTTTTTCAATACTATGCTTTTTTGAAAAACTTTATTAAATGAGACAACGGTATCAAGATTTTTTATAGAGAGAAGGACATCTTTGTCTTTTTTAAGAGAGATTTCATCAACTTTAAATGCCAATACCGGTGTCAAATGTGTCTTTAAGACAGGTTTTTCGATTTTCAAATCTATATTCATTGATTCTTTGACATACTCTTGAATGTAAGAGATTGCCGATTGGTTAGAAACAATGGAAGGAAGCACCTTTAGATATACTATAAAAGGCAAGGCTGCCAGAATAACAAGAAAAATTACAACCGATAAAATTACTGTTTTTGTTTTTTTAGATAAGTCTCTCATTCTCAACCACTCTTTTAAAATAATCTTTCCTAAATGAATTATATCATGTTATCATTCTAATATGAAAAAGAGTTTAGTTTTAATCGGGTTAATCTTATTACTTACACAAACAGGCTCGTTTGCACAAACACAAAACAAACCGCCGTTGAAAATGTCTGATGTAACAGTCTTTAGTGAAAAAAATAACTTTGGACTGAAAGACAATAAGGGCAATGTCATAGTTGATGCAAAATACAAAAAACTCATCAGAGTAGGTGATTCTGCCTGGATTGTACAGAAAAAAAACAGATTCGGACTAATGGATACATCCGGTCAATTTCTTGTTAAACCGAAATACAGACATGTTGAAAGAGTATTCGGCAAGTATGTAAAGCTTGGTAATGACAATGATTACGGACTTTATGATGAAAAAGGTAATGCAATAATAAAGCCGGAATATTCATCTATTGAACCTCTTTTTGGAAAGATGTTTTTAACTTGCAAAAAATATAAATATGGAATAGTTGATGAAACGGGAAAAATTCTTCTCAAAAACGAATTTGATGACATATATATGCCAAATCCTCATGCCTTACGAATCAGATATGAGGGAGAATGGTATGAAATTGAAAAAATGACAAAAGATGACATAACACTTCCAGAAGGAGTCAAAAAAGTCGTAATTGATGAAAAAGAATTCAAGGTTACACATCTGGCTGCTAACACAGGATTAATCTCCGGTTATTCTGCAATTACGGCAACAGACTATATTTTAAAAATATTTTCATCAATATCACCTGCATATGAAGAAACAATCGATGATTTAATGCTCTCTCAGGGGGCAGATGTGGCTACGATATTTGTGAAACTCGGCTGGATTCCGAGATTTCCGTTCACATATGCTAAAAAGTATTATTCAAATTTCGTAAACCCCAACAGCGGCCCGCTTTCTGATGTAAAAAACGAAATAAAAAGACAGATAAAATAGTTTATCAATAGCCTAAAGATTCGTTCACAAGAAAAACTTTGATTCTGCCATCAGGTCTGCATAGTCTTGTTGTTAATATTTGTGCACAAATTGAATCAGGACTTAAACAATCAGCACAGCTTCCTGTTTGAACACAGGGGGTTTTTCTGGGAGACATTGAATTTATTCTTTGTGTGTTACAAGGGGCGGCAAAAGTTCTTGCCCGTTTATAAGCATCTTCAATTGTTTTTTCAACTTTGTTCATGCCTGCTATCACAAAAACATTTTTCGGTCCAAAGCATAATGCAGCCAGCCTGTTTCCCAATCCGTCTATATTAACAAGCTGTCCGTCTTCACTCACTGCGTTTGCGCTCATAAGAAAAATATCTGCCTTAAAGCTGTCATACGCACATTTAAGTTTTTCATCAGGAGTTGATGACTTATCTCTATTTATTGTTTTATAACCGTTTTCTTCCAAATAATCCACAAGTCCGAGCTCTATTACTGACATAGAACCACCCCACGCAATTACATCATCAATGGAAATAAACTCGAGAATCTTTTTTAGTGCTTCTTCTTTATCTTCACAAAAATAAGCATCAAAATGTCTTTTCTTAAAAGCGCTTACAACTTTTTCACCAAGTTTTCTGTTGCGTTCTTTTATAAACTCATTATGCACCATAATTCACCCCCGCAAATATTTTTATTTCTTTTCAGATTTTAACTCTTTAATATACTTTTGTGCAAGCTCTTCAGGCATATACATCGGCAAAAGCCCCCAGTTACTGACATCGATAGAAAATTCATCATTTTTCTTTGCTTGCTCAAAAAGTTTTTTCAAGACCTCATTAACATTACTGCTTCCATATTTTGACTTAAAAGAATCATAAGAATAAGAATCTTTTGACAGTGGTAAAAATCTCTTGCCCCTTAAGTAATGCGCAGCATGAGACCCATGGTCAGCATTTGAGACAATAATCGGCTTCATATTATTTTCAAGACAATATTCCACTGTCAATTTGTCAGCAAGCCTGCCAATACCGCCAATTTTGGAATCATTCCAGTTTTGAAGATAGTCAACAATAATTCTCCTGCCCTGGATACCGAGTTGAGGGTAATCTATGAGCAAATCTTCATCCAAAAAATCAATATTCATTCTTTCTTTAGGATTAACACAATCAGTGAAACTAACATACCCGTATTCCCTTTTTAAATTCGGAGACATAAACAAATATGCGTTTTCATAATCATTACTTTTTGCTTTTAAAATAACAACTTTTAGCCTTCGGTTTCTTTGTTTATCAAACAAATATCCTGTTCTATCGGGATCATAGTCAAGACTTAGAGTTTTATCCGAATATCTTTTCCTCGAATTTTTTGAAAGCTGAATCTTTTGAGGTCTGGACAAATCCATATCCACCGTATCAGAACTGTATGAAAGCGTAAAAGGATTGTATACAGACATCTGAAAAACCTGCCTGTCAGATTGTTTTTCAAAAGTATCCGATTTTGAGATTTGAGATGACTTAAAACTCAAAATCAAAGGTTTAATGTGATTATTAACAGCTGTATATGGTTTTAACTGAGAAAAATTTATGTTCATATATTTTCCTTATGAAAAATATAAAACATGAACATAAATTTTATTGCACACAAATTTCTTTTATTGCTTTTGTGACACCGAAATTGTTATTCGATTCAGCTTCATAATTTGCAGCAGATTTTACACAATCATTGCTGTTTGCCATTGCAAAAGAATATTCAGCCTCCTTTAACATTTCTATATCATTATTAAAATCCCCAAAAGCCATTGTTTCAGCTCTTGTAATACCAAAATGAGCCTGAATTTTTCTCAAAGCTACACCCTTATTTACATTTTTGTTCATTATATCAAACCAGTTGTTTGCAGAAACCACAGCAATAAGCTCTTTCTCCAGTTTATCTTTTATTTTTGGATACCCGTTCACGGCTGAACCTTCAGGATCATAGACGGCTATTTTTAGAATCTGTTCTTCAATTTTTCTGTAATCATCAACTATTTCATAATTTATATAATATTCATTTATAATATTTAAATATTTAGAATCAGGAGAAACAAAATAAGCCCTGTCTTTTGCACACATAATTACCTGAAGTCCTTCAATCTTTAAGCATTCAGAAACAACAGCTTCAGACTGTTTTTTTGTGAGTGCAAAATTCACCTCTTCATAACATTTACCGTCAGTAAGATACGCACCGTTATCACTTATATAAAAAACTTTTTCACCATTGTTTTTAAAAAGTTTTTTGATTGTATACCAGCTTCTCCCGCTTGCAGCACAAAAAAGAATATCTTTCTTTCTAATTTTATCCAAAACCTCGTCAAAATCCTCAGGCAAAGTCCTGTCATCTGTAAGCAAGGTTCCGTCCAAATCGGTAACAATAAGTTTTATCATATACATGCCATTGAGTTTGTAAATAACCTTTTGTATTGTAATATATAAATTATTAAAGTAAAAGAAAACTAAGCTCGATATGATTAATGACATGACAAAAGGCGACCCGCTGAAACTCATAATTCTGTTTTCAGTGCCTTTATTAATAGGAAACATATTTCAACAGTTATATAACATCGCAGACATAGTTATAGTCGGAAGAACTCTCGGAATGAATGCACTTGCCGCAGTAGGAGCTATTTCGCCTATATTTTTCTTTCTTATGTTTGTAGTAGTCGGACTGACTAATGGCTTTGCAGTAATAACAGGACAGAGATTCGGAGCAAAAGATACTGAAGGCGTAAGACGTTCCGTCACAGTTTCAACTGTTTTGAGTACAGCATTTACCATTATTTTTTCACTGGCACTGGCTTTTTTGATGCATAAAGTTCTCGGCTGGATGAATGTTCCAAAAGTAATATACAAAGATGCTTACTGGTATATTCAAATTGTCGTAGCAGGGCTTATTATTGTAAACGTATACAACCTTCTGGCAAGCATCGTAAGAGCACTCGGAGACAGTAAAACACCGCTTTATTTTTTGATTTTCGCCTCGATATTAAACATATTCCTTGCACTTCTTTTTATATTGAAATTCGGTTGGGGTGTTCCGGGTTCAGCCGTAGCAGTCGTAATTTCACAGGGTGTATCTGCCATTATGTGTATCATTTATGTAAAAGCCCGCTTCCCGATTCTTCATCTAAAAAAAGAAGACTGGCAATTTGCACTTAGCACTCAGAGCATTCCATTTGCCCTTGAACATTTAAAAGTCGGAATCCCGATGTCGCTTCAATTTTCCATTCTCGGCATAGGCATTTTGATTATACAGAGTGTTTGTAATACCTTCGGTCCCGATGTAATAGCAGCGTTCACCGCTGCTTTGCGTATAGAACAAATAGCAACACTTCCAATGATTTCTTTCGGCGTAGCTCTGGCTGCTTATACAGCACAAAACTATGGTGCTAACAATTTCACACGCATAAAAACCGGAGTAAACCAGAGTTCTTTGATAAATATTAGTCTGAGTTTGATAATGGCATTTATAATTCATTTTTACGGAAGTAACATAGTCGGAATCTTCATAGGAAAAAGTGAAACTCACATCATATCTATCGCAAAAAGCTATCTTTGGATAAGCACAATCTTCTATTTCTTTCTGGGACAGATTTTCATATTCAGAAATGCACTCCAAGGAATGGGAGAGGCTCTTTTGCCTCTTTTAGCAAGCATAGCCGAGCTTCTTGTCAGATCTTTTGCAGCAGTGTACCTTGCAGTCAAATTTAGTTATTTCGGAATATTTTATGCAGGCCCGATTGCCTGGGTCAGCGCAGCAACAATTCTGGCTGTCGGTTATTACACAAACCTTCTGAAAATAGTAAAAAAAGCAAAGTCAAATTATAATTTACAAAAAAGATTTACAACATAAAAATTTAAAGGACATACAATGGAATATATTTATTTAGCAATCGCAATCATATCAGAAATCTTTGCTACAACTATGCTTAAAGATACAAACGGCTTTACTGTGTTAATTCCGTCAATATTAACTATTGCAGGCTATGCACTTTCTTTTTATATGCTTAGCCTAAGCATACAGACACTTCCCACCGGTATAATTTACGCAATTTGGTCAGGTGTAGGGATTGTAGGGATTGCTCTTCTGGGCTGGCTCGTCCACAAGCAGGTCCTTGATACACCTGCTATTATCGGTATTTTACTCATTCTTTGCGGTGTTTTAATCATAAAAATATTCTCAAAAACAGTTGCCTAAAAATTAATATTTTGTGTAATGTTTTCAGAGAATGTATTTTTTATATTGTTCTTATGAAAAAGAACAAAAATACAGTAAGTAAAATGCTCGATGTTCTCTGTGGCAGTGATATACTACATTTTGACAAATGGACAGAAGAACACAGATACAGAGCTTTAAACAATGGAAATCTCAAACAGTGGATTTCAAACATTCTCCCTGTTGAACTTTTAACACGTTCAATAAAAAAAACAGTTGATTCAATTGTGTCATTATGCGAATGCACAACTTTTTACAGAACATTTCCAGATGATGTTAAATCACCAGATTACGGAGATAAATGGGGACGTCTGGCTAATTATATAGAAATAAACAATCGCGCTATTGCCGAAATGACAGGTAACAGATGCAAAAATGGAATTTTTAGTTCAATGAAAATGCTCCCTGCTATTCCTCCGTCAGCAAAAAGCTGGGCAAACTGCATAATCCTCTCTCAAATATGGCCTAATATATATGGTGACGGATATAATAAAGCACCTTGGGAAGAAAATTCCATATATGGAATAAAACTAAATTGCGGTTACAGCGAGAATATTATCAACTATGAAATAGCCAAAAAGCTTTCTGCTGAAGAACAATTCAAAGCCTTCAACGACCTGGCTCACTTCAGAGGGCTCAAAACAGGTTTCAGAACCGTTATTTCTGAAGATCAGCTAAAAATTGCACGTCCGTATGAGCAGGACGAACACTTCCGCTGGCACAATCCGGAACATGTGGAGCTTTATATTCAAGAAATGGTCAATGTAATTAATACCGGTTTCGAAGCTATTTTTGTAGATTCAGCAAAACATATTGGTGGATATGACCTTCAAAACTATACAGGTGTCGGTGCATTGCCGGAATATGAACAAATGCAGTATATTACTGATGAAATAAGAAAACGTACGGGAAAAACAACATTGAGCTTTGTTGGAGAAAAGAGTTCCGACGATTTTGAAAGATACAGGAAAATGGGCCTGAATGCAGGTACAGCATTTGTATCGGTAGATGATTTTGACAATGTTAAACACTGGTCAAACAAGCTTAAATATTCCAGAGATTATGCCCCGGGCGTAGAAGTGTCAAACGACAACACAGAAGGCGGAACACCTTATGAAACACGACTGAACAGGATAAGAAACGCTCTTTTCGGTTTCGAACACGCAAGCGACAAACTCCCGAGCTTTATGCAAATGGAAGATCTCTTTCCTCTCAGATATGACACAAACACTCACCACCTTATGATGTGTAATCCGTCGTATTCTCAGGACGGTACACCTAAAAGCCACTGGAATGAATTATTCACAAAAGATGACGGAAGATATTACAATCATCAGGTTGGAGAAATATTTGCCCACGCATTATTCTTATAATAAAAGACCCGTCAGCTTTCACTGTCGGGTCTTTCTTTGAGGATCTTACTCTCAATAAATTATATTTTTCCGTAGTATGCATCCAAGTACATTTGTTTGATTTCTTCAAACAACGGATATCTCGGGTTAGCACCTGTACATTGATCGTCGAATGCAAGTTCAACCATTTCATCAAGCTTATCAAGGAATTCTTTTTCGTCAATACCGAATTCTTTGATAGACATCGGCAAACCGAGGTCTTTTTTCATTTGAACTAAAGCTTGTTGCAACAATTCAACTTTTTCGTCATCAGTTTTTCCGCCCAATCCTAATTCGTCAGCAATTTGACCGTATTTAGCTTTAGCATTCGGGAACTTGTATTGAGGGAATGCTGTTTGTTTTGTCGGTTTGTCGGTTGCGTTGAATTTGATAACCTGATTGATTAACAATGCGTTAGCCATACCGTGAGGTACGTGGAACATAGCACCGAGCTTGTGAGCCATAGAGTGGCATACACCCAAGAAGGCGTTAGCAAATGCCATACCTGCGATAGTTGAAGCGTAGTGAACTTTTTCTCTTGCGATAGGATCGTTTTTGCCTCCATCGTAAGAACGTTTCAAGTATCTGAACAACAGTTTCAAAGCTTCTAAAGAGTTAGAGTTTGTAAAGTTTGTTGCCATAACTGATACGTAAGCTTCGATTGCGTGAGTAATAGCATCGTAGCCTGAAACAGCTGTTAAGCCTTTAGGCATAGAGTCAACAAGGTTCGGGTCAATGATAGCTACGTTAGGAGTCAATGCGTAATCAGCGATTGCGTATTTAACACCTGTTTGGTCATCAGTGATGATAGCAAACGGAGTAACTTCGGAGCCTGTACCTGATGTTGTCGGTACACAAACCATTTCAGCTTTTTTACCGAGTTCGGGAATCATGCAGATTCTCTTTCTGATATCCATAAATCTCATTGCGATATCTTCGAATACTGTATCAGGCTGTTCATACATTAACCACAAGATTTTAGCTGCGTCCATAGAAGAACCACCGCCCAATGCGATGAATACATCAGGTTCATATGCTTTAACCATCATCATTGCGTCGTTGATTGTAGACAATGTCGGATCCGGTTTTACATCAAAGAAGATTTGATAATCAACACCGATTTCGTCAAGTGTATTTGTGATAGCGTTAGTCATACCTGAATTGAACAGGAATCTGTCAGTAACGATGAATGCACGTTTTTTACCTTGCAATTCTCTGAGAGCCAAATCCAAAGCTCCTCTTTTGAAGTATACTTTTGCAGGAACTTTGTACCAAAGCATGTTTTCTCTCCTTTCAGCAACTGTCTTGATGTTCAATAAGTGTTGAGGACCAACGTTTTCGCTAACTGCGTTACCGCCCCAGGAACCGCAGCCCAGTGTCAAAGACGGATTGAGTCTGAAGTTGAACAAGTCACCTATACCACCTTGAGATGAAGGTGAGTTAATCAAGATTCTGCAAGTGTGGAGTTTAACACCAAATTTTTCAATTCTTTCAGAATCTCTTTCATCTGTATAAAGAACAGATGTGTGACCGGCACCGCCGAAATCAACAAGGTCATAAGCTTGTTGAACAGCATCATCAAAGTCTTTAGCTTTGTACATAGCCAATACGGGAGAAAGTTTTTCGTGAGCGAAAGATTCTTCTTCACAAATATCTGTAACTTCACCGATAATAACTTTTGTATCTTCAGGAACGCTTACGCCGGCCATTTCAGCAATTTTATATGCAGGCTGACCTACGATAGCAGCATTCAATCTGCCGTCTTTAATGATTGTTTTGGCAACTTTTTCTTTTTCTGCTTTAGAAAGAATATAAGCACCTCTCAGAACAAATTCTTTTTTAACTTCTTCATATACGTCTTTAACAACAACAACTGATTGTTCAGAAGCACAAATCATACCGTTGTCGAAAGTTTTTGACATAAGGATTGAAGAAACTGCCATCTTGATATCAGCTGTTTCATCGATAACAGCAGGAGTGTTACCGGGACCTACACCCAAAGCGGGTTTGCCTGAAGAGTAAGCTGCTTTAACCATTCCTGGACCGCCTGTTGCAAGAATCATATCGATATCTTCGTGGTGCATCAATGCGCCTGAAAGTTCAACAGAAGGTTCATCAATCCATGCAATAAGTCCGTCAGGAGCACCTGCTTTAACAGCAGCTTCCAGAACTATTCTTGCAGCTTCAATAGTACATTTTTTAGCTCTCGGGTGAGGTGAAAATACAAGAGCGTTTCTTGTTTTCAATGCGATTAATGATTTAAAAATAGCAGTAGAAGTCGGGTTAGTTGTAGGAATAACTGCTGCAATAACACCGATAGGTTCAGCTACTTTTTTAATTCCGTTAGCTTTGTCTTCAAAAATAACTCCGGCTGTTTTCATATTTTTATATTTGTTATAAATATATTCAGCAGCAAAGTGGTTTTTGATAATTTTATCTTCCATAACGCCCATGCCTGATTCTTCAACAGCCATTTTTGCAAGAGGAATTCTCATTTTGTCAGCGGCAGTCGCTGCTGCTTTGAAGATTTTGTCAACTTGTTCTTGAGAGAAAGTTGCATAAATTTTTTGTGCTTTTTTTGCTCTTTCGATGATTAATTTCAAATCGTCATGAGTTTTAACCTCAGTGGATTTGTTAAAAGCTTTTTCCAACTTTTCAGTTTCAGCTTGCTTTTTTGTTGCCATAGTGTAATATCTCCTTTATCGTGAAATAATTCACTATTAATATAACCTATAAAAAATAAAATTGCAAGTGTTATTTTTACAATTATTAATAATAAGATACAATTAAAATTCTCTGTTCATCAAGGTTACGTGGATATACACTTTATATAAATATTTGAATTTTTTCAAATTTAGAAATGTGATTTTTTTCACAATTAAATATTATTACCCACAATTACAGTTTTAATTAAACTTAAAATGTTATAAAATTAACGAATGGAATACAATGATATAACAGACGAATACTTCAATTCACGTTCAAACTGTCATTCTATCGCCTGCCAGAAAGTAATTTTTGAACCCGATACAAAAAGAGAATGGTTTTTTGAAGATGATTTTTGGTGTTATTTTGAATTTTTATGTGATGACAATGACTATGTTCTGAAAAAGCAAGATGAAAAATCTTTTTCAAGCAGCTGTATTCTAAAAGATATGAGCTATGAGATAAAAATGCTGCTTGCATATGTCAGGCTGAAAGGCGTAGTCACAATCGAACAAGAACTTTTCACTCGATATGTGTTTCGCTATGAAAGAGAGAAAAAGTCAGAGCCTGATTTAACTATTGAAAAATTCAACATGAACCTAAAAAAAAGTGAAGAAGAAGCTCTCAGCCGCTCCGATAAAATAGCCAATGGAATTCTTGCCGGTTGTCTTACTCTTATCGGTTTCACGGTTTTTCTGTTTCTATTTGCCATAATTGCTTATTTCAAAAGTAAAATATAAACATCATGTGTTATTATATATGTGATGAAAAAGACACTTTTTACAATCATTATTAGTTCATTTTTTGTTTATCCTGCTATTGCGGCAGGTTCAAAATATTCTGATGAATTCAAAAGAAACTTTTCTCAATGTATACCATACACAGAAACGAAATATAATGTAAGCTACAACTCAAACAGTACCTATGAAATCAAAGGATATATGCAAGACGGAAGTGAAAGATGTATCTATGTAGAAACAAATGAATGGCTCAGAGGTAAAAACGTTACAACCTGTCTTTTTTCACCTAAGCAGCTTCAGGAATATCTCAACGCAATGATAACGCCTGACACAAAACACTCTGCAAACATAGGAGCAATGCCTGTTGTTGGAGGACATGAAGAGGTTGTCTTTTTAAAATATTTCAACAATCCTGAAGTTTGTAAAACCGTGGGTACAAAATATTAAATCAACTTCTAAACAGCAACATCACACTTGCTTTGAACAATTCTATTGCTTCTCTTGATTCTGAAAAATGCAATGCCAAGAGTTAACGGACCGAGTCTACCTAAAAACATTGCAGTTGACAAAATTAATTTTGCAGCATCTGACAATGAAGGTGTAACCCCGATACTCAGACCGACAGTGCCCAGAGCAGATGCGGTTTCAAAGTATAATTCCAAAAAATTATGATTATCACACAGACATACCAAAAGTGTACACAATGATAAAATAATGACATAAGTTGTTGCTGTTGCTACCGCTGTCATAACTCTGTTTTCAGGAATACGTTTATTCAAAAAGGTGATTTTTTCGGGATGTCCATTTATTACACTGCCTATGATACCGAGCAGAACCGAAACTGAAGTTGTTTTAATACCGCCTCCTGTACCCGAAGGAGATGCACCAATTATCATTGCCAGAATTATCAAGAATAAAGAAGCTTTGGATAATTGAGAAAGATCAACCGTATTAAATCCGGCAGTTGTTGATGCTGACATAATCTGGAAAAAAGAAGTTAACAACCCTGAGTGTTCTGCAAAACTATATATCAATGTTCCAATTACAGCTACAAGCGCTGTTATTATCACAATAATTTTAGAGGTAAGAGTTATTTCCTTACTTTTTCCGCTCAATTTTCTATAAATATCCATTGAAACAATAAAACCTATGGCACCGGAATAACATAAAAATATAATAATAAGATTAACAGCAATATTTCCCCTGAATTGCATCAGGCTATCGGGGAAAAGACTAAAACCAGCTGTTGCAAAAGCAGATACAGAATGAAAAAAAGCATGCCAAAAAGGTTGTTCTACACCGCTTTTCAAAAACTGCCAGTACAAAAGTAATGTTCCTATAAACTCAACACCAAAAGTATATATAACTATATTTTTAACAAACCTTTTTACATCAAAATCCTCCGGTAAAGGAAACTCAGCTGACAAAATTTTTACTCTTCGGCTGGAGATATTATCGCTTCTTGAAAGAATAAAAAACGAAGTCAAAGTCATATAACCTATTGCACCAAGTTGTATCATAGCCAACAAAATTATATGTCCCCAGATTGTATAAATATCTGAAATATTACCCGTTGTTAAACCTGTTGTAGAAAGTGCCGAAGCAATATTAAACAAATTGTCTACCAAACTTACATTAGTTTTTTGGGCAAACGGCAA
Organism: Clostridium sp.; assembly: GCA_018362895.1. Lineage (GTDB taxonomy): Bacteria > Cyanobacteriota > Vampirovibrionia > Gastranaerophilales > Gastranaerophilaceae > Limenecus. The sequence goes on along the minus strand of JAHALR010000002.1, from coordinate 168,356 downwards.
AGAAATCAATATTAAACCGATAAGAGCGTACCCTAAAAAACCAAACACTATTACTTTAAATGGATTAAGTTCATTTTTATCGTAAAACATATCTTTATTTTTTTAGTCTAATTTTTTGTACCAACGCAATAACCCGGAATTATATGAGCGAAGGGAATAATTTTCGAAGCAGCTTTTGCAACATTTGTTCCGGGAGCAGCCATTGAAGTAACAAGACAGACATTGTCCGCTTGAACAGCCCAATCTTTCCAGTTAAGTTTTCTGTAAGAATCTTCCTTAAAGATATTTTTGTTTATAACTTGAGAAGCCTTATTTCCGACAAAAACACCTGAAATAAAACCTGCTGTACCAAATGCAAATTGAATTGCTTTTGTCACAGGAGGAAACTTATATTTTGAAAAAAGAATTTTATTCAATTTCATTCCCAAACCAACAAAAAGGCTGGGAAAAATGTAATTGCCGACAAGCTGAACAATACCTTCTTTGGCTTTAGCTTTTGTATTCTTTTTATCAGTCAAAACACCGCCGGCAAAGCCTCCTGCAATTGAGGATGAAGCAAGAGCTATAACATCTTTTTCATTAAATTCCATTTTTTTGAAAATATCAACAAATTCTTTTGTCTTAAAAGAAGACGGAACTTTGAGGCCTCTTGCTCTTCCGATGCAAACAGCAGCTGCGCTCAAACCTATCAAACTTCCGGCTGTTGCAGCAGCTTTTGTTGAAAAGCGTGTTTTATTTTTTTGATTATTGTTGTTATTAATATTAAGTGAATTTATTTTATTAACTGTAATTGACATTTTATTTTTCTTTCTATAAAAGAAAGAATCCTCCTTAAGATTTCAGATAACTGTCTTTGTTCTGACATATTAAATGTGTTTATTACACTTTTCAAGTGCAAAAATAAAATCTTAACGCCATCTTAACGCCGATTAAAAAACATTAATCCTATTTTTATATCACTTTATGCTATCATCTGATTATGAAAGAATTAGACAGCCCAAAAGCAAGCAAAGACCATATTCTCGTATGTTTGTCTTCATCACCGTCAAATAAAAAAGTCATTGACACGGCATCTCGAATGGCAAAAGTTTTTGATGCGGATTTTACCGCATTATATATTAATACAGCGAGAAAAATGTCCGAAGACAATGAATTGAGATTACAGAGAAATACAGAATTTGCAAGAGCAAAAGGCGCAAAAATTGTGACTCTAAACGGTGAAGATATTGCCTTTCAGGTTTCTGAATATGCCAAAAAAAGTCAGGTTACAAAAATTATCCTCGGTAGATCAGGATATAAATCCAACAGGCTTTTTACCCCGCCAAATTTTGTGGATAAAATTATCAAATATTCTCCTGATATAGAAATTTATATTATCCCTGACAAAGCACAAAAGATTTATTTCGGACATGAAGAAAACAAACAGTTCAAATTCTCTATATTTTCATATACAGGACTTATAATTTCTATCGTTTTATTATTAGTTCTGGATTATTTTCTAACAGAGCCTCATTTTTCTTTAAAAATGCATTTCAGCGGATATCCTATTATATTTTTAATTCTTTTCGGCTTTGTTTATTTTATAGCAATAGTTAATCAAAAACAAAAAGATGCAATGATTAGAGAAATTCAGCTTATAAAAGAAAAAGAAGATATTTTACGTTCCAAAAACGAATTAATAATAAAAAACAAACAGGAAGAATTGCGCTCAACTCTCTTGAGAGCAATTTCTCATGACTTGAGAACCCCCTTGACAGGGATTTCAGGGTTTGCACAAATCCTTATGAAAAACTCAAATATTTTATCAGAAGACAAAAAACAGCATATTTATACTGACATTTATGACGATTCTATCTGGCTTTTGAATCTTGTTGAAAATTTACTTGCAATAACAAGATTTGACAAAAATGAAATCAAACTGAACAAAGAATCCGAATATATCTCAGATGTAATAAGAGATGCCATAAGCCATTTGGGCAGAAAAAAAGAAAAATTTTTTATTCATACTGACATAGAAAATGAAACACTCTCAGCCTATATGGACAGCCGTTTGATTTCACAGGTTATATTCAACCTTGTTGACAATGCAATGAAATATTCACCGGAAGGTACAAACATTACAATCAAAGCACGGGCAGTAAACAATAACCTTGAAATATCTGTTATTGATGAAGGTTTGGGAATCAGTGATGAAGACAAAGCAAAGATTTTCGAAATGTTTTATACAGTAAACAACAAAATTGCAGACTCAAGACGGGGGTTAGGGCTTGGACTTGCCTTATGCAAGGCAGTTGTGGAAGCCCATCACGGAAAATTTAACATCACAGATAACAAACCCAGCGGAACAATTTTTTCATTTGATATAAAATCAGATATGGAGAAAGAAAATGAATAAAGGTAAAATTCTTGTAATTGAAGATGACAAAGCTATTCAGAATCTTATAGGAACAACCCTTGAAATTTTTGATTATGATTATTTAATTTCATCTAATGCAAAAGACGGAATTTTAAAAACAACTTCACACAATCCTGATGTTGTGATCCTTGATCTCGGGTTGCCTGATATGGATGGCATCGAGGTTATAAAAAAAATCCGTTCATTTTCACTTGTGCCCATTATAATTGTCAGTGCAAGAACAGATAATCAGGACAAAATTACTGCACTGGATGCAGGGGCAGATGATTTCTTGACAAAGCCGTTCAATACAGAAGAACTTCTTGCGCGAGTGCGTGTTGCTTTACGCCACAAGCTCCAAAGTACACAAGCAGAACCTCAAAATAATATTTTTACAAACGGCAATTTGAAAATCGATTATGACACAGGCTGTGTTTATGTTGACGATAGCATAGTTCATTTGACAGCAATAGAATACAAGCTTCTATGTCTTCTTTCCCGGAATATAGGAAAAGTATTAACCCACAACCACATAAAACAAGAAATATGGAAAGACGAAAACGGATGTGATTCACAACTCTCTCTCAGAGTTTTTGTAACAAATTTAAGAAAAAAGCTTAATGCTTCTGACTATATTATTACACATATAGGTATAGGTTATAGAATGTTAAACATTCAAAAAGATTCCTAACAAAAAAGCACCCTAAGGTGCAATTTGTTAAAATGGGCGGATGATGGGATTCGAACCCATGTATATCGGAACCACAATCCGAGGTCTTAACCACTTGACGACACCCGCCATAAATAGCTTTAATAAAAATATATCAAATAAAAATTCTTTTTCAAGTAATTTATTTTATTTTCTATTTAGCCCTTTTAGTAGTGTAAAAATCACCAAATAATGATATACTATTTTCAATAGGTTAAATACAGCAAGGAGAAGATTATGTCAAAAGATGATAATTCTATAAGCTTTGGTCTCGGACTCTTGGCAGGAGTAGTAGGCGGTGTTGTTGCTGCTATTTTGTACGCACCAAAATCCGGTCAAGAAACAAGAGAAGACGTGAAAAATTTTGTTAATGATTTTGCACAAAAACATGCACCAGAAATCAAAGAAGCAAAAAAACAGGCTCTTGAGTCTCTGGATATGATGAAATATAAACTCGAAAAACAATACAACAAAATTAATGAACACATAAAAGCAAAACAAATGGCAAAAGCTAAAGAAATGGAAGATAAGTCATACGACTTCAACTAATTAGGAGAACAATATGTCTACAACACTTACGATAAGCCTTATAATACTCGTTCTGGTTTGTATTGCAGCAGTTATTGCATTGACTGTTTACTGCATTAAATTTTTGATAGAGCTAACATTGCTTACAAAAAATCTGGATGAAACCACATCGATTGTAAAAAAAGAAATTGAACCTATTCTTGGTGAATTAAAAGAAACGATGACAAACGTCAACACTTTTGCACAAAATGCAAATAACCAGATTACAACAGCAAAAAAAATCTTTGCTACTGTTCTTGGATTTTTCTCTATGTTTGCCGATAAATTCAAATTTTTACAAGGCGGATTCATGAAAGGTTTCTTTTCTGCATTCAACCTTTTTAGAAGAAAATAATCTATTATACTAATGTTATAATTTGTAAATATTGTATAATATACACCCGTATAACTGATTAGTTTGATGACAATCCGGGTATTTAATGTAAATAATCAATAGAATGCAATAATATTCAAAACGTCAAAGGAGAAAAATTATGTCAACAGGAAAATTTTTAGCTGGTTTTATAGTAGGCGGTGTTGTCGGTGCAGTAATGGGTCTTTTACTTGCTCCACAATCAGGTGAAGAAACCCGTGAAATGTTAGCAAAAAATTCTGAAGAATTGAAAAACAAAGCTGAAAAAACAGTAAAAGAAATCCAGGGGAAAGCTGAAGATATCGTATCTGAAATGCAGAAAAAAGGTGATGATATCATGGGCAAAATTCAGGATATGATTAACAAACAAAAAGAAGCTTAATCTGAAATGTTTAACAAAAAAGACATTGAACCTAAAGCGTTCGATGTCTTTTTTATAATTTGTACTTTTTCAAAAGATAAGCAATTGTTCTGGGAAAATTTTCTTGAAGCAGGTGTCCTCTTCCCATAATCCATTTAGGTGGATAAGGAGAATTTATAATAGCATTAATCTCAGCAACCGCCTCAGAAAGTCCTTTTATCAAAGGAGAATTAATGTTTTCATTTACAAAATAACCTGCAATATGCCTTATTTTTAAAGGATATGCCTTCATAAATCGATTTTTTTCAGCTTTAAATATTTTTTGAAGCTTGATATCTGAGGTAAATTTTCTTTTCATTTCTAATACAGACTTTTTGCCATCATTTATAACAGATTGAAAAGATTCAACAGCAGAATCCTTGGCATGTCCAAGTTCATGTTCAAAAACAAACCTATTTGCAGAACATGCTATTTCATCAGCACCAATAAGATAATAAGAATCTTTTTCTTTTATCGAATCTAAATACTTTGCATTTTTGCTGACAGCAATCAATTCAGGAGCAGAAAGCTTTTTAAGAAGCCCCAAATGAGACTTTTGACCTTTTGCTACCAGTTTTCTTAAGTCTAAAACTGTTTTTTGAGCATTTTTTTCATCAAATATATGTATCTCATCTTTGAAATATTCAATTTTGTATTTTTCTCCATTCACCACGGATAAAGCAAGAGACGAAGACAGGCGGCGGAAAAGACTTTCTTTGCTGGCTAGAACTTTTCCGTCTTTATCTTTTATTACATATGAAAACTGCTCTCGCTTTCCATCCGATGATTTAAAAAATTTGTAAAAAGTTCTATCGCCCAAAGGTGATACCAATTTTTTTTCAATAATTGTACCCTTATTGTTTTTTACAGCACTGCTCAATGTTTGGATTTTTCGGTTTGCATCTATTTTTTTTATATTATAAACACCAGCTACATTTGAAAGCTGCAAAACTTCAGTCTCAACTACTTTACCCTGCTGATTTTTTATTCGTTTTATCCAATCTGTCAAAATCCAGCTTTTGTGCACCTTGTCATAAATCTGTCTGATGTTGTATTCCGCATGCCCTGTCTTGTCCATTATATAAGCATTAAGTGTTTTTTTCCCCGCAGAATTGAGACCTGATATGCTTCTTTCCTCAGCAACAAGATTAAAAGCTTTGTCATAACGTTGAGAAACAGCTGTTTCAAGCCCGCCTTCATAAATGTTTCGAGACTTGATAAAAACAACATTCGTCTCAGGGTTTAGTGAAAAAAGAAGCTTTTGATTTTTTCCGAGGGATGAATGTATCTCTTTTACCTTTGACATAAATTTGTTCAAATCACCACCATATAAAAGCAAAGATGGTTTGAGAGAAGGGCAGTCTTTCAAAAAAGAATATTCTTGATTTTTCAAAATTGCTTCAAGCTTTTCAATATTTTCTTTTACGATTACAGAGCTATCTTTGCTTTTTAAAAAAGAAATAATAAGATCAGAATCCATCTTTTTTCTTACAGGAGCAAGTGTTCTGCTTCTCATCAGCTTTCTCATATTTTCAAGAGACAGTTCGTCAAAAACTGATACATTGTCTTCATTATAAACGATTATCCCCTTGAGCAGTTCCTGACCAATTTTTTTAAATATTTTATTATTTTGAGGATTTGCACCCATAGAACTTAAATTCTCAAGAGCATTTATTCTTGAATCAAAATTGTAATCAATCGGAATATTATGTTTAGAAGAGAACTTCAAGGCTTCCACAATATCATTATATTCTATGCCCAAACTCGAAAGCACCGAATCTTTGGCTATATATGCAGAAATTTTTGATATACCTTCAACACGCTTATGAAAATCAGAAACAGTCATATTAGGACTGATGAACTTTTCTTTGAGATTCATATTGAAAAGAGCTCTGCATCTGTCAGAAACAGCCCTGTTGAATTCAGGTGTACATAAAAAAGATAAATCTCTTTTTTTCGGAACAATAACAGGTGTCATTTTAGATAATGAAGCAGAAGAAGACGGCGTATTCGGTCTTACTGAAGAATACGCAGATATGTGGTTTATCTTATTTTTGCTTTCAACAGCCATTTCGACAACCTTTTTATCTACACCGAATAAAAACCCTGAAAAAAAATTTTTTCTTCTATGTTAACTATCTGTTACAAATTACCCTTGCTGCATGTACACCTGAAGCAGAAGCCTGAATAAGACCTCTGGTTACTCCGGCACCGTCACCAATTGTAAACAGATTTTTTACCTGTTCGGTTTCAAGTTCATTAGTCAGTTTTACACGTCCTGAATAGAACTTAACTTCTACACCGTAAAGCAGTGTGTACCTTGAAGCCACGCCAGGAGCAATTTTGTCCAGTGCCTGAAGCATTTCTATAATTGCAGTCATCTGTCTGTATGGAAGAACTAAACTCAAATCACCCGGTGTAGCACATTGCAAAGTCGGAGTAATTATGCTGGATTTGATTCTTTCAGGAGTCGAACGCCTGCCGTCAAGTAAATCTCCGAATCTTTGAACAAGCACACCGCCTGAAAGCATATTTGCAAGTCTTGCCACGTGTTGACCGTAGGCAATCGGCTCTTTAAAAGGTTCAGTAAACTTTTCACTTACAAGAAGTGCAAAGTTTGTATTCTGAGTACGCTTTTCTGCATAGCTATGACCATTAACGGTCGCAATACCGCTGTAATTTTCAGCAACAACTTCTCCATACGGATTCATACAAAAAGTTCGAACTTCATCTCCAAAAGTTTTTGAATGATATACAAGTTTTGATTCATACAATTTGTCAGTAATGTGAGAAAATACCGGTGCAGGAAGTTCAACTCTGACCCCCACATCCACTGCATTGTTAATCATTCCGATTTTATTTTTTGCAAACTCTTTTGTAAGCCAATCAGCACCTTCTCTGCCGGGAGCAATAATTAAATATTCCGAGCGAATTTCTTCTCCATCAGATGTAACAAAACCTTTAACCTGTTCATTCTCAACAATAAGACTTGCTGCTGTTTTTTTATTTAAAATAGTAACTCTTTCACCCAGATAATCCTGCATGTTTTTCAAAACACCGAGACTTCTTTCTGTTCCAAGGTGTCTTACAGGAGAATGCACAAGCTTTAACTCTGCGAGCGTAGCCTGTCTTTCAATATCAGCAAAATCATCTCTGTTTGTTCCAAAAACTTCATCCGTAGCACCAAAATGAAGATAGAGATCATCTGTATATTTTATGAGCTCATTCACCCTGTCTCTGTCCATATAATCAAGCAAATGTCCTCCAACATCAGGAGTAAGAGTCAATTTTCCGTCAGAAAAAGCACCTGCACCGCCCCATCCGCAAAGAAGCCCACAGGTTTTACAATTCGGGCATTTTTTCATTCCTTCTCTTAGGAAGCATTTTCTTTCTTCAATTTTCAAACCTTTTTCAACTATTACAACCTTCCAATCCGGTTTGAGTTTCATAATCTCAAGTGCAGCAAAAATACCTGCCGGTCCTGCACCAATAATAGCTACGTTGTAATTTTCACAAATACCCATAAAAAGAGTCCCTATCCTTTATTTCCATACAAAAAGATTTTAGCCTAAAAATTTTTTTATTCATACAGAAGATAAACATTTTTCGAAAAAAATTTACATCCTAAGCACCGCACCATTTTTGTGATATAATTTCCCCAAAGAAATTAAGACTACAAAAATTAGGGGTTAAAGAATGGACTATCTAACAGAAGTATTAGAAAAACTAAAAGAAAAAAATAACGAACCTGAATTCTTGCAGGCTGCACACGAAGTTCTTACTACACTGAAGCCTGTTATAGATAAACATCCTGAATTTAAACAATCCGCACTTCTGGAACGTTTGACAGAACCCGAAAGGCTCGTATCCTTTAGAGTATCCTGGGTGGATGACAAAGGTCAGGTGCAGGTAAACAGAGGCTTCAGAGTACAGTTTAACAGTGTAATAGGTCCATACAAAGGAGGGCTCAGATTTCATCCAAGTGTAAACCAGAGTATAATGAAGTTTCTCGCTTTTGAACAAATTTTCAAAAATGCACTAACCGGTCTGCCAATAGGCGGTGGCAAAGGCGGTAGTGATTTTGACCCGAAAGGTAAGTCCGACAATGAGATTATGCGTTTTTGCCAGAGTTTTATGACAGAACTTTACAGACACATAGGTCAGGATGTAGATGTTCCGGCCGGCGATATAGGTGTAGGAGCTAGAGAAATCGGATTCTTGTTCGGACAATATAAAAGAATAAAAAATGCGTATGAAGCAGGTGTTTTGACCGGTAAAGGACTTGAATACGGCGGCTCTTTAGCAAGAAAAGAAGCAACCGGATACGGATTGATTTATTTTATGCGAGAAATGCTCAAAAATGAAGGCATCAACTTCAAAGATAAAACAGTCACAATCTCAGGTTCAGGAAACGTTGCCATTTATGCCTGTGAAAAAGCTCAGCAATATGGCGCAAAAGTTGTTGCAATGAGCGATTCAAACGGATGCATTTATGATCCGGAAGGAATAAAACTGGAAATTATAAAACAAATTAAAGAAGTTGAAAGAGGCAGAATCAAAGAATATGCCTCTCGTGTAAAAGGCTCAACTTATACAGAAAATCTAAACAATGAAAGACCAATTTGGAAAATAAAAACAGATATTGCTCTTCCATGTGCAACTCAAAATGAAATAAATCTTCAAGATGCTCAAGAACTTGTAAAAAATGGAGTAAGAGCTATTGGAGAAGGTGCAAACATGCCAACAAACCTCGAAGCAATTGAATACTTCTTAAAAAATGACATCCTTCTTGCTCCGGCAAAAGCAGCCAATGCAGGCGGTGTAGCCACTTCTGCTCTTGAAATGTCTCAAAACAGTATGAGATATTCATGGACATTTGAGGAAGTTGATGAAAAACTCGACAAGATTATGACAAATATATTTAAAGCATGCCAGAAAGCTGCCCAAGAATATAATCTTGGCAAAAACTACGTTGCCGGCGCAAACATAGCAGCTTTTGATAAAATATCCAAAGCTATGATTGCTCAAGGTATTATATAATCTACAAACAAAACAGCTAAAAAAAAGAGGTTTTTTAATTGAAAAACCTCTTTTTTTTAGCTTTATGAAACAAGGCTCTATGCTTCATATTTTTTAAACAAAATTGAAGCATTATGTCCGCCAAAACCAAAAGAGTTTGTCAAAGCATATTTGACATCAGCTTTTTGAGGTTTGTGAGGAACATAGTTCAAATCAGCAACAGCTTCATCCTGATTATCAAGGTTGATAGTAGGAGGAATGATACTATTGTTGATAGCTTCTATACAAACGATAGACTCAGCAGCACCTGTTGCACCCAGCATATGCCCGTGCATAGATTTTGTTGAGCTTACCTTCAAGTTTTTATTAGTTGAAAGATCGCCAAAGACTCTTGCAATTGCCTGAGATTCAGCAACATCGCCCAGACCTGTGCTTGTTCCGTGAGCGTTAACATAATCAACTTCTTTTGGCTCAATGCCTGCATCTTTAACAGCAAGTTTCATTGCCATAGCAGCACCTGAACCGTCAGCAGCAGGAGCAACAATGTCATAAGCATCAGCTGTTTGACCATATCCGACAATCTCAGCATAAATTTTTGCGCCTCTGGCTTTTGCATGCTCAAGTTCTTCAAGAACGAGAACAGCTGCACCCTCTGACATAATAAATCCGTCTCTGTCTTTGTCATAAGGTCTTGATGCTTTTTGCGGTTCATCATTGTGTTTTGACAATGTTCTAGCGCTTGTGAATGCGCCTATACCCAATTTTGTAATAACAGCTTCAGCACCGCCTGCAACAATAACATCCGCATCATCCCACTGGATTGAACGGAAGGCATCACCCACACTGTGAGCTGATGTAGCACATGCTGTAACAACGGCTTTGTTTACACCTTTAGCTCCGTGCTTAATAGAAATTCTTCCTGCACCCATATCAGCAATAATCATAGGTACAGTGAACGGAGAACATTTTGTCGGTCCTTTTGCAGTAATAATGTCATGCTGTTTTTCAAACGTATCAAAACCACCGGCAGCAGAACCAACTATCACACCATATCTGTATGGATCTACATTTTCACCTGCAACAATGCCGGAATCTGCAATTGCCTCATCAGCCGCAACCATTGCAAACTGTGTGTATCTATCCATTCTTCTTGCATCTTTAGAATCAAGATATTCTTCAGGTTTAAAATCTTTAACTTCACCTGCTATATGAACAGTGTGACCATCTAAAGAGATATTTTCAATTGTAGAAATACCGCTTTTACCTTCCAACAGACTGTTCCAGAACTTTTCGACACCAACACCGAACGGAGAAACAATCCCTAAACCTGTAACAACAACTCTTCTTTTACTCATCTTTAAACCTTCTCATTATTCTCGATCCGGAGGTCTGTGAACCAGAGCCCCCTAAAAATTACGGGGAGTAATTTTATGCTCCCCGCAAATAATGTCTTTAATAACTATGAATCTTATGAATGTGATTCGATATAGTTTACTGCATCTTGAACAGTAGCAATTTTTTCAGCTTCTTCATCAGGAATTTCGCATCCGAATTCTTCTTCAAAAGCCATAACTAATTCAACTGTATCCAAAGAATCAGCACCCAAATCAGCTGTAAAGCTAGCTTCCGGAGTAACTAAATTTTCGTCAACGCTTAATTGTTCAACTACAACTTTTTTAACTCTCTCAAGAACTGTACTCATGTTTTTTTTACCTCTTTTTAATTAACTACGTATTTTCTTTTTCAATTCTAATTATACTATTTCAATATAAATATGCAATTTTGTAAAGCTATAACTTTACAGAACTATACTACCAGTCCGCCGTCAACACCGATTACCTGACCTGTAATATACAATCCGTCTTCAGCAAGGAATCTTACTGCTTTCGCAATATCTTCAGGCTGACCGAGACGTTTCATGGGAATGTGTTCAGCAATTTTTTCAGTATCCAAATCTTTTGTCATATCTGTTTGGATAAACCCGGGGGCAATTGCATTCACTCTGATGTTTCTTGAGCCCAATTCTTTAGCAAGCGATTTTGTAAAACCGATTAAGCCTGCTTTTGCAGCAGAATAGTTGGCCTGACCTGCATTGCCCATAACACCTACTATGCTTGACATATTAATAATACATCCGTATCTTTGTTTCATCATAGTTTTAATAACCGGACTTGTCATGTAAAACGCACTGTTAAGGTTAGTATTAATTACAGCCTCCCAGTTTTCTGCGCTCATACGCATAAACAAGCCGTCACGCGTAATTCCTGCATTATTAACAAGAACATCAAGTTTGCCAAAGTCAGCGAGAACTTCTTCAACAGCTTTAGCACAGGCTTCTTTGTCTGCAACGTTAAATTTATAAGCCTTTGCGTTAATGCCAAGGTCTTTTAATTCCGCAACAGTTTTGTTTGCTGCATCTTCATTGCCTGCATAGCTGACAGCCACGTCATATCCGGCTTTTGCTAATTCCAGTGCGCATGCTTTACCAATGCCCCTTGAAGCACCTGTAACCAAAGCAACTTTTTTATTTTCTGACATTTTTATACTCCTTATTTAAATAATTATGAATTCAACACTTCCACAGCTGCATTCAAAGATTCTTCATCATAAACGTTCAATACAGTCAAAGCCGGGTTAATTTTTTTCACCAAACCGGCAAGAACTTTGCCGGGTCCGATTTCAACAACCGTATCCACTCCGTCAGCAGCCATTTTTTCAATTGTTTGAGTCCACATAACAGAAGAATAAATCTGTGCAGTCATCTTGGCTTTGAACCTGATTGCGGCAGTTGTGGGTTCAGCGTCAACGTTTGTAAACACAGGAATCTGTGCATCTTTTATGTCACAATCATCAAGAATTTCAGAGAATTTTACACTTGCTTCTTCCATTAACATAGAATGAAAACCACCAGAAACGGGAAGAGGAATAACCCTTTTGGCACCTGCTTCTTTCAAAGCATCATTGGCTTTTGCAACAGCATCAGCTTCACCGGTTATTACAATTTGCGCAGGTGAATTGTAGTTTGCAACAGAAACCATTCCGTCAATCTTTCCAATAGCATCAAGAATAGATTCTTTGCTCATTCCAATAACAGCAGTCATAGCACCTTTTGTAGTTTCTGCGGCCGCATTCATTTCAGTTGCACGCTTGTCAATCAATTTCATTGCAGTAGCAAAGTCAATCACATCAGCTGCATAATAAGCACCATACTCTCCTAATGAATGTCCTGCAACATAATCAGGTTTGACATTCGTCTTTTCTTTCAATGCCTCCAAAGCTGCAATTGATGTAACAAGGATAGCTGGTTGCGTATTTATAGTTTGTTTCAAATCTTCTTCAGGACCTTCAAAACACAATTTTGAAATATTTCTTCCCAAAACTTCATCAGCTTTTTCAAATATTTCTTTTGCTTTCTTTGAAGTTTCGTACAAAGATTTACCCATTCCGACTGATTGTGAGCCTTGTCCGGGGAAGACAAATGCAACTTTTCCCATTTTATATCTCCTTAACTAATACTAATTAAGCAATACCTTCTCTGAGCCTTACTATGACAGTGCCCCATGTAAGCCCTGCACCAAAACCGCTCAAGATAGCTTTACAAGGAAGCTTGATTTTACCTTCTTCAATGCCTTCTGCCATAGCAATAGGAATTGAAGCAGCTGATGTGTTGCCATATTTTTGCAGGTTTGTGATAATTTTATCATCGCTGTAATTCAACCTTGATGCCATTGCTTCAATGATTCTAAAGTTTGCCTGATGCGGAATCAAATAATCAACATCATCAGGAGTCAATCCTGCTTTTTCAAGACAGTTGCTGATAGATTCAGGCATTGTGGTTACAACAAACTTGTAAACCTCTCTGCCATTCATAACAATTTTTTGTTTTTTCTGTTCACAAGGTTCCACCAACGGACAGTTTTCTCCATTCATCGGCATTACAATAAAATGACCGTCTTTCCCGTTAGAGTGCATATCCATAGCAATAATATCATCAACACCATCCACAGACTCTTTCATAACAAGAGCCCCGGCTCCGTCACCGAAAAGAACACAGCTTGTTCGGTCATACCAGTCAATGAATTTTGAGTTTGCATCTGTTGCTACAAGAAGCACATTTTTGTAAATACCCGAAGAAATAAACGCTTTAGCTATATTCATCGCATAAATCATACCGGTACAAGCAGCAGTAATATCATAAGCAGCTGCATTATCAGCCCCTATTGCCGCTTGAATTTCACAGGCAGTTGAAGGATACGGATGAGCAGGCACAGAAGCTGCCGCAATAATCATATCAATGTCTTCAGCTTTCATCTTTGCTTTTTCAAGCGCATTTTTTGCAGCTTTGATACCAAGCGTGACTGCGTTTTCTTCGCCGGAAACAACACGTCTTTCTTTAATACCGGTTCTTGTTGTAATCCACTCATCACTGGTATCTACCAATTTTGTTAAATCATCGTTCGTAATAACAGTATCCGGTACACCGTAACCCACACCTGCAATCATTACAGGAATTAAATTTAATGACATACATCTATCCTTCGTAAAACTCTGATATTTTCTTGTTAACATCCGATTCAACGGCTTCTTTAGCTACTCTGACAGCATTTTTTATGGCATAAGCCATGCTTCTTCCGTGAGAGATAACGGTAATTCCTTTAACACCTAAAAGCAAAGCACCGCCGAATTCTTCATAGTTAATTCTTTTAAAAATTCTTTTCATTGCAGATTTCGCAAGAAGACCGATTATCATAGAAATCGGATCTCTTTTAAACTCCTGCATAATCATTTTGAAAAGCATAGAAGAAGCACCCTCAATACTTTTCAATGCAACATTACCAACAAATCCGTCACAAACAACAACGTCACAATCCCCGAGGAAAATTTCTTTACCTTCAACGTTACCGACAAAGTTCAATCCGTCTTTGTTTTCTTCAAGCAGCTTATATGCAGCCTGTGCAAGTTCATTTCCTTTTCCAGCTTCTTCACCGATATTTAAAACACCAATTCTGGGTTTTTCTACCCCGAGCACATTTTTTGAAAAAGCAGATCCCATAATTGCAAATTGATAAAGCATGCTGGCTGTGCAGTTGCTGTTTGCACCTGAGTCAATCAAAACTACCGGCTTTTTCATAGTCGGAAGTGTTGTAGCAATTGCAGGTCTTTCAATTCCCGGCAATCTGCCTAAACCGAACAAGCTTGATGCCATTGCCGCTCCTGTTGAACCTGCTGCAACAACAGCCTGTGAGCTGCCTGTTGCAACTGATTTCACAGCAAGTACAATTGAAGAGTCTTTTTTCTTTCTGATTGCTGCACCGGGAGCTTCTCCCATTTCAATAACTTCTGTTGCGGGAGTAATTTTTATATCAAGTTTGTCAACGTCAACTCTTATTCTTCCTTTCGGAGAATTGATGTTGTTTGTTCTGATGCCGTTTTGTCTGACATCATCAATAACAGCCTTGATTTCATCTTCTTTACCGACAAGTTCAATTGCAACATTATACTCATCAGCTGCCCACAATGCTCCTGCAACAATTTCTTTCGGAGCGTGGTCGCCGCCCATTGCATCAATAGCTATCCTTGTCATACTAAAACTCTTCTCCCTATAAACTTATTTAATTACCAAACCGAGAGTTAATTGTATGCGCCGAATTGAATCGGCGCATTTTAATAACTATTCTTCAGAAGATTTTTCTTCTTTTACTTCTTCAGCTTTTTCTTCTGCTTTTACTTCTTCAACCTTAGTTTCTTCAACCGTGGATTCTTCAGCTGCTTTTTTAGTTTTTTTAGCAGGAGCTTTTTTAGCTTTAGCTGCTTTTTTAGGAGCTTCTGCTTTAGCATCTTCAACAAAGCCTTCTGCTTTTCTTGAAACAACTTTGCCTTTATATTGACCGCAAGCTGTGCATACAGTATGAGTCAAAACCAATTCACCACAATTCGGGCAAGTAGTAGTTTCGGGTACTGTTGCTTTCCAGTTTGATCTTCTGTGTCCTTGTGCTGATGCACCTGTTCTTTTCTTTGGTACTGCCATTTCTATTTTCCTTCTTCTTTTATCTTCATATTCTTAAAGACCTCAAGCCTGGGATCGGCAACTTCTTTTTTCAGATATTTTTCCATAGCCGGGTCACCTATACAATTTATATCACAAACACACGGATTTGGAAGATTTAATGTAACAGATTGATAAATTAAATCATCAACATCAACTTCGTCATCACCGTTCAGTTCTGTGACAAAATCGCCGTCTTTTAGCTCAATTTCCTGTCCGCTATGCCCATTTAAAGCGGATTTCAAAGAACCGAGCATATATGTCTCATCCACATCGACATCAATTTTTTGAACAAAATCTTTTAAACATCTGTCACATTGAAGCTTAACATTTGCAACAATTTTACCTGTAACATTTATATGTGTACCGTAAGCCTTAAATAAAAGTTCGGCAGATGTATTCCCCTCTGTGGAAAGTCCGTTAACTTCATTGTCAAACTGGACTTTCAGAGTCTGATTTTTTGCATTTTTTATGTCATCAATAGAAATCTTCATGGTTTTTTTATTGTATTTTAGACAAAAGTCGTTGTCAAAAAATTTTTGGATAAAAGAAAAGCTCCTTAAAATTAAGGAGCTTTTTATATCTATCTAAAAAGTTATTTTCCGATTTTCCACTGAAGACCGCCGGAGAAACCGATACCTGTTCTGCCGCCGTTTCTGATTGTAAACTGGAGATAACCTTTGAAACGTTCTTTGAAAGATTTAGAAACACCCAAACCATATTCAAAGTATGAATGTCTCATTCTGACATATCCGAGGTCAATATTGCCTGCTCTGCCGTCTACACCGCCCATGATATTGTAAACCATTTGAGCTGTTGCATAGATATTGAAGGTTTTCTTATTCCAAATGAGGTTAAAGCCGGGAGCAATGTTTATTCCGTTAAGCATACCCGAATTCATGCTCAATACACCGAAATTTGAACCCCAGTTTTGATTTCCGAAGGCATTATATGATGCAAGGAAAGTTGGCTGGAAGATAAAATCTTTCGGCAAGTGGATATTATAAGCGGTTTTTGAAGCAACACCCGCAAACCAGTTGCCTGTTGTATCATTTCCTGATCCAAACTCACCTCTTATAGACATATCGTTAGCATAGCCTCCACCGTAAGCAAGCAATGATGTAATAAAGTTGCCTTTATATGCTGTACCCATCATACCGATTTGTGCGCCGTTTTGGTACATGCTTACACCGTCAAATGTCTGATGAGCACCGTTGTATCCGATATAAGCTGTCGGAACGAGTTTCCATCCGTTTTTGAGATTGATAAGCGGGAAGTCAGCACCGATTAATGAACCGTAGGCATTATTTCCAACACTCAAACCTTTTGTCATAGACAGACGTTCAAAGTTTCCGTAAGCTTTGTACCAGAGACTT
Source organism: Clostridium sp. (assembly GCA_018362895.1). Lineage (GTDB taxonomy): Bacteria > Cyanobacteriota > Vampirovibrionia > Gastranaerophilales > Gastranaerophilaceae > Limenecus. The sequence goes on along the minus strand of JAHALR010000002.1, from coordinate 151,471 downwards.
CCGCCTTTGAGGTCATATTGATATGGAGCAAACTGAGGATATGCCGCAGCATATTTGTTTGCTGTTTTTTCCTGCTCCATAAGCTGTCTTGTTAAAATATCCATGTGGTCAAACAGCATATTATTGACAACAAGCTGATTCTGCCAAGAAGCAATTGTAGCAACCTGTCCTCTATATTGTTGAGGGTTCAAATAAGCGAGAGAACCTGTCAGAATAGGACCGCCGCTTCCATTTGATATATGATAACGACCCATTGCCGCATTTGTATAAAAATCAGTTGCTGTATAAGTAGGTGTATCACCACCGTTTGCTTGAATTAAAGTTGTTGCATCAAGATTGAATTGATAATCTCTCGGAGATGTAACGAAATTAATTCCGCCTATAAGAATCGGCAGCTGTGATTGATAACTACCATCTATGATAATCTGATCCATAGCATTTGCTCTGGGATCATAATCAAAGCTGATAGGCAATACGCCATCTTTCATATTGTTGACAATCATATCACCGCCAACAAGAATTTTATTAGCAGAATTGCCTATAAGATTCAATGAAGAATCACCTGACAATGTCAAGTTACCGTCAATTTCTGTATGACCCGGAAGCCAGAGGCTTGTGTTATTTGATGTCAGATTTCCAAGTACATCGAAATCACCTGCCACACTGATAATTGATTGTGTTCCTTCTTGTGCATCAGATTTTACATCACCAGCAAAAACAGTATTTTTTGCAGCACTTGTGAAAGAAGCATTTGCAGAACCAGACCCCACAGTTAGATTACCTGTTTGTCTGAGATCTGAACCGGAATTAAATATAACTTTATCTTTTGTTGTAAAGTTCAAAGAGCCTTCTTTAACATTAACTTCACCAATCATATCTATTGAAGAAGAAATATTTGTAGCAGCAAGCCCTTCTTTATAGATAGATCCGCCCCCTTCAATAGTCGGGTTGTAGTTGATTACTGCACTATCGTTAATAAAATTCAATATTGCAGTATCTTCCATTGTCAAAGTAGAATCATCTTTGATATAAGCATTATCGCCATAAGAGAGCATAGTATCTCTCTTAAGCAAAATATCACCGTTCACGCCTGTATTATTACTGAAACCGATATCAATGATACCACCGTCTTTTCTTTCAAACACGGCCGTACCGTCCGGAGTTTCAAAAATTGTTCCGTTTGAAAGAATCAAACCGCCATTTTCAATATGAATCTGTTTCAAAGAATCTGTATCAAGCGTACCATCTTCTTTGATTATGTTATTGTAATGCAAGTCATTATCATTAATCAGTTCAGAAATGTCTGTCATTTCTTCACCTTTGGAATTGAAGATTTTATCTTCTACGAAAACACGACCGTGAGGAGTAGATACCCCTGCATTAGCAGTTTTGTCAGAGTTTGTAACATGAATATCCGAACCCAGATAAGAACCCTTTTCAAGGTGCAAATCACCTGAAGTTTCTTTGATAACCTTTGTCGGATCACTATCATCTACTATCTTAATACCGGTAATTTCATTGTCACCGCCAAAGAAGGTAGAACCTGACTTCACAGTAACAGAGCCGGCATCTTGATAATATGTTCCTGCAAAACCTGACTGGTCTCCATAGATATTAACATTAGGCGCATAAGTTTCTCTAAAGTCTTTTTCAACAGTAATATCACCGCTGCCTGATGCAATTGAATGGAATTCAAGAGGTGAGCTTGACACAAGTGTCAGTTTTGAACCGCTTTCAATGTCTATTTTACTGTTTTGAGCAGCAATTGAACCTGTGCCGAGGATAACCTGAGAGCTGCCTTCAATTGAAGCATTAGCACCTGAAGCAAAACCCGAACCGCCTTTCATTGTAATAACAGCACCGCCTCCAATTTCCTGAGTACCAGTAAGTGCAGCATTCTCAAGTACACCGTCTGTAAAAACAAAGCCTTCTGTTGTTTTGCTATCTACATAAAGTGTATTTCCGCCTGTGAATTTAGCATCAGTACGTCCATCCAAATCAAGTATAGCAGACTCATTTGCTGTTTTACCGGTAAAGTCAGTCTTACCTTTCAGCTCTATACCTTTATTTGTTGTAAGGTTTGCTTGTTTTTTGAAGACAAGTTTACCTTTATTAATCAGGTTTGTTCCGCCAAAGAAGGTAGAACCACCCTCAGCAGTGACAGTACCTCCAGTTTGTGTATAATTTCCTTCGAAATTGCTGTTATTACTTGAACCTGCAATTGATGTTTTACCTTGTGAAACATCGACGTTTCCATTGCCGGTAATATTTCCTTTTATGTTAACAACGGAATTGTCATCAAATTTTTCAGGGTTAACAGTTGTATCATCTTTGATAGTACCGATGTTGAGGTTAGCTCCTGAAGCGATCTCGGTAGAGGAGCCTTCTACAAGTTCAGCACCGTTTTTAAGATTTAATGTGCCTTGTTTAATTTCACTGTTTTTGAAGAATTTACCAAAAACATTAGTTATAAGTTTCTGATCGCCAGAGAGAGAAGCATTTTCTTGTTTGAAAGTTCCTGCAAAATTCTCAAACAAATCGCTTGTTCCAGCATTATAAAGATTCAAAGCACCTTCTCCTGAATGAAGAACAACACCTTTGCCTGTGACATTGAATCTAACTTCGAGGTTCTTGTCATTATTTTCTGCGGACTGAAGCTCTAAAACAGCAGAATCAGAGTTCAGGGTTATTTTATTGTCAGTCAAATTAGATGTATTTGTAAAATCACCTATTTTAATTGTACCATTGCCGTCTATTATGTTTTCACCTGTTAAAATAGCAGCATTATCAACTGAGTCACCAGCTGTTGCATCAACAATACCCGCTGAAATTGTATTTTTACCACCAAAGAAAGTATTTCCGGCATTTATAACAGTTGTACCCTCGCCGGACTGTTTATATTCACCTTTATAGCCATGTTGATCAGCAGAAATAATAAGTTTTCCTGCATCTGTTTTTTCAATTACACTGCCTTGAGCACCTGTATCACCGATAGAAATATTCAAATCAACATCATCAGTTTTGTTTGTTATGTTCAGGTTTCCGCCATTCATCACAATAGCTGTATTTTCATCATCTTTATTGATGATAACGCCGTCAGCCAGATTCAAGACACCTCCGCCACTAATCTGGTTGTAACCTTCAACAACAGAGTGACTTCCAAATGTAACAGAACCACCGTCAATCAGGTTTGTTCCGCCAAAGAAGTGTGCAAGATTGTCAGAATCTTTTCCTGAAACTGTAATCTCACCTGCAATTTGATGATATTGACCTTCAAAAAGGCTGTTATCAGATATAATTGTAAACTTCGGAGCATCTGTCGCATCATCTTGGTATACATTAACAAAGCCTTTACCTGAAACATCCATTCCGAAGGTGCCGTTTTTGCCAGTTGATTTGTCATCCTCTTCAAGATAAGAAGCTGTAATATTCAAGACAGTGCTGTCTTCCATAGAAAGCTTAGAGCCGTCCTGAGCAACAGAGCCGTCTTTCATAATTATTGTAGTCGTTTTGCCAGGATTTGAAGAATTCTTCAATGTGTAATTAGCATCAGAAGCAAAACCGCCATTTTTACCAAAAGTAAGTTTTCCGACAGTCAAGTCGCCTGTGCCGGTATACAAAGAATCAGTAAGTGTAACAGTCTCTAAAATGAAAGCATTGTCGCTTCTGTTACCCTGAGAATCATAATAATATACCTTATTTCCATCCTCGATCTTATAATCTTTGGAGCCATCGCCAAAAGCAAGGTGAACATTATCACCTGATATATAAACATCTTCAACAAGCTGCGCACCGTCTCTGAAAATAAAGTGACCGTCAGTTATATCACTATAACCGCCAAAGAATATACCGTTTGAAGTTACTTCTGTTGTTGCACCGTCAGATTGTGTATAATTTCCGGTATATTTACTCATGTCACCGTCGATGACAAGATATGTATTTTCGCCTGAAACATTTATATTAGACTGATATTCTCCCTCCTTACCAGGTTCTATTACAGAAGAGACCGTACCGGAAAGAACTGTTTCATTACCTGTTTTATCCGGTATTCCGGCAGAACCCGTAGAAGTTGTGTTGTGCTGTGCACCGCTGTTAACAATATTAACCGTAGTTCCGTTTTCAAGTTTCAAAGAAGAACCGCTTGCCAGAGAAGAATTGTCCTTCATCTCAACTGTTCCGCCTTTGATTGTATTCTCTCCACCGAACAAAGAACCGTTTTCAACAACAGTTGTACCTTTTTCCTGAACATAGTTACCTTTGAAAGCTGATTGATCGGCATTTATGTTAAGAGTACCAGTACCTGTTTTATTTATGGAGCCAAAACTGTCTGTTACACCGCCAATTGATATACCGAGTGTTTGCTCACCGGAACCGTTGAAGTTCATCACAGCACCCGAGCCAAGAGCAATTGAAGAGGTATTTAAGATAGAAGAACCATCTTCAAAGTTAAGTACACCACCTGTAATAGTATTTGCTCCTCCAAAGAAATTGCCTGTGACAGTAGTAATACCTTCAGACTGATTAAATTTACCCGTATATGTATTTCCATTACCGGTAATAGAGTTTGTTTCGTCAACAATAAGTTCACCCAGTCCGCTCTTATTAATCAGGGTGTTTGTACCTGAAGCTGAAATTGTATAATCAGAAAGATTGATTTGTTTATTTTCAGCAGGATTCAATGTCAACACAGAACCATCTTCTAAAGTGACAGTAGAAGTACCTTTGCTTACACCATCATTTATAACAAGTTCCGCACCGTTTTTGATTATATTTGAACCGGCAAGCGTTGAACCTGTCATCATGTTCAATCTGCCTTCTTCAATTGAATTTGTTAAATCAGAGAGTTTTCCTGAAACATCAAGAGTTCCTTGACCTGTTTTCTTAACGATACCATCTGTTCCTGTTATGGTCAAACCATCAATTTTCATTGAATTTGATGTATCAGAGTTATTCAAAACCAACTCTGCATTAGCATTATTCAAATTAACAGAAGTTCCGCTGTGATATTTTGTTCCATTGTTTATCGTCATCACAGCATCGCCAATTTCATTTGTACCTGCAAGTGTTGCATTATTAACAAATTCAACACTTCCTCCATTAATTGTATTTGTTCCGCCGAAGAAGCTTCCTCCGTTCACAACAGTTCCAGAAGAAACCTGATTATAATTTCCGCTGAAAGCAGAATTGTCGCCCGTAATTGTGAGTGTACCTGTTAAATTGTTGTTAATATTTGCACTGCCGCCAATTTGAGAGTTTAATGTAAGGTCTATACCCTTCAAAGTCATTGAAGAGGTATCGTTCAAAACAATCTTCGAATCACTTGTCGTATCAGCACCTCCATTGATAACAAGCTCTGAAGCGTTAGAGAAAATATTATTTCCGTTCAAAGAAGAACCGCTTTCAAAAGTCAATTTGCTGTTGTCGATAGTGTTTGTACCATTAAAGAACTTTCCGGTAACAGTGACTTCGCTTCCATCCTGCTGTTTATAACTGCCTGTAAATGCACTGTTATCAGAAGCAACAGTAACAGCAGGAGCAGCTGAAGAAGCATCAGCTTTTTTTATAGTAACTGTTCCGTCATTTTTATTAACGCTTGATATATTTGTATTGAGTGTCAAATCAGAAACTACTTCAAAATTTGATCCCTTATCCATTTTCAAAGCACCGTTGTTTGAAACAGAGCCTGTGGACATTGTAAAAGTAGCGCCGTTGCCAAGAGTAATATCAGCATCCTGAGCAATACCGCCTTGATTTTCAAAAGTAATATGACCGTCCGAGAACGTTCCCTTTTTAACAAGAGCATCTGTACCCGAGAAAAGAGCATCTTTCAAAACAAAGCCCCAGGCGTCATTCACAATAAGTTTGTTTCCGTCAAGAAATTTGTCGGAACCAAAAATATTTAACTGTGTATTTTTATTTGTAATAGTAACATCAGAGGAGAGTTCTGCTCCCTGATTAAAGTTGAAAATACCGCCTTTAACAAAGTTTTCTCCACCGAAGAACACACCCCCGTCTACAACGGTGACTGTTGTTCCATCTTCTTGATTAAACGTACCTTTATAACCGCTTTGGTCTCCGCTGATTGTCAAAGACCCGTTAGAAATAGTAATTTGCTGGTCGGCAGCATCCGCAATTGTGTTTGATGAAATGCTACCGCTGATTGTAATATTAGAAGCTGTATCCTTATTAAGATTAACAGAAGACTGACCGTTCATAACGACGTTGCCGCCAATAGAAGAACCGCTGTTTACATCCATTGATGTTCCGTCAGCAAGATTAGTTGTGCTTCCGTTAGCCAGAGAAGCACCGTTGTTTAATGTTAATGAACCTTTATTAATATTATTTTCACCGCCGAAGAATTTTGCTCCGTCAACAGTAGTGTTTCCGTTTGATTGATTAAACGTTCCCTTGAAAGAATCTTGATTTGCTTTTAAAGTTAAATCACCTGTGCCGGTTTTTGCAACAGTACCTGCTGTACCTTGAACAGCAGTATTTAATTCTCTAGCCGCAGAATCAGCAAACTCAAGTGTTCCTTTTTCAGCAAGAGTAACAGAAGCATTTGAAGCTATCTGTGCACCGTTTGAAAGTGTCACTTTAGCATCTTTTGTACCGCCGCCGATTTTGTTTGTTCCTTTTAATACAGAATCAGCTTTGTTAAAATTCAGGATACCGCCTAATATATTATTAGTCTTAGAGAAGAAACCGTTTGATACATTAACTGTTCCTGCATTTTGTGTATAAGTACCGTCAAAAGCTGTTTGATCAACATTAATATTAACAATCGGAGACACCGAGTCAGAACCGACAAATATATTACCGCTGCCTGTAATGGTTTTATTTATATCGCTGTCAGCCAAAATATTCATATCAGCATCAGCAGCAAGTACAATCGCTGAATTTGAAATATTTGAATTTGTCAGAATATTTAAAACGCCGTTTTGTATCTCAGCAGAATTAAAGAAATCAGAAGAAACATTTGTTGTTCCGTTTTTCTGTACAAACTTTCCGCCAAAACCATTCTGTGAAGCATTAATATTCAAACTGCCTTCACCATCTTTGTTAACCGTTGAACCTTCAACACCCTGCAAAGCAATACTCAACGCTGTTTCTGTTGAAGCTGCACTGTTAAAATCAAGGTGAGAAGCTGCACTGTTCAGGTTAACAGATGTCCCCTGTGCAAAAGAAGAACCGCCATTTACTACAAATGAAGCATCATTGCTCAAAGTATTTTGACCTGAAACAACAGCATTATTTTTAAATTCAACAGAACCTTTATTTATATTATTTACACCTTTGAAGAATTCTGTATTATCGACAACAGTGCTGCCTGCATTTTGAGTAAATGTACCGTTGAAACCGGAAATTTTTGCTCCGTTATTAATATTAAGAGAGCCTTCATTATTAACATTTCCGGAACCTGTAACAGTCAAAGAGTTTGAATCAAGTGTATAAGTTCCGGCACTTGCAAAGCTTAAAGAAGAATCTGCACTGCTTAAATTAACAACAGAATCCGCTGAAAGATTCGCACCGTTTTCTATAACCATTGCAGCAGTGTTAGTTAATATATTATTTCCATTCAGGAAAGCACCGTTTTTAAAGGTTAACGAACCTGCTTTAATATTATTTGTACCGTTGAAAAACTTCGCACCGCTGTTTACAGTTACTGCGCCGCCTTCTTGATTATACGTTCCGTTAAAAGCACTGTTATCTGAATTTATATCCAGAGTTTGGACAGTATTTTTTACATTAACTTCGCCAATTCCCGAAGCAGAAGAAATATCCGTATTCAAATCAAAGTCAGAAGCTGTAATATCAAAACTTGTTCCTTCAGTAAGTATAACGCTTCCGCCTTCTGATACAGCACCGTCTGCCATAGTCAGCTTTCCTGTTGAATCCGCAGATTTTGTCAATGTAATATTCGCAGAAGAACCGATTCCAGCTCCGTTTGAAAATTCAATATCAGCAGAAAGATTGTCCGCTGTTGTATCTATTTTTGTGTCAGAACCGGTAAAGTCAGCATCTTTAAGAACAAAAGAATAGCTTTGTCCGTTGACGGTCATTTCATTTCCGTTGAAGGTTTTGTCACCAGCAATTGTCAAAAGTGCATCACCATCAATTTTTACGTCGTTAGCCAGTATTCCGTCTTTAAAAATAAACTCGCCGCCACTGATAACATTCTGACCGGCAAAGAAAGTTGCACCGTTTGAAACAGTTGTTGTTCCGGCAGTTTGAGTAAAATCACCGCTAAATCCGCTCTGATTACTTCCGTCAATCACAAGATTTCCGCCTTCAAGAGTAATTTCGCCTGACGTGCCTGTAATTGCTCCAGTAATTGCCACAGTAGAATTTGCAGAAGTAGCAGAATCAGAATTTATTGTAATTTTTGAGCCATTACTCATAGAAACATTTCCGTTTACAGAAGCATTATTATCGAGCTTCATCTCTGCGGAACTGCCCAATGAAGTAGAGCTTCCTTTAACAATTTCACCGCCGTTAACATTCAATTTTCCGGAGCTGATATTGTTTGAACCGCCAAAAAATTTAGCACCGCTGTTTACATTTGTTGTTCCGCTTGATTGTGAGAAGCTGCCTTTGAATGATGAGCTGTCACCATTTATAGCAAGAGTGTTAGAGCCGCTTTTTTGAATTGCACTGTTTTCATTTCCTGAAATAGCATTTACGGAAAGGGTATTTTTTGAGCCGGTGATATTTAATTGAGATGTTTTATCAGCTGTACCTGATAAAGCAATATCATTTGCTTTTCCGTCAGCCGTATTTTCAGCAAAAGTAACATCACCTGATTCAGTATCAACATTAACAACGCCTTCACTATAAACAGCCCCGCCTGATTGAGCAGCGGTATTTCCTTTAAAAGTAGAACCGCCATTTATATTTACAGTACCTTGTGACTGCCAGTTTGTGTTAGCAATTGCTCCGCCTTTTCCATTCACTGCATTATTGCCGGTAAACGTAGATCCATTGACATTAATCTCACCGTCATAGCTGACAATCGCACCGCCATTTCCTGTTAGAGCTTTATTTTCGCTAAAAGTTGTAGAGCTGTCTGTTGTAACAACAGTTTTTTGAGGCGCATTAGAGGCTTCAAGCATATAAATTGCTCCGCCTGAAGCACTTTCATTGTTACTGAACTTTGTATTTTGTATATCAATAGTAGAGTCGCCGTTATAAACAGCACCGCCTCTGTTTTTTGAAGAGTTTGATGTGAATGTGGAACCTGTGATTGTTAAACTATTGTTTGATTGTGCAAAAATTGCACCACCGTTGGACTGTCCGCTATCGTTTATATTAAGAGCCTGATTATTTGTAAATGTGGAATTTGTAATTGTATTTTGTGAAGTTGTGCCAGTAATATATATAGCAGCACCGGAAGGAGAATCAGTACCGTCCCAGCCGTCATACTTTTGATCTGTTGCTTTGACAATATTATCAATAAACGACACACCGTTCAAAGAAAGGCTTCCGCCACTTTGGTGTATTGCACCGCCAAAAGCTGCACCGTTTTCATTTTTGAGCAAATTGTCTTCAAAACTTCCGCCGTTAACTGTCAGATTAAAGCCATTATTAACAATCGCTCCGCCTGTTCCGTTATTTTCAACAGTAACATTAGATAAGCCGTTTGACAGAGTTTCATTCTTTGTCATAATAAGCTGTTCTGCTGCAAACACAGGCTGCATACACCAGGAAGTGAGCAAAAGGGCTACTATTACTCTCTTCATAAATAGGTTTTTCATTCCACACTCCTAATTTTTATATTATGTTAATTATTTTTAGCAAATTCCAAACAATAATTTCTCAAAATAAAGAAATTTATTATTTATGATAACATCTATATAAAAATAATGGAATACCTTAAAAGAATGACCGCAAAAGCCTTATATTTCGGCACTTCCGTCGTTTTTCATTTTATTAAGAGCTTTTTTGGCTCCGGTTGATTCTTTTGCCAGTTTAATAACAAATTCTGCAGCCTGCGCATCCCTTGCAATCGCTTCTTTCAAAGCAACAATCTCTTCAATGCTCATTTCTTTTACTGAATTGTCCGTCATATTTTCCAGATTATCTTTAAAAAGCGACTGTGCTTTTTCATCATAACCGGGGAGATTTTTTTTAAATCCGTACCACTTATGAAATTGATGAAGCATATAATATATATTTATGTCTAAATCTCTCAAAACAAACATTGCCTCTGAAGAAAATGAAAACTTCAGCCTTTTTTGTGCAAGAAAAGCTGTCCAAAAATTCAAATAAAAAGCTTTTAAGCCTTTTAAAGGCACAATAAAACCCTCCTCTTCTCCTATTTTCGAAAGAATTTTATCAGCATTTGCAATCTTATAAACAGGAGTTCCATGCTTCTCAACAAAATCAAGAAGAGCCTGAGAATCAGTAAGACAAGATTTCACTATATTCTTGACCTCATCATCCATATTTTCAAGAATTTTTTCCGTTTCAACAGTCAAGGTCAGTGTTTCAGTAGCGTTTACATGGATTTTCGAAGAAGAATTTGTATAAGTTCTTGGCTTCATTTTTTCCATTGTCTCAGAGAGCTTTCTTCTTCTTCGCTCGAGAATATATCCTATAATTTTATTAATAAGTTTTGACATGATTTTGACAACAAGCTCCTGAATATATAATATAATAATAACGAAATTGGGGACTTTTAACAACATGACTAAATTAATTTTTGAAAAAACACAAAAGGGAATGACGGGAGTTTGTCTGACAGATGAAATAATAAATCCTGACTTTATTGACGAAAAATTTTTGAGAAAAGAAGACCCGCTTCTTCCCGAAGTTACGGAACTCGAGGCAATGAGACATTTTAAAGAGCTTTCTGACAAAAACTTCTGTGTAGAATCAGGTTTTTATCCGCTCGGATCATGCACAATGAAATATAACCCCAAAGTTAATGAATATCTGGCCTCTTTAGAAGGTTTCACAAATCTTCACCCTCTTCAAGACGACGAAGATGCTCAAGGTGCTCTGGAGTTGATGTACAAGCTTCAAGAGGCTCTTAAAGAAATAACAGGCATGGATGCAATAACGCTTCAAGGCTCTGCCGGTGCTCATGGTGAGCTTTGCGGAATGATGATTGTCAAACACTATTTCAAAACCTTAAAAGACTCAAAACGTAAAAAAGTTATTATTCCGGATTCTGCACACGGTACAAACCCCGCCTCGGCTGGCATGTGTGGTTTTGATATCCTTAAAGTGAAAAGCAATGAAAAAGGTCAGGTTGATATTGAAGACCTAAAATCTATTTTCAATGAAAACAAAGGTGAAATCGCTGCTATTATGATGACAAACCCGAATACACTGGGGCTTTTTGAAGAAAAAATCTCAGAAATATCAAAACTTGCCCACAAAGAAGGTGCTCTTCTTTATTATGACGGAGCAAATTTGAATGCTATTATGGGTATTACCACGCCAAAGATAATGGGTTTTGACATTGTGCATTTGAATCTTCACAAAACCTTCTCAACTCCTCACGGAGGAGGAGGTCCCGGTTCCGGTCCTGTTGGAGTCGTTGAAAAGCTCAAAGAATTTTTACCGGTTCCGGTAATTGATTTTGACGGACAAAAATACATAAGAAAATATGATTTGAAAAATACAATTGGAAAGATTAAAGAATTTCAGGGAAATTTCGGTGTGCTTGTCAAAGCATATGCCTACATTCTTATGAAAGGAAGAAAGCTTAAAGAAGCCTCTATGGATGCGGTTTTGAATGCAAATTATATAAAAGAAAAACTAAAAGCCGATTACGAGCTTCCTTATGATTACACATGTATGCACGAATTTGTGCTTTCAGGAGACAAACAAAAAACAAAAGGTGTTCATACTCTTGAAATAGCAAAAAGGCTTATGGATTTTAAATATCATCCGCCTACGGTTTATTTCCCGCTTATTGTATCAGAAGCAATGATGATTGAACCGACAGAAACAGAAACAAAACAACGGCTCGACGATTTTATTGACATTATGATAAAAATAGCAAAAGAAGTCGAAGAATCACCACAAGAAGTTCTTTCCGCTCCGCACAACGCACCTGTTAAAAGAGTGGATGAAACAAATGCCGCTAGACATTTGGATTTAAGATATAAAAAAGATTAACCAGCGTTGCGGTTCCTTTTAAAGTTAAAACGAAGTCCGAAAACATAAAGAGTAGTATATTTCATTGAATATTCAATCTTGAAAAAATGTTTTTGGGCTTTTTTTAAGCTGCTCACTTCTTTTTTCAACATCTGCACCTCATCTAAATCAGCATACGCCCAGTAAAGATTTTTCAGGTTCCGAAATTTATTGGAAGCAAAAGCAAAATAATTTTCTTCGCAAAAACCCTCAAAAGTCTCAAAATCATTTTCAAGAAGCTTCTGCCAGAAAAGAGGCGTAAAAAATTCATTATAAACACTTATATAAGAATTCAACCCAAACTCTGAATCTATGTAATAAAGAGGATGAAGCAGATATTCTGTCTTTTTTTGAAAGTACTTTGCTTCATACAAAAGTGAAGAAGATATACCCACAACTTTTGTTATTGCAGGACTAGAAAGTATTGCATAGGAGTTTCTGTTTTCAAGAATTTTTACATTTTCAAATTGCTTCAAAAAACTCACAAGATACTTCTTTTTGTCTTTGCCAAGCATCGGATGAGGAAGATAATATACACACGAATGTTCTTTACAAAGTGCTTTCAAATAGTCTTTATAATCTGTCACATCATAGAACTTGCCCTTATCTTCAACAGACATGTCTTTTGTAAGCTGTCCGACAAACAATGCGGAATTTGCTTCCAAATCAGTACATGTAAGCTTGTTCACATTCAAATACACTTTCCAGTAATCCGTATAAAACTTAAACTTTTCTTCCGGTATTTTATACGTTCCTAATATCTCAAAAATCCTTCTGTCATTTGTATTAAACAAAAGCGGCAAATCATCAAACAACTTAAATGAGTGAAACGCAATATTAATATATTTGCAGTTTAGTTTATCTAAAATTTTTCTCAGATTTTCGCTCAGCTCTATACCAAGAATAAAAATATTTTCATCGATATAACCTTTTAAATATTCAACAGATTCATCGCTGATTTTATTGAAATCATAACAAAAATAGGACTGCTCAAGATTTTTGATTCCGCTTAATTCAAAGAATTTTTCTCTTGAAAAGTTTTTTCCTTTATTTTTCAAAAACTTAAACTCATCACTCTCACAACAAACAGAAGATTTTATAACCGGCAAAAACAAATCAAAAATCCACCCGTGATAATTTCCTGTATTGGAAAAATCGTGAAATAAAAAGTCATTGGTAAAAACAAGTTTTTTCATAATCTTAATCATCCAAATATTCAAATCCTACACATGAAAATATACAACAAAGTGCAGTATTTAAAAGGATATATTAAGCTTTTGTTACTTATTGTATGTGTAACAGTGGGTAACATTAATTTAGCATTAGCATACCTATGAACACAAAAATACTTAAAAATTTCGGTGAACAAGTAAAAAAATGCCGTCTGGAAGCAGGCTTCACACAGGAAGAATTCGCTGAAAAGCTTAATATTCACAGAACATATATGAGTTTTATTGAACGGGGACAAAGAAACCCTGGGCTGTTAATGATTTTTAAAATATCAAGAGCGTTAAAAATAAAATTACCCGAACTTTTTGACTTTGATAAATAAAGTATTGTAAAAAACTATTATTCAACTTTTGCCTTGGGCTTATTATTTGTGTAACATATACACAGGACATCGGGGTATAAAATATGCACGAATATTACTTTAAAATAAGAAAAGGTGATTTGGAATTCGAGTGTTCAACAACAGACCGATTCACCTTTGAAGAAAAATTGTCAGACTGGATTAACGGAATCACAGCCATAAAAGACAAATATGATAAATACGGTCAACACGCTGAACACGTTGAGCCGACGGTTGAACAGACTGTTGAAGCAGAAGCAAAAAACAATGAAGAAGCTCAGCCTCAAAAACAGGAAAGAAGCGGTTTCATTGATGTAAAGAATATCTCAAGCATAAATTCAATGAGAGAAACGCAGGTTCAAAATATTGTTGAAAACTTTGAAATCATAAATGAAGAAAGAGAAATACAGATGCCTGAAGCAAATTTTGAACAGGCACTTGAAGAATCTATTAAAAACCCGAAAACAGAAGTTATTGAAAAAACAGAAGAGCCAGACAGTTTCAGCTCTTACATAAGAACTTACACACCGCAGAGTCAGACGGACTTCCTGATTGTGACAGCATCATACATTCTGAACAAAGAACATCAAGAGCGTTTTTCAATCAAACAGCTTAATGCAAAACTCATACCCTACATTGGTATCGAAGGAAAGCCTGTTGACCACGCAGATATACAAGAAGCTATAAACCAGGGACTCATAAGAGTTGTTCCGGACCTCACAGGTACAAGCGAGGTAACTGAATATACACTAACAGAACAGGGTGAAGGATATTTTGTCGAATAATAATAAAAAAGAAAAAGCCGCGGTAGCTTTAAGCGGAGGACTCGACAGCAGTGTTACGGCATTCTTGTTGAAGCAACAGGGATATGAAGTTGTCGCAATAACCTGCAAAATGGTTGATGATGACAAATTTGAACAAATTGTAAAAAATGCAAAAGCTGTTGCAGACAAAATAGGAATTCCACACTATGTAATGGACGTAAGCAAGGAATTCAAACAAGATGTAATCGATTACTTTGTTGAATCATACAAAAAAGGAGAAACACCCAACCCCTGTATTCTGTGCAACAGGACAATAAAATGGGGCAGGCTTTTCGACTTTGCAATTGATGAGTTGGGCTGTGATTACGTCTGCTCGGGGCATTACGCAAAAATCGTTGACGACAACGGAATAAAAAAACTCTACCCTGCAAAAGACGAAAAAAAAGACCAGCAGTATTACCTTTTTGAGCTTAATCAAAAACACCTTCAAAAAATAATGTTTCCGCTTGCAGGTTATACAAAAGACGATATCAGGCAAATCGCACTTGAAAACGACCTGCCTTCAAAATCCTCAAAAGAAAGTCAGGATATTTGTTTCATAACAAAACCGATGACTACTAAAAAATACATTGCAGAAAAGTTTGGCGCACAAAAAGGTGATTTTATTCTCGCAAAAACGGGAGAAAAAATAGGAACTCACAACGGTTTTTATCAATATACAATCGGTCAGAGAAAAGGCATAGGTATAGCCTACGAAAAACCTTTGTATGTAACGGGGCTTGATGCACAAAAAAACACTGTATACGTTGGAACAAAAGAAGAGTTATTCAAAAAAAGTTTAAAAATAAAAGACATAAAATTCCAGTATCCGTTTGAAGAAAAAGAATTTGATGCAATGGTAAAAATCAGATACAACATGGCTTCACAAAAAGCCCGTATAAAAATTACACAACCCACAGCAGAAATTGTTTTTTACGAGCCTGCTGCTTCAATAACAAAAGGTCAGGCTGCCGTATTTTATGATTTAAAAGACAGCCATCTTATAGGCGGAGGCTGGATTGAATAACAAAGATTTGCTGCTTAAAGCACAACACACACATTCGCTTGAAAAAGATGAGCTTGTGTCAATTTTAAAAGATGACTCAATCAACGAATTTTTATTTCAAACAGCGGACAAAGTCAGAAAAAAATATATTGGAAACGAAGTCCACTTAAGAGGGCTCATAGAATTTTCAAACATCTGCAAACAAAACTGTCTTTATTGCGGCTTGAGAAAAGACAACAGTAAAGCAAAAAGAGCCAGAATGACCCCAAAAGACATCATTAATTACGCAAAAAAAGCAGTGGAATACGGCTATAAAACAGTTGTACTGCAATCAGGAGAAGATTCCTTTTTTCATACTGAAAAAATGTGCGAAATAATAAAAGAGATAAAATCTCTAAACCTCGCACTTACTTTGAGCATAGGCGAAAAAACAAAAGAAGAATACAAAGCTTACAAAGATGCAGGTGCTGACAGATATCTGTTGAGAATAGAAACGACTGACAAAGAGCTTTATAAAAAAATGCACCCCAAAATGTCTTTTGAAAATAGGGTCTCATGCCTGAAAAACCTGAAAGAACTCGGATTCGAAACAGGAACAGGAGGTCTTGTGGGTTTACCCTTACAAACTGATGAAAATCTTGCTGATGACATACTGTTTTTCAAAGAGCTTGATGCTGACATGATAGGGCTGGGACCTTTTATTCCATGTCCGGAAACTCCGCTGGGAAAACAACAGGGCGGAAGTTTTATTAAAGCCCTAAAAGTAATGTCTCTCACGCGGCTTCTTCTTCCTGACATAAACATTCCAGCCACAACAGCAATGGAGACACTTGTCGAAAACGGAAGAATTCTTGCGCTTCAAAGCGGTGCAAATGTTGTTATGCCAAATGTAACAGACGGAGAGTTCAAAAAGAATTATGAAATATATCCGGGAAAAGCAGGACTCAACAATACCCCCGAAGAATATAAACGCTCAATTACAGAAAAAATCCTGTCAATAGGCAGGACAATTTCTGACGATTATGGTTTTCATAAAAGAATTTTGTAATATATGCCGTTATCTTTGTAAAGAATCAAAGAAAACTTCAGAGTCTTTTAAAAAGCTCTTAAACTCATTTATTCTGACTTTATCTTTCAAAGCTGAATCCATAGCAAACTTGTTGCCGCTGATATATCCGACTTCTCTTGTAACCGCATTATCTATTGGTGATACAGACATATAAGAAAGGACTCTTGTTCTGAAATCATTTTTGTCAGCCAGAGGCTTCAAAATAAGAAACGAGTCATTGATTGAACAATTTTGAAGCGGTTCATGAACCTTAACTTTTATTTCTCTAAATTTTCCTATCTCAGGAACTTTTTTAAATTCCTGAAAGAGCTGCTTGAATGCTTCCGCAATATTATGTGAAGCAACCGCCGAACCCTTTTCTTTTACTCTACGTACAGCATTTACTGCCAACGGTTTCATTGCTTGTATACTCATACTTCTTTCCTTTATTTTAATTAGTAATTTTATTTTGATTTAGCATTTTTTCCATACTTTTCTTTTATTATTTGAGCTTTTTCATTCATTGCATTCAAAGCATCAAAACTCAAAATACTTTCATATTCCCCCAAACCAAAATCAGCAAGAATGGGTTTATACATTTTTCCGAATTTATATGTCGGTGTTTCAGAATCTCTGATATATGCAAACATTGCGTGTTCATAATCCATATATCTTTGTTCTTTTGAAGGAAGTTTCGATTCAGAAACCTGATCTTTTCCAAACACTTCCTTTACTGCTTTTTCAAATCCGGATGACTCAAAAAACACTTTAAGTTCAGGTATTCCTTTTGTAATATCTTTATTTTCAAGAACGTCATAAATATAATGCTCAACATCATTGATGTAGTTCATCTCTTTAGAACGTATCTGAAATTCTACAAGAATCGGATTTTCCTTTCCGGATAAAGAATGAACAAAATTCATTTGTGTAGTTGTATAACCGTTCATTTTCTTAACACTTGATGTAACAAGTTCAACACCGGGGATAGTATCTTTCCATCTTCTTGCAGTATTTTGATTCAAATAAGGTAGAACAGAATTTGAACGATAGTTACTTATTCTTGTAAGATGAAGTGCATTCTTTTTAAGTGCTCTGTCAAGATACCTTTCAACTTTTCCCATGTTTACCCTGTTACCTTCAGGAAGAATTAACCTTACACCGACAAGATCCCTTATCCAGTTTGCAGCTTCTTCTTTTTCTATTTTAGAGACAGAATTTTGTTTTTTCGTCATCATTTCTTTGACATCTGCTTTTTCAGCTCTGCTTAAGTTTTCAAAATTCTTTTTAAAATGTTTCTTTGAAAGGTAATTTTTCACATCAGGATTAAACGAGTCAAGAATTGTCTGATAATCCTTTTTCTCGAGCGGTACTTCGCCCTCATTTATATACAATTTAATCAGTTCTTTTTCATTATCATCAAGAACGCGATAATTTTTCTGGACTAATTTTTGTGCAAAAATATCGTGCACACCGTTTTTTATGTAATTGTTTTTAAATTCTTTAGCCAATTTGTCATATATTGATTTTGCATCTTTTTTTCTGACAACCATATACTGCCCAAAACCTTCATCGCCGCCAAAAACCTCCTGAAAATGAGACAAAACATCATCGCCATGAGCTTGTGCTTCATTAGCAAGCTCTTGAGCCAGACTCTTAAAGAATTTTATCTTTTTCACAGCAGCATCAATAATCTTTGTCTGAGTAGGAGTAAAAGAATCCTTGCCTTTAATATTCTGAGGTTCTAAATAGTGAAGAACTTCCGGTGTAAGAATTTTGTTTTCTTTAACAAAATTCAGCTTAGCAATCTCCCCATCTGTTGTTTTTGAAGAGGTCTTTTTAACAGAAGCAGCCTTTGAAAAAATAACAGTATCTGCAACAGGAGTTCTCTCAAGTGTGTTTTTTCCGACAGTTTTAAAAGGAACTGATTCCTTTGTCCGTGTATTTATATTTATGTCTGTTTTTTCGGTAATACCTTTAAAGCTTATCAATTTTTTAATTCCTACTAAAATGATATATCTGTTTATTTATAACGCCATAAACAAAAAAATTTGTCACCCCGATTGCAAAAAATTTTTAAATGAAATATTTTGTTACACTCTCTATTATTCATTCATGCTAAAATTACTTCTATGAGTAAGCGGAAAATTGCATATATAGTAATATTAGCTGTGCTGATTATCGGCTGTGTCTGGGCGTTCATCGCAGCAGGCGTAATCACAAAGAACTTCAAAAAAGAAGCTCTCAAAGATGCGGGCGAAAAACAACAGCTCAATATTGAAAATCTCATCATCACAGAAACCAAAGAAGATAAAAAATACTGGGAGCTTTATGCAGAATCCGGCTATTACGACAACCAGAACAAAGTTGCAATTCTCTATAATGTAATAGGCAATTTCTATGACAAAGATCAGGTTGTCCTTAGTATGGAATCAACAAAAGGCACTTTTGATGAAGCAACCAAAAAAGTTGTATTGTATGAAGATACTTTTATAATTTATAAAGACGGAACAAACGTTAAAGCAGACCGCTTCACCTGGCAGGGCAATGACAAAGACATCGTTGCACAGGGAAATGTAGTTATCCAGAGATACGGAGAAATCAGAACCTTCAGTAATGAAGCCATTCTCGGAAATCAAATGACAAATGTAAGAATTAAGGGTCGTTCAAAAACTGAACTTTACAGTAAGGGGAATTTTAATGAAAAATTTTAAGATTTGGATATTAATATCAGCAGTATGCCTAAGCACAATAGGATTCGCAATTGCAAGCGACCTTTCAATCGAATCTGACAAACAGACCTTCAAAATGGAAGAAAATAAAGCCAAATTTGACGGCAATGTTAAAGTAAAAATGGATGACATAAAAGCTACTGCACCAAGAGCAGAAGTTATGATTGATCCGAAAACAAAACAGCTTACAGAAGCTGTAATGTACGATCAGCCCTATGTTGTTCAGGTGAAACAGGCTAAAACAAGTGAAATTAAATCAAATATCCTAAAAATGTCACTTTTGCATAAGAGATTAAAAGCCGAAGGCAATACTCAAACTACTGTCACAGAAACAGGAAGCCAGAAACCGACAGTTATCATTACAGCTGATCAGCAGGAATATGACACAAACACAAAAATCCTGACAGCAAAAGGCAGTGTAATTATCTATTACAAAGATGTAGAAACTTTTTCAGACTCAGCAGTAGCTGAACTAAATAAAGCCGGCGATCTTCAAAAAATTACACTCACAGGAAACGGAAAACTAAAACAAAAAGACAGTGTAATCACTGCCAACAAGTTCATATATGATGCTGTAAAAGAAATAGCCTACGCTTTGGGTTCCGCCCACTCGGATGTAGATATGGACGGAACAAGAATCAACGTGTGGTCTGACAGACAGGAATACTACAAATCAACAAACATTATCCAAGCATCAGGCAAAGTTCATGTTATTTACAAAGACTATGATGCAAGAGGACCAAAAGCTACTGTCTACCCGAGCAAAGAAACAAACAAACCTAATGAAATTGTCTTTATCGGACGTTCTACTATCGTTGAACAGATGAGATCAATCGAAGCTGATAGAATCAAAATGTTTTTGAATCCAAAAAATTTCTTTGCGGAAGGCAACGTAAAAACTGTTATCAGAAATGTCCAGGACAAACAAAAAGGCAGCGGTTTTTAATAAATCTTAAATAAATAGCAATTTATTATTTATATTCTATTTTATATAAATAGTTAGATTAATGTAGGTATTTTTTATGTCAACAATTTCCTGTTCATCTTATGAGAATTATAATAGATATCAACAAGACAGACAGCAAAAACCGGAACAACGAAAGAAAATTTATTACGGAAGCGGTGCTCCCGAGGACAAAAGAGGCAAAGAAATATCCGAAGAAGATTACAAAAAGCTTGAAGAACAAAAAGTCGGAGCAAAATTTATAAAACCAAAGCAATCAACAATAAAAAAATCATGGATTGCAATAAAAAAATGGTTCAACAAACAAGCAGAAAAACCCCATAAGATAGACGTAGAAGATATCAAAGAAAAGACAAAAACAATTAAAGATATCTATGATACCTATCAAAAAATAAATCAGCAAAATAATCCAAACAACAATCAGGTTCAATAACGATTAAAAAAGATAATCTTTACAAAATTTCCACACGGTAAGCAGGTGTTGATTTCAGCCTTTCTTCCATTTCTTCAAAAGTAAGAAAACCTTCTTGTGCGCCAAAATTGGAAACAACAGAGGCCGCATTCACAGAAGCGAGCATAAGAGATTTTTCAATGTTCCAATTTGTATATTCCAATGCTGCTGTAAAAGTTGAAGACAAAGCATCTCCTGCGCCAAGCGTACTCACAACTTTGGCAGGAAATTCAGGACATTTGTAATAATGCTTTCCGTCAAAAGCATACACACCGTTTTTGCCGTCTGTAATGATAACAACTTTTGCATCCATTGATTTTAGCTTGTCGAGCATAGTTTTTATATCAGGATGAATTGTTTCTGAAGAAAAGCATTCTGATTTTGTATCGGGACGAACCTCTATTTTTGTAACAAGAGAAGCCTCTTCTTTATTCATCACAACCACCTCAGCAGTAGCAAGAATCCTTTCAAAATATTTCAACCCTCTTTTCAAACTTGAACTGCCGGGGTTTATTGCAACATTTGTGTTGTGTTCTTCGGCAAAATGGGCAAGTTTGTCCAAAACTGCTCCGGATTGCCCGTTTAAAGGCGCAATATAGAGCCATTTTGCGTTTTTTATTGCCTCAAAATCAATTTCGTTTTCTTTAAGAGTACCGTTTGCACCTCTGTAAGCCAGAACTGTTCTGTTTCCTTCAAAACTAAGCAAAATTACGGAGGAGCCGGAGTTTTCCGTTGAACTTTTTATAACAAGTGAAGTATCCACCCCGGCTTCTTCAACTTTTGCAAGAATATTTTTACCTTGAAAATCCTCGCCAATTTTAAAAATTGCAGCAGTTTTGACACCCAGATGTGCAAAATTTGCAGCAGCATTTAACCCGCCGCCCCCAACAGCAGTTTTATAGCTCTGAACTTCGACTTTTGCGCCGTAAGGATAAGACATAAAGTCTGTACTGTGTTCTCTTGTGCTCACAGACACAACATTTGCCGAATCAGATTCAACAAACGAATCAATAGTTGCACTTCCGATTGTTATAACATCAAACATTTTTTAATCCTCTTATTATTCATGCTCCGGCTCTCGGATGAGTATTATCATACACCGCTTTCAATCGTTCTGTCGAGACATGTGTATAAATCTGTGTATTTGATATGGAGGCATGTCCCAAAAGCTCCTGTACAACCCTTAAATCAGCACCGTTTTCAAGAAGCTTTGTTGCAAAACTATGCCTGAAAACGTGAGGTGTTACCTTTTTGGGCAGTTCTATTTTTTTCACAATATCATTCAACGCTGCTCTGATAGATTGAGGCTGAAGACGATAGCCTGTTTTATTTATAAAAACAGGACTGTTTTCATCCTGCTTTGGCGCTGTTCCATCTTCAACCACCATAAATCTTACTGTGTTAATATATTTAGTCAAGAAATCTCTGGCTCTGGCGGAAACAAGCACAATACGCTCTTTATTCCCTTTCCCGAGAACGGTAATTTCATTTTCATCCAGTCTCAAATCGCCAAAATTCAAATTGCTCAACTCTGAAACACGCATGCCCGTAGCATACAAAAGCTCGAGAATGACCCTGTTTCGATATCCTGCCGGAGTATCAATTTTTATATTATTCAAAATCTGTTCAATTTCTTCTTTTGAGAGAAATTTGGGTAGGCTTTTATTTCTTTTTGGAGCATGCACGCTGTTAGCAGGATTAGATTCGATAATTCTCTCACGGTACAAATAACGATAAAATGTCCTTATCGAAGCTATTTTTCTTGAAAGGGTTGTTTTTGTGTAATTAAATTTCTGGATAAAAACAAGGTATTCCTTAAGTTTGGTGTGGTTCGTTTCTTCAATGCGAACATCATTCAGCCATATCAAAAAGCCGAGTATATCGGAATTGTATGCACGAATTGTGTGCTTTGAAAAGTTTTTTTCCACTTCAAGATATATAAGAAAATTTTTCAGATAGCTTTTTGTTAAATCACTCAATCCCATAAAAAAATTATACTATATTATTAAAATATTTGAAAAAATAACTGGATATTGTATTATTAAGGAACAAAGAGAATTATCAGGAGAGATGTTTTGTCTATTGTGTTAGATAACAAACAGTGTCTGATTGCCGGAGACGGTGAACTCCCCGTAGCAATGGCAGAATCGGCACAAAAAAATGGTTTTGATGTAGTAGCAATTTCTTTGTCTTCGGACAACAGAAACAGGCTCAAAAAATATTGTTCAAAGGTTTATAACTTTGGACCGGGTGAGGTCATGAAAATTAAGCAAACCCTCATCGACGAAAAAATCACACAGCTGACATTCATCGGCAAAGTGCATAAAGGTTTGCTTTTGAGACGTCCAAAGCTCGACATGGAAGCAATACGTCTTATGAAAGAAGCACAAAGACTCAACGATGACGCAGTTATGCTCATTCTCGTTGACCAGCTGGAACAAATGGGAATCAGAGTTCTTGACCAGACTATTTTTATTAAAAATCTTATGGCACCTCCGGGAGTTCTCGGTGTACATGAGCCCGATGAAGAGCAGGTTCTCGACGTAGAATACGGATACTGGCTTGCAAAAGAAATGGGCAAGCTCGATGTCGGACAGTCTGTTGTTATTAAAAACAAAATGATTATGGCGGTTGAAGCCATTGAAGGTACTGACAAATGTATCGAAAGAGGCTGTAAACTCGGCGGAAAAGGAATCACTGTCGTAAAAGTCAGCAAACCGACTCAGGACAAACGTTTTGATATTCCTGCCATCGGCTTGAATACATTGAAAACAATGGACAGACACGGTGCAAAAATCCTTGCTATCGAAGCTAATGAAACAATCATAGTTGACCAGAAGAAAGTTATTGAATTTGCCGACAAAAAAGGCATTATTGTAATGGCGATTTAAAATTATGGCTGAAAAAAAGAAGCTTTTTATAATCACAGGAGAACTGTCAGGCGACAAACACGCTTCAGCGGTCGTAAAAAATTTGCGTGAACTTCGTGATGATATTGAAATTCAAGCTATCGGAGGAGAAAACCTAAAAGCGCTGGGTGTAAAACTTTTTGTTGACCACTCAAAAGCTCACATGTCAGCAATGGGTTTAACACCGAAAATTCTCTTTGACCATTTGACGCTGGGAAAAAGGGTTGTTGACTATCTGAAAAACGATTACAAACCCGACCTTGTGCTTTTGATTGACTATGGCGGATTTAATCTTAATATATCAAAATTCCTCAAAAAAGCGGGCATTAAAGTGTTCTATTACATCCCTCCCCAAATCTGGGCCTCAAGAAAATGGAGAATTAACACTGTAAAAGAAAATATTGCTAAAGTTATGACGATATTTCCTTTTGAAAAAGAAATGTATGAAAAAGAAGGAATAGATGCACAGTTTGTCGGACATCCGTTGATTTCGCAAATGCCTGAAAAATCAGATAGAGATTCCGTTTTCGAAAAATACGGACTGGACAAAAGCAAAAAACTTATTTCAATTTTTCCGGGCAGCCGTGTGTTTGAGCTTCAAAATCTTATGAAAACATTTCTTGAAGCATCAAAACTTATCTCAAACAAAAGAGGAGATGTTCAATTTGTAATTGCACAGGCTGACAGCCTAAACGATGATGTTTTCAAAAAATATCTCGGCAAAACAGACATCAAAGTAATCAAAAATGACAACTATGCTCTTTTAAGCGTTTCAGATGCACTTATGCTTGCCTCAGGCACTGTTGCACTTGAAGCCGCATTATACACAACACCGATGATAATAAGCTACAAGGGTCCCTGGATTGCTTATTTCGTTTACAGGCTCGTAAGATGTATAGAAAGAGTTTGTCTGCCTAACATTATTATGGACAAAGACATTGTGCCCGAACTTCTTCAGGCAGACTCAAATCCGAAAGTTATATCAGAGACTCTTTTGAAAATCCTTAGTGATGAAACTTACAAAAAAAATATGATTGAAGATTTATCAAAGGTCAAAGCTATACTTTCACAACATGAATCTTCAAAAGAAGTCGCACAAATTTTAAGCAATGCCCTTTAAACTATGCAAAAAATAAGTTTACTAAAATTATTCTGGATATTTTTTAAGATAGGAATGGTTCTCTTTGGAGGAGGATACGCTATTTTACCTTTTTTAAGAGAGGAAATGGTTGAAAAAGAAAAAATCTGTACAATGGAAGAAATAACAAACTACTATGCACTAAGCCAGTGCTTCCCAGGGCTTGTTGCAGGCAACGTATCTATGTTCACAGGATATAAAGCCAGAGGTGCCATTGGGGCCTTTGCAGCAGTCTTAGGAGTCTGTCTGCCTGCCTTTTTGTCCATAGCTGTTATATTTGCCTTTTTGAGCGCGGTTACTCAGTATGCGGTTATTCAGAATATCTTCGAGGTTTTGGACATAGCGGTTTGTATATTAATTCTTTTAACAATTTTTGAACTCTGGGAATTTTCGGTTTATGACAAATTCACAACCTTCATTTTTGTTGCTGCAATAACAGCTTCGGTTTTTCATGTTTCTCCTTTCATAGTGGTAATCTCAGCAGGTTTGCTAGGTTTGTTCAGACACTTTGCATTTCCTAAAAAACAGAGCAAAAAAGAAACAGAGGAGCAAGAAAATGAATAGCATACTTCTTCTTGCTTTTGAATATATGAAAATCGGTGCTGTGGCAATCGGCGGCGGATATACAGTCATTCCATTTTTGTATTATCTCGTGGACAAATACAAATGGTTTGATGTATCAGAAATAACCCAGATGATAGCTGTCTCAAACCTTACCCCGGGCCCTATCGGAATAAACATGGCAACATTCGTAGGCTTAAAAGTCGGCGGCTTTTGGGGTTCTCTGTTGACAACCACATCCTTTATGGTTCCTTCATTTATAATTGTTTGTGCATTATCAAAATTTCTCAAAAAGAATGCAGAGAACGAGCTTATTTGCAACGTAATGTACGGACTCAGACCTGCTGCTGTCGCATTGATTACATATGCAGGACTGAAAATTATGAACGCGACAGTTTTCCACTTTTCAAAATTCAAACAAACCCACAAATTCTTTGACTTTATATCACCAAAATCACTTGTCCTTCTCATATTGTTCTGCACAGCAGGTTTCATTTTCAGAAAAAATCCGATGATTCTAATTGTTGCAGCAATAGTTATAGGAATTCTGGGAAGCATTTTCTCCATAGTATAATTGAATTTCGCTGCAAACTTCTATATAATGAAGAAATGGAAGAATTGAAAAAAATTATTGCAATAGTCTGTGTATGCTTAATTCTGGTAAGCGGAATTTACCTGACCATAGCCGAAAAACTAAAAAAAACAACAGTAAAACCGGCAGCCGCAAAAACAAAAGAAGTTGTTTTCTGGTCCTTACAAATGGGTACCTTTAGTTCATACATGAACCCGTTGATAGCGGAGTTTGAAAAAGAAAACCCGAACATAAAAATAAAATGGATTGATGTTCCATACTCAGAAGGTGAAAAAAGAACACTCGCCTCAATTTTGAGCTCCACACCACCCGACCTGGTTAATCTTACTCCTGATTTCTCCAGTGTTCTTGCTCAAAAGCAGGCACTTGAATATATAGACTGTGAAAAACTGTCAGTTTATAACAAAGAAATAATGAACACTCTGACAAGAAATTCAAAATGCTATGCAGTTCCTTTTTATGCGACCTCTTCATTAACTTTCTACAACAAAGAGATTCTTAAAAAATCCGGTATAAAATCAGTGCCGAAAACTTATGATGAAATGAATGCCTCGGCAGCACAGATAAAAGCCCAAACAGGTGCCTTTGCGACAATGCCGACAGTCACGGAAAACGACACACTGCTAAAAATCTTGAACAAATACGACATAAACACCCCCGAAAAGCTGGTTTCAGAAAAAAGCATAAAAATCTTTAACGAATACAAAAACTTATATCAAAAAGATTTGATTCCAAGAGAATCTATCACCCAAAATCATCAAGAAGCACTTGAAAAATATATGTCCGGTCAGCTTGCGTTTATTCAGTCAGGCGCAAATTTCTTAAATATAGTAAAAGAAAATGCACCTGATGTTTATAAGAAAACAGATGTTTCCAACCAGCTTACCGGTGAAACCGGCAAGTATGACGTATCAATTATGAACCTGATTATTCCTGCCAGAGCAAAGAATAAAAAGGAAGCATTAAAATTCGCTCTTTTTTTAACCAACAAAAAAAATCAAGTAGAATTGGCTAAGCTGACAACAATACTTCCGGTTAACAACGAAGCGTTAAAAGATCCATATTTCACAAAATATGACGACACTGATACAATTACCAAAGCCAGATATCTGAGCGCACAACAACTGAACAACCTTCAAACACAGGTAAAATTTAAGCACAACCAAAAAGAAATTCTTACCGCATTAAGCAGCACAATACAGCAGATTATGCTCGATAAAACCGACACAAAAAAAGAGCTTGAAAAAACAGCCAAAAATTGGAAACAGGCAGAAGAAAGATAACAAATGATTTTTGCTGATATTTTATTAAAAATAAACACACAAAAAGGCAGAGAGATACTGCTTCTTGAAAGAAAACCCGAAGAATATAAAAAAACAATACTTATCATAGGCGTATTTCATGGCGATGAACAAGATGGGGAATATCTCATAAACAGATACCTTTCAGAAAGAAACGAAACAAAAAACAGGCTGCTTTTTATCCCTTGCTTAAACCCTGACGGAAAAGCAGAAAACAAAAGAACAAACTCAAACGGAGTGGACCTGAACAGAAATTTCCCGACAAAAAATTGGGAATATTCTGAAAAAAATGATTATTTCGGAGGCGAAACCCCGGCAAGCGAAGTTGAGACACAGTTTTTAATATATGTCATTGACCGTTACAAACCTGATGTTATTTTGACACTTCATGAACCATACAAAGTTGTGAATTATGACGGACCTGCAAAAGAGATTGCGCAAAAAATTTCGCAGATAAACGGCTACAAAATAGAAGAAAGCATCGGATACCCAACCCCCGGGAGCTTTGGCACATATTGCGGAATAGAAAAAAACATTCCCGTAATCACTCTTGAACTGCCTGAAAACAAAAAAGAAGAGCCCAGAGAAAAACTCTGGGCCGATAACAAAAAGATTTTTGATTACCTTACTTCTTGCTGACACCGGCAGCATTCTTGCTAAGCAAGATAACAGTAATCTCTCCGGGTCCAAGATCAACTGAAACTTTTCCGTTTTTGAACACAGGGTTAGAGTTTATTTTAAATGGCACAACCATATACTTATCAGGAGCAAAGCCTTTTAATGATACATCAGCTTTGTTTTGATATACAAGGTCTTTGTTCAAAATGACCAAAATTGAAGAAGCGTTGTAGTGAATCATATAAGCAAACACATTCTCACAATTTGTCTTCAAAAATTTAATTTCGCCTTTGCTCAAGATTTCTGAAGACATGAGTTTGAATTTGTTAGCAAGAGCAAAATCTTCACTCAGCTCTTCATTTTTTTGACCGGGTTTTCTTGAGTAGTTAAAGATATCAAATTTGCCTTTGTGCACATAGTAGTAATCATCATCAGTGTATGTTTTGTCAGCCTTCTGATTGGCATACTGATATTGATAAGAATCACCTGTCTGAAATCCGTCTACAAAGTATGAGTTCAAAGGAAGTGTTGCCTGAAGCCAAATAATCATTTCGCTAAAAGGCATACCGCCCGTGATAATCGGTGAGAGTTCATCATGTGTAGCAAAACTTCCGATTACATTTTTGGGCTGGTTTTTTGCAGCAAATTCCTTCTTAATTGAGTTTACAAGCCCCATTTCTTTTTCGAATTTGTCAGAAGTCTTCCAATCTTTAAAATTCATAAAGCTGCCGTACCAGCCGTCAAAACCTGCCTCAAGCAGTCTGTAATAAGGTGTAAACGGTGCTTCTTGAGCTATCGGGTCTGTCCAGCTTTCAGAAGCTTCCGCAAGAAACAAAAATTCTTTGTCTTTTGATTTTGCGTAAGATATAAGTTTCTGCCAGAATTCAAAGGGCTTAGAGGTTGCAACATCTGCTCTGATTCCGTCAACGCCCAGTTTTTGCATCATATCAACATATTTTTTATATTCCAAATAAAGCTCATCATTTAATGAACCGTCTTCATTCTGCACTTTGAACAATCTAACATCTGTCCAATCAGCCGGAACAATGGGCTGTCCGTCTTTTCCTTTTGCAAAGAGATTCGGGTTTGAAAGATACAAATCATAAGATCCGCAGCTCGGCAAATCAACAATAACTCTGATATTTCTTTTGTGGCATTCATCAATAAACTTTTTTGCTTCTTGAGATACAGTCAAATCATTAGACGGATCATCAAGCTGAGGATTCAGTTTAGTAAAGCTTGATATAGCATATAAAGAACCTGCCGTACCCGTTGCTTTCACCTTGCCAACAGGCGTAATCGGAAGAAGATGAACTGTGTTTATGTTCATTTTTTGAAGTTCCGGCAGCCTTTTTAGCGCATTTGTAAAATAGCCGGGAGTCTCGCCCTTTTCTATTTCAACAATATCATTTTTGTCTTTGTCATTTGCATTAAAAGTGCGAATATTAATAGCCAGAATAACAGCCTGATTTCTGGCAAAAAGGCTTTTCATATCATTAATCCACACACCTTGATTCATATAAGCATAAGAAGGTGCAGATGAAAAAATAAATGAAGATAAAAGGAAAAATTTTATAATTAGTTTTTTCATAATGTAAACCCCGTAAGTCTGAATACAAAGATTATACAAAACTCACCTAACGATTGCAACTCGACAAGAGTTGAGTTATACTTAGTAAGTATCATTATTATTGGAGGCTATACATGCGCATTTATGTAAACGGTAGAAACATTGAAATCACAGATGCAATTAAAGCATACGCCAAGGAAAAAATCGGTAAAGTAGCTAACCACTATGACCAGATTGAAGGTATCGACGTAGTTTTGACAGTTATCAAAAACCCCAGCGTAGCTGAAAATCATACAGCAGAAGTTACTTGCAAATTGACAACAGGTGCTGTTCACGTTACAGAAACAGCTGAAACAATGTATGCAAGTATTGACCTGGTTGCTGACAAACTCGCAAGACAGGTTAAAAAATTCAAAGACAAAAACCTTGGAAAATCAAAACTGGATTCAATCAGAACAAGTGCGATTGTTGAAGAAACAGAAGACGAGACAGAAACAGTTTCTGAATAATTTTTGAAAAGTTTTATTTTAATTAACAAAAAGTCCAACATTTATTAATAAGTGTTGGACTTTTCTGTTATTCTATATATTTTCCGTTAAACAGCTCAAGCACCATTTTAGACTGATCAGAAAGAGATTCCTCTATATTAGTCTTATCTTTTTTTTCTGAATCAGAAGAAGCCAGAGTCTCTTTCAACAACTCTGCATTTTCCTCCTCTTCAATCTTTTCGATGTTTTGAGACGAAACTTGAGTAACCGCAGGTGCTACCGGCTTTCTTTCAAGCTTTTCCAAAGAAGGTTTAGGCACCTCGGCCACCTGTGAAGGGTCAGCAAGTTTAACCTGAATATTTATATCTGAAACACCGTAATATTTTAGTGCCGCATTTTTCAAAGGTTTGTTTTTTGTGTCTTCCTTAGCCTGTTTTACAAATATATCTTTGGCAAAAGTTATCACAATTTCTTCAGCGGACAAAGAAACAGGACGGGAAAGGTTATAGAAAAACATCCGGGAGGGAACACTTTCTATATTTTGCAAAATGCCCTGCCAATCAGTCATCAAATCCCCGCTTCCTGAGGAAGGAACCGTGCCTTGAGCAGTTTTTGGCTCTTCAACAGGCAAGGAAGCAGACTGTTCAATATAAGGCACAACTTTTTCCTCTGCAACAGGCTTAGCCGGCGTTGCTGCAACTGTCTGTGCAGGGTCAGCAGGCTTATCTTTTACTTCTGAAACAGGCTCAGATACCGGTGAAGAAGTAGAGACCTGAGGTTTTATCACAGCGGCAGGTTTCGGCAGCCCAGACATCGCAATCGGCGTTCCTGACGATACAGCACCTTCCAGTTTTTCAATTCTGTCTATCAGTTGAGCATAAGAGGAATATTTTACATTCGAAGCAAGTTCAATCATACACAACTCAAGCCAGAGATATCTGTTTGTTGTTTCTTTTATTTCTTTTGAATAGAAAGACAATCTTTCAATAATATACAGAATCTGTTCTGCTTCAACTGTTTCAGATTGTTTGCGCAGTTCTAGGATATTTGCCTCGGCAAGCTGAGTCAGTTCAATTGCAATTTTTCTGTCAGAACAGTTTTTTACAATAAGCATATTTCTGAAATATTGAATAAGATTCGAGACAATCTGAAAAGGCTCGTTTCCTTTGTTGTAGATTTTATCAAGTAAAACAAGCACATTTTGTGTTTCGGAATTTAAAACAGCACTGCTCAATTCAAAGAGCACTTCAAAAGAAAGCCTTCCAAGCATTTCATTAACATCTTGTGAAGAGATTTCTTTCCCTGCATCAAGAACGCTTATCTGGTCAAGAAGAGCCAGAGAGTCTCTCATTCCGCCTTGAGAGCTTCTTGCTATTGTATAAAGTGCATCCTCGGAGATATTAATTTTTTCCTGCTGAGAGATATATTTAAGCCTTGAGACAATATCCTCAGTTGTTATTCTTCGAAAATCAAAACGCTGGCATCTTGAAATAATAGTATCCAAAACCTTGTGAGGTTCGGTTGTTGCAAGAATAAAAATCACGTTTTCGGGCGGTTCTTCAAGCGTTTTTAAAAGTGTATTAAATGCTTCAGTCGTAAGCATGTGAACTTCGTCTATGATATAGATTTTGAATCTGCCATTTACAGGCACGAACTGAATTTTTTCAAGAATGTTTCTTGCATCTTCGACTTTTCTGTTTGACGCAGCATCAATTTCAATAACATCAATCGGTGTAGAGTTTGAAATATCAAGACAACTCGGACATTCTCCGCAGGGTTCAAGAGTCGGGCCTTTTGCACAGTTTAATGATTTAGCAATAATCCTTGCTGTGGTGGTTTTCCCCGTACCTCTCGGGCCGCACAACAGATATGCATGAGAAATCTTATTCAGGTTAATGGCATTGCTCAAAGCCTTAACTATATTCTCTTGTCCGATTAAGTCTTTGAAGGTTTGCGGACGGTATTTTCTGTATAAAGGTAAGTATCTTTCTGTCAAAATTTTGCTCCAACTCAAATCCTATACTATAATTATACGGGAAATGAGAATAAAAAGAAAATGATAATCAAACCTGAAACACTAAAAAAGGGAGACACAGTCGGATTCATCGCCACAAGCGGCGATATAAAGGACTTTTCAAAGCTTGAAAAAGCAAAAGAAGAGTTTGAAAAAGCAGGTTTCAAAGTGAAAATCTCAGAAACGGCAAAAAAACGTAAAGACTACCTGTCAGGCACAGACGAAGAAAGAGCGGCTGCGTTTAATGAATTTTTCAAAGATGCTGAAATCAAAGCGATTGTAGCAGCAAGAGGCGGATATGGAGCAATAAGAATTCTGGATAAGCTTGATTACAGCGCAGTACAATCCAACCCGAAAATATTTGTCGGATATTCTGACATAACAGCATTATCTTTGATGATATACAAAAAAACAGGACTTGTTACATACTCAGGAGCAATGGCGTACTCTGATTTTGGTTGTGGAATCAGCGAATATACAAAAAATTCGTTCTTTGATGTTCTTGAAAATGACAAAGAGGAGATAACAATTGATACGCCTAAAGTCTACCACAGCGGCATATCATCAGGTGTTCTGTGGGGAGGAAATCTCTCGACAATCCAATCACTTTGCGGATTGGAGTTTATTCCAGATGAAAAATTTATCTTCATAACAGAAGACATAAATGAGCCTGTATACAAAATAGACAAAATGTTTACCCAGCTTCTAAATATACAAAAGTTTAAACAAAACCTCACAGGTATAGTTCTCGGTGACTTTTCAGGACTCGACAACGAAATCTATTTCACAAATTTCTTAAACGGACTTTCAAATGAATTAAAAATACCCGTAATTTCAGGCATAAAATTCGGTCATGAAAAAGACAAACAAACCGTTCCCATAGGAGTTCCGTCGTTTCTAGATACACAAACAGGTAAGATTTTTATTACAAAACCGTAAGCTGAACACTGAGATTGTTAATTTTTGCAAGAGTGAACAAGAACTCATCGTTTGAACCGTTTTGGAAGGATTGAGGAATATAAATTTCTTTATATTTTTGGATTGCATATCTGTCTGTCATTCCCGCAATATAGTCACAAACAGTTCTTTTTATTTCTTCTTCATTCTGATTCGGAAAACGCTGTTTGAGGATAGCTTCATAATGATTGAACAACCCGTAAATTATACCTTTAACTTTGCTTTCTTCTTTTTTGGCAATCTCATTTGTATAAACATTTCTAAACATCCATGTACGAAGTTTGTCTATGTGATAAAAAGCATCCTCGGACATGCAAATCTTATCTTTGCCTAAGCTGTTTTTGACAATATCCATAACCATTTTGGTTATACGTTCACTTCTATCCAGAGAAAAATAGCTTATGCAATCCTGAGGCAGGTCAGATTCCTTGATAATTCTCGCTCTGATTGCATCATCAATATCATGGTTGATGTAAGCAATCTTATCTGAGAGTTTTACAATCTTTCCTTCAAGCGTATAAGCAGGACTCTCTTTTCTCAAAGAGCCGGAATGGTTCAAAATTCCGTCAAGAGTTTCTTTTGTAAGATTCAAATCTTCAATAATCGTAGCAACACGCACACTGTGTTGTGCATGTTTAAAGCCATAGTCCATAATTTCATTTAGGACATCTTCACCGCTGTGACCGAAAGGAGTGTGTCCCAAATCGTGCCCGAGAGAAATCGCCTCTGCCAGATCTTCATTCAAGTTCAAAGAGCGGGCAATAGTTCTTGCAATTTGAGAAACCTCAAGGGTATGGGTCATACGGGTTCTGAAATGGTCATCAGTGGGAGAGAAAAAAACCTGTGTTTTGTGCTTAAGTCTTCGAAAAGCTTTTGAGTGTATGATTCTGTCTCTGTCTCTTTGATATTCAGTTCTCAAAGGGCAGGGTTCTTCGTCTTTTGCACGACCTTTTGTCTCAACGCTTTTTGCAGCATAAGGGCTGAGAAGTTCCAGCTCACGCTGTTCCTGTATTTCTCTTATTTTCAAATCATTTTTTTCAGCTGTGTTTTCCATAATCTGATTTTAACACAAAAAATACCTATGCTGTTACTTGTGATTTCCTTTTTCTGAATACACATCAAAACAATAGTCATTGGCACTCGAATAAATTCTATCCGGATATCCGATGAGTTTGATTTCCATTACTTTTCCTTTTCCTCTTATATACTGCTTGATTCCGCTGGTACCTTTCGGCGGAGCAAAAGTTTTCATTGCATTTTCAATCTCTATAAAGAATTCAAGACAATTTGGATATTTATATTTTTGATAAATCTCACGTTTAACATCCTTTGAAAGCTTGGACTCAACACTGCGTCCATTTTCACATGTTGTATTCATAATCGTATCTTCGTTCAGATAAGTGTTCTCTATAAAATTCTTGATAATTGCGTTGTCTATCCGTCTATCAGGGGTGAAAATATTAACAAAATCCGAAATATGGTTTTGTGAAGAAATATCTGAATTCAGCCATCTGTCAAACTTCATCATATATTTCAAAATATTCTCACTTTGTGTTGTTTTTGATTGAATTATCTCCAGATATTCCTTCGGGTAGACATCTGAATCGCC
Source organism: Clostridium sp. (assembly GCA_018362895.1). GTDB lineage: Bacteria > Cyanobacteriota > Vampirovibrionia > Gastranaerophilales > Gastranaerophilaceae > Limenecus. The sequence goes on along the minus strand of JAHALR010000002.1, from coordinate 116,999 downwards.
ATCTTTCAGATACTTTTTATAAACGTTTTTGACTGTGAGGTATTGACCAATTTTTTCAGGAACAATTTTTCCGTAAGTTTTCATTGAAAATTCACGGGCATCTTTCATATCAGCAGATTCAGAAGAATTTTTTAAACTGTCAAAATATGTTATGAGGCATTTTAATTTATATAGATCCTGTACTGAATTTTCAGAATTTGAGAGGCAGTCTTTTATTATGTTCATTATACTTTGCGCATCCTCAAGTTTTTCATCATCCTGAGAATGAGGAAAATACTTGTAACAAGTTTCAACAACATCTGACATATTGTTTTTTGAAAGCTTCTCCATTACTCCGTAAAATTTCATAACCAGAGCTTCAAAATTTCTCTGTTTTTCAATTTCTTCCTCTACTTTTGCTTTATACAAACAGCTAAGCCCAACAACTGACGGAGCATTAAATATATCTTTTTTATCTGTGTTTCCGTTATGAACAGAATCAAGAAGCTTTACAAAATCTGTCAATATCTGTTTTGATTCACTATCAAATGTCTCTTTTGAATCAATATAGTCAACAATTGCAAGCATTTGTTCATTTTCATTTATGAAATCATTCATAACAAACAGTTCAAGAGTTCTTTCTTTCAACTCGCTGACAGAATATTCATCGTATTTCTTTTTAAGAGAAGTTTCACTAAAAAGATCTTTCTTTTCCCTGCCGTATGGAATTGAATATCTCATCATCAGATTGAAATAAGAATTAGTACTAATATTCAATTCTTTACAAATATTTTTGATTGTCTTTTGTTTTTCTATACATTCAAGCAAACGCTCTTTTGTAACAGAAGCAATATTTTCTCTTTCCAACCTACGTTTTGAAACTACCCCCAATTTGTTCATCAAATCGTAAAATCCGCCATAGCTGAGATTCAACTCATCACAAACCTCTTTGCAAGATTTTTTATCACTAAGCAGAGAAGAAATCTGCTCTACTGAAATTTTTGCAAGTCTGTTTCTGACTTTTTGAGTTTCTGTTAATATGTTATATTTCTTTAAAAGTGTGTAATATGAAGATTCTGTAATTCCAAGTTTTTTGATATTCTCCTGCATGCTTTTTCCTTCCGATATAACATCAAGAAGCTGCTCGCGTGATATTTGAGAAGATTTTTGAAGAAGCTGCGACCTTGAAGAAGCAAGCTGAAGTTTATTCAATATGTAATAACACATCGAAACATCTATTTTTAGCTCATCAGCTATTTCATTCGGTGATTTTCCTTTACCATGAAGTACTTTTACCTGTTTTTGGAGATTTTCATCGTTGCTTTTCACCGAATATTTTTTCACATCTATATCAAATTTTCTTAATAGTTTATAGTATGCTTTTGCAGAAATTCCCAGTTCTTTTATTATCTCATATGCAGACTTACCCTGATTCATAAGTGCAATAACTGTTTCTTTTTTTATTGAAGCGACTTTTTCAGTCCTCAACATAGTCTCTGTCTTGATTCCATATTTATTCAAAAGCTTACTGTATGCACTTTTAGAAATTCCTAATATATCGTAAATTTCTCTATTGCTTTTTCCTTCTTTAATTAAAGTTTCAAGTTGTTCTTTAGTAACAGAAGCATTTTTTTGCATACTTGCTTTTTGAGAAGTTGTTATCTCATATTTATTAACCAGCCTGTTAAATGAAGAAGAGGAAATTCCCAGCTGCTCACAAATTTCAATTTTTGTCTTACCCTGTTCAATCAAATCCACGAGCTGTTCCTTTGAAACAGAGGCAACTCTGTTTCTTAATTCTTTTTGATTGGTTTGAATCTGAAATCTTTCAAGATAATTTACATAAGTAGCACTTGTAATCCCGAGTATTTCACAGATTTCAGAAACAGATTTGCCCGAACCAACAAGAGCGACAAGCTCTTCTTTTGTTATCTGAGCATTATGTTTTAATGTTTTTTGATATTCAGTTTCAATATCAAAGCGTTTAAGCAGATTGCTATACGTTCTCAAGGATATATTTAAACTTTTACAGATTTCCTTTACGCTCATTCCGCTTTGCACAAGGCTTAAGAAATTTTCCTTTGAAACAGATGCAACATTACTTTTAGCCGCTTTTCTCGCAGTAATAATTCCGTATTTTTTGATAAGATATTTATATTGATTAGGTGATATATTAAGTTTTTCACAAATTTCATAAGACTTTATGCCTGAGTCTACAAGAGCCCTGAGTTCTGTTTCTGAAACAGGAGGTCGTTTTTCCAGTCCTTGTCCGAATGAAATCTCAGCCCGTCTCAACGAAAAAAGACAACGGCTTGCACTTTTGTAGGATTCATTGAAATCAAAATAATCAGTTTTTTCTTTCGAAACAGAAGATATTACTCTTTCAGCAGATTTTATTTCTTTTTGAGTAAAATTCAGATTTGAAGCACTTGTATTAATTTTCATATTCACACCTACAAAGAAATATAAACTTCTCAATGGAGAAAATTGCCTTAATTTTATGATTATTGTAATAAAACTTTGTATGTGTTCATGCTAAAATTTTACTTGTAGTTTGGTACTAAACATGAGGTTTTAAAATTATGACAGAACTTTCACCATTACAACAAGAAAGACTTAACTTCAAACCGGTTCTGCCCTCTACACTGGCAGCAGGCATTAAAAAAGTTGAAGTAATTGAAGGTGACAAAACAGAATGTGTTAAAGATCAGGAACAAATCAAAAAACTTTTCGAAAACACATACGGAAAATGCACAATTACATTCAAATCAGGTGAAGAAAAAAGCTTTGATGCAAAAAATGTAGGTGTAATCCTTTCAGGTGGACAAGCACCGGGAGGACACAACGTTGTTGCAGGTTTATATGATGCTTTGAAACAGGCAAACCCGCAAAGCAAGCTTTATGGTTTCTTAGGCGGTCCTTCAGGTATCATTGACGGAGAATACATTGAATTCTCAGATGAATTGATTGATTCATACAGAAACACCGGCGGTTTCGACATCATCGGTTCAGGCAGAACAAAACTTGAAACAGAAGAACAGTTTGAAAAAGCTCTTGCAAACTGCAAAAAGCTTAATATTTCAGGTATTGTAATCATTGGTGGTGATGATTCAAACACAAACGCAGCTATGCTCGCTGAGTGGTTTGTCGCAAAAAATGCAGGTATCCAGGTTATCGGATGTCCGAAAACTATCGATGGTGACTTGAAAAACGAACAAATCGAAATCTCTTTCGGTTTTGATACAGCTACAAAAACATATGCCGAACTCGTCGGAAACATCCAAAGAGACGTCAATTCAGCTAAAAAATACTGGCACTTTGTTAAAGTTATGGGAAGAAGCGCTACTCACGTAGCTCTTGAAGTTGCTTTACAAACACAGCCAAACATAACTTTGATTTCTGAAGAAGTTGAAGAAAAAAGAATGTCATTGAAACAAATCGTTGATTATATGACAGACATCATTGTTAAACGTTCAAAAGCAGGCAAAAACTTCGGTGTTGCTTTGATTCCGGAAGGTTTAATCGAGTTCATTCCGGAGATGAAAACAATGATTGCAAACCTTAATGATGTAATGTCAACACTGGAACAAGATGCTTCATATAACAGTCTCAACTCACCTGCTGACAAGTTCGATTTCATTGAAAGCAGATTGGAAAAAGAAAATGCAGCTGTATTTGAATCACTTCCTGTTCTTATCAAAGCTCAACTGCTTATGGACAGAGATCCTCACGGTAACGTTCAGGTTTCTAAAATTGAAACGGAAAAACTTTTAATCGAAATGATTAAAGTCAAATTAGATGAAATGAAAGCACAAGGCGAATTTTTAGGTAAATTCTCTGACCAGTGCCACTTCTTCGGATACGAAGGAAGATGTGCATTCCCTTCTAACTTTGATGCAAACTACTGTTATGCACTGGGCTTCAATGCTTATGCTCTTATCCAATCCGGTTTGACAGGATATCTTTCATCAGTAAGAAACCTCACAGCACCTTCAACCCAATGGGTAGCCGGTGGAGTTCCTCTGACAATGATGATGAACATGGAAAGACGTCACGGTCACATGAAACCGGTTATTCAAAAAGCCCTTGTCAGACTTGACGGGCCTGTATTCAAAAAACTCGAAGCTAACAGAGAAAATTGGGCGTTGAATGATGAATATATCTTCCCCGGTTCAATCCAATACTGGGGTCCAAGCTCTGTTTGTGACATCACAACACAAACTCTCAAACTCGAAAGAGAACAGGCTCTGGCTTCTGTATAAGAAGATAAAACAAATTAAAAGAGGCACAACTGCAAAAAGCAGTTGCGCCTCTTTTTTATTCCTTTACATTATCATTGTTTTTCAGCAGAAACCTCAAGCGTATTTCTGATAAACTGTGCCGCAAGGTCATTTTGTACAAGAAACTGGTAATAGTACAGCACGGGCATAACAATTATGCCTACGAGAGTTATCATCAATACAGAATTTATTATATTAACAAGAAAAGAAACTGCTAAAATAATCAACATATAAACGAAAAATTCAAAAAAGTTCTTAGTAATAAATTTATTTATCAGGCTGAAATTAAAATATGAAGCAAACCTCAAATCAGTAGAAAAAGCCAGTGTTGCTGCACCAAAATAAAAACATAGTATCACAGAGATTGCCAGAAGATAAACAATAGTTATTATAAAGGCCAAAATCATATAAAGTTTTCCTCCTGCACCTGCAAACGCAGAAAAAGCAATAAATAAGGCAAAAGGAAAAATAAGCATAATTGCATACGCAACAAAATATATAATCGTAGCCATAGTCACTTTTAATCCAACAAAAAACATATCTGAAAAATTATTCCAGTCCAGAAGATTTGACTCCGGTTTAAAAATTCTCAGGTTTATGTTTTTGGCAAAATAACCTGAAGTAAAAACACTCAAAATCATTGCCAGCAAAAAAATAATTACTGAGCCAATTATTATTTCCGGAAGCAAATGCATATATGGTTTTATGTAAGTTTTTATCTCTTTTGCAGACAAATCACTTACAAAATTAGAAACCTGACCTACCAGATTCATAACAGTCATACCAAGCATAAACAATGCACCAACAAGAAACTTCTTCTTCCATTGAGAATCTTGAAACATATATTTTATTGAATATTCAATATTTAGTCCCATATAAAATCTCCTTAATAACACTTTCGAGATATTTTAACATTTTTTTTATTATGTTGTAAAATTTTTTTATGGCAAGAATGAAAAAAGCAGACGAAAAATGGAAAATTTGTAGTTTCTGCAAATATATAAAAAAATGTACAATCGGTCAGGGAAGAATTCATAACCTTGCAAACAATCCGGTTGCTGTAAATGACATAGGTTGTTTTGATTATGAAATTTACAAAAAACAATTTCTCGGGCATCAACTCGGTTTATTCAAATAAAAAAGCCCCGAATTAGATTCGAAGCCTTTTATTTTTTGCATAATATTTCGATTTTTAACCTATTCTTTATATTCAGACAAAGCTGAGTTAAAGGCTGATTCATCAATTGCCTCTTCGTCATCAGTATCAAAGGAAACAGAGTTGAAAACCCTTTTTAACTCTGTTAGTTCAGTTCCTGAAATTTTTCCATCATTGTCTATATCAAAATGGTCAAAATCATATTTTTGAGCAAGTTCTTTAATTTTTTCGTTATTTTTATCCTGCGTTTTTTGGGTATTTGCTGAAGAATTCGATACCGAATTTATAGCGTTAATTGAAGTATCCATAATTTTATATCTCCTTTAATATTTCTACTTTTATATAAACAATTTTTTTAATAAAAAAAATCACTAATTAGAGCTAATTTTTACATATTTAACAATAAATAGCTCCAAAGAGCCGGTTTTGAAGCTCTGATTCAAAAAGTTGATATAAATTCTCTTGACATGTCACCATGTGCCCGATACTATATATAATACAGATACATTGGGGCGTCGCCAAGTGGTAAGGCAGCTGGTTTTGGTCCAGCCATTCCGGAGGTTCGAATCCTTCCGCCCCAGCCAATTAAAAGCTCTCATAAGAGAGCTTTTTTTCTTGCTGAAGGATTGTTATTTTACATTTAGTTTAAAAAATTTACTACAAATATTTATTATAAAAACTCTCGATTTTATCAAAAGGAATTTTCTCTAAATTGTCATATAAATCCGTATGATTTGCTCCTTCAATGATTAAAAGCTCTTTGTTTTCGCCTTTTAATTTTTTGAATGCATCTTCCGAAAAATATCTACTGTGGGCGTTTTCGCCATGTACAATCAAAACAGCGCTTTTAATTTCTCCGGCATAAGCAAGGATTGGCTGATTAATTAAGGAAAGCGATGATGTTGTGTTCCAGTTGCCGTTTGAGTTTATTGAACGGGGGTGGAAACCTCTTTTTGTTTTGTAATAATTCCAGTAGTCTTGCACGAATTGTGGTTCATTTCCTGTTAATTTTTGAGGTAAACCGTCTGCTTTTGCATAAGTTCCGCTTTTAAAATCTTCCGTTCTTTGTTTATTCAGTGTTTGTTTTAATTCATAGCGTGCTTTCTCATCCAATGAATCATTGTAGCCAAAAGCATTTACCCTTGTCATATCATACATTGTAGAAGCGACAGCCGCTTTAATTCTTGTATCAATCGCAGCTGCGTTTATTGCAAAGCCGCCAAAGCCGCAGATACCTAAAATACCAATTTTATCAGGATTAACGTTTGGGTGGTTACTCAAAAAATCAACCGCAGCGCTAAAATCCTCGGTATTAATATCAGGCGAAGCTACATTCCTCGCTTCTCCCGAACTTTCGCCGGTAAAAGAAGGGTCAAAGGCTAAGGTTATAAAGCCTCTTTCCGCTAAAGTTTGTGCATATAAACCCGAGGCCTGCTCTTTAACAGCTCCGAACGGGCCTGAAACTGCAACGGCAGGAAGTTTTTCGCCTTTTTTTATCGTCTTCGGGATATACAAATCGCCCGTGAGAGTAATTCCGAACCTGTTTTTAAAATGTACTTTTTCAATATTTACTTTTTCACTTTTCGGGAAGACTTTATCCCAGTCTTTATTTTTAGCTATTGCCATGTTGTTTACTCCCATTAAAATTAATCCTGCAAATAGTATTGCTAAAATGTTTTTTATCATATTCTAATTCTCCAAACTTGTAAGTACAGGGTTTTCAAGATAGTTATATAATCTTGAAACTTCACTTGGCACTCTTGTATCAAGCATTTGGGGTTTTGCTAAGTCAAGAGCCGTAATCTGTATCATTTCTTCTTGAGTTAATTCAAAATCAAAAACATTTATATTTTCTTCCATTCTGTTCTTATGAATTGATTTTGGAATAACCGCAATATTTCTTTGAATATTCCATTTTAAAATGACCTGTGCTGTTGATTTGTTGTGATTTTTGGCAATTTCACTTAACAAAGGATTGTTAAACATTCCGTTCATACCCTCTGCAAAAGGCGCCCAGGCTTGCGGTTGAATACCATATTCACGCAGAATTTTGATTTCGGCTTCCCTTTGATAGTACGGGTGCAGTTCAACTTGGTTTACAGCAGGAATAACATTAAAGTTGTAGCATAAATCCATAATTCTATCCGACATAAAATTGCTTACGCCTATACTTTTTATTTTTCCTTCATTATAAAGTTCTATCATAGCTCGATATGAGCCGTAATAATCTCCAAACGGCATATGAATTAAATACAAATCAAGGTAGTCCAATCCCAGATTTTTAAGAGAATTTTCAAATGCTGTTTTGGTTTTTTCATAGCCCATTTCTTGAATAAAAGCTTTTGTTGTAACAAATAAATCTTCTCTTTTTATGCCCGAATTTTTTATAGCACATCCGACAGCTTTCTCGTTTTGATAACTGCTTGCTGTATCAATTAATCTATAACCGACAGACAGAGCATCTTCTACAACTCTCTGACATTTTTCATTCTCAACCTGGAATACTCCAAAGCCCAAAATGGGCATTTCTATTCCGTTATTTAATTTTATTGTCTGCATTGAATACTCCTTATCTTAAATATTGATTAAAGTAAGAAACGAGTTTTGCGACAACCTGGTCTACAAATTGCGGTTTGTCATACAAATCAACATGTGTCGCATCTTGAATTGTAAAGATTTCTTTGGGTTCAAGAGCTTTTTTATAACAATCCTCGCTGTAATACAAGGTATCAGCCTTGCTGCCTACAACAAGCAAAATCGGTCTTGGTGAAACCGTTTCTATATGGCTGAAAGCATCCCATGCGGCAAGTTTGTCATTGCTTGAAACAAGGTATCTGTTTGTTGTTGTCGGATAGTAGCAACGGTCTGTTCTGTAATATTCGCTTGCTTCTTTTGCAATTGTTGATGGTGCGTTTTTGATTTCTTCTTCTGTTTCAGGTACATACTTCCAAAGTTTTGGTTCTTCCCCGCGAGCTTCTGCCGTTCTTGCTTCTGCCACCTGTTTTAAAAGATTTTGCAAAAAGTTTTCTTCATTTACTCCGGGAAATCCGTTCTTGGCACTATCGCCTACATCCCAGGTACTTATTCCTGCGGCGGCTTTGATTCTTAAATCTGTTTGAATTGCATTCATCGTATATCCGCCGCCTGCGCAAACACCCATTGCGCCGATTTTTTCATCATCAACAAAAAATAATGTTGTTAAATAATCAACGGCTGAATGGATATCTTCAACCCTGCTTGTCGGATCTTCAAGACATCTGGGCAATCCCTCACTTTCGCCTTGATGACTTGCATCAAATGCCAAAGCGACATAACCGTTTTGCGCTAAATGCCACCCATAGAGTGATGAACATTGTTCTTTTACACCGCCGCCGGGGTGAGTTAAAACAACGGCAGGATATTTTTTGTTTTCATCAAAATTTGGCGGCAAGAATAGCAGTCCCGCAATATTTAAATCAAACTTTTTGAAAGTAACTTTTTTACCTTCTTTGTAATGTGTGTCATACAGCATCTGTTATTCTCCTTTGTTTATTGTTTTAATAACTTTTGCCGGATTGCCTGCAACAATCGAATACCGGGGAACCTCTTTTGTAACAACGGAACCTGCGGCAATTATCGCACCGTCATTTATTACTACACCTGGCAAAATAATTGCCCCCGAACCTATCCAAACGTTATTACCGATTTTTACACGTTTCGGAGTCATATTGGCTCTTGTTTCAGGATTAAAATCGTGGTTTAAGGTCGCAATTATGACAGAATGACCGATTAAAACGTTATCACCTATTTTAATTCCGCCCTGGTCTTGAAACTTGCAACAGGCATTGATAAAAACATTTTTGCCAACGGTTATATTTATCCCACAATCTGTATAAAACGGCGGGAACATTCTAAAACTTTTATCTACCTGCTTGTCTGTCAGTTTAGAAAATAATTCTGTAATTTCTTCGGGCGTGTGATATTTATTGTTTAGTTCCATTGTAATTTTCAAGGCTTCCTGACTTTGTGTATGGAACTTTTCGAACACATCTGTTCCTTGTTCAACCCTGCATTGTGTTTCCATATATTTTAAAAAATCTTTATTATCCATAGAATCATTATTTACTATTATCTTAGAAATAGCAAATACTTATAGCGTATAAATAGTAATGCTTGACAGGTATTTCTTAGTCCAATAAAATAAATCTATGGAGATTAGAGTGCTTAAATATTTTCTAACAGTGGCAGAAGTGGGAAATATCACCAAGGCTGCTAATTCTATGCACTTGACCCAGCCGACATTGTCCCGCCAGCTGCAAGATTTAGAAAAAGAATTAGGGCAAAAACTTTTTGTAAGGGGTAATCACAGTGTTTCACTGACTCCTGAAGGAATAATATTAAAAAAACGTGCAGAGGAAATAATCGAGCTGGTAGAAAAAACAGAAAACGAATTTTCTTCTATAAAAGACGAGGTTGCGGGTGATATATTCATCGGTTCAGGCGAAACTAAGTCGATTAAGCATATAACTGATGTTATGAAAACATTGAAACAAGATTATCCCAAAATCAAATTTCACATTGTATCAGGAGATAGTGAAGATTTGGTTGAAAGGTTAGATAAAGGTTTATTGGATTTTTGCGTATTGATTCAGCCTTTTAACCTTGAGAAATACAACTACATTGATTTGGGAGAAAAAGATACCTGGGGAATTCTGCTTAGAAATGATGATCCGATGGTAAAAAAGAAAAATATAAAAATTGAGGATTTGATAAGTTTACCCCTGCTTATTTCAAGACAGGTAATTAAAAAAAACATTGAAGACAACCCCATATTAAATTGGTTTGGTGATGACTATGAAAAGTTGAATATTGTTGGCACATATAATCTCTTATACAATGCCGCAATTATGACAGAAGATAAAATCGGCTATGCTTTGGGATTGGATAGATTGATTGCAGATACAATAAACAGCCCTTTAACTTTTAGACCGCTAAATCCAAAATTAGAAGTTGGCATTTCTATTGCCTGGAAAAAGAATCAAGTATTTTCAAAACCCGCAAAGTTATTTCTGGATGAACTAAAAAAGACATTTCAAAAGTAATTCATAAATATTACATAAACCATTCAATCAATGGTTTTTTCTCCCCAAAAGACAGATGAAAAGTTTCTTCAAACTCTTTGTCAGTAAGATATTTGTAACTGATATTAAATCCCAGCGGTTCTTCATCAACACCAAGCCTTTTGTATTTTCTTTGAGAAATGATATTCTTTTTTAGATTCAGCACATTTGAATAATTTTGTCCCTCATATGCACAAAAAGGAGCTTTCACTTTACCGTCTTCCTGATTAGTCATCAGCCCGAAAGCCCTGCAAAGAATACCTCTATACTCATATACACAGCATACATCATCTATAAGAAACGGGCAGTCATAAAGAAATTTCTTGCCTTTGAATTTCTTTTTTAATGAAATTATTTTTTGCAAATTTTTTTCAATTTGTTTTTGTACATCCTCCGGTAATGTCACAAAACCTTCAATCAGATATCTTGCCTCAATCGCAGAATATGGAAACTCAGCATGTTTGCAACACTTTGCACAGCCCTTTTTGCAAAAAATAAAGGGTTTTTGTGAATTAAAAAATTTTGTAAGTTTTTCCTCTAAAAATTCAAGGTAGGCAACATAATTGCCGATCATAACAACTGCCTCACGTTAAATTTGAATTATCCGGGAAACAGCTCCTCGAATCTCTTCATTGCTTCAAGAGTATTTTCTTTTGAGCCAAATGAAGTGAGTCTGAAATAGCCTTCACCATTTTTTCCAAAACCTGAACCGGGTGTTCCTACTACCTGTATCTTTTCTAGCAGAAAGTCAAAAAACTCCCATGAAGACATATTATTCGGACATTTCAACCAGATATAAGGCGAGTGTTTTCCACCAACATGCCAGATTCCGCATTTTTTCAAAGTATCTGAAATTACTTTTGCATTCTCTTTGTAATAGTTTATATTTTCTTTAATTTCTTTTTGACCTACTTGTGAGAAAACAGCCTCAGCTCCTCTTTGAATGATATAAGGAACACCGTTGAACTTTGTAGTTTGACGTCTGAGCCAGAATTTGTTCAATCTGTCAAGATTTTTGGGAACAATTGTATAACCGCATCTTGTACCTGTAAAACCTGCTGTTTTAGATAAAGAACAAAACTCAATTGCACAGTCTTTTGCACCTTCTATTTCATAAATGCTTCGCGGCAGATTGTCATCAGAGATGAAACATTCGTATGCAGCATCAAAAAGAATAACAGCATTTTGAGACTTTGCATAATCAACCCACTTTTTGAGCTGTTCTTTATTATAAACAGCACCTGTCGGATTGTTCGGCGAGCATATATATATAATGTCAGCCTTCACATTTTCATCAGGAAGAGGCAAAAATTCGTTATCTCCGTTAGCATTGGCAAATACAACTTTTCTACCGCCCATTATATTTGTATCAACATAAACAGGGTAAACAGGATCAGGCACCAGAACTGTATTGTCTGCTGAGAAAAGGTCAAGAATATTTCCCAAATCACTTTTTGCACCATCAGAGATAAAAATTTCATCCATTTCAAGTGAAACATTACGTTTTGTGTAATAGTTTTTTACAGCTTCTCTTAAAAAGTCATATCCCTGCTCAGGTCCATACCCTCTGAAAGTAGCTTGAACGCCCATTTCATCAACAGCTTTGTGCATAGCCTCAATTACAGCTTTGCACAAAGGAAGTGTAACGTCGCCTATGCCGAGCTTGATAACTTTCTTATCCGGATTATTTGAACTGAACTCTCCTACTTTTTTCGCAACAGTAGAAAACAGATAGCTTTGCTCAAGATTCATATAATTTTCGTTTATATTCATAATTCCCTCTTTTTAAATTTCATACTAGGTAAATTATAAATATAAAATGACTATTTGCATAGTAGTCTATTAACATTTTATGATTCCGGAGTTTGAGAGATATCTTTTTTCAAAGAATCTATAAATTCCTGTCTGTACAAAAAGCCAAGATGTCCTCCATTGCTGACAAGAACTGTATTCTTGCCTGTTGTACGCTTCAGTTTTTTCAGCTGTTGCGTATTAACAAGATAATCATCAAGCGCATGATATATCTTATAATTCGTATTGTTTTTTAAGTAATTTGAAATTGAATAAAGGCTGGTTTCATACCACAGAGACTCAAGAGAGTTTTTTTCATCAGTGACAAGATATTTCTGTGCATAATCTCTATAACTCATATTGTTGATTTTTTCGTAAAGCTCACATTTTTTGTTTTTAGAAGCTTTTTCGATTGTGAAGACCAGATCAGAAAGCTTCTGATGCATAACAAAACCTGTAATAAGCTTTGCCTCGTCTGATGAAAAAGGCAGCGCCCCTATTTTAAAATCAGGACTGTCTTTCAACTGTGTTGTTTGAATAACTTTTGCAGCTGTAACAGCCGCTTTGTCCTTAAAATTATCCGCATTTTTTTGCCATTCTTCACTGTTGTCATCCATTTGTTTCATGGCAAACATAAGCTCAACAGGAGGATTTATTGAAATATATTTCGATACATTAAGTGTGTTCTCTTCTGCTTCATGGCTGGCAATAAAAAGCGCAGTCATTGCCCCGAAAGAAGTCCCCAAAAGGACTCTGTCTTTGAAAGTACAGTCATATTTTTTTTCGAGCTTATCAAGAATTTTTCCAGTAACAAAAGCAAGCTGTTTTGCATCTTGAGCAGGAAGTCCGGGTTTGTAATCCTCAGGCATACTTTTTAAAAATTCCCACTGAAAATGACTGCCCTGTATCACAACAGAATAACCTGCGTCATAAAAGAGCTTTGCCATAACAATAGAATGATGAGACATTATGCCTTCTCCGATAGACGGATAAATCACCGCAATGGGAGAGTTTTTGTCCTTCTGCATAATATATCTGAAGCAATAATCCTCACGTCCATCATAAACATTCACGGAAGAAGTCCTTATCCTCTTGCTGAAAGATCTGTTCCATACAGACAGCTCATTCCAGATAGAATCATTAATTCCCGGGAGCTCAAAAAGGGCTGTTCTCATAGAATCTGTAACAGGATGCTGAGGATTGTAATCAGGAAGATACAAGTCAGCTTTCAATTCAGGCTCCTGTGGCTTATCTTTTCGAATCAATGCATCCGTTTGTGCGCTTCCTTCTATCACAGTATGCTTGACCTCGACAATATTGGGATCTGACATTGAAATGCTGTTCAATACCTCTTTTCTGTCCAGATTCGAAACTTTTATATGCTTTTCGAGGCTGTAAAGTTTTTTCGTAATATCATAAGGATCAGCATAGTTTGACTCAATCATTTTACTAATTGGCTGCATGTAAGACGTACGATTGACAAGGATTCCAGCCTTTACCATAGCAAGCACGGGACTTGCGATATATGATGAAGGGTTAAGTCCCGCATCAAGAATTTTTCCCGCTATATTTCTCGGCGTAGTCGCATTCAAGACAGGTATCACAAGATAAGGTCCTGATTTGACTTTACATTTTGCAAGAGCCTGTTCCATATCTTCGGCCACAGGTTCTATTTTCAAAAACTTTTTAGCAGGATCATACAAACCGCCCAAACCAACAGTGGTATTTGTTAAGAATCTTACAGTTTCTCTTCCCGAAGCCTTAAAATCCTTTTGAATCATACAACTGACAAGTCTAATCGGGTATTCTATATTAGCTGTTGCACTATTAATTCTGTCCATTCCATACTGAGGTAAAACAGAAGCCCAAACAGTATGTACCGGTCTAAGTGCATATCGATTTAAGGCACAATTGAATGTAAACATCTTTCTGTTAAAATTTTCACATCTGTCCCTTCCTGCATATTCATACGAATAATCAGGATATTTGCAAGCTGCTTTGGGTTCTTCTGTTTTACAAAAAGCTTCTGATATAAAGCTCAAATACGTTAGTAAAGCAAAAAGTATAATTGCTCTAAATTTCCCTGTCATTTTTCTCCTCTAAAATAAGATTTATAACTTGATTTCTTATTTTATGAAGATTCGAAAAATACCTACATTACACATCAGGGCATTTCAAAAAGACATAATAATTTAAACTAAAAAAGCAAAATTAAATGTGTTCGTGTTTTAAAATAACTGTCATGATAAGAATAAACAATGATTTTTCATACCAAAATTATTACAATCTTCTTTACACAAAGAATATAAATAAAAACACCAAACACTCTTCCACAAATCCAATATCTTTCAAATCAGAACAACTGGAAAAATTCATATCAGAAATGAAAGATCTTGAAGATATTCACTGTCCGTTGTGTGGAGTAATGACTGTCTCTCAAGAAAAATACAAAAAACTCATAGACGAAGCAGGCAATATAAAAACATCACAGGAGTTCAGCAAATTTCTTGAAAGAAATAAAAGTTATATGAAAAATTCCTTTCGTCCTGTTATTGAAAATTCAAAAGAAATTTTAGCCCAAACCCCTGACATAACAGCAGATACTCTTTTGCACGAGCTTTACATCAAATCAATAGAAGAAATTCGAAAAGCAATTTCTGATAGTGCAGCCTATCTTGACATAGCAAAGCAAGAAAACAATTTTTCACTAAAAGATCAAAAGCTCATAGATGAATGCCAAAATGCACTGAAAAATTATCAGAAAGCAGACCGCAGCAACTTTGATATAAACACATACAAAGAACTTCTCTCTCGAATAATTTCACAGATGGAAAGTACAAATAAATGGGAGATTTACGAAAAGCTAAAATTTCCTGTTGTAGAAAAAATGCAAAGTACACGTCAATTTTTTTACAACAAAAACTATGAATTTTGCGGAAACAGAGAACAACAGTTCATAAAAAATATTCTTAAATTTTCACAGAGCAACATTAAACAAATATTTTCCGAAATTTCTCCGCATATTGATGAAAGAATAAACTATATGCTGATGTGTAACAATTGTGCAGGTGATAAAAAAACAATTTACAAAATTTTTTATTCACCTGAAATAAACCAAAACCTAAAAGTTTATCAAAATGATATTGCAAAAAAAATTCTAGAAGAAAAACTAACGGATTTTGAACGTTATCCGCTCACACTGGCAAGTTTTCTCAGAACAGCTACTAAAGGCAATGTAAAAACCAACAGAGCAGGAAGAGGAGAAAGTCTGATTGCACTAAATGCTATGATAGGTGAACAACAAAGACAGGAAATTGCATTTGAGCCGGTAAATTACAGTGGTATACCCTGTGCCTGCTGTGGAAAAGAAACAATAAACCACAAAGACAAATGTAAAATCTATGATGAAATTATATCAGCAAAAAATCTTTCTGAAATAAACAACATTCTGCAAAAAAACCAATCTTTAATAAGCAAAAGAAACAAACCATTATTGAAAAAAATACACACTACATTGAAACAAAACCCTAATATCTCAGAAGCAGAACTCTTAAATATATTAAAAGACCAAACAGCAAATTCTATAAAAAGGCTGCTAATTGAAAACAACGACCGTATAAAATACCTTACAAAAAAATATGAATTGAACAACAATGACAAAGCTCTAGTCCAAAAGTTTACCCAAACAATTGAAAAAGAATTTTTGACATTTAATAATTCAGAACGTTTCCCTTTTTCAGATTACATCAATCTGATAAAAAAAACCTTTTTCAACATGAACACACAAAAAAAATTTCATTTTATTTCTCTTGCAAAAGAAAACATAAAGTTAAAATATCTTTCACAATCTCTTCTTTTCCCCAGCGAAACAGCATCAGAAAAATTGAATTCACAGATAAAAATCATTGCACAAAATCTGATAAATGGAGGTCTTGCAACAGTTGATCATTTGACCCCAAAATTCAAACACGGTGCAAACTCAATTGAAAACCTGACAGTTATGTGCAGAGATTGTAATCAGGAAAAAACGAGTTATTCTTTTGAATATTGGTACAAGCTTCATCCTGAGATAAAAGAAAACCTTCAAAAATATTTGTACAAAATAGTTGAAATGATAAAAGAAGGAAAGCTCAAAGGTTACAATTCATATCCTGAAAAACTTTCAGAAAATGTACAAAAAATTACTGCCGGTCCGTCAGAAATCCTTTTAGACTATGACTGCACCATAAACTTTTGAATTTCAGACTTCTTTCCCACTGAATAATATTCAAAACCTCTTTCAATAAGTCTTTTTGCATCATACTGGTTTCTTCCGTCAAAGATAACAGGCTCTTTCAAAAGAGCTTTTATTCTGTCAAAATCAGGACGTCTGAATTCATTCCATTCTGTCAAAAGAAGCATACAATCAGCATTTTGAAGGGCATCATATGATGATTTTGCATAAGTAATTCTGTCACCAAAAATAATTTCTGCGCAATCAAACGCTTTCGGATCATAAGCCTGAACCTTTGCACCTCTTTCAAGAAGAGCCTCAATAATGGTAATTGAAGGAGCTTCTCTCATATCGTTTGTTTTAGGTTTGAATGCCAGACCCCAAATGCCAAAAATTTTGCCATCAAGCTTTTGACCAAATCTGTTCAAGATTTTGTCAATGAAAATTTGTCTTTGAAGTTTATTAACCTTGTCAGCTGATTCCAGAAGCTGATAATCACAACCGTTATCCTTAGCTGTTTTTAACAAGGCTTTCACATCTTTGGGAAAGCAGCTTCCGCCATAACCTAAACCCGGAAAAAGGAATTGAGAACCAATACGTTTGTCAGAGCACATGCCGATTCTTACCATTTCAGCATCAGCGCCAACTTTTTCACAGATATTTGCAATTTCATTTGCATAAGAAATTTTTACAGCCAGGAAAGAATTTGCAGCATACTTTGTCATTTCAGCAGATTTTACATCCATTATGATTACCGGATTGCCTGTTCTCAAAAACGGAGCATACAATTCCTGCATAATTTCAGTTGCACGCTGGGAGTTTGAGCCGATTACGACTCTGTCAGGCTTCAAGAAATCGTCAACAGCCGCACCCTGTTTCAAAAATTCCGGATTTGAAACAACGTCAAACGCCTCTTTTGTTTGAGACTTTATAATTTCAGTAACCTTTTCAGCTGTACCGACAGGAACGGTTGATTTATCAATTATAACTTTATAACCGTTTAAAGATTTTCCGATAGCTTCCGCAACATCGTAAACATATTTTAAGTCAGCAGAACCATCCTCGCCCTGAGGAGTACCCACAGCAATAAAGCAAACAAGAGATTTTTGAACGGCGGTTTTCAAATCATCAGTAAAAGTCAAACGCCCTTCTGAGACATTCACCTTAATCAATTCTTCAAGGCCGGGCTCATATATCGGAATAATACCTTGTTCAAGTTTTGACAGTTTATCCAAGTCTTTATCAACACAGATTACATCATTTCCCATTTCCGCAAGACATGTTCCAACAACCAGTCCTACATAACCTGTTCCTACTACACAAACCTTCATATATGTTTTCTCCTAAAAGTTTTAATTAACAAAATTCTATCATTAAATATCATTAAATACAAAAACAAAATTTGAATTTTGCGAACTTTTAGATTAAAATCGTATGCAAACATCATATTGCATACGGAGGCATTTATGAAAAGAAGAACAGCTCTCATAACAGGAGTAACCGGACAAGACGGCTCATATCTTGCTGAATTATTGATTGAAAAAAATTATAAAGTATACGGAATAAAAAGAAGAGCCTCAAGCTACAATACTGCGAGAATTGATCATATATATGAAGATATTCACAATCCTGACAGAAACTTTACTCTGGTTTATGGTGATTTGACAGACAGTTCAAACTTAATCAGGCTCATACAAGAAATTCAGCCTGATGAAATATACAACCTTGCTGCACAATCACATGTTCAGGTTTCTTTTGATTGTCCCGAATACACTGCTGACACTGACGGGCTGGGAACATTAAGACTCCTCGAAGCAATAAGACTTCTTGGCATGGAACAAAGAACCAGAATATATCAAGCTTCTACATCAGAACTTTTCGGACTTGTTCAAGAAATTCCACAAAAAGAGACTACTCCGTTTTATCCCCGTTCACCTTATGCTTGTGCAAAATTATATGCTTACTGGATTACTAAAAATTATCGTGAAAGCTATAATATGTTTGCTTCTAACGGAATTCTGTTTAACCATGAATCGCCCAGAAGAGGGGAAACTTTTGTAACCAGAAAAATTACCATGGCAGCAACACGAATTAAACTCGGGCTTCAAGAAAAATTGTGGCTTGGAAATCTCGACAGCAAAAGAGACTGGGGACACGCGAAAGATTATGTTGAAGGCATGTGGAGAATACTTCAGCATGACAAAGCAGATGATTTTGTTCTTGCAACAGGCATCACAACCAGCATTCGCGAATTCTGTGAAATGGCCTTTTCCGAACTTGGAATTCAGCTTGAATGGAATGGTAAAGGGCTTGACGAAATCGGCGTAGACAAACGTACAGGCAAAACCCTTATTGAAGTCGACCCCAGATATTTTAGACCGGCCGAAGTAGACTTTTTGCTTGGTAATCCGGAAAAAGCCAAAAAAGAACTCGGATGGGAGCACAAATATACCCTGCCTATGCTTGTGAAAGAAATGATTGAATCAGATTTGAAACTAGCTCAAAAAGAAAAAGTTCTTATTGAAAGCGGTGTATAATTTTTATTTGTAAATATCAGGAGAATTATTATCCATTCTTATTGAAAGCATATTTATCCACTCTGAATCCTCAAGCATTTCAAAAGTGTGGAAGGTTTCCGGTTCAATAAGAAAGATATCACCGCAAGAAAATTTGCATTCCTGTTTTTGCTCTTCTTTCTCAAAAACAGCTTTGATTGAACCTTTTAATATATAAAAAAGTTCCGTTGTTTTTTTATGGTAATGTCCGCCTCTGATGCAGCCCTTTTTTGATGTAATATAATTTATTTCCTGCCAGTTGCCTGAATTGATTATACCTTTAATAGACCCTCTTTCATCTTTATGGCAAAAATAACTCTCCAAAACTTTATACATTTTTTATCTCTTTCATTAAATATGTATCAAAATCATCAAAGCCTTGTCTTTCCAGCCAACCCGAACGAACAAGCGATAAATCTTTAAAGGATGAGGCACTTGGAATTATTTCACATTTCGTACTTAAGCATCTTTGAACAAACAATGCAAGTTCATAACGGCTAAGTCTCTTTTCCTGCACAAGGTGAAGAATTTTCTTGCTGCAATTTTGTTCAATAATTTTCTTCACAGCCTCACACAGATATGAGATGCAGGTGGGAGAAAAAAAGGAATTGTCAAACATTTCAAGTTTTGTGCCGTGTCTCAATGATTCTACAAGCCAGTCAAAAAACACAGAGCCTTTTCCCAAAACCGCAGCTGTTCTCAAGATAATGTAATTTTTGCTGCTTTTTATCAAAAGTTCTTCAGCCATCACCTTTGTTTTTCCATATACAGTAACAGGGCAAGTCGGAAAATCATCCTCATAATCGCCGATTTTCCCGTCAAAAACATAATCAGAGGAAAAAAACAAAAGTTTTTCATCATCTGCATACTTCAAAAATAATTCAACCGGTTTAACATTTATGTCATATGCATATTTTTCATCCGTCTCAAGTCTCTTTACATCTTTTGATGCTGCTGTAAGGATTATAACATCATATTTATGGTCTAAAAAAAATCGTTCAACCTCTTCCTCTTTTGTTATATCCAAATCACTGCGCCCATAGCCTTCAACATCAAAGAAAGCTGAAAGATAACTGTAAAGATAGGAGCCTATATATCCATTTTTTCCTATTATTGCAATTTTCATACAAAATATTAAACCGTTGTATTTGTCTTATTCCAAAGTCCTCTTTTATTGAGTTCTGACATTATAGTATCACTCATGCCATCATATTGGATATTTTTCTGATCAAATTCATTTCCAAGAAGCTCCATCATTTCTTTATAAAGCTGTGTACCTTTATAAGGAACACAATGTGACAGCTGAAAATGTCTGTGTGTATCGCAAGATCCATAAATACTAAATCCTAAGTCCTCTAGAATTTTCATGTCTTTTTGGTGAATGTCTTCTGTTTGACCGGGCATGTCTTTCATCATTGTCAGGTGAAGCCACAAGTCTGGGTACTTTTGTGAAAGATGTTTTAATGTTCCCTGAAAATCTATTCGTTCAAGCCCTTTATTTATTTTTTTCAAACATTCTATATCAAAGGTCTCAACGCCGAATCTCATTCCAACACATCCTGAATCTACCATTTTGTCAAAAAGCCAGTCAGGAGAAGAATCCAATCGGCCCATCATTGTCCAGGGCAGACCTATTTCTTTCAAATAATCACAGAGTTTTGAAATACGCTCATTGCCAATATTAAATGTATCATCATCAAAGAGGATACTTTTATATCCATGTTTTTCAACATTTATCCTAATCTCTTCAGCAATTTTTTCAGGAGATCGCTGAGCAACATTGCCTTTATACATTGTTTGAGGCCACATACAGAATTTACACTTAAACGGGCAGCCTTTGCTTGCATAAATTTGCAATTGGGGACGTGGCGTAGGCATTGTTACTTCATAATATTTTTCTGCACCTTCATAATCTCTAAAAGGAAACGGTATGCTATCCAAATCAGTTACAATTTCGGAATCGTATATTCCGGATTCTCGTGTTTGTGCCATTTTTAAAGAACTTTTTATATATTCGCCTTTCAAGAAATATTTTATATAAGGATTTTGTTTCTTCAGGTTTTCTGCAATATCATCTGTAAAATGAGGCCCGGCAAGTGCAACTTCTGCAAATTCAGATACCTGTTTTGCTGTCCACAAATCAATATCCATTGTAACAGCTGCACTTTCAATTATAACAATATCAGGATTTTCTTTTTTTATTTTTTCAACAAACTTTTCGCAGGAGTAAAACTCATTCACAACCGCATCAAGAATATTAACTTCAAAACCATTTTCTTTCAACAATGCTGCACTATATCCCATCATAAACGGGTATGGAGCATCTCCATGTGGCCAGGCCGCGGTCCAAGGCCAGCGAGAACCTGCTCTCACTCCATAACGAAAGCCTTCTTTGTTCAAATTTAGTTTAAGGTTGATTTTCTCCTGCAAAAATGGCGACAGATGTCTTTTATAAAGATGATCAATTTTACAATTAAGATTGTCTTTTAATTTTTCTAATGTGATATCTTTTTTCAAAAATTTACCATTGTAAGTTCTAAAAGGTGCATTAGCTAAAACTATTTTCAATTTTTCCCCCTCTGATTAATTTGTTTACAAAATCAAATATTTCTTTTGCTCTTGCATCAGCACTATAATGTTTCAACACATAATCATAGCCTCTTTGTGCATAAGCTTTTCGTTCTTGCGGATGTTTTAAATAATAACGGATTTTTCTTTCCAAATCCCAACCCCCATCTGTAAAAACAACGCAATCTTTTAATTCTTTTTCCACAACCGGAACTCTATCTGTTATAACAAATCCTTTACAGGCAAGAATCTCAAGAATACGATAATTAAGAGTATTAAAATTAACCGCACCTTTTAATGTAAAATTAATGAGAATTTTGCTGGAACTCAACAACTTAATCATATCATTTTGGGGAATTTTGCCCTTCGATATTTTAGATAGTTTTTTATTATTAGCCAGCCATTCTCCGGGTTTCCATCTCAAACTTTTTATCAAAATCAGCAAATCATAAAAATCACGTTTCCAGAATTGTTTTCTTATTTTTCTAAATAAATACCGTCTATGATTGTAATAATTCCAATTACCATACAAACCAAAATGGAACTTTGTTGCCGGCAGAAGATATTTTTCTGTTTGTGCCTTGCCTTTTATATCATTTCCAACATACGCTACTTCATAATCAAAATCAGAATCATATTCAACAGGTCTATACATTTCTGTATTTACAGCAAATGGCAAATACAAAGAGGCAATTCCTTTTTTAGAGAAATAATCTCTTATATTTTCAGAGTAAACGAAATATGCATCAAACGGCTTGTCTTTAATAGTTTCGTATATACTCTCCGGTGTGCTTTTGTCTGCATATGCATTTTGAATATAACAAATACTCTTTGTTGCATAATCTTCTACTACATCTGTGTCATAATTCATATAAATCAGAATATCAAGTTTTTCTTCAGGAGGTTTATTTGGCGCATATACCCCACAAGATTCAACTCCTGGAATTTTTTTGATAGCTTCGCTGAATCCGTTCGCAAGTATTTCTTCACCCCAAACATTATCTTTATGTTCCGGGTTTAGTGTTCCTACCATATATTTTAAGAAAAAACCTATCTTCATTTTTTATCTCCATATCTCTTTTAATGTAGAAATAAAAGAACGTTTAACAAAAGGGAGAACCTTTATGTTTTTGTCAATAAGAAGCTGATATCTCAAATATTCAATAGCAGCCAAGGCTTGTGTTGTACAAACCAGAACATAATCAGGTTCCAAATTTTTAATTAATTCTGGAGTTATAACTTTGAAGCCCTTGAAATTATCAGAGTTGTCAGAGTCAGGTTTTGCAATTGCCTGAATATTTAATTTACTCATATCAAGTTCTTCAAATAATGAAAAAACAAAATCATCAGGAGCATACAAAACCACTTTTTTATTTCCTATATTTTTTACCAGTTTTTCAAATTGCTCAGCGACTTTATTCTTAATCAAAAAATCCTTGTAAAGATTAGGGACCTTGGCATACAATACTGTTTCTTCATAATGATTTGAGTGATGTGCCAGATAAAATTTATAACCAAGATTCAAAGAATTTATAAATAATATTATGGAGATCAAATGATCAGGACGGTGATAAACAGAAATTGCGAGCTTGGGCCTATACTGTTTTATCGTATTGTATGCACCCTCTAATGCTTCATTTTCAGCACCTTCTATATCCATTTTTATCATATCTACACGTTCGATATTATTTTCAGCAACAAACTCATCGATTGAAATTACTTGACAGATTGAAGAACAATTATTATCGTTCCATACACATGAAGATGCATCAACATTATCACTAAAATATAATGTATCTTTTTTGTTCCACAAGCCCAAAGGAACTATTTCAAAGTTATTCTTTATGCTTTCATAGTTATCAATATACTGTTTTAGTATTTCTATATTTTTTCTGATTGGTTCAAAAGCATATACTTTGCCGGAAGATTTAATCTTCTCACAAAATAAAGCACTGTCTTCCAATGAGATTCCCAGTCCTCCCGAAATAATGATATCACCATATGATGCATGCACTTCAGGGTGATCATATTGTACGAAATCTTCATCCTTTAATTTAGAAGAAGAACCATAGCATAAAGTATCTATGCTTGCAGAAAAAATTTTTTTACTATGCTTGTCTTCAAGTATACTATATGCGTGTACAAACTTATCAATGTTATTGCTCACATATTGAATTTGTTCTTCTTTATTAAAAGGAGAATCAAAATGCGGAATATAATCATCACTTGAATAAAGATAATAAGTATTGTTTGTGTGTTTTGCAACATGATTAAGCATTCCAACAAAAGAAAATTCCTTTTCTTTATTTATATAAATTGCAATATTTTTATTTTTTAAAGATTTTACAGGCTTTCTTATTTTATACCTGCAATTTTCAAATACATAAGAATTCGAATCAAATTCAGGAAACACACAAATTTCACTTATTGTTTTATCAGAGTATCTTTCTTTAAAAACTTTTATTGCTTCATCAATATCATTTTTCATGCAAAATAAAATTATACTTTTGCCATAAAAATTATTTAATGATGTTCTGTATGTTTTTAATTTGTTTATTTTAAATGTTTTAAATATATTATCTAGTTCACATAATGTCATTTTTTTATTAAAGCCCCTTAAAATTTATACTTCACAAATCAATAGAGTTTCCATAAGAATACGCCCGTCAAGCGGTTTATACAGTCTGAATTTGTAGCCCAGGTTCCATTCATCAATAATTGATTTCACTTTTTTGAAATCATCACCTGAGTGATATATGCTTAAAAGTAATGTAGGCTTTTGTTCAGAAATTGTCTGCTTTGCCCCTTCCAAAAACAATTGTTCTGCACCTTCAACATCAACTTTAATAAGCCCTACATCCAAATTCTTTTCAAAAACATATTCATCAAGAGTCATACATTTTATATTTTCTTCCAATTCATAACCGCCTATTGCCGGAGCACAAACAAAACGCGATGCACTATCTTTGGCACACATATTTATCATGGAAGACTCATTACCAAGAGCAATTTTTTCTGCTACTACATTTGTTATATTATTCAACTCAAATGTTCTATGCATCAATTCAAAGTTTTCTTTTATAGGTTCAAAAGTATAGACTTTTTTATTTGTTAATTCTGAAAAAATTAAAACAGAATCACCTATAAAACCACCGGCATCTATTATATCTTTATTCCTGAATTTTTCAGTATCAACAATATCCAAACCGTGTTTAAAGTAAAAAACGCTTGACTCAAAATGATTAATAGGAAGAATATATTTTGAATAAGCATACATATTATCCGAAATCTTCAATATTTGATTATAAAAGTTTTTCTCCAGATTTATAATACTTTTATATTCATTTTCTGTATAAAAAGTTTCATATTTACAATTACAATTATTTATTTTTTCCAATCTTATAAGAATTTCATTCAAAATATTTATAGACTCAGTAGTCATATTCTTTGTTAAATTCTTATAAAGGTTTTCATCAAGCTGAAAATCTTTAAATTTATCAAAAATATGGCTTTTTTCATCTTGTTCAGAATAAATTCCTCTTTTTAAAAACAACGGCAATTCATATTGTTGTTTTAATGCATCTAAATCTTTTCTAATGTTACGGATAGAATTTTTTAGAAAAAATACATTTTTTTCTGACTCTTGCAGGTTAAAATTCATTTTGTCAGACAACACAGAAAGTCTGTTAAAAATCTCTTTTGATTTCAGCCTAATCTTTAGTTTTGTACCTAACAACCTTAGAACTTTGTATTCTTTGCCATTGTCATAAGCTGTTTTAAGTGAAAAAAGTTTTTGAAATAATGAAAGCCTTTTATTTTTTTCTTTTTTATTATCAAAACAAACATAAGCATCATACAGCTTTTTATTTTTAAGAAATCTGAAAAATTCATTGTCTTTCAGATATTCATCACCAATATTTTCAAACAATTCAGCACTAAATTCCAAAGCTTTATTTCTTTCTGTCTTGTTTAAAAATGTCCACCAGAAAGTTAACTCCCAGTTGTATACAATAAGCCAATAATTCAAATCAAAATTATTTTTTTGAAGAAAATTTAATGTATATTTTAATGCATAAAGAAAATCAAACTTATAATTACATTTCTCATTAAAAATATTCCACATAATGCTTTCTTCTCTTAAAAAATAGTTATATAATTTAAGATTCAAGCCATATGCAGTACCGGAAACAGACAAATACTGCATTAAAAATGAATAATCATCACTTTTGTATCCATCAGGAAAAGTTATATTATATTCATCTATTTTATTTTTTCGAAATATCTTATTCCACAATTCCGCATGAACATGTGACTTGTTTTCAGAAGAACTTATATCCTTAAACCCTTCAAATTCAAGCCTATAATAGTCTAAATCACTTTGAGGACGCTGGTTACAAGCACTTGTATCAACTATTATGTCACAAATCGCTAAATCTACCCTTTGTTTTTGTATAGCAGAGACCATTTCCTCAACCATTTCAGGCTCATACCAATCATCACTGTCACAGAACATTATGAACTCACCTGTGGCATTTTTTATACCATTATTACGAGCAGTAGCAGGACCGGAGTTTTTTTGTTGTATTAATTTTATCCTGTCATCTTTATTCATAAATTCCTTTATAATCAGAGCAGAAGAATCTTTTGAGCCATCATCTATACATAAAATCTCAATGTTTTTGTATGTTTGTAAAACCAGTGCATCAAGACATCTTCTTATATATTTTTCTGTATTATAAATTGGGATAATTATAGAAACCTTACACATTTCAATTCTCCTTTTTATCTCAATAACTCCCTGCCCAGCATTCTTACAGATCGTTCTTTCTTGTTCCATCGAATGCTTATAAAGTTTTTACGTGCTACACGATATGGATTTGTTAACAGATAAAACCCATTCATACAGTTCTTTACAAACCGTTTTTGTCTGCGAGAAAAATATTTATATTCGAAACTTTTGTCATTTTTTATTTTTCCAAAAAGATTTTTTAATTTGTTAAAATATTCCTTTTTATACGGCATTTGAATTCTGTTATAAAAATCAAAGTTTGCTAAAAAGAAGTGATAAAACATTTCTTCTTTTGTCTCATTAAAAAGCTTTGATTCTTTCAAAATTTCAATGGTATTTTCACACTGGTCAGCCATAATCATAAGTCTTTTATCATTTCTTTTTGTTGAAGAGTCCTGATTTTCTTCTTTTCTCCAGTGATACTTATACTCCGGAACAATTCCTATTTTTTCGGCACAGGTCATAACCTTAACCATAAAGGGCAAATCTTGATAAGAAGCACTTTGTGTCAAATTTATTCTTATATTATTGGTATCCAAAAAAGATTTTTTGTATATGTTTGACCAGATTGAAGCATGAAAAATAAGAAGCCTGGGGTCGTCGGTTATTTTAAAAGCTTTATCAGAAACAAAACTTTCAATGTTTTGTACAGGTGTTTTCCATATTACATTTTGTTCATTTTCAGGTTTTGTAGAATCATATTCAAAAAAACCGCATTTACATACATCAGCATCAAATTTCTTTGCCTGAGTATACAGTTTTTCATACATATCCGCTTCTATATAGTCATCTGTTTCCACTATTCCTATATATTCACCTGTTGCTGCTTCTATTCCTGCATTAACAGCTTTTCCATACCCTCCGTTTTCCTGATGTATTGGTTTTATTCTTTTATCTTTTGATGCATATTCATCCATTATTTTTCCGCAGTTATCCGGTGAACCGTCATCTACGGGGATTATTTCTATATCCTCCAGTGTTTGATTGATTACACTTTCTATGCACTGACGAAAATATCTCTCTACGTTATATGTAGGCATTATTATAGATACTTTAGGCATTTACGACCTGCTTTCTCTTAAAGGAAAATTTCATGCCCAAAATAATATATTCAACTTTATTGCTAAATAACATTTTGTTAAAGAAAAACTCCTTAAAACCTTCTATTCTTTGTTTGTTCCTTACATATTTATATTTTTTGCACTCAGGAACTAAAGCAGCATATTTCCACCATTCATCTTTATATATATTCCGGCATTTAATACTGTTCGGCTTTGGACCTATAAAGTGCACAAGAGTATGTAAACGTTTTATAACCGGTCTTTTTAATTGTGTCCACCAAACATTTAAATAAATCTCACTATCATCAATTCGAACTTTATCGTCATCAATTACAACATTTAAAATATCTTGATCTATAAAATCATACTGTTCAGGATTGATTAATGCCTGCTCAAAAAGTTTTTCTTCAAGATTTTCTTCTCTCCAGCGCTTAAGATTTATAACCATAACACCAGAATTAAAATACCAGTCAGACTTAATTTCAGGTTTTATTTTTTTGATTCTTTCATTGATGTCATATTCATATCTGACAGCGGCCAATTTATTTTGCAAATCAATATTAAAAAAATCTTTCAAATCTTTTCTGCACATGGTATCGCAGTCAAGATAAATTATTTTATCGATATCAGGACATAAAGAAGCAAGTTTGAATCGAAAGAAAGAAGTTATTGTCCATGATTTTGCACATAAGTTTTCAAATTCTTTTTCGTCAACATCAACAAAACGAAGAGCAAAATCTTTTATTCTTTTCAGGCTCTCTATATTTTTTTTGCAAATTTCTGACAGACCTGAATTTAAAATTATTATTTCAATATCATTAGATTTGTTATTATATAAAATACTTGCAATTGAAACGGACACAAGTGTTGTAACATTCTCATCTACTGCATATGCAATACTTAACTTCATTCTGTCTCCTAAGATTTTAAAGCATGCAAACATCACTCGATAAGCAATCTAATGTTTACAATACATAAAATTGTAAACCAAACACAATAATTATTTTATCTTTATAAATAATTATTAAGTGTTTTCCTGTTTAATACATTTATGTAATGTTTCCAGCATTGAGACATAAAAAACAAGTTCTTTATTATTAGCTCTTTGTATAATTTTTAAAGCTTTTTTTCGAAGGCTGTTTTTCTCAATTTTTAAAGACAAATCAAAATCCTTCATTTCAACATCTAAAACTTCAAGTATTTTCACAAAATTGTCAAAAGT
This sequence comes from Clostridium sp., assembly GCA_018362895.1. GTDB lineage: Bacteria > Cyanobacteriota > Vampirovibrionia > Gastranaerophilales > Gastranaerophilaceae > Limenecus. The sequence continues at coordinate 88,286 of JAHALR010000002.1, read as the reverse complement.
AGGAAAATGGACACCTGCTTCAATACGTGAAATTTGTTTTTCATGCATATGCACTGCTTCAGCAAGTTCAGCTTGAGTCAACCCCGCCAAATTACGAAATTCCTTTATTTTACGCCCCACATCTTTTTTATTCATAAAAAACCTTAATGATTTTTGTTACCTTTACTATGTTAGATTGGACTCACCGGCACTTAAACACTGTTTTACGTTACTTTTTGTAAAAAGAAAATAAATGAAAAACATATACTTTTTGTTTGTTTTCTGCTATTCTCATGACATACAAAAAGGTAACGAATTTCATTAACACAATGAGGGTGGTTTAGTGGTTAACGAAGAATCAATAGCGTCAGCTTTATCTTTTTTGATAAAAAAGCAACGCAAAGCTATGAAACTAACACAAGAAGAATTAGCAAAAAAAATCGGGCTAAGCACACGCCACATAGGTAAACTTGAAGACGGAACATATTTACCAAAGATGATTACCTACCTCAAGCTTACGGAAGTTTTGAAATTTGACATCGAAGATTTAAAACACATATCCGCCTATGTTCAGTCAGAAGATGAAGCGAAAATTTTTGAAATGATTAAAAGCATGAAACCATCAGAGCTCAAACTCAGCCGTGAAATGATTGAACTTCTGGTTAAAAGGAGAGCTAATGCTTAGAATATCACCAGTACATTTTTCAGGCGGTTCAATTTATTACTGGAGAGTACTTTCTGATGAAAATTACAGAAAAGAATATATAAAAGACATTGAATATTTTCTTGATTTTGTAGAAAGTAAATTTTCACAATTTGAGTTGTTAAAATTGTCTAATTATCAAAAGTTGAAGCATCTTATAAGCTAGACAAAGATGTCGAGAGAAAGAATCTTGGAGGAATTTCATGCCTAAAATTTCAATAGTTATACCTGTTTATAATGCAGAACAATATTTGAGAGAATGCTTAGACAGTGTTATTAATCAAACATTCAAAGATATAGAAATCATCTGTGTAAATGACGGCTCAACTGATAATTCGCTGTCAATTCTTGAAGAATATGCTCAAAAAGATAAAAGGATTAAAATTTTAAACAAAGAAAATGAAGGTGTACATACAGCCAAAAACTTAGGCATAGACGAAGCAAAAAGCGATTATACTATTTTTCTTGATGCTGATGATTTCTTTGATTTACGTATGTTTGAAAAACTATATAATAAAGCTTTAGAAACAGGGTGTGAAATAGTTGCTTGTGAAGCATATAACTTTGACAATGAAACAAAAAAAATTAGTAAACATAATTCCTTACTAAAAGACAATTTACCTCAGCAAAAAGAGATTTTTTCTTGGAAAGATTTAAAAAACTTAAATATAATTAATCCTTCATCTTGGAATAAAATTATTAAAACAGATTTTTTAAAGAAGACTGGTTTAAGATTTTGTAATTTTGGACTTTATGAGGATTATGCATTTTTTTATTCTTTATATGCATATGCAGTATCTATTACTTATATCGAAGATAGCTTAGTCTATTATCGTAATAACATTGAAAGCCAAAGATCTAATTTGAACAAAGACAGCTTTCAAGATCTTTGCAATGTCGTTGATAAAGTATTTGAGAACTGCTCAAAACTACTCTATTATGATGAAATTAAAAACTCTATAATAGCTTGTGCGGTTGATTTATTTTTATATTTTGTTAAAAAACAAAATAATTATAAAAATGCTTATAATAAGCTTCATAATATTTTTAATAACCCATTATACAATGATGTAGATATGCAATTATTAAATAATAATTATGATTATTTTTCTGAATTCAAAAAAATAAAAAAATATAACTATAAACAACTTCAGAAAAAAATGTTTTGGGAAAATATTTTTTCTCTAAAGAATGATACAAATAATCACAAAATTTTAAAGATTTTAGGTATAAAATTTAAATTTTATAAAACAAAGATGTTTAAACATATATTCAATAAATTTCTTTGCCTAAAGAATAATGATAATAACAAAGTTTTAAATATATGTGGAATCAAATTCAGAAAAAAAAGTAAATATTTAGCTTTAAAAAATGAATTTATATCGCTAAAAAATGAAATTAAGTTTATTCAATATCAAAAATGTAATAATAAGGTTTCCAATTTAGTAAATTCATTATATGTTTTTTCAAAAATTAATATTGAGCCCAACACAATCCTGCTTGTTGAACAAAATATCGTACATTCTGAAACAATTCCCGGATATGTAAAATATTTTTTTGATATGGGATATAAGGTAGATGTTGTGATGCCGCAAAAGCTAGGTGAAGAAAAACCATTTGCAAGATTTAAAAGTAATGATTTAAGAATTTTTTATCTAAATAATGATGAGTTTTCCTTGTATTTAAAACTCGATAAAATAAAAGAATATTCAAAAATATTTGTTAATTCAAATATTTTATATATGAATATGAAATGGCAAGATTTTTATGAATATTTTTATGATATTCATAAGTGTGATTCCAAATTATTTGTTATTGAACACCATGGTGAGCTATTAAAAAAAGAATGGGTGAAAGACAATAAAGTATTTATGTTAGCAGAATTTCCAGAATTAAAAGATAAAGCACCCATGGTAAACCCTCATTATTGGGGTAAAATAAATATTACCTCGAATACAATCGGTGAAACAAATTTTATTATAATTGGAAATATTGAATCCCAGAGAAGAAACTATAATTTAATAATTGAAGCTGTACAAAATTTAATTAACGATGGAATAACTAATTTTAAGATAACCCATATTGGTCGAAAAGGAAATTTAAAAAATATACCTTTAAAATTAAGAGAATATTTTGATTTTAAAGGTTATCAGCCATTTGATGTTTTGTTTAGTGAATTAGAGTGTGCAGACTATATTCTTATGTTGCTTGACCCCACCAATATAGATCATAAACGGTATATAAGTATAGGTACGAATGGTGCATTTCAATATTCGTATGGTTTTCTAAAACCCTGCATTATACATAAAAATTTTGCTGAAGTGCATAAGTTTAATAATAAGAACAGTTTACTTTACGAAAATAATGAAAAGCTTGCTGATACAATGAAAATGGCCATAAAGATGAACCAAAAAGACTATATTGAAATGCAGAACAATTTAAAAAGAACAGCCGACGAAATTTATGCATCATCCATAAATAATCTTAAAAAAGCATTTGAAAAAGAAAGGAAATAGTTTACATGGGAATTTTAACAAAATTAGAAGACTACCAAAAGAATCTCTTAGAACAATTTAATAATAAATATCCTATACTTGACAAAAAAATACTGGAAATTGGGTCGGATTTAAATTGCAATACGGCAATGGCAATGATTGAAATGGGTGCAGCAGAAGTATGGGCAGTAAACCCTCTATTCGACAAGGATTTTGTCTCACCTCATCCCAAAATCCATGTTATAAAAAACTTTGGAGAAAAAATACAATTGAAGAGCGGTCAGTTTGATATAATATTTGGAATAGCTTTATTAGAACACGTAATAGAACCAAAAGCTCTTTTTAATAAGTGTAAACGACTATTAAAAAAGAATGGCATATGTTATCTACAAGGTTGGCCAACTTGGCTTAGTCCTGATGGTCATCATATATGGCTAAATAATATTAATGGTAGAAATTATCACTTTAACGATGAAACAAATCCTTTTGATGATTGGGAATATTTGTTACTCGACAAATTTAAAAAATTTGAAATACAAATGAAAAATAGAGGAATTCCTGAAGAGGATATATTACCAATTTATAATTATGTATATAAAAATCAAGGCGAAAATTCCCGTATTCCTCCTACCAAAATTATAAATATAGCTAAATCTATTAAACAAATGGATGTAGTTTGTGTAAGACTATACACAAACATTCGCCAAAATGATATTTTTGAACAATTAAAAGAAGTTTATTCGGTTGAAGATTTAAAGACAAACGGTCTTGAATTATATTTTAAATTTAAAAATAAAAAATCTTTATTTTCTATATATGACGAAAATCATCACAAGGTAGTTCGGTTTTTAGGTATAAAAATAAAATTTAGATCAAAAGGGAAAAAATGATGAGAATTAATAAGCAAAAGATATGCAGACAACCATTTGAATATTGTGAAATTAGTTTAGCCGGAAACGTTTATCCTTGTTGTCCAGCTTATTGTAAGAATTATTCATTTGGTAATATATTTGAACAAACTCTTGAAGAAATTTGGAATGGAGAAAAAGCAAAAGCCTTTCGTAAAAATATTATAGAAAGGCAATATATACATTGTGATTTCAATAATTGTATGAGTTTTGCCGACATAGAAAAACAAGAAATTCCGGCTGAAGATGCTAAAATTTTCCCTAGAACTTTGGTTGTTAGCTTCGACAAAGAATGTAATGTTGCTTGTATAACGTGCAGGGATAATATTGCACGCAACACAAAAGAAGACGAAGATCGTTTGGAACTATTTACAAAGAACATATGGACAACACTTGATAAAGTAGAAACCGTTTATCTTAGCGGCAGCGGTGATCCTTTTGGCTCACGATACGCAAGAAACCTGATAAAAAAAATTAGCACAAATTTCCCGCATATAAAATTTATTATCCATACAAACGGTGTTTTATTTACACAAAAAATGTATAAAGATTTAGGTTTAAAAGACAGGATAGAAACTGTTTTGTTATCTATACATGCAGCAAAAAAAGAAACTTATAACAAAATAGTAAAATACGGTAATTTTAAAAAAGTAGTTGAAAATATAAAATGGCTGTCTAAAGAAAAAGCTAAAGGGAAAATAAAAAATATTTTACTGTTATTTGTGGTTCACAAATTAAATTACAAAGACATGCCGAACTTTGTTAAACTGGCTCAAAAATACAATTGCAATGTTACGTTTACTCATTACAGACAATGGGGTACAAGTTTCAAATACGATGACAATGCAATTTTTGACCCCAAATTCCCGGAATATTGGAAGTTTTGCGAGGTTATGAAAAATTCGGTTTTTAATAGCCCTATTTGCGAAATGGATAGTATGCTTGAAAAAGCTAAAAAAGTTTCGCCAAAAGATATAAATAAGATGAAACTCTCATATTATAAAAATAACTTTAAAATTGTATCAAAAAAGATATTCTCTGTGTACAACGAAAATAATCATAAAATTTTTGAAATACTCGGATTAAAATTTAAGGTAAAATATCAAAAATTTTGTCTAAAAAAAGAGCTTGAAGACTTAAAAAATCTGGAAATAAATAACCAAAATACTATAAACAACCTCAAAAATGAAATAAAAAACGAGATTGTAAAAATAAATAATGAAACATGCACCATAAAAAAAGACCTCTGCAATATAAAATCCTGCATAGGAACAAATGGCTATCTTTCTGGATTTGAAAAAATGTTTGGAAAATTTGTATCTTCTGAACATTATGGGCAAAATATTTGCAATTTACTTGACTGTTTTGAAGATGAGGATAAAAACCAGATTCTTTCAGATTTACAAAACAATTATGTCAGATATGCTTCCGGGGGCAAAATTAAATTCAATGAGCTTATAGATACCCGTACCAAACTTGCTATTGAAAAAAGAGATGCATATATGGCTCAAAAGGTAAATAAAGGTGATTATTGGGAATTAGACAATTACAAATTACCGGTAGATTTTTTTCTTAGCGAAGTTTTTTTCAACAAGCTTGAACTAAATAATACAAATAAAGATAACTTTATAAACAGAGATATCATTGATGCAGGCGCATGTATAGGTGATTCTGCCCTAATTCTTTCTGAATTTACAAACAAAAAAGTTTATGCATTTGAGCCTGGTGAAAAAAATTTCAAACTTATGGAAAAAACAATATTGCTAAACGAAAAAGAAAATATTGTACCGGTGATGTACGGTCTTGGAAATAAAGAAGAAACATTATATTTAAATCAAGATAAAATATCTGGCAACATCGGTGGAAGTTATCTTGCTGACTCGAATATCAAAGAAGCCGAAAGGGTAAACATCATTCCGCTGGATAAATACGTTAGAGAAAATAATCTTGATGTAGGTTTGATTAAGATAGACGTAGAAGGTTTTGAACAAAATGTTCTTGAAGGTGCTTATGAAACAATAAAAAATTGCAAGCCAACTTTATTGATTTCTATCTATCACAAACCTGATGACTTCTTTAAAATTCCACCAATGCTTAAGCATTGGTATTTGAATTATAAATTCAAATACCAATCATTGTATGCGTACAATGACTTTATCGTAGAAACAATAGTTATAGCTGAACCCAACTAACTAAATGAAAAGTTCCCTTCTTTTTTAGGAAGGGAGCTTTATTATTTTCCCAAATTAAACTTCAACAGCTTCCTGATGTTTAAACTGGGCGTTGTAAAGTGCCTTGTATGCGCCGTTTTCCACATTCAAAAGCTCGTTGTGCGAACCTTGTTCAACAATTTGACCTTCATTTATCACAACAATCTTGTCAGCATTTTGAATAGTTGAAAGTCTATGTGCAATCACAAATACAGTCTTGTCTTCCATAAGATTGTCAATTGCTTTTTGAACAATCGCTTCTGCCTTGTTGTCGAGTGCTGATGTTGCTTCATCAAGAATTACAATCGGCGCATTTTTCAAGAAAGCTCTTGCTATGGCTACTCTTTGTTTTTGACCGCCTGAAAGAAGAATTCCCCTTTCGCCGATTTGTGTATCAAGCCCGTCTTTCAATGTTGAAATGAACTCATCCAAAAATGCCATTTTCACAGCTTTTTCCAGCTGTTCATCACTTGCTTTCTCATTTCCGAGCATTATATTTTCTCTTATAGTGCCTGAAAACAAAAAGTTATCCTGGAACACAACGGCAAAATTCTGCCTCAAAGATTTCAAAGTAAAGTTTCTGATGTCAGTTCCATCGATTTTTATTGAACCTGATTTAACATCATAAAAACGAGGAAGCAAATTCACAATAGTAGTTTTGCCGCCGCCCGAATTTCCGACAAACGCCACTGTCTCACCTCTGTTGACAGAAAGGTTTATATGTTTTAGTACAGGAACGTCTTTTTTGTATTCAAAGCAGACATCCTCCAGTTCAATTTTTGAATAATCATCTTTTAGTTCAACAGCATCTGGTGCATCTTTTATCGAAGGCTCCAAATCCATTACATCGAAAACCCTTTCAATTGCGAAGAATGACAGCTGAACCTGATTGAAGTTGTTACCAAGACTCTTAATCGGAGTATAAAGCATAATCAATGCCGTTATGAAAGAAACAAAGTTTCCGCTTGTAATTTGTTTTGTCAAAATCAAATGACTTCCATATCCGATAGCAAGACCAATACCAACAGAAACAATAACGTGCATCATAGGCGACAGCCAGGATGTTCTTTGTACCATTTTGATTCTTAAATTGAAAATACTTTTTAAGATATCCTGAAATTTTGCTTTCTGATTCGAATCAAGGTTGTAAGAAATTATGGTTTTGTTACCGGCAAAAGCTTCGTTGTATGCAGTAATAACAGCAGCATCCGCCTTCAGGGTTTTGCTCATAACATCCTGAATACGTTTTCTGATTTTTGCAACAGGCAAAAATGCCGCACCCAACACTACAACAGCAATCAGAGCAAGCTGCCACGAATTGTAAAACAAAACGCAAACAAGTGATATTGAAGAGAACAATCTTTGTGTAAAAACTTTTAAATTATCCAAAAGACCTGTACACGCCATATCTGCGTTGTTGTTAAAAGTAAACACAACATCACCGGAATTTTTGGTATCAAAAAATGATGTTTGAAAAGTGAGCATCTTTTTGAAGAGGTCAAATTTCAGTTTCTGGGTAATCTTTCCGCCGACCCACGTATTAAGATACGTAGCAAGATAGTTCAAACCTCCCTGCAAAGAGGTAAACGCCACAATTCCAAAAGGAATGTACCATGGCGATTGTATGGATTTTTCTACCATAACAAGATCCATATAAGGCTTTAATGACAGAGCAATAACAGCGTCCAAGCCGCCTATGGGGATACAAATTGTTACGGCAAGCAAAGCTCTGAACCAGAATGGCTTAACATACGGCCACATTCTTTTGTAGTTAATAACAAATCTTAGATTGTTCACTTTTTGAACAAATTCATTTATTTTTTCTATTTTCATTTTAACCTATACTTACTATTTGTTTACCCAGAAGCATTATACTTACTCTTGCCTTATTTATTTTAACAGAAATCAAATTTCTTCTAAATCGTTTAAATTTTTCTCTTCTTATTTCTTTTTCAATAACCGTACGATATTTTTTTGTGTCGTTTATAAGACACTCCAAAAGTTTTATGCCAATTACATCAGATACAAACTCTTCAGTAATTTTATTATTTTCCCGATAGCCCTTAAATCTTCCAGATACCTTTTTAATAAAATCCTCCCTCATCTCAGGTGAAATACGCTTTACAGTCCATTTATAAGCATAATATTCATTATGAAGTTTTTGTGTCAAAAAGCTGTCACAAAGAGATTTGTTTTGTTCAAGAAAGTGATTAATTTCATCGTATTCATGAAAAATAACATCCGCCTTGCTTTTGTTGTTGATTGAAGAAGCCTCATTATCCTGTCTGTAATAATGATAAGATTTTGCTGTTAAAATTATTCTCTTTGCCAGAGCATAAACTTTAAAGGTAAAAGACGTATCCTGATAAGAAGCACCCGGAGTTGTCAAAAATTTAATATTATTTTCTTCAAGAAAACTCCTCTTGTAAATCCCGCTCCAGACTGAAGGCTGAACACAAAGAATTTCGGGGTAGTCGTGACATGAAACAACCCTCTGTGTCCATTCAGGATGTATTTTTCCGTTTTTTACAGATTGATTATTTTTTGTCCAATAGTTATTCCAATCACATTTGGCAATTTCACAATCATTTTTCTTTGCCATATCATACAGAACTTCGAACATATTCAAATCAATGAAATCATCAGGTTCTATAATCGAGATATATTCACCTTGTGCAGCAGAAATACCTATATTCAAAGAATCTCCATATCCTGAATTTTCTTTGTCAATGACAATAATACGTTCATCTCGCTTTGAATATTCTCTAAGAATATCAAAACAGCCGTCTTTTGAACCGTCATTTACACAAATAATCTCTATATCCGTAAGAGTCTGCCCGATTACACTGTCAAGACACTGTCTAAGATATTTTTCAACGTTATAAACAGGTATAACAACCGAAACTTTTGCCAATTATTTCACACCCCCGTTAAGATGAAGATAATAGTTTACGGGCGTCAGAAAAATTGCACCCAAAAGCTTGCCAGCATTCTTGCTCAACAGACCTGCCATATTAAAAAACACAGTCAAACCGCCCAAAAGAGAAATCGGCAAGAGAAACAAGTCAAACAAAATAACAGCCATCATCTTTAAAATATAAAAAAGCCGTTTTAGCAAACATCCCTTCTTTTTATATTTTAAATAAGAACCGGAATATCCGTTGTACAAACTTCTGTGAAGAATCCATTTCAAGTTCACTCTGCTTTTGTCTGCAATTTCTCTGACAATAGCTTCAGGGTGAAAAACAATTTTATATCCTGCTTTTGAAGCTCTTGAAAAAAAATCTCCGTCCTCTCCGCCCATAAACACAAACGCAGGGTCAAACCAAATATTTTCACTTGTAACAATTGACATCGGAAAAAATGAATTGTTCGTAGAACAGGTGTCTCGAACCTCGCCTTTTTTCTTTGTAGTTGAATGCACAAAAATATTGTTATTTTTCAAAAAATCAGGAAACTCACCGTCAAAATGCACAAACTCCGGACCTGATATAATCTGTCCGTCAGGATGTTCATTATACATTGAAATATGGTTCAAAAGCCATTTTGAATCAACAAGCCCGTCATCATCAAAAATTGCCGCATGTGACGCACCAAGATTGATAACCTCACGAAGAAGCCTGTTTCTCGCGTTTGAAAGTCCTCTTTTTTCCTCAACAAAATAATTTATCTTAAAAGGAAATCCTGACTCGTTTTCCTTAATCTTGTCCACGACACTTTTTGCCGAAGCATCTTTGTCATTGTCAACAACAACAACCTCAACCCTAATATTTTCGGGAACTTCAAGCCCGGCAAGATTCATAAGAGTTCTTTCAAGAAACTCCTGCCTTTGAAAAGTACAGCAGGCTACTGCGACAAAAGTCACCTTGTCTTTTATTAACACAGCCTTTTCAGCTTCTTTAAGCATAATTATTTTGAAATCCTTTCAAACAATTCTATCGCTCTTTCAACAGCCTGATCCATGTTGTAATATTTGTAATCCCCGAGCCTGCCGAGAAAATAAACACCGGTCAGTTTTTTTGCTTCTTCAAGATACCTGTTGTAAAGGGCAATATTTTCTTCTTTCGGAATAGGATAATATCTTTCATTTTTTCCAACTTCAAAAGCTTCGGAATATTCTTTAGCAATAACTGTCTTTTCAGAAATATCATTGAGATAGTATTTGTATTCGTGGATTCTTGTAAAATCATAATTGCAAGGATAATTCACAACCGCATTGGATTGATAATAAGGGTGATTGTATGTTTCCAATTTGAAGTTTACGCTTCTGTAAGGAAGCTGTCCGAACTTGTAATCAAAGAACTCATCAATTGAGCCAGTATAAAAAATTCTTTTGAAATTGCCCTTTACATCCTTGTAATCAGTATTCAGCTTAACTTCTATATTCGGATGCTTGAGCATTTTTTCCACAACTTTTGTATATCCGCCAAGAGGAATCCCCTGATATTTATCCTGAAAATATCTGTCATCACAGCTTATATAAACAGGAACCCGTGCAGTAACAGCACTGTCTACATCTTCAGGAGAAGTTCCCCACTGCTTATTTGTATAATGAAGAAAGACCTTTTCATAAACATATTGTGCAAGAAACTTCAAATCACTATCAGCCTGTTTTTGAAATTCAAGAATAGGAACTTTTTTGTTGTATTCAAAGGTTTTCAAAAGCTTTTCTTCCAGCCTTTTTGCAAGTGTTTCAGGAAAAACATCATAAAGAGTATTGAGATTAAAGGGAATAGTCGTCTCTATCCCATCTATAACTGCAACAACTTGGTGCATATATGTATTTAAGTCAGCAAATTTTTTGAAATAATTCCAAACCCTCTCACTGTTTGTGTGAAAAATATGAGAACCGTATTTATGAATTTTTATTCCGTTTTCATCAGTATAATCATAACTGTTGCCTGCAATGTGTTCTTTTTTATCCACAACAAGAACTTTTTCGCCTAATTTTTCCGCAATAAGATTAGCTATAACAGCTCCGCTAAAACCTGCTCCCACAACAAGATTTGTATCCACTTTAACCTCTAAAATTCATATTATAATAACTCTTTTATTAATAATAATACAGACATTAAACAACTGATATTAACCAACCGGATTATTAACTTATTTTAAGTAACAATTTTTTCAGAAATGAACAAAAACAATCCTCAATCGTTTATATTTTCATAAAGGGAAAAATATTTTTGAAGAAGAAGGAGAAAAAATGTTTACAAAAAAACTCGTGGCACTATCATTACTGGCTGTTACAGCAGCAGGCTTTGCTGCAAACGCTGTCTTTGCAGCAGCAGAAACACCTGAAAGAGGAACTATCACCATTTCAACAACAGCAAATACAGAGCTTCAGCCAGACATTGCAGAAATCAGCATAGCAGTAGAAACCTCGGACACAAAATCACTCCAAAAAGCAACAGAAGAAAACAAACTCATCTCAGACAAAGTTTATTCCGCCTTGAGTTCAATGATTAACAAAGAAAACGGAGACTATGTAAAAACAGAAAACTTTAACGCATCTCCTATTTACAATTACAACAACAATAAAAAAACTCTGAGTAAATATCAGGTTTCAAACAATATAATAGTCAGAACAAAATCAATAAAAGATACAGGAAAAATGATTGACAAAGCAATCTCACTCGGTGCAACAAATATCAACGACCTGAGATTTTCTGTTTCATCTTATGACAAACAATGTAATGATCTTTTGTCTATTGCAACAAAAAAAGCTTACACAAGAGCAAACCTGATAGCCGCAGCAACAGGCAGTTCACTTAACGGAATCAAAACAATAAACGGCAGCTGTTCAACAAATGAAAATGCTCCGATACAATACAGATTAATGGCAAAAAACATGCTCTCAGATGCCGCTTCTGGCTCCTCCAACAGAGAATCCTCAACAATTCCGATTCAAAGCGGTGTCATCAAAATTTTCGCCAACATAAATTCAACCTTCTTTGTAAAATAACTCAGGATTTTTTCTGAGAGGCAAAAAACTTATCACGCATGACAAAATACCTCCTGCACTGGAGTATTTTGTCATATCCAAGCATAATACCGAGCATAAAATCCTGCTCCGGTGTGAGCTTGTCCAATCTCTTGTCAAACGTTGAAACAACCCTTATACAATCCTTGTTACCGAAAAAAACATTTATATTTTTCCCGTTAACATCTTTTATTTCATAAGGAATATTTTCCCTCTTAAGACGCCTTTCAATAATCTCTCTGTTTGAAGCCTTTTCGGTTGTCAGGACAAGGCTTCTCAAGCCCTTTTTATATTCATAAATATGGTGAAAAAACACGCGCAAATCATTATACTGATCTTTTGCCGGTGGTATTGCCGCCCGAAATGAAACATTGAGAGCCAAATTATTTTTTTCTTCTTTTTTTTCAGTCAGAAAAGATCTGAAACCATAACTTCTTAACGAATTAATTATCATATTTAAACTCCTGTTTTTATACTAAATGTAAGGCTAAGCTAACATTTTGTCAAATACTTTTTCAACACTCAACTCCTAAAAAAATATCCCCAAACAGTCACTAAGCAGACAATGAAAAATCATTTCGGATATATAAATATGCGAATATAAAAAGCTTAAGTGAGATTGAAAGGAATTTTTATGCTAAAAAAAATATTACTGCCCGCAGCAATAATGGCTGTGGCTTTCGGTCTTTTGAATTCAAAACGGAAAAACAACCGACTTCCGCTTCTTGGAGACAAAGCTCCGTCTTTTCACGCAAAAAGCACTCAGGGGATAATTAATTTTCCTCAGGATTACAAAGGAAGCTGGGTAATTTTTTTCTCACATCCGGCCGATTTTACGCCTGTGTGCACAACAGAATTTATGACATTTGAATCTATGCAGGAAGAATTTGCCAAACTCAACACAAAGCTTTTGGGGCTTTCTGTTGACAGTGTAAACTCTCATCTTGCCTGGTTTAAAAACATAAAAGAAGAAATTGACTACAATGGAATGAGCAATGTAGACGTAGCTTTTCCGGTTATTGACGATTTAAAAGGCACAGTCGCAAGAAAATACGGAATGATTCAACCCAATACAGACAATACAAAAGCGGTCAGAGCGGTTTTCATAATTGACCCGAAAAGCAAAATCAGAGCCATTCTTTACTACCCTCAAACAACAGGCAGAAATCTCGAAGAAATAAAAAGAGTTCTCATTGCTCTTCAAACCACCGATGAATTCAACGTTGTTACTCCGGCAAACTGGGAAGCCGGTGATGAAGTCATTATACCACCTCCGTCTACAAAAGAAGAAGCAATCGAAAGACTTGAAAGCATGGACAATGTGAACTGTTACGACTGGTTTTTGTGCTTCAAAAAATTGTCCAAAGACAAAATTGAAGAAAAACTCTTATGCGAAGAGTGCGACGCTTGCAGCAACTAACATTATAAACAAGGAGAACAATATGTCTAAAGTAATAGAACTTACAGATGAAAATTTTGATATACAGCTCAACAATTCAGATACCCCTGTTGTCGTAGATTTTTTTGCACCATGGTGCGGTCATTGCAGAACCCAAGCACCGATTATTGACCAGCTTGCAGATGAAATGGAAGGAAAAGCCGTCATAGCAAAGCTCAATGTTGACGAAAACAGAGCAAAAGCCGCAGAATATTTTATCAGCGGAATCCCGGCAATTCTGGTATTCAAAAACGGAAAGCTGGTAGAACAAAAAGCCGGTGTTCAACAAAAAAATGACCTAAAAAAAATAATTGAAAAATACGAAAACAACTAAACAGAAATTGCGGCTTAATAATTTAAGCCGCTTTTATTTTTATAATATAATTAAAGAATGCTTGCAAAAATTAGTGTCGTCACACCAAAAAGCCCATATAATTACCAAAGACTGAAAAAAGTCTTTAGAAAAAGTATGAACTATTCGCCTGAACAATATAAAAGACTCTCTCAGGCAAGAAACCCTATTATTGGAAATATTCCTGACGATATTTTGAAATTTATTTTAAAAACAACAAAAAATAAAACCGAACGTTCACAAAAAATTAATGCAATAAAATCTGTTTTTGCCAGAGCCGCGGAATTTTTCAGACGGGACAAGCGAAAGCCGGAAGCAGAGCTGGACCGTTACATTAAAGAAAACAACACAGAAAAAATCATAGATTTTATTGAAAATCTTGATAACATAAAACAGAAAGATAAAAAAATTAAACAAAAAATCTTCAGTGAACGAGCAGGTGTGCTGTTTCAAAAAAACCTTGCACCATATCTTCCTTCCGACACAAACATTTCAATTGAATGGATAGACGAAGGCGGATTCAGCGATGTTTTTATAATGCATTTTTGCGATAGCAGCAAGAAAGATATCTTTTCTGCCAAAGTTTTCAAAATTTACAAATACTATCCCGAACTTAAGCTAAAAGCACTGACCTCGCTGATGAAAAATGAGGGAAAAGCCGTATATGACTATTTCAAAAGCAATGCACTCACAGAATCAAGTTCACAGGTATATGCACAAACAATGTTATCAATATACAAAGACGAAGCAGCGCATGCTCTAAAGTCAGCAACAGAACATGGTGCAGCACCTGAAGCAAACTCGTTTTATTATGTTTTGAAGAATAACGGACAATCCTTAAAAAACAGTGATATGTTAAAGTTTGATTTGTATGACATAAAAAACTCATACTCTCTTTCTTCGTTCAGAAGCAAATCAGCACCAATGCCGGCAAGAGAAGTAAATCTGAGCTCAATCGGTGTTGTTCACACAGATAAAAAACCGAGAAACATAATAAACGGTGTGTGTATTGATATGGGAGGAATTGAGCTGAATCAACCGGCTCTGACAGATCCTGTCACCAGAAGGGTCTACAAAAAACTCAAAGCTTTAAAAAATCCCAAGCTTATTGAAAAAAAAATTGAAGAATATAAAAAAACACTCCAAAACCCGAAAACGCCTCACAGAGAAAAAATTAAACAGGCAATAGAAATTTATTCCAACGAATCAAACACAGCCTGAGCAATTTTTTTATGGGCTCCGGGTTCATAATGAAGCCCGTCGATTTCACTAACACCGGCTATTGTATTCAAATCAATGTAACCTGTATTATATTTTATTGAAATTCTTTTGTATATGTTAGCAAGAAGATATGATTTTTCTATGGAAGTTCTGTCAAACATGCTTGAGAAATATCCGCATAAAACATTCTCACTCAATACAGAAGGCGCAACCAGAAGAATTTCAGCATTCTCACATTTTGTTTTCACTATCTCAACGAGATTCTCTATGCCCTCTTCTATCTCTTTTTCAGATGGAGAAAAGAAAAACTGAAGGTCGTTTATGCCGATTGCAAGAATCACAATATCATAAGGCTTCTTGAGCAATTCGGGCAAAATTTTAAACCCTGTCTGTTCAATGCCGGCCGGATTGTTGCAAAAAGCTGTTCTGTTGTTGCACCCTGCTTCTGTGACATCAAATTTGTTTGCACTAAGTTTCTTCAATATTCCGCTCCAACGGGTGTTTATGTCATAACGTCCTGCTGAGCCGGGGATGAATCCGTATGTGTTGCTGTCTCCGAAACATAAAACTTTTTTCATAGTTTCATTATAGAACAAATTCAACAGTAATTTAAAGTCTGTCGAGATATTGAAGGACTTATAAAAAACAAAAAGCCGGTGACGGGGTTCGAACCTGCGACCTGATCATTACGAATGACCTGCTCTACCAGCTGAGCTACACCGGCTTTCTGTTTCTATTCAATTGTGTATTGATTTCAATTTATAAAAATCAAGATAATTTAACTTTGTTACCCCTGACGAAGAGAATTTTATTCCGTGAGCGCCCTTGTCAGGATAAATTCGAGAACTCATAACCACCTGTCCGTCATTTGCAAAAACCTCAACGGAAGATTTGTCAACAAAAATTCTCAATTTCAAAATATTGTTTGGCAAAGGCAAAGATGCTTCTCTTTCACCCTTAAGAGCAACACCTGATTTGTCACGATTCAGTTTCAATATTTTGTTTTCTTTATCATAACTCAAAACAGTTTCTTGTGAAGAAGAAGTTCGAAGTTTTATAGTAAAAGATTTTGAATTTGTCAAATCAGCCTCTGTCTCAATTTCATAGACCTCGCCTTTAATATTTGAGAATTCTTTTTCTCCATTTATCACTTGATTTTTCAAAGAAACCTTATCTTCTCTCAAAGACTTCAACTCTTCAACAGGCGCTGTAAGAACTTTTCCGTTAACAACTTTCATTTCTCTCGGAACCGTCATCATACCAGCCCAGCCGTCAGCCTGTTCCGGCATAGGACTATCCCACATATCGAGCCACGCAAGAAGCACAACCCGTCCGTCAGGAGTTTTTGTGACCTGTGGTGCATAAAAATCAAACCCTCTGTCAAAAAGTCCGAAAGCGCCTTTTTGTTTAAATTTTCCGGTATCATAATCGAGCTTGCCGACAAACCAGCCCGATTGATATTTATTGAGAAAGTTTTTGCCTTGAGGTTTTATTCCCTGAGGTGAAATCATCAGCACATCATCATTACCGAAGTGAACAAAGTTAGGACACTCCCACATATATCCCATTTCACCGTTACGACCGACAGCAGAAACATTTATGAAAACCCAATTTCTCAAATCCTTACTCTTGAACAAAAGCACAGCCCCGTCTTTTGTTTTTTCATACTGTGTACCAACAAGAGCATAATATCTGTCAGACTGTTTCCACACAAACGGATCTCTGAAATCCGACGATGAAAAATCAAGGTATGAATAATGCGGAGCCATCTTAATTACAGGATTGTTAGCAGACTTGCCGAAATTTTTCCCATCTTTGCTCATTGCAAGATTCTGAGTTTCATGTTTTACAATCTTCTCATTTTCTTTGTTCTCTTGATGACCGGTATATAGCAGGTAAAGAATATCCTCCTCAACTATTGCACTGCCCGAATAAACTCCGTCCTTGTCATAAGGCTGCGAGGGTTTTAAAGCAACGGGAAGATGTCTCCAGTTGACCATATCAGGGCTCTGCGCATGCCCCCAGTGCATCTTGTCCCATTTCGGGGCACCGGGATTATGCTGATAAAAAATATGATATTCTCCCTTGAAATAAACAAATCCGTTAGGATCATTCATCCAATTCGAAGGCGGAGCCATATGATATGAAGGATACCAGCGTGATTTCATAATGTCTTTTTGAGCTGTTTCAGAAGCTGAAACAGAAGTTGACATAACTGAAACACCTAAAACCAATGCTATCAATAAGGATGACAGAATTCTCATGGGTAATCTCCATTTAACTCTCTGTTTTATCATACCATAAATTTTTATTCAAAATAATTAATCATTATTTTTTCAAATTCTTTAACCATTGCAGAAGCATTCTCTCTGACTTTTGAAGGGCGATGAAAGCCCTCTGTTAAATATTTAAACTCACCGGGATTTGTGCATTTGTTAAAGTACGAAAAATTATATCTGCAATCAAGAGATTCGAAGTAGTATTTTTCTTGTTTCAATTCAGAATCCTTGACATGAGAAAGTCTTGAAAAAAGTTTTGCAAGCTTTGAAAAAACAGGCAGATTTTCATCTTTTAAAACCAGCGGCATGTCATTGAGCCAGAATTCTCTCTTTGTTTTTTTTTCTATATTGCTGTAATACTCATCATAGCTGAAATTAACCGAATCTTTTTCACTAACATTTGGAAATCTTTTCAAAATCAGACCGAAGTTCTCCAAATCCTTTTCACCAATATTATTAAGCTTTGCATTCAAAGTCAGGTGTTTGTATTTCGGAATAACATAATCTACCCCTCTTTTTTTAATAACTTTTTCTTCAGGGTTAACCTCTATGCCTATTCCTGTATTTTCAAAGCCTCTGAAATTTATTACCTTCATAAATCCTTCCTCAAATATCACTTAATTAAAACACAGCATAATTTTTTTTTGCTATTTTAAGAAAGATTTAAAAGCAGGCGAAGCATTTTTTTGCTGTATGTATTGAGAAGACACGATATTAAGTTTCTTTTCCTTATTGAATCTGTAACGTGTAAAAAGATTGGAAGTTGCAGCAACAAAAAAGCCCATTACACCTATGCTGAACAGAAAAGGAACTCCCGAAATTAAAACCTTTTGTTTTGCTAGTTTTTTAAACTCAGCCTCTGTTTTTGTTCCATTTTTCTTTGCAATATCTTTAGCCATTTCCGCAATCTTGTCAAAAGAAGGAGTGCTCAAATCTTGCGCAATTGTTTCTTTACATTTACCGGCTCTTTGTAAAAGCTTTTTGAACCCTTTTTCAAAAAGCTCAGAACCTGTAATTATATAAAAACCTACAAGGGGAAATCTGAAAAGAGTCTCAAGAAAATTTTGTCTTCCTCTATCTTTCGCCGCACCGAAATAACCCACACCGCCAATCACCACACAAGAAGTGAGCTGACCTTTGCTCAAGACAAGGTTTCCCTTTTCGCCACAGGCAAAATCCAGCGAGAAATATTTGTTAAAGAAGTTTTTGAGTTTGTTATTGTTTTTGAAAAACTTTGTTCCCGGAGCAAGAACTGCTTCTGAAATATTCATAAGAATTTTTGAAGAAGAGCCTTTTTTCGCAACCAATGCAGCAAGACCTGCACTGAAAGCAAAAATGCCTGCGGCTTTTTTTATGTTTTTATTTGCACTTTTTCTGACTTTTTCCTGGGACTCAGTGTCTTCTTTTTTATGTTCAAGGCTTGCAATATTGTTGAAATCAGCTTTTTTAAAAACCTTCAAAGTAGCAAGGTTTTTGAAATAGTTCAAAGTGAATTCTGTCAGAGGAATAAGAAGAGCGCTCAGAGCAATTGCTGCTTTAACTGGTAAGACCTTTTTATTCAGCGCAGTGCTGTTTGTCATAAGTTCTTTAGCAGGAACAGAAACAAGACTTTTTGCTTTTTGTGAAAGATTCTTTGAAAAAAACTTTCTTGCAACTTTTTCGCCAACAATTGCCGGTCCGTAATAAACCAGTGCATTTTCAGAGATTTCAAGAGCAGCATTCTCAAACAGATCCTCTTTGCTTCGTGAACACACAGCCTTCGGTCCAAGGCAGGTTGCTGTATCCATAATACATCTTGAAGTAGACAACCCTGATGATTGTTCTTGAAAAGCAGTGAACTTTGCTGCTGATTTCAGGGGCTGGGCCAGTGTATTTATTAAATTTATTGACATTTGAATTAATCCTTATAACTTAAAACTGCAACTCTGTTTCCTTTAGAAAAAGTACAGGTTTAAATTATAAAAATCTAATTAATCGTGAAAAACTTTCAGCCTGTACTTTATATTACAGGCACCACCAACGATTATTCAAATTAATTCTGTTTCGATTCATCATATTTTTCACTATACACACAACAACAAAACACGTCAATAGGAAAATTTGCTATTAAAAATTGATTTTTTTTCAATAAACATTATTATATTATTTATGAACAAAATTCTCTTAAACACACTGTTTTTTATCTTCCTTTTTGTAACAGCAATTTTGCCTGCTGCGGCGGACACAGATTATGCAAAGCTCTATCAAAATGCACAAGTTCCCGATTTTGAACTTGTGCACAACATTGATCCTTATCAAAACGAAGACTATCAAAAATATGCCTGGTCTCCTTTTCCGCTGTTTCGTTTAAGCAGTGATGTTTATTTTAAAAACCAGACAATTCCTGCCGGTTATTATATTTTAACCCCCAGAACAATAAAAGAACGTGAGTATGTGCTTTTTAAAGAAGCCGGAAAAGTAAAATACATAATCCCTGTTGTAAAAAAAGAACTTGTACCTGTTGATTTTTATCACAACAATTTGCCCACTCCAAAATATACAAAGTGGCAAAAATTCTGTAAAACAGTAAGAGACGGATTTTATACAATATTCAGAAACTCCTCGAGAAAAGCTCCGCCGCCTCAATCATACGTAGTAACTGAAAACATAGAAGGCGATATGTATCTGATAGTTGTATATTATGGCGAAATGAAATATTATATAGTCTTCAAATCCAATAAATATTAAATATTTCTTTTCTTTCCATACAAAAGTAAAAGCGGAATACAAATAAAGGAAATAAGCCCCCACACCCTGAAAGTTTCCATATATGCGCCAAGAGTTGCCTGTTGTAAAAGATTGTTATACATTAACCCTTGTGCTTTTTGATATGCAACTGCATAAACATCAAACTGACAAAGATACGAGGTCATTGCAGCAAGTTTCTCCTGATAAACAGGATTGTTAGAATCAAGAAAACCCACAAGATGATTTTGAAAAGCCTGTGAATATCTCGAAACCATTGTCGCAACAAGAGAAGTGCCTATTGCGGCAGCAAGGTTTTTTACAAGATTTTGAACACCGCTTGCGTTTGTCATTGCTGAATTTGAAATTGTTTCCATAGAAGCAGTAGTTAAAACTGTTATGGTCATACCTATTGAAAAACCAAAGATAAAATTCGGAATGATAATATTTATCATTGAAAATTCAAGATTCAAAAATCCAAACATCAATCCGGACACACCCAGACCGATAATCCCTATCAGCGTAAAAATACGAAAATCAAGCATCCTGTTTGTCACGCTGTAAATAAAAATAGCAAGAACACTGCCAAAGCCTCTAGGCATAAGAGAATATCCGCTCCAAAATGCATTGTAGCCCATAAGATTTTGCAAAAACAAAGGCATAATTGTTGTCGAAGCATACAAAACCATATTCACAATCACAAGAATCAATGTGCCGAGCACAAAACTCCTGTCTTTGAAAACAGACAAATCAATAATCGAATCCTTCTGCACAATTTGTGAATAAAGAAATAAAACCATTGCAACCATTGACACTGCAAAAGTCCAGCATATCCATTCAGAACCAAACCAGTCAGCATTATTCCCCTTATCCAGAAAAACCTGAAAAGTCACAAGCCACAGTATAAGAAAGAAAAAGCCTACATAGTCAATCTTAGCATCAGCCTGCTTTTGAGCATACGGAGGGTCAAATATCCACAATTTCGAAGTAATTGCAGCAACAATCCCGAAAGGTATATTGATAAAAAATATCCAGTTCCACGACCAGTTGTCAGTAAGCCAACCGCCAAGAATCGGACCTATAACAGGAGCAACAACAACTCCGAATCCGAAAATAGACATAGCCAGAGCCCGCTTTTCTATCGGAAATGCCTCAAGCAAAATAGCCTGTGCAACAGGCAACAAAGCACCACCGCCTAAGCCCTGCAAGATTCTTGCCAAAATCATCATATCAAGAGATGTAGCCATCCCGCATAAAAGCGAAGCAACCGTAAATATTAAAATACATGCAATGAAGAACTGTTTTCTCCCAAAAAACTTTGAAAACCAGTCCACAGAAGGAACAACAATCCCGCTCGCAATCAAGTAGCTTGTCAAAATCCATGTTGCTTCATCGTTGCTAGAAGAAAAACTTCCCGCCATTTGAGGAAGAGCAACATTGGCTATTGTTCCGTCCAGAACAAACATAAATGCTGCGCTCATTACGGCAATTGTCGTAAGCCATGGATTTATCTGCGGTGTTTCAATCTTTTCCATAATTATATTTGAATGTTAGCATTTTCACTTATTTTTGAAGATATTTCTTCAAGCATTTTTTTCGTTATCAAAAGATTTTCCTGATTAAATTGTGCAAGAAAATCATTCAAATCATTTTTCATTTTATCAGCATATCTGTTCATAAGCTCTCTGCCTTTCTGGCTGAGACGTGTGCGCTTAACAGGTCTTTTGCCTTTATTTGAGGTTTCTCTGTGAATAAGTTCCTTTTTTTCAAGGATGTTCAAAATTCTTGTGACATTTGAACGATCTTTTAAAAGAATTTTCGCAAGATCTCTCTGACTCACATCAGGGCAGGCTGAAATTGCATCAAGCGTGATAAACTGTTCCAGAGTTATATCAGCACCGAGTTCACTCAATTTGAGAGCACCTTTGAGCCTGATAAAAACAGAAGTTTTCTCAATCAAATACGGCAGAGTTCTTGCATAACAGTCAAAAAAATCTTTTTCAAATTCTCCTGCGGTCATTGTTGTAACTCCAACATGTTGTAATTCCAACAATAATAATATAAAATTTATTTGTAATAGTCAATATATTGTTTTTTAAGTTATAATATAACCTATGGACAAACAAGAAGAATTAAAAATCATTGAAGATATGCAGGCTGTTGTAGCCCAAATGAAAGCAGACGACATTGAAGAGAATCCCGACTCTGAATTCGACATGTTCGAATGTCAGTGCTGCGGAGCAGAAAAACCTCTTGCCGGTTCAGTTGTATATGACGGAATCAGAATCTGCAACGACTGTGTTCTGCTTGCAGAAACAGGGTTTGCGCTTGGCAAAATCAGCTCTATCAATGATTTAATGAAAAATATGGAAGATAAAAAGCTCGAAGAGCAGTGCAGATTCATCAAACAGGATGAAATCGAACACAACAATTGAAGCAAAAAACATGGAACTTCTGGAAAAATTCAACGAATATAAAAACAAAACATCTATTTTAGACAGATACATAATGCAGCAGGTGCTGGAAATCTTCATAATGGGGATTATCATCTTCACCTCTATCATTTTTGCTTCGGACACTTTTATAACATTAATCAAACAGATTACTCTTTACGGAATACCATTTAACATTGCGTTGATGATTGTTGTTCTGAATCTTCCGCAGGTTATTGTTATGGCTATTCCGATGAGTGTTTTGTTTTCAACCGTAATGACCCTCAACAGACTGAGCCTGTCATCTGAAATTACGGTAATGAGAGCCTGCGGTATAGGTCTCAACCGTATTGCAAAACCGATTTTCATCTTTGCTGCGGCAATGTCGCTTTTTACATTCATAGTCAACGAAACAATTGTTCCAATCACAAATTCACAATCAAAGACACTGGCTGTGTGGGCACTCGGGCAAAAGAACATACCAAACGGAAAACAGAATTTCACTTTTAAAGAAATCAAAGAGAACGAAGATGGAAGCAAAGAGATGAAACGGCTTTTCTATGTTCAAAAATGTGAAAATAATACACTCAAAAATGTTTCTGTTATTGATTTTTCAAACAAAAAAACAATCCAGGTCATTCAATCTCAAACCGGAAAAACAAGCCCCGAAGGCTGGCAGTTCAACAGAGGTGCTGTATACACAATGAACAAGGACGGAAAAATTCTCAACACAACCTGGTTCGGACAGTCGGTTGTTGACTTTGGAATGGATGTAAAAGGTGCACTAACAGAGGAAGAAGCTACACAATACAATGTTATTGCTCTATGGAAATATGTTGAAAACAATGCCAAAAAACACGACAAAAAAATGCAGTCTCTATTCAAAATAGAACTCCACAACAAATTTGCATTCCCCTTCACAACAGTTGTGCTTGTGCTTCTAGGTGTTCCTCTTGCAATTACACCACCCAGAGTCCGTTACAACAGGGGATTCCTTTTCAGCATTTTGATTATATTTTTATACTATCTTTTAAGAGCACTCTCGCTGTCTCTGGGCGAAACAATGTCCATTTCACCCTTCTGGGCAGCCTGGATTCCAAACATAATACTGATAATTCTCGGCTCGGCACTTTATTATAGAAAAGTATACACAATTACGTAAAAATCTTATATACTTGCCAGATCATCGATGTTTTCGAAATTATCTTTCATCGTCCAGATTCCGCACGGACACACTCCTGCACAAATTCCGCAGCCTATACAGCGTTCTTCATTTGAAGTATAAACAGTATTTCCATTTATATCAACAAATTTGCTGATAGCTTGTTCGGGACATGCTTGAAGACAAAATTCACAATCCCTGCACAAACCGCAAGACAAGCATCTTTCTTTTTCGTCCCAGGCATCAATTTCTTGAACTTTCATTGCCGAAAGTCCTTGATAATATTCTGTTTTTACCCTGTCACGAGGAAGCTGAGGAGCTGTGTCAAAAGTATCAAGCTCTTTGCCTTCGAGCAAGTTTTCGACATTTTTTGCCGCCTTATTTCCGTCAGCAATCGCATTTGTAAAAAGCCCCTGTTTAATAACATCACCGGCAGCAAACACTTTTTTGTTTTCGGTTTGTTTAAACTTATTCAACTTTAGCATACCTCTTTCATCAAGCCACGAAGAAGGAACAAAATCGAGTTTCGGGCGGTCGCCTATGGAAATGATTACAGTGTCAGCCTCAAGCACTGTTCCGTCTTTTAACACAACTCCTTGTTCCGTAACCTTTTCAGTAAAGCACGGATAAAGAATCTCTGCGCCTTTTGCTTTCACATGGTTGATTTCTTTATCAAAAGCCGCCGGTTTTTGTATATCAATAGCAGTAACTTTTTGTGCACCACAGTTATAAGCCTCGATTATAACATCCATGGCTGCATTGCCTGCGCCAATTACAACTACCTTTTTACCTATTTCAGGTTTTTGATTATTTTTTACTGCTTTTAAAAACTCAAGCCCTTTGACAAGCTTTTCATGCCCCTCAAAAGGAATAACAACAGGGTTGTGAGCACCGCAGGCTATTATAACTGCATCATATTTTGAAGTAATTTCATCAAAAAGAGTATCTGTAAGCTTGGTATTCAGAACAAAATCTATACCTGAATTTTTCACGCGCTCAATTTCCGCATCAAGGCACTCTTTTGACAAACGTTCAGAAGGAATAACCTGTCTGAGTTTTCCTCCGATTTCTTTATCGTCATCAAAAACAGTAACACTGTAACCGTCTTTTTTAAGTCTCCAAGCTGCTGAAAGACCGGCGACACCGCCGCCTATTACGGCAACAGAACTGTTTTTAGTCGATGAAAAAGGTCCGATTTTTACATCACGACTCATCATCCCGAGAGCATCAAACTTTATCGGCTCATCAACATATCCTCTGTTACACTCCTCCATACAAAGGTTAGGACAGAGATTTCCGCACACACATGCCGGAAAAGGAGTATAATCAAGCATCAGCTCAAGAGCTTCTTTTATTTTGTCATTTTTTATAAGGTTTATTCTTTTTTGAGTAGGTATTCCGATAGGACAATGACTTTCGCAGGGTGCCGACTGTGTATAATTTTCCCAGCTCGGGTAGCGAAGCCTGTGGTCGCCTTTGTTCACGATAGAATAAACTTTGAAATCATCCTCATAAACATCAGAAAAAATCCCGCCCTTGTTTTCCTTTTCCCAGTTATTAAGACGAAAATCTTTCATTGGAATAAGATGATTTGATTTCCGTTCTTCAAAAGTTTTTGCGACAATTTTTTTCCATTGAGAAAAATCAGACAACATATCAAGCAGTTCAAGTCTTTCAATTTTTGCAAGAAAGTCCTGCAAACCGTTTTTCAAAAATGCAGCATCAGAATCATCAAGCTCAACAAGATAAACATCTTCAGACAGTCCGCTTACAGCACCTCTGACATAAATAGTACCGCCGACCATCCCCACACAAGAACGGCTTCCGAGAATGGATTCCATTCCCTCACAGTCCACGCCGCATACAACAGCTGTTCCGCCGCCCATAAACTCAAACGAAAACGAACCTGTATTTTTCAACACCCAAAATTCAGGCGCAGGATATTTGGGGTCATGTTTCATCAATGCACCGGAACGAGTTCCGACACGTCCGCCAACATAGACCTTTCCGCTTGCAGCACAATGTGCTGTTGTATCACCGCCATCACCTTTGAGAATAATCTCTGCACCCGAGTTCAGCCAGCCCACATCAGCAGGAGCAGAACCTTCTATAACAATTTTTGTATTCGGCATACCCATTGAGCCTGCACGCTGTCCGGGGTTTTTAAGTTCAAAACAAAGCGGCGTTCCGTCTTCGCTCCACAATGGACCGCCTATATTATGCTGACCTGATGCCGTAATTTCAAAAGAAGTATACCCCTCTTTCATCTTTGCATATATGAGCTGTAACAACTCTTGAGATGAAAGTCTTTTATTATTTTCCAAACTGTTTATAGTAAATTTTTTAGCACACATGTTGTATATCCAATCTCGTAGCAACGTTTTTGTCCACAGTAACGAGAGCATCTGACCTTCCAACAGGAAGCGAGCTGTTTCCGATAGGAGCAAGAAGTTTTTTCAATTCAGTATGAGTTGCAAGGAAGTAGTTCACAATATTTTGTGCAACCTTATCAACATCAAGTCTGTCCACAAGGGTTTTGTTCTGGGTAGTGATGCCAACAGGACAAAGACCGGTGTTGCAGGCATTGCAGCGACCAAAGTCATTTCCTATACAGCCTGCAATCTGCAAAATCAATTTGCCTGTAAACACACCGTTAGCACCGAGACAAATCATCTTGAAGGCATCGGCTGCAAGTGTTCCGTTCATGCCGATTCCGCCTGCTGCCCAAAGTGGAATCTGCCCCTGTTTACCCTGGTGCACAGCAGCCAGATAACAGTCTCTCAGCCTTGAAACAATCGGATGCCCCGTATGGTCAAGTGAAACTTCATGCGCAGCACCGGTCCCTCCGGCTATTCCGTCAAGGAAAAAGCCGCCAACAATATTATACGGATCTCTTAAAAGGTTATTATAAACGCTGACACTCGTAACAGAAGCTGCAACTTTAATTGCAACAGGAACTCTGAATTTGAAAGCCGAGTTCATAGACAAAAACATTTTCTGAACGCTTTCTTCAATAGAATACAAGCCCTGATGATTCGGAGGAGAGAGCAGGTCAGATTTTGGAACACCTCTGATTTCCTGAATATGTCTGACCACTTTCTTAGCAAGCAGAAGACCGCCGTCACCGGGTTTTGCCCCCTGTCCGATTTTTATCAGCACACCTGCCGGATCTTCCGTCATTTCAGGCATTGCGTTAATAATTCTGTCCCAGCCAAAGTGCCCTGATGCAATCTGAAGAATCATATATTTTAAGTATCTTGAGCGCAAAAGTTTCAAAGGCATACCGCCCTCACCCGAACACATTCTGACAGGCAGTCCGGCAACCTCATTCAAATATGCAACAGCCATTGCAACAGCTTCCCACATTCTTGTTGAAAGCGCTCCGACAGACATATCGCCTATGATTATCGGATAAATCCATCTTGTGTTTGGAGCCTGGCTTTTCATATGAAGTTCTCCGTCTTCGCCTATTTCAAAAGGCAGTTTTTCAGGAGGAAGAACTCTTCCAAACGGAGCCAGAATATCAAAAGTGTGTCTCATCGCATCCAGTGACGGGTCTGTCATCTGAGAGATTCTTCCGATTTTTATCTTATCAAGGGTTCTGCCCTCTGTATGCAAATTAGAACGCCCGCCCCTTTTCGGAGATTCGGCATTTTCCGCTCTGTAAATCACATTTACCCTGTTATGTTCATTATAAACAGGTTTTATTGCTTCATTCGGGCAGACTTTAGCACACATACCACAGCCCACGCAATTTTTATTCTTCGTTATAACCTGTTTCACAACAGGCTCAGTTTCCCACGTAACTTTAGGATTAGGCAAAGCTCCTTCGCTTTTTACTTTTCTTCTTCTTTCAACCCCAAACTCAATAGCGTTAAATGTGCAAGCCGCACAACATTTCCCACAAAGCGTACACCTTTTCGGGTCGTATTCTATCTGCCATTTCAGGTCGTTTTTTGAAACGTCATTTGTTTTTATAACACGAGTATCTATTGCTGCCACCTTTCAATATTCAGGTCATTGTCCACAACAACCATTTCTCTTTCGTTAGGATAGATATCTTCTGAAATATCACGATCGGGCATAATTTCATTTATGCCTGTAACCTCTGATGTAATAATGACTGTGTCCTCAGTTTTTCCGACAACGACAGGACGCAGTTTTTTTGAATCGCATGTCGTAAACATTGTTCCGTCCGGAGTAACTGCAATCATAGAATTAGGGCCGTTTGCTTCAAGATGTGCAAGCGAGGCCTTTATTCTAAGAAGAATTTCCGAATCTTTTCTAGCAGTCATCTCCTCATACGGCAACGGAGTGATTACGTGTTTAAAATATTTTAAAGGCCATTTCAGGATTTTATTCACATAATGAAGCGTATACAAAAAGCACTGAGAATCACTTTCAAAACCTATATAGCCTTTATGCAGTTTTTTTTGAAAAAGTTTATTCTTTTCATAAAAAGTATTTTCACCGTTACACAATGCGGTATAGCCTTGTAAAAAGAATGGGTGTGCAGCATAACGCACAATGTCGTAGTTTGTATTTTGTCTGCACTGTGCAGTGATAATTTTTGCGCAAAAATCTTCTTTCTCCTCCCAAAGACCAAAGTATGTTCCAATGTCTCTCGGATCTCCGATTTCCTTCAGAGTCAACAAATCAGGCCAGAATGAATAAACATAGCCTTCGTCTGCTTCTTCAAGAGCTTTTCTCAGTCTCAGGCGTGTGTCAAGAAGAAGCGCCTCTTTTTCTTCTTTTGGTGCATATTTATAAGAATGAGGATAGTTAAAAACTTCAAAAACATAGTTAGGCATAGGTTTTATATTCAAGCCCTCTATGTCATTGTGCACATCGGGTGCCCATTGCATTACACGGACAAAGCCTATTGAGTGGAGGATATCCTCGGCAATGTGCATTCCCTCATTTGTACAAGCCATTGAAAGAATCGGGAGTTCTTTATAATTTTCAAAAACACCGCCCAAATCCTGCATAACAAAAGCAAAACCGGAGTTGTCGTGCCCTTTTTGCTGAGAACGCATCAACTCAAGTGCTTTAAGCGGATGTAAATATTTTTTTGATTTGATAGCACCTATACGACACATTATTGCCTACCTTAATTCACCTAGTGTTTTTAGCATATTTTTATTTATTTTTGTTGTCAATAAAAATAAAGATATTTTAATAAATTCTTTATATGAAAAACATGTTGTACAATTGTTAAGTGTTTATTCTTTTTAGTAGCAAAAAATAGTCTTTTTGCGTTTTTGTTTTGTTAATCTTACAATCCGGAGAAGAGTATTGATTGTCAACAATTCAACAGTAAAGCATCATTCAGGCATAATAAACAGAAATTGGCAATATAAAAACAAAAAACAAATTCAAAAAAATTGCCTCATCCCGATTTCATATTCTATTCCCGACAACAACAGTATTTTAAGCTTTAAAGGTATTCAAATCACCGCTTTCTCTAACTTAGCAGCTTCAAAAAAAATTTCATTTATGGGGTATCCCGTTCACATTGTAGACGGAAGCAACCACGCCTCAAACGTCTCCCACTTTGCAAAAGCTGTTGAAAAAAATATGGACATTGAAATGCACAATGTGGAAGTCAACCCTAAAGACAGAAACGTAAAACAACTCAAAAGTCTGGAACACGAACTCCAACTTCTTAACGAAAGCACAACCCTGAAAAAAGGCGACTATGTAGCTGTTCCTGCACTTGCAACAGTCCCGCTTTTAAACCTCAGAGATCAAATAAATTCTGTAACAGGGCACTACCTGAATCTCACACACCAGACAGTCAAGACAAACAAAGCTCAAATTCTCGACTTCCTCAAAGAAATATATTACAACCCTGACCGTTACAGACAGAATATCGACTATATGGATCCGCTTCATCAGGGCATAGAATATACCTGGGGCGTAATAAACGAACTTAACAGCCTCAAAGAAAAAGGTGCCAAAGTATACATTCCCGCCGGGCACCCGCATGATGATACGCTGAAATGGATGGCCGGTCAAAGAGGACTCAAGCCGGAACTTTATCATTTTATCGCAACAGGAGAAGACATAAACGGTGTTGTTGATGAAATGGCTTCAGAAATTAAAAGAAACAACTGGTATGATTTCAATCTTCTTTCTCTTTCAGAAGCAAATGTTGTAACAGTAAAAGAAGCTGACGGAGCTCAGGACTATATGTTTGCAGCATACGATACATGCATCACAGATGGTGCCAGAGGTGTATATAACTTTTCTCCTGTAAGAGACAAAGAATCAAACAAAGTAATCGGATACAGCTATACTGACACAGAAACAAATGAATATCCTTTCGAAGAATTTCCTGCAAACGACGAAATTGAAAACCTTGTCAAATTCGTAGGAAGAGATATAAATGAAGTTCTCGCAGACAAAAACGAAACAGAACTTTTGAAAAACAATCCCGAAGCCGCACCGGAAGACAAGCTTTACAAAGTCAAAGACCTTTTTGACGAACAAACAATAAACGCCAAAAAGCTTAATATCCAAGGCGAATACACTGACAAATCACTCAAACTCTTTTTCAGAACAAACAAAGACAACAAAGTTATCTTCCCAAAATGTGACTGTGAAGGCAGCGGCAAACCCAGTGTTTTATCTATGTGGGGAAGCTGTTTTGCTGTTTTTAACTGCATTGCAAAAGACATAAAATACAGAGAAAACCAGAAGTTAAAAAACAACACTCTGGAAATAGACGACTATGAAAAGCTTGCACAAAAAGACGAAGAAAAAGGCGAGTATGGCGGTGCAGAATATTTTTACGGAAAAATTCTTGAAATTTTATACAGCAAAAATGCACAGGATGATGAAAAGCTTAAAATTCTTGAAAAAATGGCATTTGTATTGCTGAAACAGGACAAATTCCATGAAACCAGAAACTGTTATAACACCTTAATAAACTTAAACAGTGCCAAGTTAATAAGAGAATGCGGTCTTCAAAAAAGACAGAACAAAACTAATAACATCATAGACAGCATTATTGAAAAAGAAAAAATCAACGCTCTGGGAGAAGACGGCTATAAAAAGATTGCAAATTATAATAAAAATTTTGACAAAGAAAATAATAAGAAACGTTCACAACTTGAATTAAAAATCGCAATGCATTATAGTGTAGTCGGGGACTTGTGTTCAAAAGCTGGAGAAAACTACCCCGCAAAAGTGTGTAAATGGGCATCCGAAGAAATTATCAAAGGTTCTCAATATGGAGACAAGATAATTCAACGGCGTGCACAAAATGATTCCTATATAGGAGACTTATACGATGAAAGTCACAAGGGTTAATGCCGTGAGCTTCAAAGGCCGTATAATTGATGCGCATGCGCACCTGGGTAAATGGTACAACAATTCATACGACATAAAAGATCTGGATGTTTTTTGCAAACAACCGCTCTCAAACGGAGATACTATCGAAAAAATGATTGTATCAAACCTGAGCTGCATTGATCCAAACGGAATTCTTGACGAGATGCAGGGAAACAAAGAGCTTCTTGAAATCACTAAAAAGCATCCTGTGCTCTCACCGCTGGCTGTATGCCAACCCAATCTAACAAAAGGCGATACTTCAAAAATCGAACAGCTGTTGAAAGAAAATCCAAATGAGTTTATAGGTCTCAAATTTCATCCAAGAAGAATGGAACTCGCAGCAGATGATGCGTCATACAATAATTACATGAAGATTGCAGAAAAATACAAACTGCCCTGTCTCTTCCACTCTGACAAGACCTATGAAACAATATTTCCTGACGGAACAAAACTCCCGAGATGTAAATTTTCAAGACCTGAACAAATATACAGACTTGCACAAAGAACGCCTAAAGTTCCCGTAATTTTGGGACATATGGGGGGAAATCTCGGAGCAGACACAAAATCCGCTGTGGATATAATGATAGATTCTATCAATAACAACAAAGCAACCCTTTATGCAGATATTTCGTGGGTTAATTGTGACACAACAGAAAAACCTGACATAATCGAAGCAATAAGAAGACTCAAAAACACAAAAAAAGGTGATATGACCGAACGTCTTCTGTTCGGTACTGACGCACCTATCGGAAGGTTTGGAAAAGAAGGTGAAAAAGGACTGAAGCCAATTGAAGCATACAACAAAGTTGTCATTGATGTAAAAGAAGCAATAAAAAAAGCTTTTCCTGACGAAGCCGATAAACTTATCGACAAAATTTTCTATAAAAATGCGCAAAAGCTCTTTTTTAAAAGACAGAAAAAATTCCTGCCCGAATTTGGCAGTACAATAAAAAAAGCAGCAAAAAACAAGAAGCTTTCTTTTGGTGCGATGATTCTTCTTCTTGCAGGAACACTTGCAGGAAACGCAAAATCAGATAAGACATCAAAACGAACACAGCAGCTTGCTGCTTCTAGAAACTAAAGCTCCATCGGATTGCTTATATAGCCTTTGATTGCGCTATATGCAGCCGTAGCAGGTGAACAAAGATAGATGAAACCTTTTGTATTTCCCATTCTGCCTTGGAAATTTCTGTTTTGTGTAGCAAGACAAACTTCTCCGTCACCGAGGATTCCCGCATGAACCCCAACACAAGGACCACAGCCCGGTCCGAGTATTTGTGCACCTGAATCAAGAAGTATAGTAATCAAGCCTTCTTCAACAGCTTTTTTGTAAACATCTTTTGATGCGGGAACAACTATCAGTCTTACATCAGGATTAACCTTTCTGCCCTTGAGAATATCAGCAGCAATTCTCAAATCTTCTATACGTCCGTTTGTACATGTTCCAATGAACACCTGATTAATTTTTACATCTTTCAAATCCTTTGCAGGTTTAGTGTTGTCAACGGTATGAGGACAAGAAACTGTCGGCAAAATTTCAGAAGCATCAATCTCAATTACCCTTTCATAAACAGCATCCGGGTCAGGTTTCACCTCAACAAACTTATCTTCTCTGCCTCTTTCTTTCAAATATGACTTTGTTTTTTCATCTGTCATAAAAAGCCCTGCTTTAGCACCGGCTTCAACAGCCATGTTAGCAAGAGTAAACCTGTCAGCCATAGACATATTTTCTATTGTTTCACCATGAAACTCTAAAGCTTTATATGTAGCACCGTCAGCACCAATCATACCTATCAAATGAAGAATCAAATCTTTTGCATAAACGCCTTTTTGGAATTTGCCGTTCACAACAACTTTAAAAGTAGAAGGAACCTTGAGCCAGGTCTTGCCCATTGCCATTGCAACAGCAACATCGGTAGAGCCCATGCCTGTTGCAAAAGCCCCCAATGCACCGGAAGTACAGGTGTGTGAGTCTGCACCCACAAGAATTTCAGCGGGGTTAACATAAGATTCAACAAGTCTTTGGTGGCAAACGCCGCATCCTGTTTCAGACAAAACAACACCCGTTTCTTTTGCGAATTCTCTGAGCACCATATGAGTATTTGAGAGCTCTTTTCTGGGGCTTGGCGAAGCGTGGTCAATAAACAAAATACATCTTTGCGGATTTGCCGGTTTAGGCTTGCCCAGTTTTTTAAATTCCTGAACCATCAAAGGTCCTGTACCATCTTGCACGGCAGCTACATCAACTTTTGCTATGCAGAGTTCACCGGCTTTTACGTTATGTCCGGCGTGTTTTGAAATTATTTTTTCCGCAATTGTTTGACCCATAATTCAGCTCTCTATATTTGACTAATACCTAAACTAATATAGCATATTTGAGCGTTTTTGGGTTAAAAAGTTTTAATGTTAAAATATGTAAATATATACTTTTTATATGTTTTGTAAATCACCCACAGGGAATTGTATTAATGTAGCCAATTCTCTTTATACTTTCTCTTCCACTCCTTTTCTCCATGATGAAAACTTTGCCGGTCGATGTGTAAGTCGAGCGGCTTCTTTTTTGGAATTTTTTCAAAAAGAAAGGGCGCTTCTTGCGCCCTTAAAAACCTACCATACCTATTATAAACCGAGGAATAAATTATTATTTTTTTGATTGTTCTTTTTCGTTTTTAACCAGCTGAGCTTCAGCTTGTTTGATTTTTGCTACGAAGTTTTTGAATGTATCACTTATGAATTGTTTTTTGCTGTCATAGTTGTCATCGTTGATTGAATCAAAATCAGATTTGAATTTGTCTATATCAGCCTGAGTCAAGCCTGATTTGTCACCATATTTGTCTATCAAGTTGTTTGCTCTTTCAAGGAGTGCGTCAGCTATTGCTGTGAATCTTGAAGCACCGCCTGTTGTAAAGATACCGTCAGTCCAATCATCAAAGTCATTGTAAAGTGAATCAACAAGAGTTTCACCGTGGTTTACGCCGACTTGTTTATAGTATTGATCCCAAACTTCGATTACGTTGTCAGAGTTCAAAGCTGCCTGACCTGCATCAAGTTGAGTATAATCAGTACCCCAGCCTATCAAACCGTTTCTGTAACCGTCAACTGCTGCATCTACGCCTTGTTTAAAGACTGCACCTGTTTCACCCTGTGTTTTAGCTTTTCTTTCATCTGTGAATGGAGTTTCTGTTTTATCTGTTTCATCTTCAGTGTCAGAGCTTTCTTCTGTTGTTGAAGCACCGGGGTTTTTAGCAATTTCTAACAATGTTTTGTAATCTTCTGTTGAAAGATCGCCTGTTTTTGCATATTTACCTGCTATATCCCAGATTTTGTCATAGTTTTCTTTGCTTAATTCACAATTGTCAGGGTGTTCCTGATATTCTTTTGTCAAAGAAATCAATCTGCGAAGGAGTGTGGTTTTCTTTTCATTGCCATCTTTATCTTTGAAGGTAACTTCTACTGCCATTCTGTCTTTTGTAGAAGCGCCTGCACCCATTTTATTCAATTCTTTGATAATTTGACCTTCTTTGAGTTTTCCTGTTGAAGGATCAATATTTGTATTATTGTTATTAACATTTATTGTTGAATTTCCGCTTTGTATGCTCATCATAATTTTTTGGAAAGTTTCAGCAACTCTTGCATACCAATCGTTCATTGCAGGAATCACCTGTTGACAAAGAGCAGTTGAGCCGTACAAAAGTCTGTTGGCATCACTGTCAAATCTAAAGAGATTGGTATCGTTCCAAACTGATGCGGAATCACTCGGGTATGTAACATTAGCACCTGCGACACCCGGAAATAATGAATATGACCAAGGATTTAAACCTGCTGTTGATAAATTAACTCCGTATCCCATTTTCGTGTCCCCTAATAATTCCTTAAAATCTCGTAATCTCTAAAACGATAAAGACTTTGTTGTGTCTTTTTGATTCCTCGTTCCTGTATATATATAAAAAATTTCTGTTTTGAAAAATTGCCTTTTTAAAT
Organism: Clostridium sp.; assembly: GCA_018362895.1. Classification (GTDB taxonomy): domain Bacteria; phylum Cyanobacteriota; class Vampirovibrionia; order Gastranaerophilales; family Gastranaerophilaceae; genus Limenecus. The sequence goes on along the minus strand of JAHALR010000002.1, from coordinate 53,084 downwards.
TAAAAAAGAGAAAAAACCATGAAAACACATGCCGGAATTGAATTATAGCCTGATTTGCAGCAGTTTACAAAAGTTAACATTCTTCTGTTTGTAATAGCAAAATATTAGATTTAGAATATTTATATTTATAAAAAAAGGACCCTTTTTACATGAAAATACACTCTATTGCCCAATCCTTCAAAGGAACTTTGCAAGTTTTAGACACACAAAACAGAACAACTCGTGCAGTTGAAACTCATGTTAAAAGCCAAGAACACTCCCCGGTTATTCCCCCGGTGGTAAAAAACAAAAAGTCCAACAAAAAACTATACATAGGTCTGGGGATTACAGCAGCACTGACAGGACTGGGTGCCATTGCTTTTCATTCAGCCAGACTGGCACAAAAAGCTTTGAAAGAAATGCCACCTCTTTACTTCGGACCGGTAGAAAAAGAAGGAAAAGAGTTCCCTTTAGTTATTTCTCAAATGCACATGAAAGCAAAAGAGGCAAAAAATTATATTAATTCCACATTAAGTGAAATGATACAAAATATGGAAAAAGCAGCAGAAACACCTGCAAAGCTTGTAAAAACAGAAAATGGCAGTGCCATTGTTTATCCTTCACCTAAAAATTCAACATTTTTTGAAAAAAATGATTACGGTGAAATTAAAAGAATTTCTCAAGTATATACAGACGGAACAATTAAAGTACAAATTCTTAACGGTACTGAAACAATCGAACATCAAGGAATAGCTATACAAAAAGCAATAACAAAAGACATTATCTCAGTCAATCCTGACGGAAGCACAATTCTTATGTCTGAGGTCAACGATGCGAGAACATCGTGCAAAAAGCTTGTGGGTCTAAATTCTGACAATTCTCTACACTATTTTATGGAAGATGTAGAAATAGGTGAAGATAAAATCCCATCTGCACTCAAAGCTATGTTATTTAAAAATAACGAGCCTGCAAAATATATCGAAAACAAAACCCCAAAAGCAATAAAATATGGCGAACTAAAAAACTGCGATGAGGTTTACGACATAGAATAAAAAAGAGGGTTATTTCTAACCCTCTTTTTATTTACTAGTGTTTTACAACATCTTTATAAGAACCTTTGAACTTGTCCTGATATGTTGTGTGCAAAAGCTCGTGAGCTTTGTGTGCCCCAGGTGCCTCAAGATATTCTTTATACAATTTCTTGATATCCGGGTTGTCGTTTGAACGTCTGTATGTCAGTTCTTTATCTTCTTTGTAAAGACCTGCTGCTCTTTTTTCTTTTATTTTTGAGTCATCACAGCTTCTTGGCTGACCGCCGCCGTTTATACATCCGCCCGGGCAGGCCATTACTTCGAGCATATGAAAATCTGCTGTTCCGTTTTTAATTTCCTGCAATGATTTTTCAGCTTCTTTCAAAGTTGACACAACTCTGACCTTAACTTTTGTTCCTTTAATGTCGATTTCAACATCTTTACATCTGTGGCTTTTATCAACCCCTCTCATAGCCTTGATATCAAGGTCTGATAAAGGTTCACCCGTTACAAACTCATAAGCTGTTCTGACAGCAGCTTCCGCTACACCGCCTGACGCACCGAAGATTGTGCCTGCACCGGTATATTGAGCAAACGGAGAATCACCTTCACAGGGTTCAAGCGAACCAAAGTCAATGCCTGCGCTTTTAATCATCTTCGCAAGTTCTTGAGTTGTAAGAACAATATCAGTTTCAAACCTGTCGTCTTTTCTCAGCTGGGCTCGTTTAGCCTCAACTTTTTTAGCCGTACAAGGCATTATTGAAACAATGTTTATATTCTCTTTTGTAAAGCCTTCAAAATACTGCGGAACAAGTTCTCTCAACACGGGAGAAAGCATTCCCTGAGGAGATTTACAGGTTGAAAGGTGGTTGAGCATATCAGGATGCTGAGTTTCCAAATATCTAACCCACGCAGGACAGCAGGAAGTGAACAAAGGAAGATTTTCACCTTTGCTTACTCTTTCAACAAACTCGTGAGCCTCCTCCATAATCGTGAGGTCAGCCGAGAAGTTTGTATCAAAGACCAAATCAAACCCGATTTCTTTCAATGCTGCATTAATAAGTCCGATTGTATTCTCACCCGGTTCCAAGCCAAATTCTTCACCCAGAGCAACACGGACTGAAGGCGCAATTTGAGCAAGAACTTTTTTCTCAGGATTTGTAATCAAATCCCAAACAGGGTTAACTTCGTTTTTAATTGTTAATGCGCCTGTGGGGCAGACTGCCTGACACTGACCGCAAAATACACAATCCACGCTTGCAAGAGATTTTCCTGCAATAGGCTGAACCACAGTTTTTGAGCCTCTGTTAGCAAAACCGAGAACTGCGTGCCCCTGAAACTCTGCACATGCTCTGACACATGCACCGCAAAGGATACATTTGTTCGGATCACGAACAAGTGACGGATTCGAATCATCAATCGGCATATAGTTCTCTTTTTTCAACTGAACATATTTTGAAACATCTTTTATACCGTATTCTTCAGCATACTGCTGGAGTTCGCATTTGCCTGATTTATCACAGGTGGTGCATTCTCTGTCATGGTTTGCAAGTAAAAGTTCAAGAACAGTTTTTCTGATTCTTCTTGTACGTTCTGTATTGGTTTTTACCTTTATATCCGCTTCGGGAGGCATTGTGCACGAAGAGTTAATCAGTTTTCTTCCGTTAGGATATTCAACCTCGACAACACACATTCTGCAAGCACCATACTGAGTAAGGTCAGGACGGTAGCAAAAAGTCGGAACATGGAAGCCTGCTTTTCGTATAACTTCAAGAAGGTTTGGTTCGTCTGTGAACTCAACAACCTTTCCATTTATTGTTAATGTTTTTTTATCGCTCATTTTTATAACCTTTCTTTTTTATTCAGTCACTGAATTAACTTTGCTTTATAGCCTTAAACGGACAAGAGTTCAAGCAGGCACCGCATTTGATACATTTGGACTGGTCAATGTGGTGAGGGTTGCGCACTGTGCCTTCAATTGCACCGACAGGACAGTTTCTTGCACATTTTGTACAGCCTTTGCAAAGCTCTTCGTCAATTGTAATGACTTTCATTGCTTCACAAACACCGGCAGGACATCTCTTGTCTTTAATGTGAGCGATATACTCATCTTTAAAATATTTCAAAGTAGAAAGAACAGGATTCGGAGCGGTTTTACCCAGTCCGCAAAGCGAACCGTCTTTTACGGCAACTGCAAGTTCTTCAAGTGTTTCAAGGTCTTTCATCTCGCCTTTGCCTTTAACAATTCTTTCTAAGATTTTTAACATGTTTTTTGTACCTTCACGGCAGGGAACGCACTTTCCGCAGGATTCATTTTGTGTAAAGTTCATGAAGAATCTTGCAACCTCGACAATACAGGTATCTTCGTTCATCACTACAAGACCGCCTGAGCCGACCATTGCACCTGCTGCGATAAGGTTGTCATAATCCATAGGCAAATCAAGGTGTTCCTCTGTCAAACATCCGCCTGAGGGACCGCCTATTTGAACTGCCTTGAATTTTTTGCCGCCTCTGATTCCACCGCCTATGTCAAAAACAATTTCTCTGAGAGTCGTACCCATTGGAACTTCTATCAGACCCGTGTTATTCACTTCACCTGTGAGGGCAAATGTTTTTGTACCTTTAGATTTTTCAGTACCCATAGAGCTAAACCAGTCAGCACCTTTTAAAATAATCGGAGCAACGTTTGCAAGGGTTTCAACGTTGTTAATCAAAGTCGGTCTGCCAAACAAACCTTTGTTTGCAGGAAATGGAGGTTTTGGACGCGGCATACCTCTTTCGCCTTCAATTGATGCAATCAAAGCTGTTTCCTCTCCACAGACAAAAGCACCTGCGCCTTCTTTGATGTGGATTTCGAAATTGAAATCAGACCCCATGATATTTTTGCCGAGGTATCCTCTTTCTTCTGCTTCTTTGATTGCCACTCTGAGTCTGTGGATAGCAAGAGGATATTCTGCTCTTACATAGATGTATGCTTCATCTGCACCAATTGCATAGCCGGCAATTGCCATACCTTCAAGCAATTTGTGAGGGTCGCCTTCCATAACGCTTCTGTCCATGAATGCACCCGGGTCGCCTTCGTCACCGTTACAAACAACATAGCTTTTCCCGCCTTTATTTGCTGCTGTAAATTTCCATTTCATGCCGGTAGGGAAGCCGCCGCCGCCTCTGCCTCTTAAGCCGGATTTTGTGATTTCCTCAATAACCCATTCAGAGTCACCTTTTTCAAGCACTTTATGCAATGCCTCATAAGCACCTGTGGCTAGTGCTTCATCCAGTGATTCAGCATTGATTTCACCGCAATTTGCAAGAGTTGTTCTTGTTTGTTTTGCGTAGAAATTGATTTCTTCATTTTTGAAAACGTGTTCTTCTGTTTTCGGATCAACATACAAAAGTCTTTCAACAGGTTTGCCTTCTTTTATGTGGCTTTCCACAATTTCTTCAACATCTTCAAGTTTAACTTTTACATATGTTATATCCAGATCAGGAATAACAACAAGCACTCCTTGTTCGCAAAAACCATGGCATCCTGTCGGAACTATTGTAACCTTGTCTTGATGAGTCATGGGACGGACATTTGCGCCGAGTTCTTTAAATCTTTCAATAACCTTTAAAGAACCGTTGGCTACACAGCCTGTACCGGCACAAACAAGGACTCTCAGGCCCTGAGCTTTAATCTGTTCTTTAACTTTTTCCTGTTCTTTTTTTATATCAATCAAAGTTGTAGTCATTTATTTACCCTCGCTCTCTTCATTCATAATCGTATCGATGACTATCTTAATAGCATCGGCAGTCATTTGAGGATAAACTTTTCCATTCACAACAACAACAGGTGCAAGACCGCAGGCACCAAGACAGCTGACTGTTTCAAGGGAAAAAAGTCCGTTGTCGGTTGTGAACTGACCGTCTTTGAGCGTCAGAGTTTGTTTTATTGCGTTCAACACAGGCATTGAGCCTCTTACGTGGCATGCTGTACCGTCGCATACCTTAATTTCATATTTGCCTTTAGGCTGCAAGCTGAACTGGGCATAAAAAGTAGCTACGCCATATACTGTGGCAGGCGAAAGGCCTTCTATTTTTGTACCGATATATGTCATAATGTCGAGCGGCAAATATCGAAATTCTTCTTGTACTTTTTGCAGAATTGCAATCAAGTTTGACTTTTTGTACTCATAAGCAGAGAGAATCTCCTCTACCTTAGAGTAGTCAATTCCGGCTTGAGTCTGTGGGCTCATTGAAATCTCCTTTTTAACAAACAATATCTAGACCAATATCGTGAATAAATTCACTATTTACCCAATATATTATTATAAAATCACAATTATTTCAAGCACTATTTTTATTAAAAGCAAAAAAATTTATGCCATTGATAAACAACAAAAAATATGATTTACTGATAAAGGTTATAGAATGGAATTTAGATTATGAAAAAAGCTTTTACACTCGCAGAAGTGCTTGTAACACTAATGATAATCGGTGTTATAGCAGCAATGACGATTCCCGGTTTGAGAAAAAATGCGCAAATGAGAGAGCTTGCTGCCGGCTGTAAAAAGGCGTATGCTTCATTATATCAGGCTGTTGATTTAACACAGCAGGAAATAGGCCCTGTCAGACAGTGGCGATGGAATGACCCTGACAGTTTTTTAACCGAATTGAAAACACACATGAATATTATGGAAGACTGCAAAACAAAAAACTGCCTTGACAACAACACTTATTACGAGCAAAGCGGTTCATCCGGTTCCTGGTCACTTGCAAATGCAAGATATATAAAAATGGCTGACGGCTCACAAATTGTCTTTTACACCTGCACAGGCAGTGTAAAAGGGCCCTGTGGAGTAGAAAGCTACAAGCAAGACCCTGCTGACACTGTTTATGCATCCTTCTTTTATGATGTAAACGGCCCCAAAAAGCCAAACACATTCGGATATGACATATTCCTGTTTAACCTTACAAAAAACGGAATCCTTCTTCCTGCCGGGAGTCATGACTCATCAGACTGCGGTACAGGCAAAGGAAGAGGTTTAAGCTGTACGGCAAAAGTTCTTAAAGAAGGTGTAATAAGTTATTAATATGTGTGTAAAAACAAACAAACGGGGTATTATAAAACTATGAAGATAAATAACCAAAAAGCATTCACTCTCGCAGAAGTTCTGGTCTCACTCACAGTCATAGGCGTTATTTCAGCACTGACGCTTCCTGCTATAAATGCCTCAGCACATAAAAAAGCCAACGCTGAAGGTTGTAAAAAAGCATATATAGTGTTAAGTGAAGCAGTTGATATTGCAAAAGTTTATGACCCGATTGAAAACTGGTCTTTTACGGATGCTGATACAACAACTAATTTCAACAAAATAAAACCGCATCTAAATATAGTAAAAGAATGTATAGGTACATCAGGCTGCTGGGTTAAACCCAAAGCCCTCAACAACGGCACAGCAACAAACTTTGTTGACAACGGTTACGGTTCACCTACAATATCTTTCAAAACCGGAGACGGAATGAACATTGCTTTTGATGTTCACGGTGAAAGCTTTAATGTTACAAGAAAAAATACAAACACAATTCTTTTTGCTGCTGATGTCAATGGAGACAACCCGCCAAACAGGGTAGGTGATGACGTTTTCATCTATGTACTCGGCGACAACGGACTTGTGCCTGCCGGGAATGATGTCTCAGGAAACGGAGACTGCACTCGCTCGGGAGAAGGCAGAGATTGTGCAGCAAGAGTCCTTCGTGAAGGTGCTATAAATTATTAAAGAATAGGAGAGCTCATGAATAAGAAAGCATTTACACTCGCAGAAGTTCTGGTTACTTTAATGGTAATAGGCGTTATAGCTGCAATGACTATCCCCGGTTTAAGAAAATCTGCCGAACAAAGAGAAAATGTTGCAGGATTAAAAAAAGCTTACGCAACTCTTTCAAATGCAATTGCTCTGGCTGAACAAGAAAACGGCCCTAGAAGAAGGTGGGGTTCAACAGATGCTGACACTGTGACAGCATTTAATAATATAAAAGCATATATGAATGTAACAAAAGAATGTATAAATTCGACAGGCTGCCTGGGTGACGGAAAAGTATATCAACTTAATGGAGACCTTTATTCAAGTATCACAAACAAGGGCTATGGTTCTCCGACAACAGCTTTCATCACAGCTGACGGAATGAGCTGGATTTATGACCTTAACCCCAACAATTATGATTTATTTTTTGTTGATGTAAATGGTTCTGAGAAAAAGCCAAACACTCTCGGATATGACGTATTTATGTTTTACTGGTATTACGCTTCAGAAAAAGGGCTTTATCCGGAAGGCACTTATGCCAAAAACTGGGGAAACTGCAATTCAACAGGCTCAGGGCTTGATTGCGCAGCAAGAGTTCTTCGTGAAGGTGCTATAAACTACTAAAAATTTAAACAATACTTTTTTTGAGTCTGTCAGTACGGCTTGAGCTTAGAATATTTTTAAGTTTCATAATAGCTTGAGCATGAAGCTGGCAGACTCTTGATTCTGAAACGCTTATAGTTTCGCCGATTTCTTTAAGGGTCATATTTTCGTGATAGTAAAGCACCATAATCATTCTTTCACGTTCGGGAAGTCGTTTCAAAGCCAGCTGCAATTCTTTTTTTACATCCTTGTCAACAAGCTGTTCCAGAGGATTTTTCGAATTTTCGTCCTGAATTGTGTCAATGATTTCAACACTTTCATCAGAGGACCCTTTTTTATCATACAAAGATCCTACCTGCATTTCGTCAGCAAGAAGGCTTTCAACTTTTTCTTTCTCCATACTCATTGCATTAGCAATTTCAGTAGTGGTTGCAGCTCTGCCCAGTGTTTGTTTAAGCTGTTCCGCGCATTGTTTTATTTCTTTAATTTTTTTCCTTGTGCTTCTCGGAACCCAATCTTGAGAGCGGATTTTATCTATAATAGTTCCTCTGATACGCATAAGTGCATAGGTTTCAAACCTTGCACCTTTATCCGGAGTATACTTTTCAATTGCATCTATCAAACCTTCAACGCCATAGCTTGTTATATCTTCTATTGAAAAAGTAGCAGGAAGGTTCATTTTCACACGACCGATTACATATCTCGTCAGATAGATATATTGCACAATCAACTTGTCTCTCAGGGATTTGTTTGTTTTATCCGCAAGATACGAATGCCACAAAGACGCCAGCTCCTCGTCTGAAAGTCTCTTGATTTTATTATAAGAACTGTACTCTAATTCTTCACTCATCTAATATCCAACGATTTCCCCTAAAAGTCATGAATGTGTGATGGTATATTAATATTCTACTTATAAAGTTAAAGAGGGAATCATGTATATGGATGAAATTTGAGAAAGGGATTATTTTTCTGTCTCTTTGTATACACAAGCAGAAATTGAATCAATCAATCTTTCCACCTCCAGGATTTGAATCTCCTTAAATTCTTCTTTTTTAAGAGAATTTGATTTTGGCACAATGATTTTTTTGAACCCGAGTTTTTCTGCTTCTCTTATGCGTTTGTTTAGATTATTAACAGTTCTTACTTCGCCTGACAGACCGAGTTCTCCGACTATAACAGTATCAGGACTGACAACTACATCTCTTGCACAGGTAGTTACAGCAAGTGCAACCCCGAGGTCTGCCGCAGGCTCGTCGATGTCTATTCCGCCTATGACGTTCACATAAACGTCCTGTTTGCTCAAATTGAGACCGACTCTTTTCTCCAAAACAGCGAGAATCTGCAAAAGCCTGTTATAGTCTATTCCGTTTGAAACACGTCTGGGCGAAGGATAAGAGGTTGTGCCGACAAGAGCCTGAATTTCAATAAGAAGAGGTCTTGTTCCTTCATTTGTAGCAATTACAACACTCCCCGGTGTAATATTTTTTGTTCGTTCATTCAAAAACAACTCGCTCGGATTCGTTATCTCGTGTAACCCATCATCACACATATTAAAAACACCGACCTCATTTGTTGTTCCGAAACGGTTTTTCATACATCTGAGCAATCTGTAAGACTTATATCTGTCACCTTCAAAATAAATAACAGTATCAACCATATGCTCAAGCACCTTTGGTCCCGCAATGTTGCCTTCTTTTGTGACATGTCCGATTACAACAACGGTAATATTCTTGTTTTTGGCTATATCCATAAGAATGTTTGTGCATTCTCTGATTTGAGAAACACTTCCGGGAGAGCTTGAAATTGTGTTTGTATAAACAGCCTGTATACTGTCTATAATTAAGACTTCAGGTTTTATTTCATCAATCTGAAGTTTTATTGCCTCAAAGCTTGTTTGAGAATATACATAAAGAGAATCAGAACTGACCCCCAGTCTTTGAGAGCGAAGTTTCACCTGTGAAGCTGATTCTTCCGCACTGACATAAAGTGCTTTTCTTCCGTTTTTACATACAGCCTTACCTGTTTGCAAAAGAATGGTGGATTTTCCTATTCCGGGGTCTCCGGCAAGAAGTACAATGGAACCCTGAACAAGACCTCCGCCCAGAACCCTGTCAAATTCATCTATTCCTGTTGAAAAACGTATTGTATTATCAATCTCTATTTCATTTATCAAACAGGGTTTAATATCATTCATTACTGCCTTTAAAGAAGCTCCAGAAGTCGAAGAAGTTTCAAAAACCTCTTCTGTCAACGTGCTCCATTGTCCGCAATCAGGACATTTCCCCAGATATTTTGCGGTTTCATATCCGCAATTTTGACAGACCCATTTCGTTTTCAGTTTAGCCATAGAATTATTATATATGTAACAAAATATAAATCAAAAAGTGGCAATTTTATTCACTTTATACTACAAAAGTGGTAAATTATTTTTAATCAAATTGGAGTGCACATGAAAATTACGCCATTCACATCATCGCTTCAGGACAGAAACGCATCTATCAATAAAAAAAGCTCCTCTGAAATAAGCTTTGGAGAAGTTGTTTTTAATCCTACGCTGAAAGAAATAACAAGAATTTACAAAAACGGACCTGATATCGCACATACTTTGTCCACAATTATGAAAAAAATTGATGATAAATATGAAGGTTTGATGAATTTTGAAGTACAGGTCGCTCACACCCAAGAACCCAGACTCATCAGGGTAAAAACAAAGGTTTCTATGTTTAAATTCACAGAGTTACTGGAAAAAATTGTAAAAAGCGGCAAAGAAGAAAATCTCCATCCAAATCTTTTAAAAAATATAAAAAGATATCTGGAAGGAAATTTTGCCAACGAAAAAGAATCCAAAAAAGTTTATGATTCAATCAAATTTATAGGAGAAGAAGTCCCTGTTGCAAGAATAAACTATTATCCTTACGAGCATCCTGAAAGAAAAGCCGATTTTATCAAAAACTTTGAAGAAGCATTGAGTATGAAAAAAATTTTTGAAAAAATGAATAAAGAATTCAAAGGTAATCCTGATTTTAGTATCAAGAAAACTGTATTTGAAAGGATGTTTGGATAAATGAGAATAAGCAGCATACCAAATTACAATTTATATAACAAAAACTCATCCGTACCCCAAAAACACAAACCGGCATTTTCTGCAAAGGTATATTATGACCTTTGCAACTATCCAAAGAGCCAAGACGGATACCATTCTGCCGGTATGCCCCTGATTGAAAGCAGGCTTGCAAATGAGATGCCAAACATAAAAATTGAAACAGACCCATTTGTAAAAACAGTTTTCTCTTTAAATGACGAAATAAGTAAATTTGGCGGTTATCCCGGACAAAATCTCAGAATAAGCTACATTGACGGATTAAAAGCAAGAGAGGACATTCTTGAAGAACAAGAAAAATGTCAAACCCTTCCAACCCCCATTCTCGATGCCTACAAAGATTATGACCAGAACCTCGTTGACAGAATAGGAAGCGGTTTCGTTGAAATATCTATGGGTTATTACCCTGACCGAGAAGAAGAGTCCGATTTTGCAGACAGGTGTGTGGCAAAAATCAGAGAAGTTGTAAAAATTCTGCCCGAGCTTCTTCTCACAAGGAAAATTGACATCGAAGAAAATGACTCAGACTCAGAGTCAGAAAGTTTATACAAAACAATAAGAAAAGATTCAAAGTTGAATGACAGTACAACCTTTGGAGCTATATCACAAGATGTTATCCGTGACCACTGGTTCAAAGTTAAATACCAGCAATATATACCTGTGAGCGGCAAAACGAGAATTCCTATCGGATAATTACATATAATATGCAACCAGCTGGCAAAGCTGAATTATTTTATCCGAGAAAAGGCAGATTCCTACTGTGGCAAAAGCACACGCATAAAGGATAAATTTTGACGAAATTATATTATTATCGATTGAGATATCAGTTTCAATACGTCTGAACATAGCTCTGATTATGCGCCAGTATGCATAAATCATAATTACCGAAGCAAGAAGGGATATCAGCAAAAAAGGAAGAAATATAAACCCCGAACGGGCAACAGCCGAAGAGATGTATAGCTTTGCAACAAATCCGCATGTCGGAGCGAGCCCGGCAAGAGATATCAACACAAACGTAAAAGCTATGACATAATATGGTCTGTGATAAATAAGCCCCTTTAAGTCATTGAGATTCTCAAGCCTTCCGGAATTATACAAAAGAATTATCGCTGACCATGCGCCTATGTTTGAAAAAACATAGCAGAAAAGATAAAACAAAACTCCCGAGAGACTGTATACAGAAAAGACGCAAAGCCCTAAAAGCATAATCCCCGAGTGCACACTCATAGAATAAGCCATTAGTCTTTTCAGGCTTTCCTGTCTAATTGCCGACAAAGATCCGAGAACTATTGTAATCACAGCAAGACATGCAAAAACAATCTTCATTGTGAAGGTATAATTCAAAAGTATCATAAGCATTCGAGACAAAACCCCAAAACATGCCAGAACAGGAATACACGACATATAAGCAGCTATCGGATAACTTGCACCTTGAAACGTATCAGGAAGCCAGCTTGAAAATGGAACAACCCCGAGCTTAAACATAATTGTACAAGTCATCAAAAGCAAAGAAAGCGTAAGTAGAATTTGCGGCTGATTCTGGCTGAAATAAAGGCTGATTTGTTCATAGTCCATCTGAGCACACATTCCGTAAAGAAGCGACAATCCTCCCAGAAACAAACTCGACACAACAGCACCCTGAACAAGATATCCAAAAGTAAGTTGTTTGGAATCTGGACTTTTTGTAAATGAGAGCAAAAGATAACAGCTCAAACCCAATGCCTCAAGAGATACAAACAACCCGAGAAAATCTGTTGCACTAACCGCACACATTGCAAAAAGCAGTCCAGACAAAAACACGCTGAAATATTCAAATGCCCTGTCTCGTTTTTCCCGAATCATGTTGCGTGACAACAATGTTAGGAAAAAACCGCTTATCAACATTAATATTTTGAAAAATACTGTATAAATATTTGAGAGAAACGAATTGTTAAAGGCATAAGCCTCGGGCTCAATCTGTAAATAGAAAGTAGAAGCAAGCGCCAGAACTATACCGAGAAGTGTAACCCATTTTGAGAGTTTATAAAGGTATGTGTTAAAAAACAGCGATGCCAAAAGGTTGAACAATATAAAAACTATGATTATAAATTCCGGCAGATATGCGCTAACTATTTCAGACATCCAGACTATTCCCCGCTGTCACTTAACTCTACTGATTTATACCTGTAATACATCTAAAATTATACTCGAAACAGATTGATAAATTTGCACAATACTCATAGGACACAATCCCAGATAAATAATAACAAGACACAATGCCGAAAGCACGCTTGTTTCTTGAGGGCTGAGGTCTTTGAGTTTTTTCCACTGTTCCAAAAGTACGGAACAAAATACCTTATAAAAGAAATACATAAGATATCCTGCTGATACAGCAATGGCTAAAAGTGCAACAAATGCAGCAATTTTGACCATTAGCTGTTGTTCAAGATTTGAAAACAATGCACCTGTTATTACCATAAGCTTTGGTGCAAACATAATCAAAAACGGAAGCCCGATTGCAGAAAAGCATACAATCAAAGAAAGATACATACACTTTGGCATAACCTGTCCGAGTCCGCCCAGAGCTGTAATATATGTGGTTTTTGTTCTAAACTGTACACATGAAATTACAACAAACAATGCGCAATACACAATTGTTGATGCCAGTGCCATAAAAACAGCACCGTTGAATCCTGTTGCATTCAAGCTTGCCAGTCCCATCATGACAAAGCCCATTGAAGCAATGTTTGCATAAGCAACCATTTTCTTTATTCCGGGCTGAACAATAGACAACGCTCCGCAATATATTATATTCACAACGCCCCACACCATAAGCACCGGTGCAAACAGTTTGAAGATTTCCGGAAAAACCTGCATATTGAATCTGATAAGAGCATAAACACCGGTATTCAAAAGCAATCCCGAAAGCAGAATATTTACAGGTGCAGCAGCCTTGCTCTGAATATCAGCATACCAGTTGTGAAACAACACAAACGGAACCCTTACAACAAAACCTATCAGGAAATTAACAAAAACTGTAACCTGAAACCACACAGGATAAATTTTTTCATCCATATTCAATGATTCAATATTTGCTGTCAAAACATTGCTCACAGCAAAGTTGTAATAATAAAGAATCAACATTCCGAAGAACAAGAACATATTCGCAGCAAACGAACCGAGGGTAAATCTCATTGCTGCACGCCTTGCCTCAGAATTGCCCCACTGTGACACAAGAAAATAAACAGGTATCAATGACAGCTCCCAGAAGACAAAAAACATAAACATGTCTTTTGAACAGAAAATTCCAAGAACAGCACACTCTAACAAAAACACCATTGCATAATAAAGTTTGTGTTTCGAGCGGATATGAATTTTACTCATAAACAGAGTAATTAAAACAACAAAAGTTGTCACAACCACCATAAGAAGAGCAATTCCGTCTACTGCAAACTTTGCGCTTATGCCAAGGCTCTTGAGCCAGGAGATGCCAAAGAATGTCAATTCCTTTTCAAATGACATTCCATAAAGGCTTGTATCAAAAAACGCAAGAAACAAAAGAGCATATAAGAAATGAAAACTCGCAAACCACTTTGCAAAACGTCTCACTCTGACTTGATGATTCGGAAACACAGGCAGCATTATCACTCCTGCAATTAATAAGGGGGCAAATATAAGCCATATCAAAGATAAAAAGTTCATAAATTACTCCTAAAAATTATTATACCTTTATCAAAAGCACATAGAATATGAGCACAAAAGCAAAAATCAAAACCAATCCAATCAGAGAATATATCAGATAAGACTGAAAATTTCCTGCCTGAAGTTTTGTGCAAATATATGAGAATGCTCTGATTAAAAGCTCCGCAAAGTTTATTACAGATTCCACAACATATTTTTCAATCCAGCCCATCATCTTACAAAACGGTATAAAAAGCTTGTTCAAAACACCGAGAGTCAAAAACATCAGCGCAAGCACAAGAAGAGTCCATACCCAGTCAAATCCGAGGTCTACAAAAAACGGATTCAGCCTCATAAACAAATACACACCGGCAAGTGTAATCATTGCATTTTGAAAAAGAATTACCTTTGACAGTAAAGTATTCTCTTTAGGTTCAAAAGTAAGATAGATAAATGCCTGCATAAATTTCATTACGATTACAAACATTAAAATAGAACAAAAGAATACAAACAACGGCTCGCTCATAAGCGAGTTTATACTGGCTGAGACATTGTTCATATTTGTATAAGAAAGGCTGTTTGCATCAGTGAGTTGATTATAAACAACCGCATAATACAAAATGGTTAAAACACAAAATAACAGGGTCAAATCACCTATTCTGTTAAAAACAAAGGATTTTATTGCTGCTTTAGACTCATCCCTGTTTGAAAAATCAAAATTAATCAAAAGATACGCAGCCACTCCGACAATTTCAAAGAAAAGATATGACTGAAATATGTTAGGACTGATAAAAATCCCGTTCAAAGCAAAATAAAACAGGTTTAAATAAAGAAGCAGCCTGTTAAAGTCAGGAGTGTCTTTTAGTTTCAGGAAGGCAAATACCTGAAGAAGTACACAAAGCACACCGGAGCCAAGAAGAAAAGACACTGAAATTTTATCAAGATAAGTTCCGAGATAAAAATTTATATTGTCCAGAGCAAGCCACGGGAAATTCGAAGAAACGGACATGTTGTTAAACACCGAATAATCAAACGCAGCTCCTGCAAAAATTAAGCATATCAAAGCAACAGCTATGCTTATTGAAAAGAGTGTATTTTTTTCTACCCTGTTTGAAATCAGCCCGTTAAAACCCAAAATTGCACATACTATCAAAGGTAAAAACAAAAGCAGATTTATATTCTCAACAAAAAACTCCATTAATTCTCCTTATCTTTGATTTTTTCAGAATCGAGGTATATGTTTGCCTGATAAATTTTGTATAGGATAACAAGCGCAACAACAGCCTGAACAACCGCTATCAAAAGAATAAAAATGCCCATCATGTTTGCATTCTCAAGCGACCTGTCACAATAACAGCCAAAAGCAAGAAAGTTTATCACAACAGATATAGTCATAATAAAAAGGGACATTATTATTCTGACAAGGTTCCTCGAAATCAACACTCCGCACAATCCCGTCAAAAACATCAAAAGCGCAAGAACAAGATAATGAAGCAGCCCTACATTCAAAATCATATTGAGAAAATCATTCATATCTATGTATCCTCACTCCTGTTTGACAGAAATACTCTGATAACAACAGCTGATATTAAAACAAGCAATATCACAAGATGAAACGGAAAAATATGACTGCTGAAATCTACCGAATCAGAAGATTTTTCGGTTATGAAATTAAAAATCGAATAAAGGGAATTCGAAAACTCCTGATTCACAAACAAACAGCACAACACGCCAAAAAGCACGGTAAACAAAACGCCTGCACATAGTTTAGCAAAAGGAACAAGCTTGAGTTTTAAATTCAATCTGCTGATTTTTTTAAGAAGAAGAAATATATAAACACAAAGAACAACAGCACAGAGTATAAACTGAAATATTGCCATATAAGAAGCATTGAGTGTCAGATATAACAGGCTCGTGACACATATCATAACAAAAAACGCAATTAGAGCAATGAACATCCTCGGAGCTGCAATCACCCCTATTGATGCACCCAGCACCGCAAAAAATAACAGGTAAAAATAAAAAACTTCCGGTAACACTTGCTCCTTTTGCCCTGACTTTCTTCATTTACATTTAGACTATCTATAATATTTATATCACATGTTAAAAGTGTTATAATAATAATGTTGTGAATTATTAAGTTTAATTTTTTTATGAATAAAATACTAACTGTTTTTTTAATGATTTTTTTGACTGCAACCTGCTCAGGGCTTTCAAACAAAGCTTTTTCAAGAGAAACTCCGACAGCCTCCGAAGCAAATACATACTGTGTAAAAGGAGACAAAATCTTAAACTTTTATGAAGGGCTTAAAGACACAGACAAAAGAAAAGCTAATCAAGACAGATACCTTAATGCAGCAAAATACTTCTACTATCAGGCAAACAGGCTTGATATGTCCAACCAAAACGCCTTCATCGGCAGAGCCAGAATTGCTCTGATTCAGGGCAGAACAAGGGATGCAAAAAACAATCTGATGATTGCTTTGAATGTAAACGAGCTAAACCCGAAAGTAAACTACTATCTTGGAGAAACCTTTTTTGAAGAAGGTGAATACACTCAGGCAATTGATTTTTATTACTTTGCATACTCACACGGTTATAAATATGATTACAAAATAAATATGAAGCTGGGTATCTGTTATGAAAAGCTTGATGATATAAAAAAAGCAAGATATCATTACACCAATGCAGCAAAAATCAACCCAGGTGATGTCACGGCAAAAGCCCGTCTCGGAGGCTTGGATGCCATAAATACAAACTACGAAACCTACAACGTATTTCAAGATGACAGCCTTGATTCAGAAGAAGACATATCACCGGAGGATTTGAAAAATCTTCATGCCCAATAAAAAAACTCCCTGATATGATAAACAGGGAGTTTTTTTAACCTTTTTATGATTATTCTTTTGTTTCAGAAACTTCTGTTTCCGCAGGTTTGGACTCCTCAGAACCTGCAACTTTTCCCAGAATCTTAGGAAGTTCAACTCCTGCCTGAGAAGCAAGATCGTGCATTGCAGGTAGTGACTTGATTAAATCTCTCATAAAGTTGGCTGTCGTACTTCCGTTTTGAGAGCCTGAGCCGCCGTCCCATACAGTGATTTTGTCGAATTTAATATTTTTGATTGCTTCAACCTGTTTGCCTACGATTTCTTCTATTTTTTCAATCATAAGGAAGCTTGTCGCAATTTCAGGCCTGTTGTTGCTGATTTTAACAAGTTCTTCATAACCTTTTGCCTTAGCTTCAAGAACTGCTTTCACACCTTCTGCTTCAGCAAAGTATTTTGCTTTGATTGCATCAGCCTCACCGAGTGCAATTCTTCTTGCTTTTTCAGCTTCTGCATCAGCCTGAACTTGAATTTTGAGTTTTTCAACTTCCTGTCTGGCAAGTTCTTCCTTCTTGAGTCTGGCTTCTTCCTGTTCTTTTTGAGCCATTAAAACATCACGCTCTGCATTTGCTTTAGCAACTTCACCGAGCTTAAGAGCTTCTGCCTGTTTTACTGCAAGAGTAGCGTTGTAGTCAGCAATGTTAGCTTTCGCAATATTTTCACCTTCAACCGCTTCAGCTTCAAGGCTGGCTGTTTTGATACGCTGGTCTTTGTCCGCATTTGTTTTACCGATTTCGGTTTGTGCAGTTTGTTCTGCCACTTGAACTTCTTTTTCTTTGTTAGCTTCAGCTTCACCAACAGCACCGAGTTTTTCCTGTTGTGCAACTTCAACTTTTGCTTTGTTGATAGCTTCTGCTGCTGCTTTTTTACCGATAGCATCGATATAACCTGATTCATCAGTAATATCTTTTATGTTTACGTTGATGATTTCAAGCCCGATTTTTGTAAGCTCAGTATTTACGTTTGCGTTAATCTGCTCGAGAAATTTTTCTCTGTCTTGATTTATTTCCTCGATTGTCAAAGTAGCGATAGCCAGACGTAACTGACCGAGAATGATGTCGCTTGCCTGGGTGATAATCTCTTCTTTGCTCAAGCCAAGAAGACGTTCCGCTGCGTTAATCATAATAGTTTCATCAGTTGAAATTCCGAAAGTAAAAGTAGATGGAACAGCAACACGAATGTTTCCTTTTGAAAGTGCACCTTTAAGATCAATATCAGTTGTCATAGGCTCCAACGGCAAAACCCCGTAGTCTTGAATAAGAGGGATGATAAAAGTACCGCCGCCGTGCACACATTTTGCGGTTTTGTGTCCGCCCGTTTTACCGTAAACTACGATAATTTTGTTAGACGGGCAGCGTTTGTACTGGTTAGCAATGAAAATCAATGCAGCCAGAAGAATTAAGGCAGGAATGCCTAAAAATCCGAAGATAACGGGGTCTAAGAACATTTTTTTCTCCTTTTTATTTATTATTTTTTCACTATATACAATTTATTGTCATCTGTTCTGTTCACAACAACAGGCGTGAAAGAAGTTATTTCTTCATCAGTGTCATTAAAAACTTTGACAACAGAAAGTTTTGAGTTTATTGTAAGCTCTGCTCTTCCTTCAGCTCGAGGGGCAATGTTCACATAAGCCCTGCCCTCAGCTCCTACACATTCTTCAATCTTCACACCTGATTTCTGATCGAGTTTTTTTATGTTAATCATCAAAAAGGCATAAAGGCAAGCAAACAACAGACCGAACATTATTCCGGCAAAAAAGCACATCCATACCGGCATAAAAAATACCGAATAGAAAGCAAGACCAATCCAGCCAAACCCCATAAAAAAGGTAAGCACAGACTCAACTGAGAGAAAATTGAAAGAGGTGTCAGTTTCCGTTACGGAATCAAAATCAAAAGAAAGCTCTGAATCTCCGCCAGTAAAGAAAAAGATTATTAGTTTCAGGATGAACAAAAGCGTAGAAACGACTGCTATCCAGAAAAAAACACTTGAAAGGGAAATTGAACTCAACATAAAAGCCTCCTTATGGCTTGTAAATTAAAAAAATTCTACAAGATTCAAGGGTGAAACACATCATACAAACGCACGATAGGGGCAAAAAGCCTGTAAGAGAAGAGGAAAAACACTGTGAATGTTTTTATAAAGATATGTAAATTTACTACGCAGGTAGTACGTTTAGATAATGCCCCCGTTTAAAAAAAATGTTATAATGTACATGTAAGTAAGAAAAAAAAGAACGAAAAAGGAGAGTCAAAGGACACCCGAAACCTGAAAAAGGTATCAGCCGACTGAAAGGGCATTAAGATATATGAACAAAGTACAATTTCACAGTGACCTGGATAGGTTAATTGAAATTCTACCACCGAAAATTACAAAGTGTTTGAGCCATGAAACATTAAACGATGTAATTGAGCTGGTTTTGGATTTGGGCCGGCAGCCCGAAATCAGGCACGCAAACGGCAGTATTGATTATCTCGGAGAAGAAAATATTGTCGATGAAGACATCAAATACATCACAGACAGGGTTCAGGAGTTCACAAAAGACAATCGTTCGGGCATTCCGGGCACACTCCACAGAATCAGCGCCATAAGGAACAGACAGGGGAAAATTGTCGGTCTGACTTGCAGAATAGGGAGAGTTGTTACAGGTACAATTGCTTGCATAAAGGATTTTGTCATACAAAATAAAAGTATTTTGTTTTTAGGACGTCCGGGTGTAGGAAAAACAACAAAATTGAGAGAAATCTCCAGACTTGTTGCTGATGAACTTCACAAGAGAGTTGTTGTTGTTGATACATCAAATGAAATTGCAGGAGACGGAGACACTCCTCACCCTGCTATCGGTCACGCAAGAAGAATGCAGGTTACACAGCCGGAATTTCAAAAAGATATAATGATTGAAGCGGTCGAAAACCACACACCCGAGGTCATTGTGGTGGATGAAATCGGTACAGAGGCAGAAGCTCAAGCAGCCAGAACCATAGCTGAACGCGGCGTAATGCTCATTGCAACAGCACACGGCAACTCGCTTGAAAACTTAATCAAAAACCCTGTACTCTCCGACCTTGTCGGAGGAATTCAATCCGTAACATTAGGTGATGACGAAGCAAAAAGAAGAGCCTGCCAGAAAACAGTTCTTGAAAGGGAAAAACAACCCACTTTTGATATAGTAATTGAAATCATCGACAGAAACACTCTGGCGGTTTATCCTAACACTTCGGAAGCTGTTGATTGTATTTTAAGAGGCTGGCCGATAAAACCCGTCATAAGAAAGGTTGATATGACTCAGCCGCCGGAGCCGAATCTTGTGGAAAAAATAAACCAGCTCGACAGCAAGATTACCTCGGCAAACAATGCCCTGAACTTCAGTTTTTCAAGAGAAAAATATGTAAACGAAGTCAAAGGTTACAAGAAAATCTATATTTACGCAGTAAGCCGTTCGATTATGGACAAGTCCATTGAGAGACTGAATCTCAACGCTGAGCTGACAAAAAACATTGATGATGCTGACATAATCATTGCTCACAAGAATTTTGCCAAAAGCGGCAACAAAATTCTCAGCATAGCAAACGAATACAGGCTGCCGATTTATTACGTGCGTTCAAACTCTACATCACAGGTGCAAAAAGTGCTGAAAGAAGCGCTCGGCTTAAAAGACGACAACACAGTGGTTTTTCACGATGAAACAGAAGAAGCGCTTGACGAAGCAAAAGAAGCTATTCAAAAAGTTCTTGAAAACGGCGAGGACATAGAACTTTCACCTCAAAACCAGCAGATTAGAAAAATGCAGCATGAGCTTGTTGAACAGCACAATCTGAACTCAATCAGCATAGGAGACGGTCACGAGAGACATTTGAAAATCGTGGGCGGCAAAGAGTTCAAGCAGGATATAGGCTAGTTTTTGAAGAGCATTAACAATCATAAATCCACAAACCGTATGAAGGTTGTGGATTTATGATTTAAAAACAATTTACATTTGCAAATTATGCAATTGTCGGTGCAACATAAGTTCTTGCGCCAAGTTCACTATCAATCAATAAAAGTGCGTGTTTGTCGTCGCCGATGAGCTTAAGTTTTGCACAAATTTCAGAACAGTTTGCTTCTTCTTCAACCTGTTCTTTTATATACCATTGCAAAAATGAAACAGCAGCTCTGTCTTTTTCCTGTTCTGCTACATCTACAAGCTCATTAATCAAAGAAGTAACAAGCTGTTCATGTTTATAAACTGCTTCAAAACAAGCAAGAGGAGAATCCCATGTTGTTTGAGGTTTTTCGATTGCTTCAATAGAAACACAGCCGTCTCTTGAAATGAGGTAGTCAAAAAGTCCCATTGCGTGAGCGTTTTCTTCTTGAACCTGAACTCTCATCCAGTTCGCAAAACCTTTAAGACCTATTTCTTCAAAATAAGCTACCATTGAAAGGTAAAGATTTGAAGAATACATTTCATCTTTGATTTGCTTATTAAAAGCTTGATTCATTTTTTCACTAATCATCTTTATCACTCCATTCTTCTGAAATCCACAACCCGTGGATATTACATAACTCTCTTGCGACCACATTATCACAGTCGCATTTTAATTTTAACACAGGTTCTTCATGCGGGAACAAATATTTTCTTTTTACATATCTTTTATCCGGAGAATTTGCTTCAATGAACATAATATAGTGGTTGTCTTCCATAGGATGAGGTACAGATCCGACTTTGATTTCAACTCCGTTTTCTGTTTTTGAAATAACCGGGACATGTTTTTCACCAACCATTTCTTCACCCTCGGTTTGTTCTCTCATTCTTTCCATTGGCTGACCGCAGCAAACCAGTTCGCCTGCGCCGGGAATAACGACTTCTACTATATTTCCACATATATTACATTTATACATTTCTAAGATTTTTGTCATTGCAAGTCCTTTCAGTTTTTTACATGAACGTATTATAAAGACTAATTTAAAAAATTGTATTCCCTGTTAGTATACATATATGTTATAGTTATTAAGATAAAATTATAAAAGCCTGAAAGGAACAATTATGACAAAGAAAAAAGCTTTAATTTATTCAATAATTTTTGTAATACTCGTAAGCATTACAGCCATATGGAAAAGTTTTTACTTCAAAGACCTGACAAAAGACTTTCCAGATGTCTGTAAAATGGTTATTGCACCATCATGCCAGTACTACATAATGAACATTTCCGAACAAAAAAAATATGAAGAAGCAGTGAAAATTCAAAAAGTAAGAGTAATTGAAAATGAAAAAATCCTGAAATTTTACAGAGGCAAAATATTTAACAAATGTCTTCTTTCAATGACCCCGAAAGAAGCTGACGAGTCTATCTTGAAATGTGCAGGACTTCCTGACACAGCTGCAAATGCTGACAGAAAAAAGACAGACTATTTCATAATCAAAGCTGCTGACTTTACTATTCAGGACATTGTAACCGATTCTCTGGCTATTGCTGAAATTCAGCTCAATGAGTTTAATGACCCTGATTCAGCTATAAAAACACTCAAAAATGCACAAAAAGTTTTAAATAAAAACCCTTATTTTTCAGCATCTCAAGAAGCTCAAAAAGTGGTTCAAACACAGCTAAACCAGATTAAACATCAACAAGAAGGTTTCCAAAAAAAATAACTGTTTAAAATATTTTTAATTTACCTTCAAAGCCTGTTCGATTGCAGCTATCATACTCAATTCACAGGCTTTGTTTTTGCCTGCAATGTCATACGCTGTTCCGTGGGCAGGCGATGTTCTGATGACAGAGAGCCCGACTGTCATATTTACAGTTTCATCCATCGCAAGCACCTTAATCGGAATAAGCCCCTGATCGTGATAACAAGCGCAATAAACATCATAAGGCTGAGTCTCACCCGAAAGATAGGGTCTTGAAGCTTTCACAAAAAGTGTATCAGACGGCATAGGCTCAGAAACCTGAAGCCCTTCGGACCTCAAATGTTTCAGCGCAGGCAAAAACTCCTTGATTTCCTCATCACCAAGAATCCCGTGCTCACCTGCGTGGGGATTCAACGAGCACAATGCAATATTCGGATTTTGTATGCCAAAGCGATTCTTCATCACTGAATTTATTCTTTTTATTTTCTCAATCAAGAGTTCTTTTGTGATTTTCACATCTTTTAAAGCAATATGTCTTGTCAAAAGCAAAACACGAAAATCGCCTGCAACAAAGAGCATTTCAGCTTTTTCTCCGTTCGAAAAATCAGCAAGATTTTTTTCCAGCACCTCTGTTTGTCCGGAAAAAATATGCCCGGCAAGGTGGAGTGCGTTTTTTGAAACAGGAGCAGTGACTATCGCGCTCACCAGCTTTTGTTTAGCCAGCTCACATGCCTTTATCAAACATTTATAAGAAAACTCGCCTGCCTCTTTTGTTTCTTTGCCAAAATTCAAATCCGATTCTGCAAAAGGAATGTCTAAAATCTCGTATCTTCTTTCGAGTCCCTTTAAAAGTTTTTCAGAGCCGATTACAACAACATTCTCAATAGGAAGATTAAGTTTGTTCAAAGCTCTAACTGTGACTTCGGGACCTATGCCGTTAAAATCACCGAGTGTGATTGCAATTTTTTTATTCATGGTGTTCAAAATATTTTAAAATATCAATCAAAGTGTTTGAATTGCCCAAATTACCCGATTTGGTGACAATCCACTGTGCTTTCATATCCAAACACAAAGGAATCGCAGGACAGATTGCATCAATAATTTGAAGGCTGTTGCTGTTAATAGCTTTGCAGCACTTAAACGAAGTCTCACCGCCAACAGCAATCAAAATAGCATCTCTATTAAAAAGTACTCTTTTTGTAAGAGTAGCAAGATAGTCCCCAATTTTTGAAATAAACTGATTTTTGGACATCTCATTGTCAAAAAGAATCTGTGAAATAATCTTCGAATCAACGGTCAAATCAGAGGTGTGCACCACAACAACATTGTCTTTGACAAGATTTTCAGACACTCTTGTGACAATTTCATCAGTGACACCCTCAAGAATATCCTCCATTTTGAGCGCAATGAAATAGGTGTTTTCTATGTCATCATCATCATCAAGTTTTTGAATCTGAGAAGCAGTAATCTGTGTAGCACTGCCTGAAACAATGAGTTTCGGCATTTCGGGTATTGTTTTTTCTATTGTGTGATTTTCAGATTCAGGCAGCCATATATTACCCAGAACCTGTGCACAACCCGCAGAGCCGCAGGGCAGAATTTTGTGCGCACTTTTTTCCATTGCCAGAACAACCTGTTCAATGTCCGTAACAGACATAGCATCAACAACAATAAGCTTAACGCCCTGTTCTATCATTTCGTTCATTCTTTTAAGAATAGGACCTGCACCTTTTATAACCGTGCGAAGCTCAATCAAACCGACAAGGTCATCTTGTTCATTGTTCAATTCATTTCTCAAAATAGTCGGAATATGAGATTCATAAATAGGAAATCTCGGGTCTCTGGCGAGTTCTGTTCTTTCAATCGGAATCCCCTTCAAAAGGTGATAGCCTCCGACTGTTGTTCTGCCCTCCTGTGGAAACGCCGGAATTATAACAGCAGCATCCCAGTCAAGCACATCAAGCATTGCCAGAGCTTCAACAGCAACATGTCCTCTGAGAGTTGAGTCCATTTTTTTATAAAAATATTCAACGTTCAAGTTCTCAAGCAGCACTCTTGCAGCCTGTTTAACTTTTTCATAGGCTGTCGGAGCATCAGTGTTTCTGGTTTCTGTCGGAATTGCCCAAACCTGAGTATTGGACTTGTTTTCCGGCAAAATATTGTAATCGAGAAGAATCTGTGTATTTGCTCCTCTCAAATGGAACTGTAATGCGGTATCGTCCGCCCCCGTTAAATCATCTGCGATGATACCTATGTTGTTTGATATAAACATTTATTGTTGATCCGCACGTCCTGCTGAAAGTAATCTCAAGTTTGTTGCTCTGACAAAGAATCTTTCTTTTTGAGAGCCGGAAGCATCATTCCATTTGCTTGAAGCCAGTTTTCCGTCAATTGCAACCAGTTTGCCTTTTTTTACATATTCACCCGCAACTTCTGCAAGCTTATCCCACAATTCAACATTAAACCAGTCAGTAACTTCAGCTTTTGTTTTTGAATCCCAGCGACTTACAGCAATAGAAAACGTTGTCTTTACCTTTCCCGATTCAAAATATTTCATCTCAGGATCCTGTCCTGCCCTGCCTACCAATACTACTGAATTTATCATTGAATTGCCCTCTGATTTCTCATTTTGATTTCTGATTACATGACATTATATTTTAAAAATCTATTCTTGCAAATATTTTACACAATAAAGATGAGTTCTTTTTAATTTACTGATATTATAATTAATAAGAATAAGAATCTCCAAGCGGAAGTGTTTAATGAATTGCCCCAGATGTAAAGCACAAATAACGGAAAAAGACCTTGTCTGTCCCGAATGCAAAAAAGTTTTAAAACTTAAATGTCATATATGCGGTGAAGTGACAAAAAATTCCACATGTGAAAAATGCGGTTCCGTTTTGTTAAACAAATGCTACAAATGCGGAAGACTCAACTCAACCGCGCTTGAAAAATGTCCGAAATGCGGATTGGACATAAACGCAAGCATTGGACTCAGAGAATCGGTAATTGAAGAGTTTGCTGTTTTAACAATTGAGATTACAAACTTTGAGGATATAAAAACAGCCTTCAAAAGTGACAAACTCACAAAAAAATTCAAACACAATCTCTATGAGATGATTAAAAAACTGGCAAAAAGAAAAAAACTCCGTGTCCAGTTCATTGATGACACTTTTATCATAAGGTTCTGTAAAGACGATTCTTTTTCAGAATCTTGCAGTTCTGCAATCGATTTTTCGATTTATGTTGCTCAATCGGTAACGGAAATTAACGAAAAGCTTTTTGATGCAAAAGGGGTAGCAATAAAAGCCCAGATGGCTGTACAAAAGCGTGATGTTTATGCAAAACCCGCCGAGTATAAATCAGGATTGAATATAAATGTTGTCTACTCCTCAAGCGGTCGTTCACACCTTTTTAACAATGTTGAAGTTGTAGTTGATTCTTATGTTTATCAGGAAACAAAGATAAAATATCCTTATCTCTCTTTGAGTGCTATTCTTATAAAGAACAAAATGATTATGTTCTTTGAGCTTGTGCTTCATCAATTGATTAAACTTGAAAAAAACAAAGATGAAGAAGCTCAAGACGTAATAAAGCTTCCCAAAAATGTAGATTATGAACCGGAAGAAGAAGCTGATGAAGCTTTGATAAACTTTTCCGGATTGCACTGCACATTTTTGAAATCAAAGAACGAAGAAATCCCCGAAAAGCTGGCAAAAATCCATGAACAAACTCCCGAAAACATAATAATTACAATATCAGGAAATGAAAGAAGCGGAAAACTTGCACAGCTTTCAACAAAAACAATTCAAAATATCTTTGACGGAATGAACATCCTTCGTTTTGCCTGTCCGAAAAAGAATAAATATTCTCCGTTCGGACTGTTTAAGCAGATGCTGCTTTCATACAGAAACATAACTGAATCCGATTTCCTTATGAAGCCTGAACTTGTCGAAGCAATCAGTCAGGAAAAATGTATTCAAGACCTGTTTTTGATGCAGCTGGATGGACACACACACCCTGAAGATTTGAGATATACATATTTTGAAGCCTTTACAGGTTTTGTCAGGTCAATTCCGTACAAGACACTTTTTGTAATTGAAGACATTGAAAATGCTGACGAAGGTTCAATTGAAATAATAAAATATCTCATTGAGAACAAATCTCTTTCAAACATAAGTTTCCTTTTTTCAAGCGATGAAAGCTATGCTCTTCACAGAAAAATACACAAACTTATGACATCAAACAACTATTTTGAGATACAGCTTCGTCCTACCTCAAACAAAAACATAGTCATTGAAAAGTCAAAAGAACTCAAAGACATAGAAAAAACCTTCTTTTTTGAAAAAGTACTGGAGAACACAAAAGGTTCAAGTTTCTATTTTTCACAGGCAATGGAATACCTTAGAGACGACAGGATTCTCGAATTCAAAAACGGAAAATACAAGGTACTTCAAGACAGGATGCTGGTAATCCCGAAAAATATAAATGAACTTGTGCAAAAAAGGGTGCTTCACCTTAAAAACATCAAAGGCGCCTATGAATTGTTCGGTTCACTTCTTCTAATCGGTGAAAAAGTCTCCTTCAGCGTGCTTCAGCAGCTCGAAATCAAAGATTTTACAAAGCTTTTGAAATATTTTGAAGAAGAAAATTTGATAACACTCGAAAACAACAACCTGGTTAAAGCAAAAAACTTCAATCTTTACAGGACAAATTTTATTGCTTCATGTTCAAAAGATGAACTTTACAACATTATAATCAACCTGCTTGAAAAGATTTACATAAAAATACAGATTCCAAACTGCACAAAAGCCGAACTGCTTGAACTTGCGGAACTGAAAAAAGAAGCCTTCTCTCAATGGCACGCAATTGCAATGGTTTCAAGCCAGATGGGCGACTTTTGCGCATATTTAAACAGCACTAACAAATTCCTTTCCCTTGTTGGAAATGTAATAGACCCGCAGACCGACACAACAGTCGAGCAGGTAAAAATGGAGGTTTATTCAGAGCTGGCTTCTATGCTTTACAAATATTATCCGGACAAGATAATGAACTTTTTGCAAATGCTGCTTGAAAATTTAGAAAGCCAGAATGATGACAAAAAGATTAAAGAAGTCGCAAACAAGCTCGTTCAGAGCTGTTTAATCAGCGGAAATTATCACAATGCGCTTGAATATATAGGAAAAATCATCTCTCGCACGCCAAGAAGTTCATTTAACCCGAAGGATAAAAGTTTCAACCTCAATTATTTCCTCGTGAATATGGTTACACTTGAGATTTATTACAATCTCGGCAGGCTCAGCGAGTGCATCGAACTTGCCGATGAACTTTTCAAATATATTGACCTTTCTGAAGGAACACAGAACATTTTGCCTGAAGGATTTTCAAAAAAACAATTTGATGATGCAATTTTGGATGCACTTTTCTTTGTAAGCCTTTCAAGAATAATCCAGCTTAAATCCGATGCAAAAGAATACATTCAAACAATCATCGAAAAAGCACCTCAAAATTACACCTGTTTCAAGCTTTTGATACTTCTCGCAGATTTTTTGACAGGAGAAGACATCATTGAGAACATGACCCAAATTGCACAGCAAGGTCTGAATGACAAATATTCCCAAATTCTTTTCCCTATGCTGCAAGCAATGATATCACTCAAATTTCAGGATTGGAACAACCTCGGAAACTATATCTATAACGCAAAAATTCAGGCATCGTCACTTCATTTTCACCAGATGGAGCTGTTCTGCGAATTGATGATAGGTTACGCCTATCAAAATCTCGGCAACTTGAAAAAGGCTTCACAGATTTATCTCAGCATAACAGACACGTCATCAGACAAAGGTCTAAAAAACATAACATACCTAAGCTGGTATTTAAACGCAAAAATCGAGTTCCAACAGGGAAATCTTGAGATAGCAGCTAATATTTTGAACAACGCAATGTTATCGATGGAAAATGATGAAAACATTTCCGATTATTTTATAATGCTTTTCAAAACCTTCTACGCAGAACTAATGCTGCACCGCTCAAAATTTGAAGAGGCACTTTTCTGCACTGAACAAGCATTTGACATTGCAGTAAAAAACAGGCTTGTGCTGAACCTTCCAAAGATTGCAGACATGCTCGCATTCATATATAATCAAATATTATCCTCAGGTCAGCCTGCCGAAATACAAGAGATTTACAAAAACAAATTCAAAAATCTTCAGCAGGTTATGTCTCAGGTTATGCAAAGCACAAGTGCTAATTAATCTAACAGGAGAATAACTTATGAAAAAGACAACATCACTGATAATCACATTTTTGATGTTTTTTAATCTTTCACTTCCGGTTTTTTCAATTACAAAAACAGAAGAAAATGACTATATAAAAATAGAACGAAAAACGAGACACCTTCACAGCAGGCTCTCAAAAAAATACACAGGTTATGAATACACAATAAAGAATGTTTACAAAGAGCCTGTTTTGATAGAAAACATAAGTATATGGGATAATGCCTCAGACAAAGTCGCATATCTTTCAGTAAAAAGACTCGGGGCAAGGGCTTCCGCCGAAACTATTGCAGCAGGAGCAGCACTGGCACTCCCTACTTTAACGTTATCTTTAATCGGCTCAATAATAGCCGTACCATTTATTGTTGTCGGCAATGCCGCAGGCAACATAGGTGCAAATCAAGAAGCAAAGAGGTTTGACAAACATGTCGAACTTCCCTCAAACATAAAAACAGGTGAACAACTTGAGCTAAAAACAATGGCACTTCACAGACATTCTCCCAGCATGAGAGTAACCTTCAAAAATCCGATTACTGATGAGAGTATGAATATTGAACTAAAATAGTTCTTTGAATTTTTTAAAGGCTAACTTCGCTTGCCGTCAAAGGAGCACCTATAACTCTTTCAAGATTAGCCGCAGAAATATGATACTGCATAAGAGTATTGTAATATTGAAGCTTCGCGTTCATATATTCGTTTTGTGCATCCTTAAGTTCAATTGCATCACCAAGACCGGCTTTATATCTTCCGGCAGCAAGTTCATAACGTTCTTTTGCTACATCCATTGACGAACGAGCAACAGGAATAGATTCCTGAGCATTTTTCAACTGGATGTATGCCTGTTTCACATCAAGGTAAACCTTCTGGCGCTGTGTTTCATAATCAGCCTGATCCTTTTTGTAGGTCAAAGTCGCCTCATCTACCTGTTGTTTCAACAAAAGGAGATTAAGATTCGAATAAGAAAGCTGTGCACCCAGCTGATAACCGTAATCCTTGGACGGTGTGCCGCCGCCTTTTGAATAAGAGCCAAAACCCGTAAGGTTAGGCAAAAATGCAACTTTTGAAGATTTTACAAGAAGTTTTGAACCTTCCATTTTCTTTTTAGCTGCAAGAAGTGTAGGATTCTGTTCACAGGCGATTTTCAAAGAATCATCAAAAGTGATGTCATATCTTCTTTTGTCAAGCCTGTCTTGAATATCAAATTTTGCAAACTCAGGAACGCCCATTGCATTAGTCAGCTGTGCAAACCCGCTTTCAACAGCATTTTTTGCCTGAACAAGAGTAAGTTTTGTGTTATCAAGGTTATATTGAGCGGTAGAAACATCGATTTTAGCCTTTCCTCCTATTGCATAGTAGGCTTTTGCCTGTTCAAGGTGAATTTGATATTGAAGCACGGAATCTTCGTAAACCTCAACCTGTTGCTGCAAAAACAGCTGATTGTAATATGCATTTTTTACCTGATAAACAACATCATTTATGCCGGCCTGCAAGGTTTCTCTTGATGCTTCATAAGTCTTTTTAGCAACACCTGCCTGTGCTCCTGTTTTGCCAAAGTCATATAAAAGCTGGTTAAAGCCTACATTTGGCATATTCCACAGATTGTATTTCTGCATCGGAAACTTAAAGTTCGTAACCATCATATCGTTACGAGAATAGCTAATCTGTGCATTCAAAGTCGGGAAGTAATTTGACCACGCCTGAGCTATCTGGTTTTTATAAATATCTTTGCTTATGAGCTGTGAAAGGATAGTCGGATTGTTCTCAAGTGCTATTTTGACACAATCATCAACAGAAATGATATGCATAGCTGAAACAGAGCCCTCAACAGCTTTTGAGGGTGCAAAGACATCATCAGTTTCAACTTTTGTGTCACCTGCCTGCTGTTGAAGCTTAATTTCTTTTTCTTCAAGCGCATTTGTTTTTGCATTTTTTTCTTTTTTATCTTTTTTCAGCTTTGCTTTCTTTTCAGGTTTCGTTTCCTTATCGGCTTTTTTGCCTTTTACGATAATTTTGACAGAAGGTTTATTTTTATCTGTTTTTGCTGTTACGACAGTATCGTCATATTTTTCTTTCTTAGCCTTTTTAATTTTCTTTGCCTTTTTGGGCTTTTCTGTTTTTTGCAGTTTTTCAGGCTGTGCAGCCTTCTGAGTTTTTTCAGTTTTTTTATTTTTTTCTGATTTTTTAGCGTTTTCTTGCTTTTCAACAGCCTGAGAATCTTTCTTTTTTAAGAAGTTCAAGTTCATTGAAAAAGCATCTGCGCCGGATGAACTCATCAGTCCTGCTGCTATCAAAGATATTATTAATGTTTTTGGATTCTTATTCATTGCTTCCCTCAAATTTTTGAGTATTAGTAAATATTATCGTGTTATTTTTGTTCGTTTTCCACATTCTTTGACCCGTTTTTTTTCATCACAAAGTCAACAAAGTGCTGAATAATTACATAAAACGCAGGTGTCATAACAGTACCGATAGTACCTGCCGCCATCATACCGCCGAACACTGTTGAACCAACAGAAATTCTGGAAGATGCACCTGCACCGTGGGCAAGAATTAACGGAAGCATACCGACTACAAAAGCTACAACCGTCATCATAATCGCCCTGAACCTGATGTGCGCCGCTTCGATAGCAGCATCTTCAATGGATTTGCCTTCATCTTCATGGAGCACCTTTGCGAACTCTACAATCAAAATTGCCTGTTTTGCCGCAAGACCGATAAGCATAATCATACCTACCTGAGAGTAAAGGTCGAAAGCCTGACCCATCATCAGCTGGAACAACAACGCACCTGCTGCCGCAAGAGGACAAATCAAAAGTACCGCAAAAGGAATTGACCAGCTCTCATACAGTGCAACAAGGAACAGATATACGAATGTCAACGCCAGAGCAATAATTGTCGTAGTTTGTCCGCCTGATTCAATTTCTTGTTTTGAAGTACCTGACCACTCAAAGCCCATATCTTTCGGTAAAACTTCATTAGCCACCTGTTCCATTGCCGCCATAGCTTCACCGGAGCTCTTTCCTTCAGCAGCGTTACCGGCAAACTGAACGTTTCTGTACTGGTTATATCTAGTAATTGATCCGGCACCAACTGACTGCTGCAATGAAACTACCGTCGTGATAGGAACCATTACACCGGCATTGTTTTTAACATATATACCGGTCAAATCATTTGCACTTCTTCTGAATTTTTGTTCCGCCTGAAGCTGCACACGGAATACACGACCCAGTTTGTTAAAGTCATTGACATAATATGTACCCAAAGTTGAAGACAGTGTGCTGTACAATTCTGTCAAATCAATTCCCTGAGCCAGAGCCTTGTCATAATCAATATCAACAATATACTGGAGCATATTCGCCTGATATTGCGTATAAACGTTAGACAAATCTTTGTTTTGGTTAGCAGCAAGGATAAGCTTATTCGCAAACTGTTCCAATTCCTGAGGAGTATATTCACCCTTGGACAACATTTGGAATTCAAAACCGCCGAGCATACTCATACCAGAAATAGCCGGAGGTGAAAATACACCGATTTGTGCATCTTTTATCTGTGAGAACTCTTTTCTTATTCTGCCGAGAATTGCATCAAGACTCAAATCTGTTTCTTTTCCCTGCAACATTCTGATTGCTTTTTGAAAGATATTAAACTCACGTTTTTCCCATTCATCAAGTCTGATTACCATAAACGCCTGGTTGGAAGGTCCCATACCTACGAATACGATTCTGCCTTCTACCCCGTCAATATTTTGAAGAATTTTGTCCATTCTTTCTGTTACTTCTGTTGTTCTAGCAAGCGAAGCACCGGCAGGAAGGTTAATCTGAGACATCAAAACAGCCTGATCCTCATCCGGGATAAACCCTGTCGGAATGACTTTGAACAAAATCAGCATAAGAGCTATGATTCCGCCGTATATAACCAACGTAAGTTTTTTGTTATAAACAAGTATTTTTACATAATGGATATAAACATCCGTCAGTTTTTGGAAATAAACGTTAAACTCCATAAACAGCCATTTTATTGCTGCTGAAATTTTGTTTGACGGTTTTCTGTCAGGGTCTTCGTGTCTCAAAATAATTGAACACAAAGCAGGAGACAAAGTCAGGGCACAAACTGCTGACAGAGCAATTGAAATTGCAATACAAACAGCAAACTGTTTATACATCAAACCTGACAAACCTGGCATAAAGCTCACAGGAACAAATACCGCCATCAAAACAAGTGCCATTGAAACAAGCGCACCGCCGATTTCCTGCATTGTTATCTGGGTAGCTTCAACAGGTGATTTCCCGTCCTCCAGATGTCGTTTTACGTTTTCAATTACAACAATAGCATCGTCGACTACGGTTGCAACCGCAAGTACCATCGCAAACAGGGTCAACAGGTTGATTGACATGTCAAACACAGGCAGTGCGGCAAAGGTACCGATTAACGAAACAGGAATTGCAATCAAAGGAACAAGTGTTGCCCTCGGATCGCCTAAAAAGATAAAGATTATTGCAACAACGATTATAGAAGTTTCAATGATTGTTTTGACAACCTCTTTCATAGATTCTCTGATGAATAAAGTATCATCATGAACCATTGCAAGTTCCATACCGTCAGGAATAGTCTTTTTAATTTCAGCCATTTTGGCTTCTACTTCGTTTACAATATCGATAGCATTCGCACCCGGAATTTGGACAATCTGCATTAACGCTGCCGGTTTTCCGTCAACTTTACCGTTTCTTGAATAAGTTTCAGATCCCAGTTCAACACGTGCGACATCTTTTATTTTTATGTTTGAGCCGTCTCTGTTTGAGCGGATAATTATATTTTCGAACTCTGAAGGTTCAAGCAGCCTTCCTTTTGTTCTCAAGGTAATTTGAAAACGCTGTTTATCAGGACCCGGCTCCTGACCGAGAGCACCTGCCGACACCTGAACGTTTTGTGTATTGATTGCATTTTGGACCTCGAGTACAGAAACATTCAGGTTAGCCATTTTTTCAGTATCAAGCCATATTCTCATAGAATAGTTGCCTGCACCGTATACGTTAACCTCACCTACACCCGGCAGTCTCGCAATTTCATCTTTGATGAAAATTGAAGCATAGTTTGTTACATCAAGCTGCGAATATCTTCCGTCTGTGGACGCAAGGTTCAAAATCGCAACACCGGCGCCTGATACCTGTTGTTTTGCAGTAACCCCCAGCCTTTTAACGTCTTCCGGCAATTTCGGCTGGATCTGCTGGATTCTGTTTTGGACGTTTACAAGGTCAATGTTTCTGTCAGAGCCGACTTTGAAATAAATCTGGAGCTGATAAGACTCATCCGAGCTTGTAGAAATCATATAGAGCATATCTTCTACACCGTTGATTTGAGATTCGAGAAGAGATGCAACCGATGATTCAACAACGTCAGCACTCGCACCCGGATATGATGCACTTACCATAATCTGGGGCGGGGTAATGTTAGGATATTTTTCCAGCTTCAACCCGAGCATTGATATTGCACCGACCAGTGTAATAAAAATAGAAATTACAATAGCAAATCTGGGTTTTCGTATAAAGAAATATAAATCCTTATTATTTTGATTATTCTGATTGTTTTCCATTGATTATTTTTTACCTTTATCTTCATCAGCTTGCTTTTCTTCTGCCTGAGCAGCTGCTTTTTCATCTATTACAACGTTTGCACCGTCTCTAAGTCTTTGAAAGCCTTTTGTGATAACTTTTTCTCCGGGCTCAAGTCCTTCTGTGACAATCCATTTGTCACCGTATTGTTTTGTAGCAATTTTTACATATTTTTGTTTTGCCTGACTTTTATCATTGATTGTCCAGACAAAAGTTCCGTTTGTACTATCTGAGACAGCTATTTGAGGAACAACCACCACCTTTGTCGGTGATTTTGAAATAGCAACTACGTTCACAAAATCTCCGGGGACCAAAAGGTTGTCTTTGTTCTGAAAAGTTGCTCTCAAAGCTATTGTTCCGGCAGTTTGATCTACCTCGTTGTTAACAAACTCGAGTTTGCCTTTTTCATGATATTCTGTCCCGTCAGAAAGTTTAATTTTTACGTCCATACCTGATAATTCACAACACTTTGGATCGAGAGCTTTTTTCATATATTGGAGATAGTCCTCGCTTTTGATGTTGAAATATGCATAAATAGGGCTTGTTGAAACTATTTTCGTCAAAGGACCCGACTGTGAATTAACAAGGTTGCCTTCCGTGATAAGGATTTTTCCGACTTTTCCGTCAACAGGTGAAGCTATTTTGGTATAACTCAAATTCAGTTTTG
Source organism: Clostridium sp. (assembly GCA_018362895.1). Lineage (GTDB taxonomy): Bacteria > Cyanobacteriota > Vampirovibrionia > Gastranaerophilales > Gastranaerophilaceae > Limenecus. The sequence continues at coordinate 17,884 of JAHALR010000002.1, read as the reverse complement.
CTGAAGCAAGATTAGCCTTGTTCACATCAAGAGTCGCTTTGTTCTGATCTCTTGTGGCAAGAGCCTGATCATAATATGATTTGCTCACAAAATCGTTTTTTACGAGTTCCTGAGCACGTCTCAATTCTTTTTCGGAATTTATCAAAGCAGCCTGTGCCTGTCTTACAGCAGCCTGTGCCTGCTGCACTGCAATTGCATATTCGTTTGGTTGAATCAAAAACAGTGTCTGACCTTTTTTTACAAAAGCACCTTCCTGGAAATATCTCTTCTGGAGCCAGCCGTTGATTCTCGCAACAACATCTACTGAATATTTTGCTTCGATACGACCGACAGATTCAGTTTGAGGATAAATTTCAGTTTCTTCTGAAATAGCAACATCAACAGGTGTAGGTTTTTTTTGCATTTCAGCCATAATCTTTGCACCGATTATGCTTGCAGCTTTATTGAAAACAATAGGAATAATTATTATGGCTATAATTATCCCTAATACTAATTTTTTATTCATTGTAAACGTCCTCTTCCCTATGGATAATAATTGTTATTATAGTAACAATCATATCGAATAGCAAGAGGTTTGCAATAGTACAACAGGTGTAAATTTTTTAAAAATTACAGGCCGCAGTTATTAGTATTACCTGAAGTCCATTCACAACGCCACAGTTTATCCGTATATTTCCAGCCGTTTTTTCTTAAAAGATCAGCGCCACCGTGAGTAGCAGGCTGCACAGATTCAGCAGTATAGATTCCGCCTTTGTCTACCCTGCTGACCTGAAATTCAAAAAGATCTTTTCCGACAAGATTCGGTCTTTTGCTTCCATTTACATCAACATGTACGTGACAAAAAGATCCGTCACACTCTGCCACTGTCATAGTCATCATTGATCTTGTTGTAATCGAAGGTGACTCAGCTGAGCAGTTATTCTTCATTACATTCATATTAGGAGCAAGATATTTTGAACAAAATGTAGAGTTTTTAGAAAAATCCCAGTTTCTCATAGGACCTTCTGTCAATACAGCGTTATCCATTGCATCTTCAAGGTCAGTATATGCTTTTTTTGCCAGAGCAGCAAATTCAGTCTTTTGTGAATGTCTTTTCAATGCAGGAATTGAAACAGCAGATACAGTTCCTATGATAGCAATTACCATAATCAATTCAATATATGTCATTGCGTTTTTCTTATCAAACATCATATTTTTTTAAGACCTTTCTATAAACTTACCAGTATGTGATTCGCCAGCCGTCTTCCATAAGCTGTCGTGTATGATTATTAGCCGGGCAAAATTTCCACTGGCCGTCAGAAGCTGTTGCTGAACAGTTGGCATTATATTTTCCGTAATTAAATATAAATATATCAACGCCCTCTCTGTTTGGCTCATTCGGACCGTTCACATCAATAATAAAAGAGTTCATAGCAACACCGCCGCTATTATTTCCCGAAGCAGATATTGAGATTCCGTCAGGAAGAACAATTGAACGTACGTTTGGCTTTTGTGCATTACCGCCAGAATAAGGTGTTATGCCTTTAAAACAACTGTTCGAGGAACCGTAAGAAGCAGAACAGTCTTCCGCTTTGTTTATATATTTTCCAAAATAATCCCTCAACAGAAAACTGGCTACATTAGGACTGGTCCAATCATCAGGATCTTTTTCTTCATTAGCAACAGCAAGGTCAAATGCCCCTTGAAGTGTATTATACCCTTTTTGAGCCAGTTTTGCATACTCTGAACGTTGAGAATATTTCTTCAACCCCGGAACAGTCAACGCAGAAACAGTCCCGATGATAACAAGAACCATAAGAACTTCTGCCAGTGTCATTGCGGATTTTTTGTTTATTTGCATGAATCGCCCTTTTTAATTAAATTTCTAAAGTTTTTATAACGAGATACTTCTTTATTCAAGTCATCGACTGATTCAAGGAAAGGATTGTCGATGTGGACTCTGTTGTCATACTTTGGATCTATTATATAAACAGAAGGATAGCCCGAAATTCTGTATTCTCTAACCAGAGGTTCATTTTGAGGGTTTTCTACATTTATGAGAACAAAATTGAAGTCATCCTTATTTATATTTCTGACCTTGTCCATTCTTGGCATAAATTTTTTGCAATATGTACACCAGTCAACATAAAATACAGCAAGCAAGGGCTTGTCCTGTGCGGCAGCCTGTTCATATGTAAGCCCTGTATCATAGTCAGAAGGCTTCATGTTGGCTTTTGGCAGGATAGCCATACAGCTTGTTACTGTAATTAATGTTATTACTAATATTATTCCCGCAATCAATGAATATTTAACGTTCTTTTTCAAAGTTTCGCTCCCTTTGGCACAACTGTCACTCCGCCTTCCGAAACAAAGAATCCGCGTGCCTCATCTTCTTCTCTGTCAAAACCGATTTTTGTATAAGGCGGTATATCTACATTCTTATCTATAATTGCTTTTTGGATATGAGAATGTCTTCCGACATTAACATTTTCCATAATTATTGAATCAACAACACTTGAAAAGCTGTTGATTCTGACTTTTGGTGAGAGAATACATCTTGAAAGAGTACCACCTGAAATTATGCAACCTTCAGAAACAAGAGAGTTCGTAGCCATACCTCTTCTTTCAAGTTCTTCCCAGATAAATTTAGCCGGTGGATAGTTGTAATTGAAAGTTCTCAAAGGCCACTCTTTTGTATAAAGATTGAATTCAGGATCATAAGCCAAAAGATCCATATTAGCCTGCCAGTAAGCATCCATTGTCCCTACATCACGCCAGTATCCTCTTTCAGACTCTTCCATGCCGGGAAATTCATTTTGTGCAAAGTCATAAACATAAATTTTATCCCCCTGCTCAAGCATTTTCGGAATAACATTTTTGCCAAAATCGTGGTTAGATGTCTGAATATCTGCATCAATACGTAATTCTTCAATCAGTTTGTTGCGTTTGAAGATGTAATTTCCCATAGATGCAAGACATTTTGTTTCATCACCGGGGATGTGTTTGGGTTTTGTTTTAGGTTTTTCAACAAAATTTGTAAGATGCCAATTTTCATCAACCTCCATAATTCCATATTCGCCTGCTTCTTCAATCGGTATTGGAATCGCAGAGATTGTCAAATCAGCATCATGCTCTTTGTGAAAATCACGCATTGATGCAACGTTCATTTTATATATATGGTCGCCGCCAAACACAGCAACATAAGAACTGTCCTCGCTCAAAATATGGTGTATATTTTGAAAAACAGCATCAGCCGTACCTTTATACCAGTGTCCGTCTATTCTCATCTGTGCCGGCACCAGGTCAACATATTGGTTGATTATTGGAGATAACGGCCAGGTTCTGACGATATGTTTGTTTAAAGAGTCTGATTTGTATTGTGTCAAAATTTTCAGCCTGTAAAAGCCGGAATTGATAAAATTATTTATAACAAAGTCTATGATACGATACCTTCCTCCAAACGGGACTGCCGGTTTTGCTCTGTCTCTTGTCAAGGGATAAAGTCTTTTTCCTTCACCACCCGCGAGAATCATAACCAAAGTATCGTCAACAGACATAAAACACTCCTATCAAATCAACTTATGTAAGTTAATCATACCACATTTGGACGGAAAATGAATATAATAAATGTATGAAAAAAGACCTGATTTTACTCAGGTCTTTCATAAAGATTCAAAATATTTTAATGACCGGCTTTTTTAGCTCTTTGGTATTCAGCCTCAGTAATCATATTGCCCTGTTTGTCATAATAGAATACTCCCGGACCGCTTCTGTCTCTTTTTGTATAACCGTTTGGCAGCTGTTCTAGTATCGGATGAGCAACCATGTTGTCTATTTTCCTATCTTTTTTACCGCGAGCTTTCATATAAGTTTCTTTAGTAATACGATTTCCGTCTTTGTCATAATATGCGTCATTAAAACCTGGAATGTCACGACGAGAATAGCCGTTGGGCAGCTGTTCCATAAGAGGATTTTTATTCATAGCTGCAAGTTTTTTAGGATCAGGTTTTTGGGGTTGTGCTTTTTTAACAGCCACAGGCTCAACAGGCACTCTAGGAGCTACATAAGTCGAACTGCGTTCAGCAACATAAGGTTTCGGAGTTAAAGCGCGTCGTCTTGCCTCTGTCTCGGCTTTTGCCTTGGCTTCTGCCTCTGCTTTGGCTTTTGCTTCCGCTTCAGCTTTTGCTTTAGCTTCTGCCTCCGCTTTGGCTTTTGCCTCTGCTTTTGCCCGTTTTTCAGCCTGATCTGCTCTGTACTGTGCTTTTATTTCATCAGCATTGCCTTTATCTTCCAGTCCTCCCGGAATTTTTACAACATCACCCATGTAAAGATATTCTTTGCCTTTCGGACCATGAAGAGCACCGGGATTGTTTTTTACAAACTCAGCTTTAGCTTCTGCAAGAGACTCATCTGTTACCTCTTTGCCTTGAGCTTCAAGAGAGCGTTTCAACAAATCATCAAGTCTTTCATTTGGTTGAATTGTATATGCTGTTGGAGTTGCCAATTTTGCAGCTTTTGCCTCAGCCTCTGCTTTTGCCTTTGCTTCTGCTTCGGCTTTTGCTTTAGCTTCCGCCTCAGCCTTTGCTTTTGCCTCTGCTTCAGCTTTTGCTTTAGCTTCGGCTTCAGCCTTTGCTTGAACTTCAGCAGCATAGTCATTTAAAACACCCTGCGTGGAAGTTTTCTCATCATCTTTTGTATATTTTCTAACTCCTTTTAAGAATGCTTTGAGGTCTTTGCCTTCAATATTTACACCTAAGTCTTTGAACGCTTCGTTAAATTGTTCTGCACCTTGTTTAAGTTCTTTTTTTGAAAGTTTTCCGTCTTTTCCTCCATCACTATCCAGCCTTGAAAAAGCATCCATAGCAGCTGCAAGTTCGAGTTTGTTCAAACTTCCGTCTCCGTCTATGTCAAAAGCTTTAAAGATATCAATCATTTTTCTGTTCTTTTTCTCCATTTCGGCACGTTCTTCAGCCGTGATACCTTCAGTTGAAACCTGCGTTGTATCATACTTTTGACCTTCTCCGATTTTCATATTTTTGTTGAACATACTCATACGCACACCTTTCATTCCTTGATTCTATAAATTGTATATCGGCATCAAAAAGCTCAAATTTAGAAAAAGCCAAAGCACGATTTACAAAATGTTACATTTATAATAAAATTTTTTATAAATTTACAAATCTGGAGAAAAAGAATGAAACGTCCAATGACGATTACAGAAAAGATTTTTGCCGCACACGCAGGGCTTGAGTCGGTGAAAGCCGGCGATTTGATTAGCGCAAAAGTTGATATTACACTCGCAAACGACATAACAGGACCTGTCGCTGTTAAAGAATTTAAAAAAATCGGCGTTGAAAAGGTCTTTGACAAAGACAGAGTTGTTTTTGTACCGGATCATTTTGTCCCGAACAAAGACATAAAGTCTGCACAGCAGGCAAAAATGGTTCGTGAGTTTTCAAAAGAACAAAACCTGAAAAACTATTTTGAAGTAGGCAGAATGGGAATCGAACACGCACTTTTGCCTGAAAAAGGCATTGTGACCTCAGGTGATTTAATCATCGGAGCCGACTCTCACACCTGTACATACGGAGCACTCGGTGCCTTTTCTACCGGTGTAGGCTCAACAGACCTTGCCTGTGCAATGGCATCAGGAGACACATGGTTCAAAGTTCCCTCAACGATTAAAGTTGAATTCAACGGAAAGCTGAACAAATGGGTAAGTGCTAAAGATTTGATTCTTCACCTTATAGGAGATATAGGCGTAGACGGTGCACTGTACAAAACCCTTGAAATCGGCGGCACTACTATCCAAGAAATGGACATGGACGGACGTTTGACAATCTGCAACATGGCTATTGAAGCAGGTGCAAAAAACGGAATCATTGTCCCGGATGAAATTACAAAAGAATACCTGAAAGGCAGAAGCCTCAGAAAACCGGTCTTTTTCACAAGTGATTCTGATGCGGAATATGAAAAGGTGCTTGTTTACGACGTATCAAAAATAGAACCGACTGTCGCCTTCCCTCATCTTCCCGAAAACACAAAACCAATTTCACAAGTCGGAGAAGTAAAAATTGATCAATCTATCATAGGAAGCTGTACAAACGGGCGTCTTACTGATTTGAAGGTTACAGCTGAAATTCTCAAAGGAAGAAAAGTTCATCCGGAGGTAAGGCTGATTGTATTCCCCGGAACTCAGGACATATATTTGGAAGCAATGAAACTCGGTTATATACAGACAATCATAGAAGCAGAAGGAGCCGTTTCAACACCTACTTGCGGACCTTGTCTGGGTGGATATGCAGGAATTCTTGCAGAAGGCGAAAAAGCAATTTCTACAACAAACAGAAATTTCGTAGGCAGAATGGGACATGTTGACAGCGAAGTCTATCTTTCATCACCTGCTGTTGCCGCTGCGAGTGCTGTTCTGGGAAGAATTGCTTCACCCGAAGAACTGGACTAAGACAAAAAGTGCAAATTATTACGCATCCGTAAGATTTCAGACGAAAATATTTGTATTCAAATTTTGTTTATGTTACTTTACCCTTACACGTGAAAAATCGGAAAAGGAGCAGAAAATTGAGAAAATACGAATTACTCACAATTATTAAACCAAATATGGATGCTGAAGAAGCCGATAAAATAATCGCCAAAATAGAAGATATTGTTAAATCTTTGGGTGGCAATGTTTTTGCTACCGATAAAATGGGCAGAAAAAAATTGGCTCACGACATCCAAAATTTCAGAGACGGTCACTTTGTAGCACAAAGAATGGACCTTGCACCTGATAAAGTTGTTGAACTCAAGAGACAATTGAGATTGAACGATAATATCTTAAGAATCATGTTTATGGAAGATTCTAAAGTTAACGCATAGTCAGGAAATAATCAGGAGCGGAAAATGAGCTTAGCAAAAGCAGTTATATCAGGAACAGTTTACAGAGCGCCGGAAAAGCGTTTTACTTCAAATAATGTGCCTATTTCGGCATTTGCTTTGAACATTTCCGACAACGAAGAAACACTGGTTAGAATAGTAGCCAAAGGCAATTTGGCTGAAACAGTTGCTGAAACAATCAACAAGTCAGACAGAGTTGTTGTTGAAGGCAGACTCCAGAACAATACCGTCAAAAACGAAGACGGTTCAGAAAAAAGAATCGTAGAGATTGATGCTTTCGCAGTTGAAAAAATGAGCGGTTCCGGCTCAACACCTGTTTCACAGCAAAAATCTCCGGATTCTATTGTCCAATTTGGACAAACCGATTTCTCGGACGACTTAATCGGTGAAGACGAAATTCCGTTTTAGCCCTTAGAGTATTAGGTTAGTTCGAGCGCAAATGCCCGACAAATTATAATAGAAAAGGAAAAAAAAATGGCAAGACCACAAATCGACAAAAACAAAAGAAAAAGCTGCAACTTCTGTGCAGATAAAGTAGAAGTTATTGATTACAAAGATGCTCAAAAAATCAGAAGATATTTAACTGAAGCTGGAAAAATTCTCCCGAGAAGAATTACTGGAACTTGTGCAGAACACCAAAGAATGCTGGCAAGAGCCGTAAAAAAAGCAAGAGAAGCCGCTTTAATTAACTATGTATATGACTAATAAAAATAGATTTTTCACGATAAAAAAGACCTCCTGAATTGGAGGTCTTTTTTTATTTCAGATTTTTACTTCAATAATTCATCTATTACAAAGTCAACTGCACCTTTGTTCTCATCAAAGATTTTCTTAGTATCACTGCATGCCTGAGCGTAATGAGATTCGTCTTCAAGAAGCTTTTTCATATCATCCTTTAGCTCTTCTTGAGATGAGGAAAGCTTTGCAGCTTTTGTTTTTGTAAGGAAAGCATATATATCTTTAAAGTTAAAGACACAGTCACCCGAGAGCACAGGCTTTCCCCAGATATTTGCCTCAAGCGGGTTGTGTCCGCCCGTTTTTGAGAAACTACCGCCTATAAAGGCAAAGTGGCAGACAGAAAACATCTTCATTAGTTCGCCCATTGTGTCCAGCATAATAATATCATTTGATTCAAAGGTTTCATTTTTACTTCTTCTTCCATAAGAAAATCCGCTTGATTTTAAAAGAGCCTCAACAGCCTCATATCTTTCGGGATGTCTTGGTGCAAGCAGAAGTTTCAAGTCAGGATAGTCAGATTTTATCTCTTTAAAGCATTGAAGCACAATCTCGTCTTCGCCTTTATGAGTGCTGGCTGCGGCAATCATTTTCTTGCAATTCAATTTCAAGCTGTCAGCCAGTTGAGAGATTTCAGAATCATCTAGCACCGGAGCTATATCGAACTTTAAATTACCCATAACTTTTGTTTTTTCCTCAGGTGCGCCGACATCCAGAATGCGTTCCTTATCACCCTGTGTTTGCATAAAGATGCCTTCATACAAAGAAAGCACCGGTTTAAAAAAGAAAGAAAATCTTTTGTATCCTTTATAAGAGTTTGGAGAAAGTCGGCCATTAACAATATAAACAGGGAGGTTTCTTCTTTTTGCCAGATAAACAAAGTCAGGCCAGATTTCTGTTTCGGCAATGATTATTTTATCCGGACAGGCTGCATTCAAGAACGAATTCACACTGAAGAAATAGTCAAACGGAAAATATGTAATAACATCCACTGTATTTGAAAGTTTTTTTTCTGCAATTTGCTGACCTGTTTTTGTTGTAGTAGAAAGGACAATATTCGCCTCAGGAAGCTCTTTTCTCGTTCTTTTGACAAGTGCTTCGATTGCGTTAACTTCTCCGACTGACACAGCGTGAAAGAAGATTGTTTGTTTTGTTTTGTCAATTTTAAAGTTATAAAACCCCAATTTTTGCCACAAGCCTGCACGAAATTTCGGCACAAGAAGCAATGCAACCAAAATAACCGGCAAAAACACCAGAGTCAATGTTAGCAAAACAAAATTATAAACAATACTAAAAAACAGCATATCTTCTCCCCTCTCCTATTCATAATAAGTTTATAAAAAAAGAAAGACAGATTCAATCAGATTTTAACATTTGAAAACGTATTGTATTTTTGAAAAGAAGAAAAACTTGCCGGAAGAGGATTTTTGGTCATCAGGTTAGAAACAATCTGTTTTTTTCGAATATCCTGTGCTTCCTTTTTGTTGAGTTTATCTTTAACTTTATTTGCAACAATATTTCTTACATAAGGTGTAACAATGTTGCAGGCAAGCACAGAGGCAAATATAGCAGCAAACACTCCCATTCCGTTTTTGAAGGCTTTGAATTCTCTTTGCATAGAAACAAGCTTGAGTCTTGCTGCGAGACGTTCTCCCAATTCTGCATTTTTAAACATACTCATATTATTGAAAGACGAGAAAGTTTTTGTTAGGGATTTCAATTCCTCTTTATTAAACAGAGATTTCCAATTCTTTTTCGAAACAGCAGCAACAGAAGCCGGTTTTATAGACATCAGTGTATCAATAACATTGCCCGGCATAATATATCCCCTTTCAACCGCAATATCAGATGCCTTTTTGATAGCAGCACAAAGCGAATAATACATTACAACATTTACAGCCGCATCTGCGCCCTCCTGTGGAAGCAGGAATTTTCTCTTTGATTTATCAATCTTTTTGTCGGTTAAAATAGCTACAATCTGAGCAGCAGAACTGAATAGCCAGCCCAAAGCACCCATATGCACCAGCATTTTTCCGCCATCACCAGAGTATGCTCTGAACATCGTATCTTTAAATCTGCCAAAGTAAGCGCCCGGATTCATTTAAGCACCTCCTTTTGCAGTTTCACAAGCAGTGAAGGAGCAGTATTTGCTGTATTCACATGTTGCAGGTTTGTTTTGGATGTATTTTCCTGTTGATTATCATCTTTCTTTATCTTTTTATAAAATATTCCTGTGAGCCATTTTGTTGCAGGAGCATCAATCAAGAAGTTAGTAATAAGACCGACCATTGTTCCGATAAATGTGCCCATGCCTTTTCTGTAAAGATTCATTTCTTCTTTTGCTGCCTGCTCGGTCATTGCAGAACAAACTGTTTTAAAAGCAGGTAGAAACAGGCTTCGAAGTTTGCCGACATCTTGAAGCTTAGAACCTGAAGTAGCCAAAGGATTGAATTTATATTGAGACATAGCATTTATCAAAGAGATGCTGCCCTGACGTACAAGCACTCCGACTATGGTTCCTGCTATTATTTTTGCCAGTGTTCTTGCCACTGACATCATTCTGGTATCCTCATCAACATCCTTGTTATTCAGGTCAATTAAAGGCTGGGTCATCAGTGCCGTCGCACCTTGAATCAGTCTTTGTTCCGGAGAGTTTATACTTTCACCTACAAACTTTATTCCGTTCAGAATTTTTTTGTTATTAATAATCAAGAAAGTTTTACCTTTCACATTCGGCAAATTTTATTGTACCAGAATCCAACAAAATTTGAGACTACTTCACAAAACATGTAAAACAAATCGGATTCAAAAATTGACCCAAAATCAGGTTATGTAAAGGATATTTAATATTTTTTTATCTTAAATATTCTTTAAATTTTTTATCAACCCCTATCTCATATCCGCAGGTCTCAAAAGTTTCACACCCGCCAAGTCTGATTTTTTCTGTAACCCGCGGATATTCCCTGCAATAAATCGAACGGAAGAAATAATCCTTGCATCTGTTGTTCTCATCAAGGGACTTACATCTGAACAACAAAACCTGTTCTCCGTTTTTTTCTTTACGGGCGCTTTTTCCTGAAATTTCAAAGTGGTAATATTTTTTGTCAAACTCTTTCAAACGCTCAAACTGTGCCTCATTTGTGACATAGTCATTCTCAATCATAAAAACTATATTACGGCAGCAAGCTCCACAGCGATTGCATTTACCTTTTATTTTATATTTTGCGCTAAAGAGTTTGAAAAAATAGAATTTTACATACAAGAAGAGATTCTTCATCATTCTCTCACCCAGAAATCATTACGTACAAGAGGCCAGTCAAAATCATTGAACTCAAAAATTTGTAAGAAGTAATATCCCTTTTCAGGAACGACTATATAAGAAATAAAAGACTTGTCTCCACGTTCGACTTGATAGTCCTGAGCCCAGTAGACCTTATATCCCCAATGCTCCGTTTTTTCTTCTTTTTTAACCAGCTGTACACGAATATGGTCATCTTTGAAGCCTAATGGAACTATCAGAATAAAATGGATTTTCTGACCTGTTTTAAAATATCTTGTTGTATAGTTTATGGTTTGTGATGTAATAGGACGGTTGTTAAAAAGCAGCAGCGGTCTGTTTTTTTTCAGGTGAAAGCGCCAAGCACTCATAACAATGCTTGTAAAGCACAAAAAAAGCACCATAAAATATTTCGAAGCTGTTTTCATATTATTTCTTAGACTTCAAATATTCAACCTGATTTTTGACCTGAGATTTCATATCATTATCATCTGACAGGGTCATAAATTTTTCATAATTCACAATAGCTTTTGTGTAGTCTTTTTCTGTTTCATAAGCCATGCCCAGTGCGTAATAAGCATAAGCGTAATTCGGGTCAATAGCAATTACCTTATTGAATGAATCTTTTGCTTTTGCATAGTCTTTGAGTTCAGCGTAACAAAGCCCTGAATTGAACATTGCATCTGTATTTTTTATATTCAAAAACACAGCTTTTTCATACTGTTCAAGAGCCTTTTGAGTTTGAGACATAGCTTTATAAGCATTGCCAAGTTTAATCAAAGCAGCTTCGTCTTCTGAGTCAAGAGCAACAGCCTTTTCATATTCAACAACTGCTTTGTCATAAGCTTTTTCTGCCATGTAAGAATCTGCCAGCCCGATGTGAGCCTCAGAGTTTTGTGAATCAAGAGAAATAGCCTTACTGAAAACATCTTGAGCTTCTTGATTTCTTTCATATTTAGAAAGTGTTTTTGCATATTCTATATTGGTTTCAGGATCATCAGGGTTAATTTCAATAGCTCTTTCAAATTTTTCAATGGCTTTAGTTTTTGCCCCGATAGAATCATAAGCCTTCGCCATAGCCTTGTAAGCATCAACATCGTTAGCATTCAATGCAGCAGCTTGTTCATAGCAGTTTACGGCCTTTTTCTGTGATCCGTTTTTCATAAAATAATCGCCCTGATTCAAATATGCTTTACCCAAATATTCTTTAACTTTAGGCTCATTTCTTTGAGAATAAAGGTTTTTATAAATAGAAATTGCACTGTCATAGCTGCCTGTTGCATGAAGCGCAATTGCTTTATTGAATAACAGGTTATAATCATTTTTATCCTGTGCAAGGAGCTCGTCATACAGTTTGATTGCTTCTGTATAGTTCTTGCTGAAGTGATAGCTTCTTGCAAGTTCTCTTTTTACTTCTGCATTTGAAGGCTCCAGCTCGAGAGATTTTGTGTAAGAAGCAATTGCATCATCATATTTTGAATTTTTTTGATAAATCAAACCCAGGTTATAATATGCCATAGGATCTTTGGGTTTGTATGCAATATATTCTTTATACATGTTGATTGCATCTTGAGTCTTGCCCATATCAGCAAGAAGGTTTGCATAATCAAATTTCAAATCATCAAGATCAGGTTTTATCTGAAAAGCGTTTCTAAACTCAATCAAGGCAAGATCATTTTTGTCGAGTCTTACATAAGCAAGAGCCATATTGCCATGAGAAGCATAGTCATTAGGGTCTATTCTCACTGCCTTTTTAAACATTTCAACTGCATTTGTATAATCTCCGGAACGTAAAAGAGCCAATCCGTAATTTGGATATTCATTAAAGCCCGTTGGATTTTTCGTATAGAGAGAAGCATATTCATCTGCGGCATCTTGATATTTATCCAGTTTCAAATAAATAGAAGCAAGGTTTTCTCTCGCTTCGACGTTGTCAGGATAATATCCGAGAAAAGTTTTAAAATATTTAATTGCCTCTTGATTATCACCCTGAAGAAATTTCACATTCGCAAGATTCAAATAATTATATTTATATTCCGGAAAAATTGTCAAAGCCTGATTATACGCCTGAAAGGCATTTTCATAATCATGCTGCTGCTGCAAGATATTTCCCATGCTGATATAAACAACAGCATCATTCGGCTTGATTCTGATAGCTTTTTTATAGGCAACAAGAGCATTCTGCCAGTCGCCCATTTCTGAATAAAGCCCTCCCAATTTGATATAAAGTATCGCCTCATCAGGAGAAAGCTCAATTGCTTTTTTTATTTGTTCGGCTGCCTGACCGAGATTGCTGTCTTTTTCAAGGCTGTTGGCTGTTTGAAACAGCTGATATGATTCCGGTGACATTTTGGCAGACACACCCATCGGAGCCATTGCCAGAAATAATGATAATGATAATGCTAAGGTCAATTCTCTTCTCATGGTTATTATTATCTTATATTTTTAAAATAAAAGCAATACAACTAATCCGGATTAAAATTTCGGTGCTTTAAACTCATCCATGAAATTTCCTTTGCGTGTGACCTTAGTTTTTGTAAAAGGAAGACATTCGCCTTTTGTTATGAACTCGTCATAAACATGCCACGGTGCGTGCATCAATTCTTGTCTTTTCTTTTCCCATCCTTCTGTTTGTTTATATACATCATTTTTATACGGTTTGTTTTCGAGAAAATCTTTCGAATCCATATAATATCTGTCCTTTTCGAGATTTTGAAAAAACTCATAATCAGTCTTGTCCGCATTAGATGAAACTCGTTCCCAGAAAATAGGAGAACAACCGTTGTCCAGCTTTACATATGCTGATTTTTTGGATAAAACTTTTCCGTCTCGAACACTTTCAATATATTTGTACACATCATATTTGTGAGCCACACCATACCCAACAAAAGTCTTTGATTTCGTGACCTTAGTTCGTGTTTTAACAGTTCCGTCTTTTTTGAACAAAGTAACAACATCTGCAAAAACAGGGTCGACAATATCACTGTATTTTGCTTTATTTTCAAGGATAACAACATCACCGTTGTCCAGTACTCTTTCAAAAATACCTAATACATGAGCACCCGAATTTTGTGTTTCTTTAAGCCTTGCCTCGATATTTTTTGCAATTTTATTGTCTATGTTTTTTGAAAGTTTTTCAATAGGTGCAACTGTTACAGTTCTTTTTCCATTTATATTTTTCACAATAGTAAGCGGGATTCCGCCAATCTGTTTAATCATGAAATTTCTCCGTTTTTATGTAATATAACACGTGAATAGACTTTTTTGCTATAATTATCATTTTTTCAGTGCAAAACGCTTAACAATTGTAAATTTTGAATCAAATATTTTTAATAACTTATAGCCATTTATCCTAAAATAGCAAAAAAAAGCGAACCGTTGAGGATTCGCTTTTTTGCTTCTTTGATATTTGAACAAAGATTCTTTCGGCCGTGCCGCATCTCTCTAACGTTTTGAGAATTGGAATCTTTTTCTTGCTCTTTTTCTACCGTATTTTTTACGTTCTTTAACTCTTGCATCTCTGGTTAAAAGACCTTCTGCCTTCAACACGCTTCTGTATTCAGGGTTTACTTCTAACAAAGCTCTTGAGATACCGTGTCTGATAGCACCGGCTTGGGAAGAAATTCCGCCGCCTACTGCTTTAACTCTAACATCATAGTTTTCCATATTTTCTGTCAGCGCTAACGGCTTGAAAATTTGGATTTCCAAAGCAGGTCTGTTTCCGATATAAGCAGCAAGAGTTTTTCCGTTGATGAATACTCTGCCTTTGCCTTTAACTAATTTTACAACTGCGATAGAGGTTTTTCTTCTGCCTGTTGCCATAATTACGTCTGCCATTATTTAACCTCCATTTCATATACAACGGGTTTTTGAGCTTCATGCGGATGCTCTGAACCTGCGTAAACTTTCAGTTTTGTAAACTGTTGAGCTCCCAATGTGTTGTGCGGAAGCATTCCTTTTACAGCCTTTTCAATAGCTTTTGTAGGATCTTTTGCCATCAAATCTTTAAAAGATATTGATTTCAATCCACCCGGATACATTGTATGGTGGTAATAAATTTTGTCAGTTTCTTTTTTACCTGTAACCTGAATTTTTTCAGCGTTAATAACGATAACAAAATCGCCTGTATCAACGTTAGGAGTAAATTCAGGTTTTGTTTTACCTCTGAGTAAGTTAGCGCAAACAGTAGCCAATCTGCCCAAAGTTTGACCTTCTGCATCGATTACATACCATTTTCTTTCAACTTCAAGAGGTTTTGCTGAATATGTTTTCATCTTTCAGTTTTCCTTTTATATTGTGTTGCTATCTTCTGATTTATTGTGATCAAAGTCTGAATATCCGACCTCGACCAGTGTCAGCCCCTCAGGACTGATTGTAGGTCCTGCTTGCGTTCTGTCCTTTGCCTCCAGAATGAGTTTCATAGCTTCGGGTTCAAGCTTGTCTTTCTCAATCATCAACAAAGTCCCGACTATTGTTCTGACCATATTGTACAAAAACCTGTTCGCCACAATCTCGAAAATAATTTCATCACCATGTTTTGAACATTCTGCCTTGTATACAATACAATCTTTTGCAGGATTGGCTGTTTTCATTGATTTAAACGAAGTGAAATCGTGTTCACCTTTTAAATAAGAAAGAGCCGAATTCATTCTCTCAAGATTCAGAGGCTCCCGAACCAAAAGAGAGTGAGAATCCCAGGCACTTCTGAATCGTCTGTTGACAATCCTATACTGATACCTTCTGTATTTTGCACTCAGTTGAGCATGAAAGCGTTCTTCAACTTCTTCAATTTTTGAAACACTGATGTCGTTAGGAAGAATACCATTTATCGAATTGAGAAACCTTGAAGCAACAATCGGCTCCTCACTCACAAAATGGACAACCTGTCCTTTTGAATGCACTCCGGCGTCAGTTCTGCCCGAGAATATTGTTTTTGTTATAGATTTATCTAATGTGCGAAGGGCTTTGTTAAGTTCAGACTGAATCGTTTCCTTATCAGGCTGAACCTGTGAGCCCGAATAGTTTGTTCCGATATATTCTACGATAATCGAATACTTAGGCATTACACCAATTGAATCAATGCCATTTCAGAAGCATCGCCTCTTCTGGGGGGCATTCTGTAAATTCTTGTGTAGCCGCCGTTTCTGTTTTCGTATTTTTTGCCGACTTCGCTGAACAATTTTCTCAAAACAGTTTGAGCAATTGCTTTCTTTTCTTTATCAGCTTTTTCTACGCCTTCAAGAACCTCGCCTGTTTCAAAATTCATGAATTTGCCTGTTTCACGGTCAAAAATGAATCTTGCAGCCTGTCTTCTTGAGTGGAGGCTTCCTTGTTTTGCAAGTGTGATGATGTTTTCTGCATAAGGTCTGAGAGCTTTTGCTCTTGCCATAGTAGTTTTTATTTCACCGTGCAAAATAAGTTCAGTCGCTAAAGAACGCAGCAAAGCATTTCTTTGGTCTTGTGCTTTTCCTAATGTGTGTTTTTTAGACTGGTGTCTCATTTTATTTGTCCTTACTAATTAATTGTACTTTTCAACTATTACTTATACTTCTTCAAGGTCTACGCCTTCCGGATTAGGCATAAGGTCTAAACCGAACTGGTGAAGTTTTTCGATTACTTCATCAGAAGATTTTTTGCCGAAGTTCTTGATATTTAAAAGATCATGTTCTGATTTTTTCAAGAGTTCAGCCATATTGTTGATGCTTGCTCTTTTTAAGCAGTTGTAAGCTCTTACTGACAATTCCAAATCCTCGATTGAAATAGTAGGAGCTGTTGTATCAGCAACAACTTCTTCCTCAACCACAGCAGCCTGAGGCACTGTGATAACAGGAGTTCCTGTGATAGAAGCAATTTGCATAAAGTGTTCAATAAGAATGTTAGCTGCCTGTGATAATGCATTGCTTACATCAATTGAACCGTTTGACCAGATTTCGAGGTTTAATTTGTCGAAGTCTGTAACGTCACCTACACGGGTGTTTTCTACGTTATAGCTGACGCGTTTGATAGGCATAAATGTAGCATCAATCGGCAACATATCGATAGGAAGTCCGTTTTTGCCATCTTTTAATACATCGTGAGCAATGTATCCTTTTCCTGATTCAACAAGAATATCAGCGTGGATTGAACCGCCTTCTGCTACCGTACAAATCAGCCAGTCAGGGTTAACAACTTTAACACCTGCGGGAAGTTGGATATCAGAAGCAAGCACCGGGCCCGGTTTGTCAACATCTAATCTCAACTGTTGAACTTCTTTGGAATCAGTTTTTACAACCATACCTTTGAGATTGAGCATAATATCGATTACATCTTCAACAATGCCAGGTATAGCTGTATATTCGTGTGTGATACCTTCGATTCTGACAGCAGTAACAGCAGAACCTTCCAAAGAAGATAACAATACACGTCTCAAAGCGTTTCCGATAGTGTTTCCGAATCCTCTTTCCAACGGCTCGATTACGAATTTACCGTATTGTGAACCGTCTGAGTTTGTAACTGTGTTATTACATTTAATTTTTAATTCCATCTGTTTTTCTCCTAATTCATAATTTTCAGATTAATGTGGATTATTATTTAGAGTAGTACTCGATTACAAGTTGTTCTTTGAATTCAGGATCGAGTTCTTCTCTTTCAGGAATTCTGTCAAACGTAATTTTTTGTTCGTTAGTGTCAACTGTCATCCATTGAGGAGCAGCAACATCAAGAGGTTCCATTACTGTTTTAAGGAATTCTGCACTTCTTGCTCTTACTGTAATCACATCACCTGCTTTTACGAGATAAGAAGGAATATCAACCTTTTTGCCGTTAACAAGAACATGACCGTGGTTTACGATTTGTCTGGCTTGTCTTCTTGTTGTAGCAAAACCTGCTCTGAACACAGTGTTGTCAAGTCTTCTTTCCAATAATTGTAAAAGAACTGTACCTGTAACGCCTTTTGTTCTTGCAGCTTTGTTGTAGTATTTTGCAAACTGTTTTTCGCTTACTAAGTATGTAAGTCTGATT
>JAHALR010000015.1 GCA_018362895.1 Clostridium sp. | reverse complement strand
CACCGAAGTTACGGAATAATTTATTTGTAGGTCCTGTATATTTAGCCAATTTTGACTCCTTTTTCTTTCTTTTTCTTAACTATTTTTACGTCATCCTGATTTTTATCAGGCTCTCTTTATCCGTATTTTACGGGGACTCCGAAATACATTCCGGAATGACGGGAAGATCAGAGATTAAACTCTTCTCTTCTTAGGTGGACGGCATCCGTTGTGAGGAATAGGTGTTACGTCCTTGATTAAAGTGATTTCCAAACCGGCAGCCTGAATAGCTCTGATAGCTGTTTCACGACCTGAACCCGGTCCTTTGATGTATACTTCTACTTTTTTCATTCCTTGGTCAACAGATTTTTTAGCTACCTGAGCTGCTGCTGATTGAGCTGCGAACGGAGTACCTTTTCTGGCACCTTTAAAACCGCAGCCGCCGGCTGAAGCCCAAGCGATAGCATTACCCTGTGTGTCGCAAGAAGTTACGATTGTATTGTTAAATGTTGATTGAATGTGAACAACACCCTGCAATACATTCTTTTTTTCTTTCTTTTTAGTTTTTATTGGTCTTGCCATTTTTATATCCTTTAAATTATTACTCTTGTGTACTTAAACTAACTTTTCAGGTGAAGCTTATTTTTTCTTGCTTACAGGTCCTGTTTTTTTGCCTCTTCTTGTTCTTGCGTTAGTTTTTGTTCTTTGGCCTCTTGCAGGAAGTTTTCTTCTGTGTCTCATACCTCTGTAAGAGTTGATTTCTGAAAGTCTCTTGATGTTGAGAGATTCTTCTCTTCTCAAGTCACCTTCGATGTGATAGTTTGTAAGCTCATTTCTGAGTTTTTTGATATCGTCATCTGTCAAATCGTCTGTTCTCAAGTCCTGTGAAATTCCGCAGGCTTCTAAGATTTTAGCAGAACGAGTAGGTCCTATACCGTAGATATAGGTTAATGCGATAATCATTCTTTTGTTACGGGGTAAATCAACCCCAGCCAATCTTGCCATTGTTTCTCCTTATGTTAACTTAGTGATTGTTTTTGATGTTTTGTAAGCCTTTTTGCTCCTGTGGAGTTTTTTTTCAAAAACTCTTACGTCGCTGATATTAAGTTCCGTCACGCCGCCTTGTCCTGCGACAAGCCGTCTTTGACTTCACTCCGGCTTCCGCTTTCTAACCCTGTCAACTGTGATTCTGCCTCTTCTTCTGATGAATTTGCAGTCTTTGCACATTTTTTTAACTGATGCTCTTACTTTCATTTTGTTTTCCTTATCTAGTGTTTTATTATTTTTGCCGCGTATGTCCCGAGAGGCGGGAGCATATTTTATTTAAGTCTGTAAGTGATTCTTCCTCTGGTCAAATCATACGGTGTCATTTCGACCTTTACTTTGTCTCCGGGAAGAATTTTGATGAAATTCTTTCTTATTTTTCCTGATATGTGAGCAAGGATTTCGTGTCCGTTTTCAAGTTCAACTCTAAACATTGCATTCGGTAGTGATTCTAAAATCTTGCCTTCAAATTCTATTACGTCTTTTGCCATTTTACCTTCTTTTCGACTATAATTACGGGCATAATACACCCTTGTATATTCATCTTACATGCTAAAACTTCACAAGCAAGCTTTTTTCATTGATTTTATTAAACTTTCACCGATTTTGTGAAAAAGGGCTCTTGTTTGTTTATTTAACATAGTGATTTATTTAACAAAAACGCACTTGTTCAACAAACACGTTTCACAAGCGTTTCGGGTTTTTATATTAAGTTTTATTAATTTTTTAATTATTTTATTTTTCAAAAAACAAATACTATTTATGCACGTTTTCAGACATTTCGTTAATATTTGTTTACAAACAAAAAATAAAAAAGGCAATTTTCAATTTAAAAAATACTTTATATAAGAGTAAGGGAAATCAAAAATTTAAAGGAAGAAACAAAACAAACAAAGCTTTAAGTTTTAAACTTACAAACTAAAACAAGACTAATAAGTTTTATCCATATACTCTCTCTCTCTTAATATCCTCGTGTTTATTTAATGCTTGCAACGATTTTGTAAGCATTTTTTTTTGCCTTCTTTACCTTCTTTTCTTAGCGAGCGGTATCAAATATATGATATGATATAATTTATCTATGGCAGCAGAAAGAAACTACTATCGCATATTAGAAATTTCAACTCAGGCATCTGATGAACAAATAAAGCTTGCCTATCGCCGTCTTGTAAAACGCTGGCATCCGGATTTGAACAACAATTCTTCAGAAAGTCAGCAAAGACTCAAAGAGATTAACGAAGCCTATGAAATTTTGTCTGACCCGACAGCAAGAACAATCTACAATCAAACTATTGCCGCAGACACAATGCTGCACTCTAACAGTACAAAGACTAAAAGTGCATCGGAACTAAACAAAGAAAAAGAAGAAAAAGAACGTAGAGACAGAGTTCATTCCGTTTATGAAAAGCGTTCAAAAGAGGCCGGGGTTTATTACACGGAATTTGAAAGAATACTTGAGCAATACAAAAATGACCGCTGTGATTCGAGTTTTTCAGACAAGCTGAACATAATGTTTTCTGACATGAAAAGCCAGCCTGCAATGCTGCGTGCTTATGCAGCACCAATGATATTTTTCGCAGCAGTTTTCTGGCACGGATGCGACCTTGTCGCAAGAGGAATAAACGGAATCATTGCTTTATTCTCCTCATAAAAAATTCATAGCAAATTTTTATATTTTTCGTTTTGTATAAAATATGTTTTCAATTGACGATTTTAACAGTTTAATACAACATACCCCACTAAAAAAGACAATAACAAAACCGCTGAAAGTTGCTAACCCGATTTACGACAGCAAAAATACGCTAACAAAAGATGTATTTGAAAAGACTACTGAAATAAAAGAATTTATAATAAGTCATATTTGTCCTCATTCAAACACAAAACAGGCGCTGAAAGTTGTGCAGAACTCTCAAGACAAAGGCATTTTGTACAGAAAAGTTTTAAATAAAGAAACAGGCAAAATTGAAAAAATACCGTTTGAAGCAAACATTGCAAAATCAAAAGACAAATGGACAGTCACATATCATTTTCTTGAACCGGAAACAAAAGAAGAAATCGGATTCGTGAGCATTGATGACTGGAGACTGGCAAAAGGTGACCCCATTTATGACTTTCTTATTGAAAACAGCAGGCTGATTGATGATTTTCCCGAATTGGGTATAACAGGGGACAGAATTTCAATCAATTATTTGCAAAATAACAATGAACAGCTTTACTCGGGAATAGGGAATCTCGGCGATCAAATTGCAATCGAATATTGCCTGAAAGAGGGAATAACGCCAAACATCATATCCGCTGCCGACTTAAACTCCCATGCGGCACACTACAAAAGAGGGCGAAGATTTTTCCAAATCGCCAAAAGCGACAAAGATATTGACTATTATGAATTCAAAAAGGTATATGGAACAGATGACCCGAACAAAATAGTAGAAGAAAGAATTAAAGAAACACCAAAAGGTCAAAAAGTCGACACATCAGACCTTTGCGAAATTTATATGTATATGCCTCAGGATGTTGTCGAAAGGTATCTCAGAATGATTAAAGAACACCCTGTGTTGCATTAATTACTTATTAAAGAAAAAATTGTACAAAACTAATACAAACGTAATCAGCCCGACAAAATAGGCTATTATACCCCAGGCTTCATCATTGCTGAAACGAATATTTTCATTTGATTGACAATTTAACGGAGCTGATAATAAAGAATGAATCCACATTCCGATAGGAAAGACCGCACAAACAAATGCAGCCAGCCAAACCACGAGCAAAAGCGGAACAAACAAAATGCCTAAAAGAAAAAGTTTTTGAATAAAAGCAAAAAGAATTATCCCACCAAATACAAATCCGAAGGTCAAATACCCGCATTTTGAAAATTTTTTTATTAAAGAATTTCCATTTTTTTGTAAAGAATCAGAAGAAAAGACATTTGCCAATTCGTTGTGTACTGGTTTAGCGTTAGTTCGGTGGCAGCAGACAACATTTTTTATCAAAAGATAAAGTCCCACAAGAAAAACCAGAGGCAGCCCTATAATAAAGCCATAGATGCCCGTGACAAACAAATCATTTGAGATTGTATAATCACGAACCCAACAAAAGAGATAAATAACACCAATAACAGAAAAAACAGTCTTTTCAATTAAATTAAATTTCATTGGAATATTATATCATGCAAACAAAAAAATCCTCCCTCTTAAGGGAGGATTTTAGTTTTTTTTATTCTTTCAGGAAGCTTTCATAGTTTCTGGCGAGCAATTGAGTTTTAATCTGGTTGATAAAGTCAAGAGCAACACCGACCATGATGATTAAAGATGTAGCACCGATACCCTGAAGGGTAGTGATGTTTGTGATATATGAAGCACCTGAAGGAATCAAGGCAATAATACCAAGACTCAAAGCACCCAGAAGTGTAATTCTTGAAAGAATTTTGTCCAGAGCCTCCGCTGTGGGTTTTCCCGGTTTTATGCCGGGGATAGATGAACCGTATTTTTTAAGATTGTTAGCAATTTCTTTTGGTTGCATATTAGGCATAATAGAAGCATAAAAGAAAGTTAAGAAAACAATCAGCAGGAAGTAAAGCACATAGTGTACCCAGCCTGAAGGGCTCAAAGTTGTTGACAGCCAGGTAATGGCATCTTTCAAAGCGCCCGCGGGGAGATTTGTTTGTCCGATTAAGCTGATTATCGTAGTCGGGAACAAAAGAATTGCGATAGCGAAGATAATAGGCATAACACCGCCGGGATTCATCTTAAATGGAATATAAGTATTCACTCCGCCATAGATTTTGTTACCCACCTGGCGTTTAGGATTCACAATAAGAACTTTTCTTACGGCTTCTTGCATGATAACAATCAAAACCATAGTGGCAAAGAATATAGCGAGAAGCATAATCAATCCCAGCTGCAATGAGGAATCATTCGCAACAAGTTGTCCTGTTTTTTCACAGTAATAAGGTATTCGTGAAATGATACCGACAAAAATCAACAACGAACCACCGTTTCCGATTCCTTTTTCTGTCATCAATTCAGCAAGCCACATCACAAACACAGAACCCGCTGTCAGAATAACAGCAGAGCCAATAAAAAACATTATGTGGTTTACACCGGGAAGAATTGCAGCCGGTGCCTGATGTAAAAGATACAAAAGAAAGATGCTTGCTTGAAAGAAGGAGATAAACACAGTGAAATATCTTGTATACTGCGAAATTTTTCTTCTTCCTGCTTCACCTTCTTCTTTTTGAAGCTGTTCAAGATGGGGAACGATTACAGTCAAAAGCTGCATGATAATTGAAGCCGTGATGTAAGGTCCGATACCCAAAGCGAGTATAGATACATTAGCAAGCGCACCGCCTGAAAACAAATCGATAAAACCGATAATGTTGTTACCTTGTGCTATTCTTGAAAAAACATCGTTGTTAATTCCGAAAAGCGGAAGAGCTACGCCTAATCTAAAAATCGCAATCATTGCGAAAGTAAAAATAAGTTTGGCTTTCAACCCCGAAGCCTGAAACATTGATACCACATCGTCCATTGACGGCGGTTTCATTCTTGCATTTTGCATTTGAGTTTTATCCTCTCCATTTTATGCATAATGTATTAGAACTGCAAGCCGCTTGAAATTAAGCAGCTTGCAGTTTTCACACATTTTATACTAATTCAGCTTTTCCGCCTGCTTTTTCGATTTTTTCTTTAGCAGAAGCGGTAAAATGTCTTGCTTTGATAGTAACTGCTTTTGAGATTTCGCCATTTCCGAGAACTCTCAAAGCTTCTGAAGACGGATGAGCTTTTCCGTTTTCGATTAAATAAGCCAGATCAATTTCTTTTGCATCGAGTTTTTCGATGTCTTTAACATTGATTTCAGCATAATTCAATGCCGCAAAGTTTGTGAAACCTTTCAATTTCGGCATCTGTCTGTAAGAAGGCATTTGTCCGCCTTCGAAGCCTCTTTTTGAGCTGTTGCCTGAACGCTGGCCTTCACCGTTGTGACCGCGGCAAGAAGTTTTTCCGTGTCCTGATGCTCTGCCTCTGCCGACTCTTTTTGATTTGTGAGTAGAACCTTCAGCAGGTCTCAAATCTTCCAATGTAATTTTATCTGCCATTTTTATTTCCTTTTCTAAATTTATTATCTAATCTAGTGTCGTCTATTGGTTTACAACTTCCACTAAGTGGGGAACTTTGTTAACCATACCCATGATAGTAGCTGAGTTATAGTGTTCCACTACATCGTTTGTTTTTTTCAAACCAAGAGCTTTTACAACTTTGATTTGGTCTTTTGTAGAACCGATTAAGCTTCTTTTGAGTTTAATCGAAACTTTTTCTAATTTATCCTTAGCCATTGTTATTATTTCCTTTATTGATTGTGTAACTAATTTAACATTTCTTTAAGGCTCAAACCGCGTTTTTTAGCAACATCGCCGAAAGTTCTGAGTTCTTTCAAAGCTTCCAAAGTAGCATTTGCTGCGTTCAAAGGTGATTTTGAACCCAATGATTTGCTCAAAATATTTTCAATTCCGGCAAGCTCAAGCACTGCACGTACAGCACCGCCTGCGATAACACCGGTACCTTGTGAAGCAGGTCTCAACATAACAGAACCTGCGCCTGAACGTCCGACAATCGGGTGAGGAATAGTTGTTTTGAAGATAGGTACTGAAACGAGATTTTTTCTGCCTTCAGCAATAGCTTTTTGAATAGCGATGATAACTTCTGAAGCTTTCGCACAGCCAACACCTACTTGACCTTTGCCGTTGCCTACAATAACGATAGCTCTGAAGCTGAGTTTTTTACCGCCCTTAACAACTTTTGTTACACGTCTTATTTGAACAACTCTTTCTTTCCATTCGGATTGAGGAGCATTTTCTACTGTTTCAATTTTTCTTTTGCTTTTTCCTTTAGCATCTCTGCCTTTGCCTCTGCCTTTTGCAGGTTTTTCTTCAGCAGGAGTTTCTGCTGCTTCCGGTGCTTCAACAGTTTCTGTAACTTCAACTGTTTCAACTTCTTGAATTTCTTTTTCTTCCACTGTATTACCTTTCCTTAGTGTAATTAAATACATTTGTAAACTATTTATAGCAATTTAACAACAAAAGTGAGACTGAAAAATATCAGCCGGGTGTATATTAAATTGTCGGGTAACTTTTCTGACTATTTAATCATACATGCAAAATATTTCTGTGCAAGAGCAGTATTTATTTTTTTTACATTAATGCAAAACAGGGTTTCTTGAAATTTCCGCAAGATACTTTTCTACAATAGTTTTAGGCATATACATATAAAGATTGCCAAGGTTTCTTGTGTAAACTTTTTCACCGCATTTCGTGTTCAATATGCGAGAGGAAACTGTTTTATTTGCATCAAAAGAAGAAGCTTTTTGTTCGGGAAAGAATCTGTATCCTCTTTTGAAGTGTGCGCTGTGCGCATTTTCAGAAGCAGTAAGTGTAACTTGAGGTTTGAGTTTATTTTTCAAGCAATACTCAAGAGCAAGACGGTCAGCCAGAGAACCTGCGCCGGAATAAACTTCTTCCATATTATTTTTCACATAGTCTATCGACACCCTATTACCAATTATGCCCTGTTCTATATAATCTTTTATCAGTCCTTCATCAAACATACCCATTTTATAGGGAATCGAGTCCTTGACTTTTTTCCAGTCCGAGATTGCAACATAGCCGATTTCTTTGTTTGTCACGGGTTCAAGAAAATAATAAAAAGTACGATAATTATCCTGTGATGTCGCAAGATTAACAGAAACAGGAATTTTTTCAATTTTTCCTTTTGTATTTTTAACCCGCTTAAACATCACAGCCGAAGCATCTTCAATCATAACAACCCTCGCATCCTCAAACCTCTGTGTTTCGCCGTTAAAATGTCTTATTGTCCTCACAATTTGATTGACAGCTTTATTTGCCTTTGCTGCGGCAGAGGCTGCTGGATTCTTTACGGCTATTTCATGTCTTAGAGATTGTATTACTTTATTAATGCTCATGGCTGTACTATAAAAAAACAATTACCTATATATCAAAACAAGAGTATAATAAAAATTGTCAAAAAAATTGTATTATATGCTTATTGTAAAGTTTGGATTATAATTATAATATTGATTTTGCCACCCATTGTATTTTTTTTAACGAAAGGCGCTGAGAATGAAAAAAAGAATTCTGCCCGTAATTGCACTCCTCTTGATTATGAATTTGAATGCCAATGCACAGGAAAACACCTTTGATATAGCATATTCACAGTCAGGTTCAGCATACTACTCTAACGGGATGCAGTATTTAAAAACAAATCAATACACAAATGCAATTACAGAGTTTCGAAAAGCTCTCAGAGAAAACCCTCAGGACAAATCTTCGAGGATTCAGCTTGTAAACTCTTATATATCAAGAGCAATGTATTACAACAACAAAGCCGCAGACTATAACAAAGCCGCAAACGATTTACGCTCCGCAATATTTTATATGAAATATTACGAATGTGCCCCTGTGGATGCTCAATATTTGACAAATCTGAACACAATGGAAGAAAATCTCAACAATATCCTATATGCAATGCAGGCGGATGTAACACCGAAAGGTCATTTCACAATGGGCAAGTCCTTGAGGGCACAGGGTGAATTTGCAGCGGCAGCTGTTGAGTTTCATAAGTCTCAAACTGATCCTAATTATAGATATCAGTCTCTTGTTTCTTTAGGAGATATTTATTATATTCTGAATTTGAACGATCAGTCTGCTTCATACCTGGAACAGGCAATAAACATTGACTCAAAAGATCCTCAGACACATTTGAAACTTGCCAGAGTATATGAAAGACTGGGGCTTCTTGACAAAGCGGCTCAAGAATATACTTTCGCTCTTTCGAAATCAGGAGAAAATCAGGACATTCTGCTTTCTCTTGAAAATATATGGAGACAAAAAGTTGCACAATCTCCAAATGATGCTGAAGCACACTCAAATTTAGGCGCCATTCTTCAGAAAAAAGGAGAAATGGATGCTGCGCTTGCAGAATATGAAAAAGCAGAGCAGATTAATCCTTCCAGTATAACAACAAGGCTCAACATCGGAACTATGTATCAGGCCAAAAAAGAATATGAAACAGCTATCGAAGCCTATGACACAATCATAGATTTCAACCCGAACTATATGAGAGCCTACCTCTACAAAGCGCAGTGTTACAGAGATATGGGCAACAAAGATGCTGCAATTCAAAACTACAAACTTGCTCTAAATCTTGAGCCTTCAAACCGGCAGATTAAAAACGAACTTTTCGAAGTTATGGAAACAAACATGACACAGGACGAAAAGCTCAATTATATTTATCAGGAGGTTCAAAAAACACCCACAAACCCTGATTTGCTTTACAAATATGCTTACGAACTTCACAAAGCTAACAGACTCCCTGATGCCATTATGTATTACAACAGAGCACTGACTCTCGACCCTAAAAATCAAGATACATATATCAATCTGGCACAGGCATACAAACAACAGGGCAATTACGACAAAGCAAGAACAATTCTCACAGATGCAAAAGGGATGTTCCCTGAAAACACACTCATAAAAAAACAGCTTGCAGCAATTGATTCTGAAACAACTTCTTTGATATACGCTGATGCTTCAGAGCTTTTCAGACAACAAAAATATCAGGAAGCAATCAATCTATATAACAAAATCATGCCGCAAACAGCAGAATCTCTTGTTGGAATTGGAGCCTGCTATCAAGCACTTGGAAATAATCAACAGGCTGCTGAATATTACAAAAAGTCCTTTGCAATAGACCCGAAAAATGCAGACACAGCTTATTATCTGGCACTTGCCTATTCAAATTCGGAACTCTTTTCTCAGGCTAAAACATACGCTCAGAAAGCTCTGGCACTGAATCCTTCTCACAAAGATGCAAAAGAGCTTTTGACTTATGTAATTGAACAGGAAAACACTGAACAAATGGATAAAGCGATTGCCTGCTATGACCAGAAACAGTATGCTCAGGCACTCACCATTTTGAATCAGGTGATAACAAGAGACCCTAAAGACTCAAACGCATACTATTACAGAGCAATGGTCTATGATGCACAGAAAAAATATGCTCTTGCAATCAATGATTACAAAAAAGCACTCCAGTTCAACCCTCAAATGATAATTGCAAATTATTCAATAGCGATTGATTATGATTACCTTGCACAATATTCGAATGCTTTGATGTATCATAAAAAATACCTCGCCGCAGCACAAAAAGCCGGTGAAACAAATGACTACACAAGATATTCTGCAAAGAGAGTACAGGATTTAAAAAACTATGAGCCAAAACCTCAAACAAAAAAGTAAAATACAAATAGGAAACGTAAAAATTGACAGCTGCTGTGCACTTGCTCCCATGGCAGGCATAACCGATGTTGTGTTAAGAGGGCTTGTCAGGCGGTTTTCAAAAACGTGTCTTTTGACAACAGAAATGATAAGCTCAGAGTCTTTGATGCAAAACATTGACCACTCAAAGATTCTTGCTTTTAAAGAAAACGAACATCCTCTTGCATATCAAATTTCCGGTCACAAGCCCCATATGATGGCAAAAGCAGCACAAATACTTGCACAAAAAGGCGGTGCTGACATAATAGATATAAACATGGGATGTCCCGTAAAAAAAGTCGTCACAGGCGGTGACGGTTCCGCCTTGATGAGAACGCCTCAGCTTGCTTCTGACATTGTCAAAGCAGTCAAAGATGCGACAGAGCTTCCTGTTACAGTAAAATTCAGGCTTGGTTATACAGCGGAAGAACAGAATTTTCTTGAATTCGCCAAACTTATGGAAGAGTCGGGAGCGGATGCAATGACAATTCATTGTCGCACCCGTTCTCAGATGTATTCGGGAAAAGCTGACTGGAAAGCCATCAGCAATGTAAAAAAAGAAATAAAAGTTCCGCTTTTTGTGAACGGAGACATCACAGACCCGCTGAGCGCAAAACAGGCTCTTGAAGAGTCAAACGCCGACGGGGTTGCAATCGCAAGAGGCGTACTCGGAAATCCTGATTTGATTAACAGAATAGAACATTATCTTAACACAGGAGAACTGCTGCCTGAGCTGTCGTTTGATGCAAAAATTGAATTGATTAAAGACCACCTTGATGACGAAGTAAGGCTCAGAGGTGAAAAAACAGCAATTCAGTTCGTAAGAAAGTTTTACCCCTACTATATCAAAGGTACAAAAGGTGCTTCTCATTTCAGAGGCAGGCTGGTCACAGAAACCCGTTATGTAAAAATAATGATTCTTTTGAACACAATAGCGGAGCTTGCCAGAGAATATGGCTAAATTTTTCACATATATCATTCTCACAGTTGATAATATGTTGTATTGCGGATACACAGACGATGTTGAAAAAAGATTTGAAAAACACAAATCCGGCACCGCTGCAAAATTTACACGTGCTCACAAGCCTTTAAAAATTGTTTACACAAAACAATTCGACACAAAATCAGAAGCAATGAAGGAGGAATATCGAATCAAACACCTGACAAGGAAAGAAAAAGAACAGCTTATTTCTACAAATAATAGTTGTTTTTTGGAAGAAACCTGAACTGTCTCCAGAGAAATTCCCTAAAGACATTATAAATCTCTCCTGCTTCAGAACCAGCTTTTCTTGCTTTTTTTTCAAGATAATTTGATTTGTAACTTTCAAGATAGTTCATCTGGGTTTTTGAAGGGTAATTCTCACTTGCAACAAGGTATTTATATGCCTCTTCACGTTCTTTTCCATCAGCAATTTCCCCGAATTTTCGCAAACAGTCTCTTTCATAATTGGTTGTCCCCTTACCCAGTCTGCCTATTTGTGCATATTGCCAGGCGTGTTCAACTTCATGAGCAGCAGTCACCACAGGCTCTCTTGCAGCATTAACGCTTCGCCAGCAAATTTCGGGGCCGTATGAAGCAAAATGGGCAATCGCATCGGGACTGACATTTGATTTATTTGTATAAACACTTATTCCCAGGTCATCAAGTTTTTTTTGCGCAAGAAAATATCTGGTTAAAGCCTCTTGTTTTTCCGCTCCCATTAAAAATCTGTAAGCAAGAAAGTCATCACAAGACGGAATTTTTACGTTAGGAGTTTGCTCATAGCCTCTTATTTCAGGCATTCCATTCACCATTTCAATCTCAAAACCCATAACTTTTTTTGCGGATTTCGGTTCATAGCCTTTGTTTTTAGGATATTCAGTCATAACACAGGTACGCTTTGCTTCATTCTCCAGGTCATAAATCACTTTGTTTGTATGAAGTTTCGTAGCAATTTTTATCCGCATCGGGTCTTCAAAAAAATGGTAAGCAAACTGTTCTTCATAACAGGTTGTTTTCCACTTTCCCCATATATTCTTATCCGGATTATCCTTTATATATTCTTTTGTTGTTATTTTTCTTCCTGATATTACATGCGGAGAAATATCTCTGTATTTCGGGGTTTCATAAGAATATTTGTACTGTCTGATTTTATAATTAATATCAGAGCCTGAAATACATCTTTTTATCAATTTTTTATCTTTGTCATAAAAGCTTGTTATATCTCTGAAAAAAGCACTGTCACTCTTTTTGCCTACTCTGATGTTTTTGAAAAACTTTGCTTCTTCAGGCACCGCCCAAAAATCAAGCTCCCGATTAAAACGCTCAATCGGAGATTTCGGCGTTTTTGTCAACATCTTAAAATCTGTTTTCACTCTGTTAGCACGAAAGATTGACAATTTGAGGATTGAATCTAACATCATTATGCCTTATCAACCTTTTTGCTCTGTTTAAAAGACATTTTTGACTGAAGATTTTTCATATTTTCCAAACCCGGTTCAAGAAATTTTTTGATTATATATTTATGAACAAAATGATCAATAGGAACAGCCAGAAGTCCCAGAGCAATGAAACCGCCGGTAGTTTTCAAAAGACCCATTTTGAGTTTTCGAGATTGAATATATTTATTTATAATCTCATTAGACATCGAAGCCTTTTTAGCAATATTTTCAATAAGCTCTTTGTTTTTTGAATCATTCATAAGCTTTTTCAAAAGTTTTGCGGAGATTTCTCTTCCCTTGTCACTGGCCGCAACAAGATTTATTTTTGCATCAATGGTCGGATATTCTGTGTCTATAAGATTTTTCAGATTTTCATATTTTAATTCACCTGATGAGAGAATTTTTTCTATTATAAAATTCGGACGTGTTTGAATAAGGTGATGATAATTTTTTTCTGCATTCTTTTCCGCTTTTATGAAAGCCTCAACGAATTTTTTACTTCCTGTTTTTTTGATGTCTTCAAGTGTGCCCGTTTCAATCAGCGTTTGTTTTTCAAATATTTCAAAGACCTTGTTTTTGAGATATTTTGTAACATCATCGCTGTTTGCCTTGACCGTGGCATCATAGCCTGATGAATGTCCGAAAAATTTGATGATTTTTCTAAAAACGCTTTCATTTTTAAGTTTTTCTTTTGTATCTTGAAGCTGGTTTCCGAAAGTTCTGTCGTTTATTCTTTCCCAGACCCATTCTTTTCCTGTTTTAAAGACACCGTTTCTGTCAGCTCTGTCACCTTTGGTGAATTTTGCTTTAGAAAAATCTTTCTCGAGTTTTGCAAGCAGTTCCTCTTTTACAGTTGCGTTAAGGTTTGAACCGTCAAATTTTGCAAACTGACCTGCAACACCCTGACCCATTTTTACGGCGGCCGTTGGCAGAATTACACTGGCAAGAGCCTGAAACACAGCCTGTTCCATACCTTTTGTTGCTGACTCTTTTGAATAGTTTCCGTCTCTGCCTCTTTTATATTTGTCATAAATATCAGCACCGAGATACATCAAAGCCGGCACCCACAAAGCGGTTTCTGCGATTCTTCCCCATCCGGGCATTGCTGAAACAGCTGCACCTACTTCGTTTGAATACCCGAAAGCTCTTAACGGATATTTGGCAAGCGGGTCGTCAGGAGCCTGAATAATCTCCTGCAATTCTTCCTGCTGAGTTTTTTGCTTGATAGGTGTAAGTTTCACCTTCGGCATGATATGAACAAATGTCGGGTTAGTGTTAATCTGATTCAATATTTTTTCCTGTCAATCCCTAATTCCAGCCCTATTAACCTTCAGGGGGAACTATATAATAGTGTAAACTTCACAATATGTAAATATCTCCTGAAGATATATTTTTGCGTTATGACAGAGATTTTTTATAAAATTTTATAAAAAATTTACATTCTAGAACTTAAGCTCTTTGACCTCGGCATTAAAATTCACATCTATATAATTAAAAATCTTTTGCACAATGGAAGGTGAAAAATAGTAATTGTTATTACCCGGCGTGAGTTTCAAATATGTATAATTTTTATCTTTTCCGAGAACATCAAGAAGAAACTCCTTGCCCTCCGCTTTAAAAAGAATATATCCGTTTCTTGATTGCATTTCAAGAATCTCAAACTTGTTTGCATTCACTGAAGATAATGCAAGGAAGAACAATTTTTTAGACGGGAGTTTATAAAGTCTTATGCAGTTTTTATAGCTTGTATAATCAACAGATGCCTTTGCAGCTGTCTGAGCATAGGAACTTTCAAGCTGATCTGCTGCAAACACCTTCAAACCTGTAAGCATAAAAACCGCTGCCAAAATTGTTAAAGAAAGTTTTTTCATTATTCTTCCTCCATCCATGAAGAACCGCAAGCAAAATCAATGACAAGAGGCACTTTCAGCGGCTGCCCCAGTTCCATCGCTTCTTTCAAAAGTTTTTTCACAACATCGAGTTCATCCTTGTAAGCCTGAAGAATCAATTCATCATGAACCTGCATTATCATTGTGGATTTCAGCTTGTTTTGTTCAAGTTTTTTTGAAAGCTCAATCATTGCCATTTTTATCAAATCAGCAGCAGCACCCTGAAGAGGGCTGTTTATTGCGGCTCTTTGGGCAAACTCTTTTATGTTGTGGTTTGAGCTTGTCAACTCGTCCAGAAGATACCTTTTTCTTCCGTAAATTGTACGAGCATACCCAAAGCGGTAAGCATCCTGAACAGCATTGTCCATGTACTCTTTTACCTTCGGGTAAGTAAGAAAATATTTGTCTATAAACATCTGAGCCTCTTCGCTTGAAATCCCAAGAGACGAAGCCAGCCCCCAGCGTGTCTGTCCGTACACAATGCCAAAGTTTACAGCCTTTGCTCTGCTTCTCATTTCTTTTGTAACTTCACTCAGAGGAACTTCAAAGACCTTTGCGGCAGTTTCTGTATGGATGTCTTCGCCTGAATTAAATGCCTTAATGAGGTTTTCATCCCCGCAAACATGAGCAAGAAGTCTCAGCTCAATCTGTGAGTAGTCGGCAGACAAAAGCACCTGAGAGTTTTTATCCTCCGGAACAAAGGCTTTTCTTATGCGATTTCCGAGTTTTGTGCGCACCGGAATGTTTTGAAGATTCGGATTAGACGAAGACAAACGCCCCGTGACCGTAGCCGTCTGGTTATAGCTTGTATGAAGCTTCCTGTCAGTCGGGCTGATAAGATCGGGAAGTGCATCAACATAGGTCGATTTCATTTTCGAATAGTGTCTGTATTCAAGAAGATACTTTGCTATTTCATATTCACCTGCAAGTTCCTCAAGCACCTTAGCATCGGTTGAAGGTTTCTTTGCACCGCGTTTTTTGCCTTTGGGCTGTATTTGGAGTTTGTCATACAAAATTTCTCCCACCTGTTTTGGAGAATTGAGGTTGAATTTTTCACCGGCAAGAGTATAGACATTTTCTTCTATTTGATAAAGATTTTCATTAAGCTCTTTTGAAAGTCCGCTCAGATAATCCGTATCAAGTGAAACGCCGTTTGCTTCCATTTGAGCCAGAACGATTGCTGTTGGAACCTCAATGTCATAAAGGAGCTTCAAGGAGTCTTCATCAAGTTTTTCCATCCAATATTTTGTAAGCTCCAGTGTCACAAAAGCATCGTCGCACGCATAGTCAGAGGCCTCTTCAATCGGCACATCATCCATTGTAATCTGATTTTTGCCTTTGCCTATAAGCTCATCAATCTCAGTCATAAAATAGTCAAGATTTTCAGCAGCCTGAACCTTAAGCCCGTGTTTTCTTGACGGGTCATTCACATAGCTGGCAAGCATTGTATCAAAGATTATCCCCTCGAAACCCACGTTATATTTGCGAAGCGCATTGATTTCATATTTACAGTTCTGAAAGGTTTTGAAAATTTTCCCGTCCTCAAACACAGGTTTCAGCTTTTCTAAAACATAGTTCATTTCAAGCTGGTCACCGACTTTATGAAAAACAGGAATATAAAAAGATTTTGTTTGTCCTTCTTTGCCGGTGAGCACAACTTTTCCGTCTTTTGCCTTGATTTCCGGGTTAAAAGCAACCGAAACCCCGACAAGGTCAGCCTCCAAAGCGTTGACAGATGTGGTTTCAGTGTCAACAGAAATCAAGGTTTGCTTTTTCAATTCCGACAGAAGTTCTTCAAAATCCTCCTCATTTGTTATACATTTTGCCTCGTTATGAATTTTACAAACAGGCTTTTCTTCTTCTGATGAGGTTAATTCGGGCATTTGAGCAAACAAACCCAGCTGTCCCGAAGCAGATTCTTGAGTTTTTGGCGTTGCGGAATTTTCAGTTTTTTCTTTTTTTGTTTCAGCCTTTGAACCGTCTTTCAGGCTCACAAAGTCTATGAGTTTTTGATCCAGCATTTGTTGTTTTTTTTGTTCTGCCGAATCAACGGACAAAACCTCTCTTGAAGCGATTGAACACACAGTAAAAGGTCTTAGAATTTCAGGAAGATTCTTTAAAAAGCTAAAGAACTGCACCCTTTTCAAAAAAGCAGAAACCGCATCCACATCCGGCATATCGAGTTTTGTTTTTTCAAAGTCAAAATCAATATCGACATCACATTTTATCGTTGCAAGGAAATAGCTTAATTTTGCCATTTCCACACCGTTTTTCAACTTCTCCTTAAGTGATTTTCCATCCACATCATCGATATTAGACAGCACATTATCAAGTGTTTGGAATCTATCCAGAAGCTTTACGGCTGTTTTTTCACCGATGCCGCGAATACCGGGAATGTTGTCCGACGTATCCCCTCTTAAGGCTTTATAATCTATAACCTGATCGGGATAAACGCCCAGTTTGTTATAAACTCTTGCCCAGTCATAGTCTATGAGTTCGCCCTTTGAAGGAATCAAAACACTCACGCTGCCTTCCCTGTCAATCAGCTGGAAAGCATCCTGATCACCTGTGAGGATAATAGTTCTGTGACCCAGAGCAGAAGCTTTTTTTGCGATAGTTCCGATTACGTCATCAGCCTCAAAGCCTTCTTTTGTATAAATCGGGATATTAAAAGCATTTAGCCCTTCCATAATAAGCCCCATCTGGCTTCTCATGTTATCAGGCATAGATTCCCTGTTTGCTTTGTATTCCTCGTATTTTTCAACGCGAAAAGTCTGATGTCCCACATCAAACGCAACACAGATGCAATCGGGATTTATTCTTGGATTCTTCAAGAGGTCAAAGATTGCCTTAAAAAATCCAAAGACCGCCCAGGTCGGTTCTTTTTCAGAGGTTTTCATGCCTGTGCGCTCAAGTGCAAAATAGCTTCGAAAAGCCAGTGCATGACCGTCTATCAAAATTAGTGTCTTTTTATCGTCCATTAAATACCACCCCGATTTTCTTTTTATTAAATATTAGCACATACAAAGTATTTCGTGCATAGTTTGAAGCAAAAAGGCTGTTTTTGATTTCACACATATTTATGCAAAGATATATAATAGTTTAGAAAATACGGAAGCCGAAAATGATTACAACAAACAAACTGACAGTCCGCTTTGGAAGCCAGACTTTATTTGAAAACATAAACATAAAATTTTTGCCCGGACACTGCTACGGAGTAATAGGCGCAAACGGTGCGGGAAAATCTACGCTTTTAAGAGTGATTTCAGGAGACATTGAACCCACCTCGGGTGAAGTCCATATTCCCAAAGGTTTGAGAATTGCTGTTTTGAAACAGGATCACTTTGCCTATGATAACTTTACGGTAATAGA
Source organism: Clostridium sp. (assembly GCA_018362895.1). Classification (GTDB taxonomy): domain Bacteria; phylum Cyanobacteriota; class Vampirovibrionia; order Gastranaerophilales; family Gastranaerophilaceae; genus Limenecus. The sequence goes on along the minus strand of JAHALR010000015.1, from coordinate 16,304 downwards.
CACAGTAATTATGGGTCACAAAAGACTCTATGACGTAATGAAAGAGAAAGAAGCTTTGTATGCAAAACCAGATTTCAACGACGAAGACGGAATGAAAGTTTCTGAACTCGAAACAGAATTCGCCGAACTCGACGGCTGGCAGGCTGAGTCAATGGCTGCTACCCTTTTGAGTGATTTGGGAATCGAAGACGAAAAACACTACCAGCTTATGAGCGAACTTTCAGGAAGTGAAAAGGTCAGAGTTCTTCTTGCTCAAGCACTTTTCGGAAACCCTGACATATTGCTTCTTGACGAGCCGACAAACCACCTCGACATCTCAACTATCAAGTGGCTGGAAGAGTTTTTGATTAACTTCCAAAACCTCGTCATCGTGGTTTCGCACGACAGAAATTTCTTGGACAATGTTTGCACTCATATTGCCGACATAGATTACAAAAACATTCAGCTCTACACAGGGAACTACTCTTTCTGGGCACAGGCGAGCCAGCTGATTCAAAAACAAAAAGAAGAACAAAACAAAAAGACAGAAGAAAAAATTGAAGAGCTGAAAACCTTCATCGCAAGATTCAGTGCCAACGCATCAAAAGCAGCACAGGCAACTTCAAGAAAAAACATGCTCGACAAACTCACTCTTGAAGACATAAAACCATCTTCAAGAAAATTCCCGAGAATCAGATTTAACTATCAAAAAATGCCCGGCAAAGACGTTCTCCACGTGGAAAAGCTCAACAAAACAATTGACGGTGAGCTTCTTATCAAGAATTTTTCAATGGATGTATACAAAGGCGACAAAATTGCTTTCATAAGCAAAGATCCGCTTGTTGTCACAACTCTTTTTCAAATTCTCGCAGGGGAGCTTGAGCCTGATTCGGGCAAAGTTGAATGGGGTGTCACTGCAACACGTTCATATTTTCCAAAAGACAACAACGCATATTTTGACACAAACATCAGCCTGATAGACTGGCTCAGACAGTATTCCGAAGAACAGCATATAAGCTTTATCAGAGGCTATCTGGGCAGAATGCTCTTCACGGGTGAAGAATCAGAAAAAAGCGCAAACGTGCTTTCAGGGGGCGAAAAAGTCCGCTGTATGCTGGCAAAGATGATGATTGCGGAATCCAACGTGCTCATATTTGACGAGCCGACAAACCACCTTGATCTTGAAGCAATCACAGCTTTAAACAACTCCTTAATTGATTTCAACGGAACAGTTCTTTTCACCTCTCAGGATCATCAGTTTATTCAAACCGTGGCTGACAGAATCATCGAAATCTCGCCAAACGGCTGGATAGAGTCTCATTACAAATATGAAGAATATATGATGAACCCTGAAATGAAAAAGAAACGTGAAATGCTGTACAAATCAGCAGTCAAAAAATAGCAAAAAGACCCGCTCCTGATTGGACAAAGGAGCGGGCTTTTTTTATAAACATTAAAGTCTATTTTCCGCCTTTGTAAGCATCAACAATAGAGTAGATTTTTGTTGCCAAAGCTCCGAAACCGGCAACAACAGCACCGCCGATAGCAGCCGCAGAGCCTATTTTGCTTTTTGCTGCCATACCGAGCATTGTGAGAGCACCGCTGACAATTTCAAATCCCAGTTCTGCTCCAAGCATTTTCACACCTGTTTTTGTTCTTCCGTCACACATTTGACCGAGACCGGTAATAAATGTAGAGGCAATGGCTTTACCTGCTCCGCCTTCATTTTTTACTTTCGGCGTATCACCGAAGTTTACACGTTTTTTAGGACCGCAAGATGCACAGTTTGCTGTCATGTTTACTGCTTGGATAGACATAATCAATTTTCCTTCACTTTTCGTACCTTACAATACCGACAAAACATATAAACTCCAAGTTTTGTCACAATCATCATCAGTATTAACATTTTGTTACAAAACAGCTTTTGAAAAAGGCAATTTTGAAGAATACATTGTTTTTATATAAATATAAGGGAAATTATGTATAATTTTGGAGACAGGAAACAGGGAAATGGGAGAACACGCATTCTTATCCAATGTTTCACAGCCGATTAGCGCTGTAAGCAGCATTAACAATTCAAGAGAACAACGACTGGCAAGAGCCGTTCAAAACCAGCAGAACTTTACTCAAGGGCTTTACGAATCCATTGATGCTTACCATGAGCGAATGAAAAAGTTTGAAGAAGAAAGGCTCAAAAGGCTTGATGCTGAAAACACAAAGACAGCCGAGAAAAAATATAACGACATAATGAACAAATATCTGACACAATCGACAGATGTTTCGGCTATGGAGAAAGGTTTGAGCGATTTACAGTCTTTGTTCAGATTTGCACAATTCAACAAAATTAATAAGTCCTTTGATGACAATCTATATCTGGCCAAAAAGCAGCAGAATGTACTTTCAAACAGGATTTACAAACTTAAAAACGGGCAGGAAGAAAACACCGACCGAACATCAAACCCTATGTTGTACAGCGGAGATTTCCAAGAAGAAGGCAAACGTGACTTTTTGAGCTAGACAGTTCCGTAAAGGTCATATTCATCACATCCGCAAATTTTGACATTCTCAATGTCACCCGGCACAAGCACTTCGTCTGTGTCGATGTAAACAAGCCCGTCAACCTCGGGAGCATCTCTGTAACCTCTGGCAACAACAACACCGTCGTCTGTTACAGATTCGATTATGCAGGGAATCTCTTTTCCGACAAAAGTCTCGTTGATTTCTTTTGAAATTTTTTGCTGGAGTTTCATGAGTTTATTTCTGCGTTGTTTTTTTATTCGAGCAGGAATCTGTTCAGGCAGAGAATATGCGTAAGTATTCTTTTCTTTTGAAAATTCAAAAGCACCCATTTTATCAAACTTTGCATCTTTAACAAATTCATACAAATCCTCAAACATTTCATCAGTTTCACCGGGGTATCCCACGATAAAAGTCGTCCTCACTGCAATTTGGGGGATTCGTTCTCTCAGTTTTTTCAAAAATGCCCGATAGTCCATCACAGGACGTCTCATTGCCTTCAGCATTTCAGGGTGTGAGTGCTGCAAAGGAATATCAACATATTTCACAACCTTTTCGCATTCTGAAAATGCGCTTATCAACTCATCATCGAACATTGAAGGATAAGTATACATAACCCTTATCCAGTTAATTGATTCGACCTTGTTCAATTCCCTTAAAAGTTTTGCGAGTGAAGGTTTTTTATAATTTTCATAAAGGTCAACGCCGTATCCTGTTGTATCCTGCGCAATCAGGACTATCTCAGACACACCTTTTTCGCCGAGCATTTTTGCCTCTTGTACAATTTTTTCAACAGGTCTTGAGCGGTAAGGACCCCGAAGCTGCGGAATTACGCAATATCCGCATTTATAATTGCATCCCTCGGCAATTTTTATATAAGAGCTTGAGCCGACTGTAATCTGTTGTCTTTGTGCTTTTTCAGGGTAAATATAGACAGGGTTTTCATCTATTTTACAGAAATATTCAGGCTCATCTTTTGCAGCTTCTTTCACTGCTTCAACAATTTTTTCAAGTTCTGTTGTTCCAAGCATTGCCACCGCCTCGGGCACTGCTTTTTTAAGTTCTTCTTTATGTTTTTGAGGCAGGCAGCCTGTTATGATAAGTTTTTTTCCTGCTTCAACAACGTCAAGAATAGAACGCACAGATTCTTTTTCAGCATCATGTATAAAAGAGCATGTGTTCACAATCACGATGTCAGCATCTTCGTCATTCAAAGTAATTGAAAAGCCTTCCGAGGCAAGCATCCCGAGCATCAGTTCCGAATCTACGAGATTTTTTGCACATCCGTGATTTATTAAAGCTATTTTATAATTCTTTTTCATACTTTTTCCTTATAAATTATTCTATCTATTTATTGTGTAAGATAATATTCACTTCCTTACACAAACCTTGAATATTCCACAAGTTTAGACACATCGCCCTTCCACTCATTTTCCCATTTTGAGATTATGACATCAGCCGGTGTCAGTCCCTGTGAAACAAGCTCAATCAATGGTTCAAGAAATACTTCTTCGCCCTCTTTTTCAGACTTTAAGCTGTTATATGAAATTGAAACAATCTCCTTCACAAGGTCCTTCAAAGAATGCTTCTTAATCCTTATATCAAGCCCCGTTTTCGGTGTTTTCTGCCTCAAATATTCAAACTCAAAATAAGACAAATCACCCAAAACCTTATTCACCGCCTCAACAGCCTGATTATTATAGATTATACCTTTCCAAAATGCAGGCACAGCAGGAATCAACGGGCTGCGCTGGTTGTCATGGTTTCTTATTTCAATATAATTTTTCAATCGCACATCGGGAAAATAAAGGCTCAAATGAAGTTCCCAGTCCGATTTTTCAGCACAATACCCCTGCCAGCCTTCTTTCAGGAATCTGCGAAAAGTCAGATTCTCTGTTTTGATTGCTGTTTTTACTCCATTTACCACCCTTTCGATAAATATCATCGGAACATCAAGCAGAAGCTGCGCATAATCATCAAAAGAAAATCCGCCTTTAAAAACCTTCGAACTGACAAGTCCGCATCTGTCATTGTCCGTATCAAGCCAGCTTGAAGCACGATAAGATTTATACTTTGTGAGTCTGCCGTTACGAACGGGCGAATTAGCAAAAGCAGCACTCATAAGCGGAGAAAGTTTCAGTGCTGTTTGGAATTTTTTCATTGCATCAGACTCGCTTGTATAATCAAAACTTGCCTGAATCCCCGAGGTTTCTCTCATCATCACGAGCGGTTTCTTTGCAACAGTCGGGAGGTATTTTGTCATATATTCATAGCGTTTTTTCGGTATAATACGCATATTTTTATAAGTAGAAACAGGTTGTATTCCATACCCCAGCCAATAGATTCCAAGCGCCTGCGCTATTTCGTTTGAGGATTTGTTATATACATCAAGAATTCTTTTTATGTCACTGATTTTTTCAATGGGAGCAAGGCTTATCTCTGTTTGTGAGCCGGGTTCAAGAGAGATTGTTCCCTTTTCGCAAGAAAGTCCGAGGATTGCGCCGTTTTCATAAATTCCGCTCCACTTTCCCAGAGAAAGCGAATTTTTATATCTGCACAAAAACGCCGCCACATCAGCATAAGGAGCAGCCTTGAAAGTATTTTTGCAAACAGGCAGTTTTTCAAATTCCACGCCGATTTTTTTCACTTCGTTTGCAGACTTACATCCGGAATAGAATACCTCTGTAAGCTCGTCTTTTGTTATCAAATTTTCTTCGTTTGTTATAAGGTGTTTTAGCATAAAGATGCGGGTATTTTTCCTTGTTTATATTCAATGAGATTAATCAGTTTTTCCATTAAGACATCCTGAAAACGTTCGCCGTTGTGGGCATTGATTTCACGGATAAAATAGCACGGGCTTGTTACATTGATTTCCATAATCTTTCCGTCAGCAACATCGAGCCCGACCATATAAAGTTCAACAATATTCAGGCGTTTTGCAACAGCCTGAGCCATTTCCTTTTCTTGTGGTGTAAGTTTTGCTGTTTCAAAATATTTATCCGAATGTACGGAAAATTTGAAGTCATCTTTCCCGGGCAGTTTTCTGATGCACTCGTCAAACACGTGTTCTCCGAGAATAAGGATTCGTTTATCTCCATGCACGGCACCTTCGAGGTACTTTTGCACCATAACCATTGTTTTTCCGTTGTTTGTGAGGTTTTTTATAATGGTATTTATATTGCGTTCCTCTTTGTCGAGATAATACACACCTCCGCCAAAGCACAGATTCAGCGGTTTTATGATAGCCTTTTCGTGTTCTCTGACAAAGTTTTTTATCTCCTGCGCATTTGCGCTCACGATATTCTCGGGTGCATATTGAGGAAAGTAGTTCAAATGGAATTTTTCATTAAAATTTTTGATTGCAACAGGGTTGTTTATCAAAACAGTTTTTTCATGGTCAACATAATCAAAAACACTGCAAGCATTGATGTAATCTATGTCAACAGGCGGGTCCGGTCTGAAGAAAACAACGTCAAAATCTTCAATCAGATATTTTTTTTGTTCGTCTTTTTTATAAAAAATGTTTCCGTTCTCGAGATACGCCTCGTTGCAAAGGGTTTTCGCCTGATTGCTTTCTGTCATCAAACCGCTTTTAACAGTAATAAAGACCTCCCATTTTCTTTCAAGAAACTCTTTTATGAGCCAGAAGTTCGTAACAAGATCGTTGAATTCGAAATATTTCAGCTCTAAGTCGTCTATTACAAATAATATACTGTTTTTCATATTAAACCTCGTCCTGTGATAATGATAACAACTAAACTAAAAATTACAATGATATGATATGATTAATTCGAAGAGCTATGAAAAATTACGGAGGTCTAAATATGAAAATTTTACATGCAATGATAAGAGTAAAAGACATTGAAAAATCTATGAAGTTTTATTGTGAGCTGCTGGGGCTGCACAAAACACATGAAATCAAGGGTGAAGATTACACTCTCCATTTTCTTGGCGACGGCGTGGGAAGTTTTGAAATCGAACTGACAGAGAACTTTGAAACTCCGCAAAACGGTTACGAAAACGGAAACGCATTCGGACATTTTGCTTTTGAAACAGAAGACATGGATGAATTCGACAAAAAGTTCAAGGCTTTTGGCGGTGAATATCTTTATGAGCCATACATAATGGAAGAAGCAAAATCAAAAATCGCTTTCATAAAAGACCCTGACGGCAATGAAATCGAGATTATTCAACCTCTTTAATATTAAAAAAAAGAAAAGACCGTGCAAGAAACGCTGCGGTCTTTTTTTGATTTGGAATCCTCCAAATCTCCTCCCAATAAATTTTATTATATTTTCAAAATTTTTATATAAAATTTAATAATTGAAAACGAATGTCATGTGTTTGAAATACAATTAATATTAAATCATCCAAAACACAGTTTGTGAAGGGTTTTTAAAGGCATGGTACGTAAACTTTTTGTTACAATCATGAACACGCCCGTCCTGACATGGTTTCACATGTATGCCTTTATTTAATATTTGTTAACAATTCTTGTTAAAGCCTATCGGACGTCTTTGAGATTTGGGAACATATTTGTCCTCTTTTATTTTTCTGCCCTGATTTTCTTCAATAACTTTCACAAAATCTTCGAGTATAATTTCTCTTCTTCCGTCCTTTCTGGCAAGATAAGCAGCCTTGTCAGCAAAAACACAGAGATCATCATTTGAAAATCCCTCTGTTTTTTGTGCGATTTTTTTCATTGCAGCAGAGTTATACAAAAGTTTTTGTGCTTTTGTTCTGGGTTCAAGAGCTTTTACAAGAACAGATTCACGGGCTTTCTCATCAGGGAAGCCGATGTATATTTGTTCATCAAACCGGCGTTTTATAGCATCATCAACTATATCAAACTTATTCGTAGCCGCAATAACAATAATATTACGGCCTCTGGCATTCGATATTAAATCAAGAAGTGTGCCTATCTGTTTAAGGTCTTCTCCGCCTGATTTTGAATCTCTGCCCTTTGTAAGCCCGTCAATTTCATCAATGAACATAATAACGGGTTTTCCTGTTTCTTTAGCCTTGTTTTCGGCTTCGCTGAAAGCTTTTTCATAGTTTTGGGAGGTTTTATTTATATATTCGGAACCTGCTTTGCCTATTTTAAGATAATACATAGGGAGTCCCGATTCCTGAGCAAGAGCTTCTGTTATAAAAGTTTTTCCGCATCCCGGAGGACCATAGAACAAAACGGCTCTCGGGTATTTTTTTCCATACTCCTTCAAATCAAGTGCGGCTTTTTCCGGATGTAAAAGAGGAAAGATAATTTTGTCCCGTAAAATCTCTTTCAGTTCTGTCATTCCGCCTATGCTTTCAAAACCTTTCGGCGAGCCGTCTTTGGGCACAAAAGGAACAATAATATCAGGAAGTTCTTTTGGCTTTTGCGAAGGAGGTGAAGCAGGCTCAGACTGTTTTGACATTATGTTGACCATTGCCTTCATACTCATAGCTATTGCCTCAAGAGGGTCAGGTTTTTCCATTTCTTCGGGGATTGAAGAGCTGACAACCTCGCCGTGGACTTTCATTTTTTCAAGTCTTGCGCTTTGAGCAGGAGTGAGAGACTCAGCCGAAAGCATATTAGCCAGAGTGAAACGCCAGTAGTCTGTAATCTCATCCGCTTCGTAAGAGGTTTTTGAGGCTTCTGTATTATAGTGTTTTGTTTCCCTTTTTTTATAGTTCAACTCCGGATACGCATCTTCAACAAGCTGAACAAGACTGTGTTTTGAAACAATAAGAGAATCAATTGTATTTTTCAGGTTTACGCTCTTGTTTTTGCTTTTTTCCATGGATATGATATAGTCTTCCGTTCCGTTACAGAAGGTTCTCAGGTTTTTGATAATCTGAGCCGAATCAGAGCTGTCATTTTCAAGTTTTTTTGTGAGTTCTTTATCAAGTGATTTGTTATAGCCAAAGCTTTCTTTATGCGTTGAAAACGATGAAAACGGAATTATACGCAAGGTTCTCTCTCCATTTTTCTGTGTCTTGTTTTTTTATAAAAGATAAAACCAAAAAATTTTGTCAGCTTGTAAAAAAAATGTTACAAAAAAAAGAGACAGTAGAGCTGTCTCGTATATTGTTGAGTATCGTCTATATTAATCTCTCTCTAATGGCATAAAAAGCCCGGCATCAACCTTAAATATTCGCCATCTGGGCTTTTCTTAAATTGTCTTTCAAACCTTTGGCAAGGTCTGCTCTGCCGTTTTTCTCATAAATTTTTGTTATTGATTCAAGAAACTTCATGCTGTCAAGGTCGGATTCCTGAGCTTTTTTGCTGTTGTGCTGCAACGGAGTATGAGAAGCAGCCGGCTGAATCGGATTATTCATAACAGGAGCTTTTCTCAAAGACTTTATCGGTGCTGATGCTGCGCTCAACGGCTGAGAGGAAACAGGCTTTCTTTTCACAGGAGCCGCAGTTTTTTGAGAAAGAGGTCTTCTCGGAATTCCGGAAACCCCGTTAGAAGCAACATTCGAGGTCATATACGGGTTTCTCTGGCTGCTTTGATAAGCCTTCATTCCATAACCCTGTCTAAGTGAGTTATTATGTGTATTCATCTGTGCAGCCATACGAGAATTCAAGTTCATCTCTCTGTCGAGATTGCTTCTGTTCTGTGCAGCAGACAGTCCCACTCCTGACATTCTTTTTCTGGCGTTATCAGCCGATTTTTTGCGCGGTCTTAAAGCAAATGCTGCTGCTATTGCTATAATTCCAACAGCGGTAATCGGGTTCACTCCTGAAGATTCAGCTTTTTTCAAAGCTCTTTTTGTATATTTTTTAACGCTCACAAGCATACTTCTTGTGATATGCATTTTTGTTAAAACCTCGTTCAATTCCGGATTTGAAGTCTGAGAATCTTCTGATTCAACAGCAAAAGATTCGGGATTGTAAACAGGGGTATAGCTTGAAACAGGTCCGCTCAATTGAATTGATTGTGTCTCGTTCGCAGACGGAGCAGAAGAAGTTTTTACTGTTTCGAAATACACTTTGCTTGAGGCAATGTCTTTGCCCTTAAAAACTATTTTTATATCATTTTTTGATATAGGAGCAACAGTAACATTATCAATGTTAGCCACATCGTTATAAACCGTGTTCAAAGAAGACGAAACTTCAACATTTTTCAATTCAATAGACATTTTGTCTTCCGAATTGATAATTTTTTTCATATGTGCTGCTTCGTCAGTTTTCAAAACAATGCCATAGCCGCTCTGACCGTTTGTGCCGTTTTCAGCATTAATCTGAATTTCGGAAAGTGTATTTGCCATTGCACAGCTGACAGAAAGTGCAAGCGCAAAACCTGTTGTTAAAATTTTCGTACTTAAACCAGCGATACTTCTCATAACTTCTTACCAATACTCCCCACGAGTTACTCAACTTACTTAGAAAATTCATTTCGTAGTTAAATCATATAAGTTTGGCATGTTAAAAACATCAATCACAGGGTTTAAGGTTTTTGAATTTTATATTGACCACCTGGTCAATATTTGTCCTTTGTTTGTCTCTTTGATAATATTATGACTATGAACAAAGCAATCAGAAGAATGGAAAAATCGGACATAAACGAAGTTGTAGAACTCGAGGCTCTGTCTTACGGCCAGCACCACTGGTCAAAAGAGTCTTTTTACAATGAACTTGAGAACAATCTTGCACACTATTATTGTGTTGTTGATGAAAATCAAAAAATCCTCGGTTATGCAGGCTGCTGGCATATTTTTGAAGAAGCTCACATCACGACCCTTTCCGTTCATCCACAGGCAAGAAGGCAGGGTGTTGCACAATCTTTGTTGTTTGCAATAATCGATGATTGTTACAAAGCAAAGATAAAATACATAACGCTCGAAGTCAGAGAAAGCAACATTGCCGCCATTTCGCTTTACGAAAAAAACGGCTTCAAATCTATCGGCACCAGAAAAGGCTACTATCAGGACAACAACGAAAATGCACTGATTATGTTTACGGAAAACATCTGGTACGAAAAGTTCAAATTGAGATATAATGAATTGCAGAAAAATGCATCAAAAGCAGGAATCAGAAATTGAACACAAAACGGCTTAGAGAAGAACTGGATGCGTTCAACGCAGAAAATAAAAAACTGAAAATCACAATGGGAACGCTTGTGGTTATGGGCTGGTGTGTGTTTTTGATAATCATTGCAACCTTTACACAGCTCGACTTTTCCCACTATGTGCTTGGTTCTTTGAATCCTTATGATCCTTCGTTTTTGAAGCTAAAGCACTGTTCATACATTCCGCAGATACCCGTAATATTTTTTATTGCTGCTCTGATAGGAAAAAGATTCGGCATAACAGCTGTCACAATTTACATTGTGCTAGGGCTGACACTGTTTCCGATTTTTGCGCTGGGAGGCGGACCAAGCTACATTTTTCAGTATAACTTCGGCTACATCCTGGCATACATTCCCGCAATTTTCATCGTATCTTTCACGCTAAAAGACAAATTCAACTACGGAACTATTGCAAAAGCAGCTATTCTAGGACTTTTGACCATACACATAATCGGAATTTTTTATCTTATTTTAATGGCAATCATTCATCAAGATCCTTTCTCTCACGTTGTCAGCTGGATAGCGATGCAAAGCGGTACAAAGATGATTTATGATTTTGTATTCGGCTATTTTGCAATTCTTCTTTCAAAGCCTGTAAAACAGGTTCTATGGCTTTCTATGGGCTAAAAATTTTTGAATCTTCAAATCCTGTATGATTGTCTCAAGCATTCTTTCTCTTTGTTCAACAGAGGCAAAAGTGTTTTTTTCGACACTTGCTTTAATTGCCTCAACCTCATTTTTGTCAAGCTCAATCTCATCAGGGTCAAAACCGCTCAGGTCAGGCTTATTAGGGTCAGCAGCCTCTTCTTTTTCATCACGAAAAGACGGTGTTTCCCAGATTTTGTGGGAAAAGTTTATGTCCTCAATCACAATCCCCAGCGGGTCTGCGTAAGTTTTCATCTTTTTCAACAGCTCACGCTTAAACATAGTCAGCTCGCTTGTCACAAAAGAGTTTGCGCACGCAACAACAAGCACATTATTTCTTGTGATTCCCTGAGCTTTTGAAACGTTTTCGAACTTTTTGCCTGCTGCTTTTGTCCAGAATTTAAAGAGCGTACTTTTTTTCAAGCCCTCTTTGATGTTTGAGTTTTGCAAAAAAGAGTCAAGAACACTGCCAAGGCTGTTCATTTCGCAATAATTAATTTCCTTTTGCCTTCTCATGTTTATTTTCTCTGCGCTCCTCAATCACTTTGGCCGCACGTTCAAAATCATTCACCGTATCTATATCAAGGCAAAACCCTTTTGTATAAACCTCGGGTTTTTTGCCGATAAAGTCTTTAACCTCTTTCATCACATCAGTTTTTATGATGTAAGTAGCACCCGTTTCACAAAACATCGGATAATGTTTGTCAGAATCCTGCCGTCTGGGGCGGTGTCTGTAATCATACAAGCATTCATATTCGCTAGAATCTCCGTCAGTTCTGTAACATTCGGGAATTCTGCGCCACAGTGCGTGTGTGAGCCCGGCAGGTTTTACGGCAAAAACAGAGTCACAGCCGTTTTCAAGGTTCCCAAAAAAAATATCAAACGCCTCATCAAGCTCCTTCTCATCCCTCATCGGGCAGGTAGCCTGCAAAAGTACGACAACATCAGGTTTGTAGCCCTCTTTTTTTTCCAGTTCTTCAACAACGTGAAGCAGAACAGGAGCAGTTTTTGTCTCATCACGCGCCAATTCTTCCGGGCGGTCAAGAACTTCAGCACCCAGTGAAAGCACGACATCTTTTATTCTCTTATCCTCTGTGGACACAACCGTGCGCGTAACATATTTCGAATTCTTAGCCGCATCAATTGTATAAGCTACAAGCGGTCTTCCCGCAAGCGGCTTTATGTTCTTCAGCGGAATACCTTTTGAGCCGCCTCGAACAGGAATTATAGCTAAAATTTCCATATTAATCTAAAATTTCTTCAAGGATTTTTGCGTTGCTCAAAGCTTTTTGGGGGCTGGGAAGTTTTGTACGTTTGATATAGCTTCTCAAAGCTTCACGAACAAGTTCGCTTCTTGTTCTTTGTTCATTATCAGCAACCTGGTCGATTTTATTTAAAAATTCATCGGGCATTGATACTAAAATTCTTGCCATTTTTTCTCCTTTGATGATTCTTCACATTCACTGTTTATTATAACTTTTGACAACTGTATAAGATATTATACATCAAAAAGTTATATTTTCTATATCACAATGGATAAAGTTTATAATTACTTTACATAACAATATAGAATTTCCTTGACTTCACATTTATATAAAAACAATTTGTCTAAAAAAATTGCCAGCAATAAATTATATTTCATTAGCTTTCAATTCAAGAGCAACTGTTCTTTTCATTGCACCGAATTCTTTAGCAAACTGGGGATATTTAGACCAGAAAGCAGCAAACCTGCCTTGCGAAGCGGTGGTTTTTGAAAACTCTCGAAGTGCCTCCTGCACGTGGGGCAATCTTTTCCAGGCCTCCTGTGCAATAATTCCGTTTATTGTTTTTGTCGATTGCATAGCAGCAACAGCCCTGTTGTGAGCAATCACTGCGTCTCTGTGTGCCAAATTATAAGCCTTCATTTTTGAAGAAATAACTCTGTTACCCTCTTCATCCGAAGCTTTCAAAAGCATCTGATAGTTTTTGCCCAAATCAGGCATACGTATTTTGTCCAAAATCCAACCCAGAGCATTTCTGTCCTTCAAGCCGAGTTCAACAGCAATGTCATTCAAAGTCCTCATTTTGCCCCACCGCTCTTTAAGCACATAAAGTGACAAATCCTTAAGCGGAACGTGTTCCTCAATTTTTCTTGTATTTTTAGAGCCCTTTGAAATAACAACATTCGCCTGCAACACTTCTTTGAATTCAGGGAATCTGTTTTGTGCATCTCTTAGTGTTTTACACGACAGCAAAGGTGAATATGTTTCCTCGTGCAATTCTTTAAGAGTAGGCATATTTTTTATTTTGTTCTTTTTAGAAACAAAAATCCAGGCTTTTCTTCTGATTCTTTCAGGCAAGAGCCTTTCTCTGTTTTTGAGGATATATTCAAGTGTAATATCTTTTGCTGCGCCAAAGGCAAAAGGCTTATGAACGGCAGAGGTTCGTGCATGATATGGGTAACTGTTTTCATTTATTTTCATACCGGCATAAAGTTCGTAAAAAAAATTTTTTGCTACCGGTTTATATGCTTAAAGAGAGTTTATAAACCTTATTCTTATTTACATTGAAAAGCGAAGAAAGTATACGGGAAATATCTTTATCAGAGAAATCAAGAGCTTTGAGCTGTTTAATTTTTTCAACCAGCTCCGCCTCATTCGCCTCCTCTTGAGGCACTGCATACAAAACAAAAACTATCTCGCCTTTTAAGACATTTTCTTTGTAATACTCAATTATCTCGCTTACGCTTCCATACTTAACTTCTTCAAACATCTTTGTCAGCTCTCTGCCCACAGCAACAACAGCATCCCCGCCTCTGCATTCTTTAACCTTCTCAAGTGTTTCAAGCAGTCTGTTAGCTGATTCATAAAAAACAGTATCAAGATTTTTAAACTTTTCAAAAACCTGTTTTTGAGCAAGCTGAGTTCTCGGCAAAAAACCGCCAAAAGCAAATTCCTCTGTGTGTCTCGGTATCATGGACAAAAACGTCACAACAGCACTCGCGCCGGGAATCGAAGTAATCTTCACCCCTTGGTTAAAAAGCTCTTCAACAAGAATCCGTCCGGGATCGGAAATACACGGAGTTCCGGCATCTGAAATCAGAGCAATCTTTTTGCCCTCCTCTATCATTCTCAAAAACTCGGCTGTACGCTGTTTTTCATTGAATTTATGATAAGAGACAAGTTTGTTCGAAATGTCGAAAGAATCCAGCAGGTTTGCACTTGTACGGCAGTCCTCGCACGCTATCACGTCAGCCTGCTTCAATGTTTCAACCGCCCTTTGTGAAAAATCACCCTTATTACCTATGGGTGTAGCAACAATATACAACTGCGGTTCATTCATAAGTCTTTACCCGTCCCATCTGACTAATTTGACTAATCCAAAACCAGACCGAGTCTTTTATGAATTTTTACTTTAGGCGGATTGCCGAAAGTATTCAGCATTTTATAAAGACCTGTCTGTTCGAAAATTCTTGAAATATTCGGCTGCATATTTTCCACTCTGATTTTAACCTCGTTAAAAATAGCAATTTTCTGTATATCAAGAAGTTTTTCAATATCCTCAAGACGAATCTCTGTAACATTCGAAAAATCAAGTTCCAGTTCGTTTTCAGAATCGTGTAAAAATTCAAGTTCAAAATTATTTTTATTCAAAATTTTATTAATATATATTTTTTGCATTAATATGACACCCGAATTCATTTCACCTTCGGGCTCTCCTCCCAACATTCTTAGTATAACAGAAGAAGAGACCATGCCAATTTTTTAATATAATTTTACAAAATCGTTTTAAACTATTTTATCGCGATATATTTCATATCTATTCCATCGATTTTTTTATCTATTTTTTCCTTTAGACTATCCCCGACGGCCTTGCCTGCATACCCGCCTCCAACAAGCGAAGCAAACAAAAGCGGATATTTATACACACCCTTTGCATTTTTAACAAACGATGAAACCAGAGAATAAAAGAAAGTCGGAATCAATGTATAAGCTATCAATGTGTAAGTAGTTTTTTTGAACTTGTTGTGATAACCCTTTGTATCAGCAACAGCAAAACCTGAAATCGCCATCATCGGAACATCAAAAACTCTCATCTCAGGCATTCCGAGAACAGTTGTTGTCAGGTGTTTCACTGTTTTTAAGGTGTCTGAGTTCGTATTAAAGTTTTTGAAAACAACAGAATTCTGAAAATATCCCTGAGTCTTTGTCTCGTTTTCGTTATCATTTCCTGAATTCTTTGACTTTGGTGGGTTGAAATAAGGTTTTGAGAGAACAAACTTTTTCATCACGGCAGCAGAATATATTGCCCCCAAAAAACCGGCAAATGTATTCAAACACCCGCTTATACAGTCTTTTGTAATATCCTCGGCTGTCTTAAGCGAAGTAATTAACGCCTTTTTTGTTTCTTCAAGAGTTTTTTGAACTTTAACCGAAGGTTTCATGCTCTTTTTAGAGAAAGCTGCTAACTTGAAGCAATGAAACATTTGCGACAAAAGTTTTGCCCCCGTATCAACAACTTTTGTTTTGCATATCCAATTAGACAAAGGTCTCATAGCCATATAAGCAATCGTTGTTCCGCCTATAACCGCAGCATCATATGCCAGAACTTTTTTCTTTTCATGAGGTTCTGCTTTTCGATAATCCTTTATAGTTTTATATGCACCTATCCCCAAAAACGCAGCAACACCCGCAGTCTTCGGGTCGGTTACAAATTTTACAGCTGTATTTAAGTTTAATTTCATTTTGGATTTTAAAATTTTAATTTCTGTTAGCCGGCATTTTATAATAAACCAATCAAAGAATTTTATTGCTCCTCTGACAGGGGTATATTAAGAAGATTTTACAAGAAAATGAGTGACGCAATTTTCTTTAGCTCGCCACAGCTCGCTAAGAAAAGAAGCACCTACGCTTCGCTACGGAGACAAGTTCACTAGGCTTGCTTCGCTGCGCCTGTTCATTTTGTTTCGAATTATTTGCAGTTCGGCAAAAGCGTGGTTTTGCCTCACAGGACGTGTTCGCTCCCTGCGCTCGACTCCACACTGGCAAAAATTCGCAAAAAAAAGCTCTAATTTTGAATTAGAGCAATACTTTTAATAGGAAGGGAAGGTTAGGAAGTTAGGTAGGT
>JAHALR010000001.1 GCA_018362895.1 Clostridium sp. | reverse complement strand
GGTGCTGTAATAAATTCCGGCTCAGATATAACAACAAATGGAACAGTAACTGCCCAAAATATTGACTTTGATTCAGTTGGAAATATTATCACAAATGGAATAGTACAAGCTAATGATATTACATTTGATTCACAAAAGGAGATTTCAACTAATAATCTTGTTACGGGTAAGGTTATCAGCTTAACAACAATTAGCGGAGACATTACAACTAACAATGATATTACGGCAGAAAACAACATTACTATTTCATCAGGAAAGGGCGTTTCTCAAAAATCAGGAACAAGCTATACAATTAGTGATAACGGAAATATAACAGTTTCTTCTGATGATGGTGATTTAACTCTAGCCGGTTCTGTTATAAATAATAACGGTAATGTTGATATAACGAACAACTCTTCCGGTAAAAATTCTTTAACAGTAAATAATCTTAATGCAAATGGTGATTTTTCAATAATAAATAACGCTGATGGTTTGTTGAATCTTACAGGAACTATAAACAATGCATCTCAAAATGCAGTAATAACTGCAAATAATACAGGCAGCGGTTCGGGAATTGTCACAACAGGAACTATCAACAACACCGGCTCCGTTATGATTACAAATAAAGGTCAACAGGGCATTCAATTGGGCGGAAACCTAAATAACAATATTGTTGAAGCTGATGAGTCAAATCCGAGCAAAATTACTGTAAACAATACAGGTGGAGCTTTGAATATTACTGCAGAAATTTTGAATGGAATAAATAAAGATTCAAAAAATGAGGTCTATCTGGCTAACTCCGGTTCAGGCGGTTTGAACTTCACAGCAGAGGGATTAATCGATAACCATGGCGTTTTAAATGTTGAAAACACAAGCGGAAATATGTCTTTGTGGGGTACTTTAAAAGCTCGTTTAAAATCCCAAAATAATTTTACTAATACAGGAATTACAGGTTCTGCTGATGATGATGTTATTATCGGATTAAAGCTTGAAAATTGGGGTAATGAGATTACATATGAAAACACAGGTGCAGGCAGTCTGGTTATTCACGAAGATGCAGTGCTCTCGAATTTCAGTGTAGAAGATGGCGATGGTGTTCATACAGGTATATTGAATCTTAAAAATTCCGGTAATGAAGGTACAGCCGGAGGCGGTATAGAAATAAATGGTACAATTAACAACGGTATTATCTCTGATGGAACAATTGTTGGTGAAGATAATCAAATTATTCCTGAAGGACAGCTTGTTGCCGGTGGTATAGTCAATATTGAAAATAATGGAACAGGTGTGAAAGTTGATTCTGAAACGATTTCTTCTCAAAGAAGAGATGATTTTGGAATAGAAATAAATAATACTGCAAAAATCAATAATTATTCTCAGATGAATATTATTAATAACAGCGAGAATTCGATAGGAAAGATTCAAATTGACGGAACAATAACCGGTGATAAAGGCGTTATTAATATCAATAACGTAGCAAACGGTTCTGAAAGCGGAATTGTATTTTCCTCCTCCTCCAAAACTGATGTAAAAGGTAATAGCTTAAATATTAAAAACAACGGACAGTCAGGTATTCTTTTTGAAAAAGGAACTAATACAAATTCTACATCTGATATAACCATTGAAAATAACAATGGAGACATTAATATAGACGGAGTTCTGCACGCAAATAATATAAATATAACAAGTAAAGATTCCGATATAAAAATTGCACATAATGTCAAAACAGGAAATGTTACAGCTGAAAATAATGTGAAAATTGATGTAACAAACGGCTCTGTCTTGAATTCTGCAAATGATGATGTATTGTCTGATGCGACAGGTATATCTGCCGGTAAAGATATAAGTATCAAAGCAGATAATATAGGTAAACTTGACAGTACATTAAATGATATTATAAATCAGGGCTTTAACCTTGATCCTAATAATGCTGTGCATATTAGTGCAAACGGAAGAGTTGACTTGTCAGCTGACAATGTGCTGAATATAAAAAGCATTGATAAAGATTTGAATATTAATTCTCTTTCAGCAAAAGATGCTATTCTTTCAACAAACAATGGTTCAATAAACAGTTTAAATTCTGCAACCGAAAATTTATATCTTCTTGCTCAAGGTGATAATAGCAAAATAGTTCTTGATAATCTTACGAATACAGGAAAAGTTTGGTCTGAGTCAGAGTCGGATACTACGTTGAACAGTCTCGGTGAACTTAATATT
Source organism: Clostridium sp. (assembly GCA_018362895.1). GTDB lineage: Bacteria > Cyanobacteriota > Vampirovibrionia > Gastranaerophilales > Gastranaerophilaceae > Limenecus. Next base: position 341,728 of record JAHALR010000001.1, on the reverse strand, counting down.
GAAACAATGTACAGCAAAAACGGTTCAATAAATATTGAATCTGAAGGAAATACTCATATCAAGGAAATTACTGCCCCTCAAGATATAACGATAAAAGTTAATGATGAAAAGCTTTCTATTGAAACATTAGGAAGAATTAAACGTAATCCTGATGTTGCTCCTTCAACAGTAAACCTGACTGTGTTGGATTCAAAAAGAAAGCCTTCAAGTGTTGTTCCTCACCCGGGAATGAATCCTGATGAACTTGCTAATGTTACTCCAAATAGTAAACTCGATATAATGCATGCGTATGTTAAAGACAAAGTTACTTTAAAAGCTGATACTATTACAGCACAGGCATATGATATTAGTGATACATCACAAAAAGGCGATAAAAGAATAGATTCTGACGGTAATGCAGCTACTGGTTTTCATAACGCAAATACAGAAGGTAAGCTTCTTGAATTTGATATACAAGGTGCTAATTATGCACAAGGTGATGTAAGTGATGTATCAAACAACATATATTATCAACCTGATGCAGATGACAAAAAAGCATTAAATGTACATTTGACACTCGGTGATTCTGTTGGTGATGCCCTTTATGGTGCAGAGTTTAAGAAACTTTATGCTGATTATGCGTTCATTGATTCAGTGAATAATTCGAATCCGGATGCTATTTCTCATATTGTTATAGATAGTGGAATAATTGGTGAAAAAGCTATCATAAGAAATAATCATCTTAGATTGGATATAAATAACACGGATGTAGTCTTTGACTATCCTATAAACAAACATTATGATGATGCACCTTCGAAAATATTGACTGATAAGGGATCATTTAATGTTGATATGTATGAAAAAATTGATATAAATAAAGGACCCTTCAATCCAAATTCATTATCTAACTATAACCCAAACAGAATTGTCAAAGATCCTGATCTTGATGAAATGACAGATGCTCCTGATGCAAAGTCTGATGATAATCGCATAACAAAAAGTGAGAATTCCACAGGCTTTAGAGAAATAAATTGGACAGTCAGAAATATTGATGATGAAATAATTGGCTCTTCTGATTTTATGCGTGAACCTATTGTAAAAAATCTGGTAGGTGTATATGAAAAAGGTCTTCTTGTTGAGGCTGAAAAATCTTTAACTGACGGCCAAACAGTGCATGTCAGCCTGTCATATAAAGATGTTCCGTTTAATGTTGATGGAAAAGTAAAAAGAATACCTGGAAAAGAGCTTGCGGAAATTGAATTCATTAATATTGATAAGCTGACATCTGCAATAATGCTGTTTGTAAGTATGTATCAGGAAAATCTTTAAACAGATTTTTTGCTTTACAATTTGTAATTCAGAGTAATAATATAAATAAGTAAGAAATACATTAGCTTTTATATTAATAACAAAAAGGAGCTTGGTATGAGCATTTATGAAGCCGGTATGATGGTATGTTTTGGTGTGAGTTGGCCTGTTGCTGCATGGAAAACTTATAAAAGTAAGTGTGTCCATGGTAAAAGTATTTATTTTTCTTTGCTGATAATGCTTGGTTATGTCTGTGGGATAATACACAAACTTTTGTATAGTATGGATATTGTTATATGGCTATATATAGCTAATATGGCTTTTCTGTTTACTGATATGTGTTTGTGGTATAAATACAGAAATAACAAAGTACCTGCAACTGATATGGATAGATAATCAATAAATTAATTAATGTAGGCCTATATTATCATCTTTATGGAATCTGTGCCATTTAAAACTCGGGTAGGTTTCTTTTATCTGATCCCAAGAAACTTCTACATAGCAAGAATCACATTGAGCATTTTTTCTTTCTTTTTCCCATTCCTTAATAAAATCTACACAGGCATGGTCTATATAGTGAAGTCTTTCTGCACAAAGAAGAATATTTTTGTCTTTAGGAAGTGCTTCGAGTGCTTCAATTAATGTAGGCAATTGTATAAATGTGATATTTCCGTGAATTTTTGCAATAATTTTATTTTCTTCTGCATTGTATTCTGTGTCTATATCAACTTTCAAAACTTTGTATGCACTTTTGACCAATGCACAGAAAAAACCTACAAGTATTCCCTCAAACAGGTTTGTAAAAAGAATAGCTATTAGTGTAATTAAATATATTGCAAATTCACCTTTGCTCAGTCTGTATATGTGTTTTGCTGCATTAATATCTACCAGCTTGTATCCTGTGTAAACAAGAATAGCTGCTAGAGCCGAGATAGGTATATAGTTTAATATTTTAGGAAAAAAGCTCACGAAAAGTAGTATCCATATACCGTGTAATATAGCAGAAAATCTTGTTTGTGCATCAGCATTTATATTTGCTGCACTTCTTACAATAACTCCGGTTATAGGTAAACCTCCAACAAGCCCCGAAATCGAATTGCCTACACCCTGTGCGATGATTTCTTTGTTATAATCTGTTTTTGATTTTTCACACATTTTGTCTATTGCCGTAGAGGTTAAAAGAGTTTCAGCACTGGCAATGAAGGTTATTACAAGTGCTCCTATCAAGACTTTTAAATCAAAAATGTGTTTGAAAGTAGAAAGACTAAGAAAATTTACATCTTGCCAAAAGTTGCTACCTACCTGAATGTAATTTATATCATAATGCATTAAATTTGCAAAAAGCGAAGAAATTATAACAGCCAGAAGTGCAGCAGGTATTGCTTTTAATTTTTCATGCGGTACAGCATTCCAAAATATTATTATCCCGATTGTCATTATTCCAATGATGCTTGCCAAATGATGGGGAGAGCCGTTCATTGGTAAAACTGAATTGTATATTACACTGAATAAATCGAGTATATTTGCAATAAATGAATTTTGTGGTTTGCTGTCCAGCATAATATGAAACTGGGACAAGAAAATTGATATTCCTATTCCGGCTAACATACCCTGGATAATTGCCGGTGAAATTGCTCTAAACCAGCGCCCGAGAGAAAGAAATCCAAAGATTATTTGAATTATCCCTACAAGAAATATTATTAAAAATAATTTTTCCACACCCATTGTGCCGATAATATCGACAACAATAAGAATTAAACCTGCTGCCGGTCCTGAAACCTGCAAAGAGTTTCCTGATAAAGCTCCAACTATGATAACGCCTATGATACCTGAAATGATTCCGCTGTAAATTGGTAGTCCACAGGCAATAGAAATTCCGATTGCCAGTGGAAGAGCAACCAAAAATACTATTACAGAAGCTAATATATCCTTCTTTAAAGAGTTAATATTTATCATTTACTATGTTTCGCCAAATTATAAACCGAATTTTATAATAACGGTTTATAAAAAAATTTGCAAGAACCTTAGTTGTTTATTTTTACAATTATAATAAATAACTTACAGCAGAAGTGGCTAATTTTGTCACGTTAGCATTTGCATAGTAGTTCTGACATAATTTTTGTGTAAGACTTTGTGCTGCTATTCCTAAATTTGCTGTTGTTGCACCAAGGTCTTTAAATTCATTTGCTGTGGATTTAAGTATATTTCCGAGATTTGAATCAGGGTCTGCTTCTTTCTTTGAAATCATATCGTCAGAATTTTTATCTATATTTGAAATAATACTTTCGATATTTTTATTATCAAGAATTTTTTGGATTTCGGGATTGTCAGATTTTTTTACGGAAGTATTAATTTCATCTTTAGACAAAAGACCATTTTTATCTTTATCTATATTGTCAAAATTATCTTTTAAATAATTTGAAAAATCTAAAGTATCAGAGCTTAAAAGCTTTGATTTATAAGAATCCACTTTCGTGGTTATATTATTCATTAAGCTGCTGATTTGTAAATCCATACATTCTCCCCTGTTTGATTGTATTATAGATATATTTAGAAAAGATTTTATCCACCAAAAACATTAAATTATACTAAAGTATGATAAAATCGTTTTATGCATTCTATTTCAAAAAAAATTTTTGGATATACAAAAAATGATGAAAAGGCTTATCTTTTCACTATGCAAAATTCTTTGGGAATGTCAGTTGCGATTACAAATTTCGGTGCTACTATTGTGTCTGCCATTGTTCCTGATAAAAACAATAAAAAAATAGATGTTGTACTTGGATACGATGATTTGGAAAAATATGAAACACAGGATAAGTATCTTGGTGCAACTGTGGGTAGATGTGCTAACAGAATAGAAGATGCTCAAATTATTATAGATGGTAAATCATATAGCCTGAATAAGAATGATGGAAGAAATCATCTTCATGGTGGGAGCTCAGGTTTTGATAAGAAAATTTGGACCCCAAGCATTGAAGATAGTAATAACTTAAAATTTTCATATAAGAGCCATGATAATGAAGAGTATTATCCCGGTTCTCTTGAGACAACTGTAACGTATTCTCTTGAAGATGATTTAAATATTTTGAAAATTCATTATGAAGCAGTAAGTGATAAAGATACTGTTTGCAATCTTACTAATCACAGCTATTTCAACTTAAACGGATATGCTTCAGGTGATATTCTTGAGCAATATGTACAAATTTTTTCTGATTTTTATACGGAAAATACAAAAGAGGCTTTGCCGGATGGCAAAATTTGCAGTGTTGTTGGAACTCCTATGGATTTTAGATTACCTAAAAGAATCGGACAAGATATAAATCACAGCTTTGAACAAATACAATTTGCACACGGTTTTGATAATAATTGGGTGGTAAATAATTATAATAAAAAACTACAAAAGGTTGCTAGTGCATTTTCTGAACAAAGTGGAATTCGTTTGGATGTTTACACGGACTTGCCGGGTATTCAGTTTTACAGTGGGAATTATTTAAATGGTTCCTCAAGAGGAAAAAATAATACAGTTATAGATTCAAGATTCGGCTTTTGTTTAGAATGCCAATATTTTCCTAATGCATTTAAGCACGGAAATTTTGAAAAACCCGTGCTTAAAGCTGGTGAAAAATATGACAAAACTATTATTTATAGTTTTTCTATAATGTAATTAACTTACACCTATATCTTTTAATTTTTTACCTTCCATAAGGTTCATTTCAATTTTTTCTAAGGAAACACCTTTTGTCTCAGGTATTAAACATATTGTAAGTATAATAAACATTATGTTTAAACATGTGTAAACCCAGAATGTTGGTGCTGTACCCAGATTGTTTAACATTGTGAGGAATGTTGAACCGATAATCATGTTACATATCCAGTTCATAGTTGTTGAACAGGCAATGCCAAAATCACGGCTCTTGAGCGGTTGAATTTCTGAGCACAAAATCCATACTACTGGGCCTGCACTCATTGCAAAGCCTGCTATCGTTAATAATGTTACGGCAACGGCTACAAAAGAAATCCATACTGCTGACATTCCTGAATCTATCATAAATAAACATACACCTAGCAGGAAGGTTCCAAGAGCAATAACGGAAAATCCTATTTTCAGAATTGGTTTACGCCCTGACTTGTCAACTGTTTTCATTGCAATTAAAGTTGCAAGTACGTTTGTAACTCCACAAATCACAGTGGCAATCATCTGTTGTTCTGTGTTTTGAAACCCTGCAAGTTTGAAAATTTTAGGTGCATAATAAAGTATTATGTTCATACCTGTAAATTGCTGCATAGCCTGTAAAAGCATACCGAGATAAACAGCTCTTCTTACGTTTTTATTTTCCTTAAAAAGCCCCCAGCCTTCTTGTTTGATTTTCAAGCTTTCTTTTATTTCGGACATTTCGTTTTCTGCTTTTTCTTCATTGGCGTTTAGCATTTTCAGAATGTTTTTTGCTTTTTCAAATTTTCCTTTTGATGCAAGCCATCTTGGGCTGTCAGGCAGTCCGAATACAGCAGTTAACAAGAGTAAAGCCGGAATGCTTATTACACCTAACATCCAACGCCAGTGCCCTCCATAGCTAAAAATGGTATCTGATATGAAGGCAACAAGAATGCCCAGAGTAACCATAAGCTGATACATTGCTATCAATCTGCCTCTATCTTCTTTTTGAGACATTTCTGACAGATAGAGCGGAGCCACATAGGATGCTATACCTACGGCAAAACCGAGCAATACTCTTGATATTAACAATATTTCAACATTGGGAGCGAGAGCAGATGCCAGCGAACCTACCATAAATAATGATGCTCCGGCAAGAAGAGTGTACTTTCTTCCTATTTTGAAAGAAATCCAGCCGGTTGATACTGCTCCAAGAGCTGCACCAAGCATCATAGTGCTTACAACCCATTCCTGCAAACGGCTAGAAAGTGTGAAATGTTCACTGATAAAGGGTAATGCTCCTGATATTACGCCTATATCAAGCCCGAATAGCAAACCGGCCATGCCGGCAGCAAAGGCAATGAAAATTCTCATGATTTTTGATTTTTTTACATTAATTTCCACAACAGTTTCACTGCATTCAGCATTAGCTTTACCTTGTTCCATGCAGATGCTCCTATAAAAATAAACACATTATTATAATACCAATTTTTTTCAAATAAGAAACACTTAAATAAAGGATTATTTATGCAATAATAATTTTCAGAGGATGAAAAATGTCAAACTTTGAATTTTTGAAAAAAACAGATGTGAATTTGTTTAAAATAGCAAATGAAGCTGAAAAGCTTTACAGAGATGAATATTTTGAACAATGTATCACGCAGACAAGACGATTTGCTGAAAATATATGTAAAAATATGCTTGAACCCGAATTAACAACAGGTTCAACATTTGATGATATGCTTGCTACGTTGAAAGATAGATCCAATGGTTCAGTCAGAGAAAAAGAATTTATCGATGATCTTTATTTTTTGAAAAGAGAGGGCAATACTTCAGTGCATTCTTTAAAAACAAAACAAGATGCGTTTACTGCTCTTGAATGTCTTCAAAGAGCTTTTGAAGCAGGAATTAATTATGCTCTTGCAAAAGACAAGACAGATAAGAGACTTTTAAAACTTGAATTTGATGAGGAACTATTGATCCTTGGAACTAAAAAGAAAAAAAGTTTGCAAGAAAAATATCTTGAAGAAAAAGCAAGAGTTTCACGCTTTGAAAAGAAGCCTGAAAAAAATTCTCAAAAGCAATTAAAACAAAAAACAAAACCGAAATTAAAAACAAAAGGAAAAGTAGTTTCTAAAAAGAAAAGAGCAACAAAGAAATCAGGTCTATCTTGGTTTTGGAAGCTTATTTTTGCTATGGCTGCGGCGGGTGTTGCTGCCGGATATTTTTTAATAAGTTAAAGTCTCGAAGCTCTCTCTTTATATTTCCGTCTTTGCAAAATGTAATTTCATACACATGGAGTTCTTTTTCTATATCAATATTTCTTGCTGATTTTATGCTCAGCCAATAGTTTGTATTAAATCGAGAAGAAAAAGAAGAACAGCTCTGTTGTTGCAGTTTAATTTGCGCTTCATAGTCTGTCCAAAACGAGTAAAATGACTCTTTTTCGTTTGTACTTTTGGCAATTCCGTATCTTTCATTTATCTTTGAAAAATCTCTGTCTTTCATAAACTCAATGTCAAAGCCGATTTCGTCTGTGTCAAACGCTGCGGCAATAATATTTTTTGTATGAGATATATTGAAACAAACCTCTTTGGTATCAATGTATGGCTTTTTATTTTTAATTAGAATTTGGGGATTATTAATGTAAAAATAGTGTTCCAAAATAAAATGAACCAGGAATCTTCCAAGTGCATATTCATTTTGACGTTTGGAACAAGCTTCTTTTTTTTCATTTTTATATTTAAAAAAAATAGCTTCATTTAATTGTTTTAAAAATATATCGGATTTTAAAAAGTAAATATCCATTGTTTAAGTTTAAAAAATATTGTCATAAAAATCAATGCTTAACGTATAAGGCTCTCAATGAATTCATTACAGCAAGAAGAGTTACACCTACATCAGCAAAGACAGCACCCCACATACTTATAAAGCCGAATGCGCCGAATGTTAGAAACAGAAGCTTTATCCCGATTGCAAAAGATATGTTCTGTATTACTATGCTCATTGTTCTTCTTGCAATATTAATCGACAGAGAAATTTTGGATGGTTTGTCATCCATAATAACTACATCAGCAGCTTCTATGGCGGCATCTGAACCGAGTGCACCCATTGCAATTCCTACATCAGCTCTTGTTAATACAGGTGCATCATTAATGCCATCTCCGACGAAGAGAACAGATTTGTCATTTTGTTTTTTTTCAATGATTTCTTCTAATTTTTCTACCTTGCCAGAAGGTAAAAGTTTTGCATAAAATTTATCCATACCGAGGTTTTGAGCAATATAATCAGCAGCTGAAAAAGAATCTCCTGTGAGCATTATTGTTTGGCATCCGAGTCTTTTTAAGCTGTTAATTGCTTTCAAAGAGTCAGCTTTTACTTCGTCAGCTATTACAATGTAACCTATAAATATTCCATTTAATGCAGTATAAATAACAGTTCCTATTTCAGAAGCTTTTTTGTAGTTTATTCCATTATCCTCCATAAATTTGTCATTTCCTGCAATAACCGCATTATCTTCAATTAAAGCTTTTACGCCTCTTCCAGCTATTTCTTCTGCGTTTTTGATTAAATCATTAGAGATAGTTTTTGAATAAGCTTTTTTTAATGATTCAGCAATGGGGTGATTTGAGTAATTTTCTGCCATAGCTGTGTATTTCAAAAGTTCTTCTTTTGAAAATCCATTTTGAGGTTCGATTTTTATAACATCAAATGAACCTTTGGTTAAAGTACCTGTTTTGTCAAAAACTACTGTATCCGGTTTTGATAGTGCTTCAAGATAGTGGCTTCCTTTGATTAATATTCCTGCTTTTGATGCACCGCCTATTCCTGCAAAAAAACTCAACGGTACAGAGATGACTAGGGCACATGGGCAAGAGATAACAAGGAAGGTCAGTGCTCTTTGAATCCACATGCTGTATTCTCCTCCAAAAATTAACGGGGAAACAATAATCATTGTCAGTGCACCAAAAACAACAGAAGGTGTATAAATTTTTGCAAATTTTGTTATAAAATTTTCTGCTTTTGCTTTTCTTGTTCCTGCATTTTCAACAAGTTTAAGGATTTTAGAAACTGTTGATTCTCCGAAAGATTTTGTTACTTTTATCTTGATTACGCCATTAATATTTATACAGCCGCTGATCGCTTCACTTCCGGTTTTGAGAGTTTTGGGCAATGATTCTCCTGTCAGGGCAGCTGTATCAACTGCTGCTTTTCCTTCAATAACAATACCGTCAAGTGGAATTTTTTCTCCTGTTTTTACAATTATTACCTCTCCAATTTTTATGTTTTCCGGTGACTTTTTAAATATTTTTCCATTTTCAATAATGTTTGCATAATCAGGTCTTATGTCCATAAGCTCAGAGATTGATTTGCGTGATTTTTCAACGGCTTTGTCCTGAAGATATTCTCCAATCTGGTAAAGAATCATTACCATAACAGCCTCCGGGTATTCTTTTATTCCGAAAGCACCTAGGGTTGCTATGCTCATAAGAAAATTTTCATCAAAAAATTCTTTATTTAAAATGTTTTTTATGGCTGTGTGAAGGACATCACCACCTGCAATAATGTATGCTGTAAAAAATATCAAAAACCTTTGTATTTCTGATGTGTGAAGAATCATACCTGTTATGAAAATGAAGATGGCAATAATTATTCTATAAACAGATGAGATGCTTTCTGATGTATTTTCGTGAGAATGAGAATGACAGTGGGTGTGATGTTCGCACATATTTATTACCTCATATTGTTGAATAATTGTTCAACTGTATATTATTAGTATAATTGAACAACTATTCAATTGTCAACCCTTTGTGGTATAATATTGTTACCTTTTTTAATATAGTTGAACAATTGTTCATATATGGTATAATTAAAACAAAAATTACCTTTGATGAAGGAGCTTTGGACAATATGGATAACAAAAAATCTGATTGCGAAGCGATTAATATCGATATAGTTAATAAAGTCAGACCTAATATGCCTGAGATGAATCTTTTGTATGAACTTTCAGACTTTTTTAAAGTTATGGGAGATGGTACAAGAATCCAGCTTTTGTGGGCATTGGAAGAAAATGAAATGTGTGTCGGAGATTTGGCAGTGCTTTTGAATATGACAAAGTCTGCTGTTTCGCACCAACTCAAAGTCCTGCGTACGGCTAAGCTTGTAAAACCACATAAAAAAGGAAAAAATGTTTATTATTCTTTAAATGATGACCACGTAAAAGATATTCTTGAAAAAGCTCTTGAACATGTATGTGAATAAATATGAAATATAAAAAAAATTTGTAACCCATATTATTTTTTGGAGTAAAATAGTACTTGCAAAGCAGACAACTTATAAATACAATTGCCTGTTTGTCGAACAAACATTAATAACGAATAAATAAAAATTAAGTTATGATATTTATTGTGAAAAAGATTGGATTATTACTGGCAATTATTTTTCTGCTTGTTCCCACAGCAGTTTTTGCGCAAGATGCAATAACACTGGACACTTCTGATGAACGGAGTTTTTCTGATACAGTTCTTGATGAAGTGGACGAAGATGACAATCCGGTTATTGATATAGACGATAATAGCGTATATGTTGACGGTCCCAAAAAACGTTATAAAGATAAACATTCTGGACCTTTTATTCGTGCACCTAAAGAGACAGTTGAAACAGAAGAAAAGACACAGCAAAGAAGCGGAATAATTGATTATGATCCTACGCATGGTGCTCCGTCTCCTAAATTTTTTCTTTTTGATGTTATTTCGAAAACAGCAAAAGATGTTTATAATTTAGAGATTGAGAGAACTGATGTTCCTGCTGCGTTATTAAAAGACCAATTAACTTTTAAAATGGAGAAAGGTCCTCTTGAAAATGTTCATATATGGACAGCTATTCAGAGTAATTTTTCTACAACAATTCCTGAAAGGGGAGATACTGATTCAAAATTTGATGTTGGGTTGATAAATATATTGATAGACGGTCAATTTAAAGGCGGGAAAGAAAATTTTCGAATAATGCTTGATCCTACACACCGTAGCAGTCATTTACCTTTTATGGAACCTTTTTTTCAAGATTTGTATATTGAAACGCATAGAATAGCTCATACAAGTATACTTGTAGGTAATTCTCGTCCCGGAGTCGGAATTGAAGGTGCACAATCTCCTTATACTCTGGCTTTTATCAATCGCTCACAAATTTCCAGAAATCTTGCAAATATCCGTAAATTCGGAGTTCGGGTACGTGGTGATTATTCTCTTATGGATTATGATATGGGCTTTTACAGTTCATCAACAAATTTTACTGCATTTTTTCCGGGACATGAATTTGATGCTTGGATGAATATTAAACCCCTTGGCAAGACTGATGGTAGATACGGCAAGCTTGTTACGGGTGGAGGTATACAATCAGGTGAAAAACATGGTATGCATTATTATCTGACAGGTGCTTATGCCGGTTATGAATATAAAAGATTTTGGACAAAATTTGAATATGCCAGAGCTAACGGTTCAAACGGTGGTTCAGGATTGACAAATAAAAGATCTCAGGGGCTTTTTGTTACGGTTGCATATCATTTGACCAAAAAGCTTGAGGTTTTAGCAAGATATGATCAATTTGATCCAGACAGGACAGTTAGAAATAATAACCAAAGAGAATACACACTTGGTGCAAATTACTATTTAAAAGGACAGGCGTTAAAATTGATTTTCAATTATGTGTATTGCCAGAATGACAATAAGGTTGATTCTCACAGATTAATGATTGGCTCTCAGATACTTATATAAATTTTGTTCCTTTTGTAATATTATGATTACAAAAGATAAGATTAAGGAGAAGGAGTAAAACATGTTTCAAGTTTATACCCAAAAACGCGGTGCTGATTTGACAAAGACTCTTATCAGAGATTTTAAAGATTTGGAAGAAGCTTTTGATTGTGCACAAAAAGCAATCGAAGGAAAGCCCGAATTAAAATATATTATTGAAGAAACAACAGGGCATTTTAACAGCTACGGAGAACTGCTTACAGATGTTGTGGCAGAAAGTGACTAGAAATAAAAATTGATAATAAGAAGGAGAAAAACATTATGTTAACAAAAAATTCAGACATCACAACAAGCTTTAGCGGTGTTGACTTTAACAAATACACTTCAAAAGTTTCTGAATTTGTAAATGAATTTGCATCCAGAGCAAATCAAAAAGGTCAATTTTTGAACTGGGTAAATCTGCCTATTGAACAGTTGAAAAGGGTAGATGAAATTTATGAATTGGCTCAAAATCTTAAAAATGCAACAAATGCTGAAAAACTAAGTGTTATGGGTATTGGCGGTTCAAAACACACTGTTGAGCATATGCTTTCAATAAATGGTTTGAATGTAAATGGTGAATCTGTTGAATTTTATTCAGATGTTGATTCTGCCAGCCTTGAAAGATTTTTGTACAGATTAGGTAATGATGTTACAAAATCTAATTTTATGATTGCGTCGAAATCAGGGTCAACTTTTGAAACAAAAGACGGATTTTTGAGAGTTCTGGCTATGTTGATTGAGGCATACAAAGCTCAGGGGCAATCGGAAGAAGAAGCTAAAAAATCAGCAAATAAACATTTTATTGCTGTAACGGACGGTAATTCTGAAAAAAGTGAACTTCGCAGAACTTCTATTGAAAATAATTGGCTTGGAGATTTATTTATTCACGATGATGTAGGCGGAAGATTCTCAGCGTTTGATGATCATGCTTTATTTACACTTGCTTATGCTGGTATGGCGAAAGAAGATATGAAAGCTATGCTTGAAGCTGCTCAAGAAATGTCAAAACTTTCTCTTTGTGATGATTTAGAATTTAATGATGCATTGAAAGAAGGTATCTTCTGGGCAGATGCAAAATTAAATGGAATTGAAGCTTCTGTTCATCAATATATGGGTGCTATTTTTGAAAATACTGTTTACTGGCATGCTCAAATGCAAAATGAGTCAGTAAAAGATACATTAAAACAGGTAGCCAAAGTTCCTGATGCAATGCATCACAGTGCTGAAGCTCATTTTAATCCTGCTAACAAACTTGTTTTTGCTTTGACTGTTCCTGTTGACAATGGTGTTTGCAGAGAAAACGCAGAAAGCTATATCGGTGCTTTGACAAAATCTTACGAAGTAACAGGTGCTACATTTGTTGAAAGAACAGCAACAAAAGGCATGGGGCTTACTCCAAAAGCCGCAGGTGCAATGACACAGTTAAGAGCTTTTGCCACTGTATATCAGGAAATTGTTGAAAAAGTTATGAACAACATTGTATTTCCTGAAGTTTTGGATAGTGTTTTGCAGCCACACGTTGAGTTTTATAAGAAGAACCTTAAAGGCGGTGTTGTTGTACCTGGCAGAATATCTAAATAATTTATTAAAAACCAATAAAAAACCGTAAGCAAAACTTACGGTTTTTTTTATTTATCTTTTGGAAGAATTTATCATATAGTCTACACTTTCTTTAGAAAGTTGTTTTGCTTTGAAGCAAGAGTTTTCTAAAAGGTATGATATTTGGGCGTAATTTTCTAGACTGTCTGCTGTTTTTGCGGCTATTTGAGGAGTTTTCCCGACTACAATAGCGCCATGGTTACCCAGAAGAAGAGCTTCCGAGTTTCCTAATGCTTCTGCTGCTTTTTGTGCAAGATCTTCGCTGCCTGCATTTTCATATGGTGCGACTTTTAAATCATGAAAATGTTTTGTTGTATGAGGAAGTATATTGGGCAGCATTGTTTTGTTTGCAACAGCATAAACTGTTGCATATACAGGATGAAAATGGATTACGGAATTTACATCGGGTCTGTTTTTGTATATAGCCAGATGCATAGGAGTTTCGGATGAGGGTCTGTCACCTTCAAAAACTTTGCCGTTTTCATCAATAATACATATATCTTCTTCTTTTAGGTCAGAAAAAAGCGAGCCTGCTTTTGAAATGAGGATTTTGTCACCTGCTCTTGAACTGATATTTCCGCCGGATCCTGCTGTTAGGTTTTTATCAGAAAGATATTTAGCCTGTTTCATTAAATCCTTTTTAGCTTCAATAATTAAAGGGTTGTTGGATAGTTTGGTATTGTTTTTTACAAAGGTATCTTCTTGTAACTTATGTGAAAAGTTTATATATTTTACATTGTTTTTGTCCAATGATAATCGGGGTGTTTGTGTGTAATTGAAACTTAGTGAATTTAATCTCATTTCTTTGCTCCCGTGTTGTAATTATTTGTATTAAGTCTTTGAATATTTTTTTTTAATATACTGAAATATCAAAATTTACAATACTTTACCAATAAATAACAAAAAAAATAATTTTAGAGTTTTTATAATACAGGTATAAATTAAGAGGTTTGTATATTGAAAGTAGGAAGTATTTTTTCTTATCATATAAATCAGAATTTTGGAAAAAACAAAATATATGTTTACAGTGATTTTGATAGGACGATTTCACCTAATACAACAGGTGATGTTTTTTATGCACAAGATAGACAGAAACTTGAGAAAGCAAAATATAATTTTGAATTGATAAATGAATTGTTGAAAAAGTATAAAGATATGACACTGTTTATTACAACAGGCAGGACAAATGACGAGCTTAGACTTATGTATGATTTGTATAAAAAACAGGGTATAGTGTTTCCTGAAGCTGAGTCTGTTTTTACCAAAGAAGGTTCTGATGAAATTCTAAAAGATAAAAGCATTAAAGATGATTATCCGTTTATAAAAAGCAATGAAATAAGAAATCATAAAATATCAGCAAAAACAGGATGGAATAAATACGATATTAATAAAAAAGCCTTAGATATTATCAAGGGAAATGGGCTTGAACCACTGGAGTGCGGATCTACGCTTTCTGCGGAAAAATACGGAAAATATTCGGTTTTTTCTTCTCCTGAAAAAATCTCAGAAAATACTGTTCTTGTGAGAGATGTAGGAAAAATGAAATTATTTCTCGGGTTTGTTGATGAAATACCTCAGGAAAAATATGATTCAGTTAAAAATTCCCTTCAATCTTATTTAAAAGAAAATAATATTAATTATGTTTTAAAAGAAAAATCAATTGACCATGAATGTCACAAATATCGTTCGATGATGTTTATGCCGGTGATTGATGAACAACCTCTCTCAAAAAACTATGATATAAAAGAAAGAATAAAGACAATAGACGATACTGACATAGTTATTGTAGCGGGTGATGGAAAAAATGACGTTGATATGTTGAATCCGTTGTCATATATTGATTCTTTTGAAAAAGATAATATAGAAGATTTAAACTTTCTTGGAATAATTGTAGAAAAAGAAAATGAAAAAGAGCCAGAGCTGGAAGAGTTAAACGAAACTTTTGGTCAAAATACAACGTTAAAGAAAACAGTCAAAATAAAAGAGGGTGATCTTGCTGATGAATTGAAAAAAATTGCTGAAAGCAAGTATGGTTTTTAAAATTAGAAGGCTATATTTTTCTTACATTTTTCTCTTGTTTTTATGTGAATTATTTTCAGGTCATTTTCCTGTGCAAATTTTCTGAATTCAAAAGGCAGACTTTCAATATTTCCATAGATGAAAATTCCGCTGATTACAGGGTTGCATAAGAAAAACTCATTATATTTTCTTCCGTCTATGCGTTCAGTTGAACCTATTAAATCTTCGCAATATTTAATTAAGGCTATTGATTTTTTATTATTGTTAAAAGCTGAATCACAAAGCTTTTTGTATGAATCGTCTGACAAATTATATCTCTTTTTTATTAAATCCGGGAAATAAGTTAATATTTCGGAATTGTTTTCTAAGCATTGAGTGCCAAAGTTTTCGATATTTTTGTCAAATCCTGATGCGAGATCAAATTTTGAACCGCCAAGTATATCTTCATAATCGCTGTTTAAAATGAATCCGTATGTTCTAAATGGTTTAAAATCGTTGCTATTTAAAAATGAAGTACTAAAAATTTTGTTGGAATTCGCATTGAATAACATGGTTATTTTATCTGCATTTTTTTCAACAGGAATAAGTCCTGCGACTTCAATGCCTGCTGAATGAAGCATGACTTTGGGATTGTTTTTATTTTTTATATTGTATTCGACTATTTTGTTTGTTGTTCCGTCAGAAAATTTTCTTGTTATGAATTTTTCATCATCAAAATTGTCCTGAAGAAGGATATGTGTATTGTTTTTTAATTTTTCAATATTCTTTCTTATAAGCCTTAGTTTTTTAATTACACCTGTATGAAGCATTTGAGTATGTAAAATATTAAAGATCTCAAAAGCGTTTCTATACCTTAGATTGAGTGCAATATCAGAGGCGGAAAATTCTTCGTTTTTGTCGAGAATTTTTCCACTGGCATTTATGATTTTGCAAATTTTATTTTGCTGTTCATAGGTGAGTTTATATTTTTCGAGTTCATATATGCTTTGAAAAGCTTTTTGTTCATAAAAAGTTTTTGTGTTGATATTTTTTGACGGTTTGTTGTTTTTTAATATTGAAGCACAAATGTTTAAAACCAGAGTATCTGCTTTGTTAAATTGTAAGGGAATTTGATCTTTTTTCAAGCTGTTAAGATTGTCAATTACAAGCGGAGATTCTTGTGAAAACTGTGTTTTTAGATTTAGCTTTAGTTGTTCAGCTTCTTCTTTTGAAGATGGAAAAGTAGGAAAGAGTTTTTTTATTTTTTCGTCAAATACTTTAATATTGGAGTTGTTTATAATTTTAAAATATTCAAATTTTGTATTTGTATCTAAATCTTTTATGTTGTTTGCCGACATTAATTTTTCTGTCATCGTATCTGATAATGAAGCAATACATTTTATTTGTGGTGAACTGAATCCGTCTTTAGCAAGATAAAGAAGCATATTTTTCTTTTCAGGCATTGATTGAATCAATTTTGAAATTTTCATTATGCTTGCTGCATCTTTGAATTTTGCATTGTTTACGATATAGGTTAAAACCTCATTAAATGCTTTCATATCTATATGAGGTTCTTCAAGAATATATTTTGAACTGTCTGCAATCAGAACAGAATTTAAGTCCTTATTTTCTGAAAAATATTTTATGTTACTTATTAATTTGTCAAAATTTCTTGTCTCTCCTCTTGTTTCTTTTGTAATAACGTGCTCCACAAGATTCAGCTTATTATGTCCTTCAAGCCTGTCCATAGAAGAAATTTTTTCAAGTTTGTTGAGTATACTTTTTCTTGTTATATTCGGGAAAGTATTTACTGTGTTATTAAAAAATATTGCATCTGTTTTTTTTATAAAAGGGTAATCAAGATATTCTTTTTTATCGTTTTTTGCTTTAAAAAAAACGTCAAATTGAGGTTGTGTTGTATATTTGTATGCAAGTGGTTTTGTTGTATTGCTATGTATTTTTATAGCAGGGTGCAAATTAAAACTTATAGGATTCATTTTCACCCTCCAACGAATTTATATCAGCTTTATAAATCGAAATGCAAGGACCGCACCAGTTTCCGTTGGCATCTTTCTTTTCAAGAAGATTGCCTTCCTTTAATATTGTATCAAGATTTTTAGTGCTTCCTTTCATCAAAAAGTCTTTCATTTCTGTTGTATGTCTTGTATATTCTGGTATAAAAATTTCATTGTAATGAAATTTTGCCAATTTATTTTGTAAATCAAAGTATTTGTATAATATTTTGTTGTCTTTATATCTTTCCATACATTCTTTTGATGTTTTGATTAGTCCTTTTGTGTATGCACCTTCAAGCATATTCCAATAGAGTCCGGTCACAGGGTTTTTTAACGTGTTGTCATTATATAGTCGGACTCTTTTTTGCGCATGATTCATTTTTATTCTTAGTTTTTCCGAATTCATTAAATCTGTTTTTATTTGTTTGTTTAAAGCTTTTGTTTTCATAAGCTCGTATGCATCACGGAAAATAATATCATTTGTTATTTTTTCTTTATTTTCTTGATTGATTGATAATATCATAGAGTGCTTGTTATAATAGTCGGCTTTAAGCTTTATGTGTTCTTCAAAAAGTTTGTCTGCTTCTTGTAGATTCAGGCTGTCTTTGTTTTCAAGCTGTTTTAGATAAACAAGAAGTGCATTTTCTTCAAAATTTTGAATGTTTGAATAAGAGATAAAATCAGGCTGTTTGTATTTTATTTTTCCGGAATTGCTTAAATTATCCATTTCAGCAAAGGTTTTTGATGCTCCGTAATCAACAATCTTTGCTATATTGTTCTTGTCAACGAGTATATTATATGTTGTGAGGTCACGATGCAGAATTCCTGCTTCATCAAGGAATAATAAATCTTTATAGAGCTGTGAAAGTATTTTCTTGTCTAGATTTTTTGAATTGGCATCCAGTTTTTGACCGTCAATGAATTCTGTTGCTATACTATTTACAGAACCATTTAATGTTGAGTAACCTATTAATTTCAATCTGTTTTTGAATGATGCAGGTATTGAAGAGAGTATTTTTGCTTCATTGTCAAAATCTTTTGATATCTGCTTGACTACGCCTTTTTCTATTCCGGCCGCAGAGTGTTTTACTTTTATTATTATTGAGGAGGTTCCTTTTCCTGCTTTATATACTTTGCTGTTTGAACTTATTTCATAGCATTTTTCAGGATTAAGTCCTGATTCTAAAAAACTTTTGTATATTTCATTTTTCTTTTTTAAAGCTGGATTTATGAAGAAAAAAACAGGTTTTGTTAGGTTGAATTCATAAGAGTCCCTGATTTCTTTCCTGTGACCAAATGTTATATATGACTTATTTTGTGGTTTTAAACAGTATTGTGGTTTATATTCGAATGGAATAAGACCTATAATCATCATATATCCTCATTGTTAGTCTTTGTAAAAAGAAAACATGTAAAAATATTTTTTTGCTAGTTGTAATAATTTTTCATATTTTATAATCTTTCTTGAAGATATTTCCTATCTCTTATATAATTCAAAAAAAAAGAGAGGTTTGTTATTATGATTCCAAGAATTTCAGGACAAAAAATTACAGCTAATGCAACTATGTTGGGTATAGACACAAAAAAAGTTGCTCAAAATACAAAAAACAAATTAGCACAGGTAAAATTATTTGATTTGCCTGCAAAAAAACAAACTGAAAAAAGTGATAAGTTTGTTAAACAACTCTGTGATAGCGGAGATTGGAATTGCTTCCCAAGCTGGGTATGCTAAATACAACTAAAATAAATTTATCCAAACATGTTTTGAAACGTTATGAACCTGAAATAAATAATGGTACATATTTCTTTTATAATGCAGAAAATCAAAAATTCTATACAGCTAATTACCAGATAGGTTCAATAATCGATTCTCTTGATGGGAATTTTTCAATTGAGGAGATATCGGATATTATTCATCAAAATAATATACATCTGAATAAGGCTGATTTGGAGAGCTTTTTGAACGATTTATTTAATGAATTGTATTTAGAGGGATTTGTTGTTGAACTTGATTAAACCTGAGTTTGAAAAAGCTGTAAAAATATACCTTGATGAAATGTTTTTTTCTTCAAGTGGTATTATATCTTCAGAGAAAAAGTCCTTGTTGAACACAAGCCTTCCCTTTGTTAATTTAATAAGGCAGAATGTTTCGGATGATTTTCAACATTCATTTCCGCTTTTTGCAACATGGCATCTTACTTCATCGTGTAATTTAAGATGTATACATTGTTATTATAATGATACTGAATATAAGGACAAAAATGAATTATCTGTTATACAGGCACAAAGTCTGGTAAATGATCTGGTGCAAAATTTAGGCATAATAAAAATTATTTTGACAGGCGGAGAACCTTTTTTACGTCCTGATATTATGGATATTATTGAAACTTTAAAAAAAAATAATGTTTCTGTGTTCATTCAAACAAATGGCTTGCTTATTAACGATGAACAAATAAAAAGGCTCGGTGAAATTTTCAGTCCTTATCTGGATGTAGTTCAAATAAGCCTTGATGCTTCAACAGAAGGTACCTTTGAAAAAATTAGAAAGTCGAAATATTTTTTTGCATTGCTGGATACAATAAGAAAACTTGTAAGTAATAACATTAAGGTTTCAATAAACTGTACTGTAAACAACTTAAATATTAATGAAGTTTCTAACTTATATGATATTTGTCGTGAAATAGGTGCAATGGATTTTGCAGTATCAAGACTTCAGGCGTATAATGATATGCACAGAGAGATAGAGCCTGATGACGAATCTCTTATGTTGCTTGCGGCAGAGCTTTTGTGCAAGGAAAAAAAGTATCAAAATGCAGGAACTTTTTTGGCGCTGAATCTGTTCAGTATTTTTGATCTAGTGAACAATCCTATGATTGAGAAAATACTTTCTCTTCCAAAGTATAAACAAAGAATAGAAGAAATGTCTGTACCAAATTACTGTTCTTGCAATCATAATGACAGATTGAATATTCAATCTGACGGCAGAGTGTATATGTGTATGGAGGCAATCTGTGACAGCGGTTATCTTGGGGATGTGAAAAGTGAGTCTGTGTCTGAAATTTGGAAAAAAAGAAAAAAGTGTGAATTGTATAAAGAAAGATTGTACAAAAATTTGAAATGCAAAGATTGTGATTACAAAAAGCTTTGTAAAGGTGGATGTGTGGGCAGAGCATTTGTAAAATATGGCGACATAAATATGCCTGATTCAAAATGTAAATTAGTGCAACTATAAACTTCATATATTTTTAAATTTGTGATGTTTGTAATAGAATTAAAAAAAGTACAAAAGTAAGACTTGGGTATGAAAAGTATAATATCGGCAAAAGATGCAATAAATTTAATTAAAGATGGCTCTTCTGTTATGGTAGGAGGCTTTTTGAGCTGTGGTGCACCTGATGAGCTGATTGATGAATTGGTGCATAGAGATATTAAAAATCTTACAATGATATCTAATGATACATCTTATCCTGATGCTGATAAAGGAAAACTTATTGTTAATAAACAAATAAAAAAACTCATTACTTCTCATATAGGAACTAATCCGGAAACGGGAAAACAAATGAACTCAGGTGAACTGGAAGTTGAACTTGTTCCTATGGGGACTTTGATTGAAAAAATCAGAGCAAAAGGAACCGGACTCGGAGGTGTTCTTACCCCGACGGGTGTTGGAACGGTTATAGAAGACGGCAAAGAAACAATGGAAATTGACGGGAAAAAGTTTATTTTTGAAAAGCCACTTGGCGCTGACTTTGCATTAATCTATGGAACAAAAGTAGATAAATTTGGAAATGTTAACTTCTTTGGTACCACAAGAAACCTTAATACAATTATGGCAACTGCTGCTGAAACGGTAATTGTCCAGGCTGATGAAGTTGTTGACTGTTTAGATCCTAATGATGTTGTTATCCCCGGGCTTTTTGTGGATTATATTGTTGTACGGGAGAAAAAATAAATGGAATTAACTGCTGAAAAAACTAAAACAGATTTACATTCTAAATATGTTTCGAATCCTGTTCTTGCTGAAAAAGAACTTACAAAAGAAAAAATAAGAGAAATTATTGCCAGAAGAGCAGCAAAAGAATTCAAAGAAGGGGATGTTGTTACCCTTGGAATAGGTTTGCCGACGGCTGTTGCTGATTATGTTCCTCATGAAAAACATGTTATATTTCAATCTGAAAACGGGCTTTTAGGGGTAGGCAAATCTCAAAATTCGGAAACTCCTGATACTAGAATAATCAATGCAGGCGGAGGTTTTGTTGAGGCAAAATACGGTGCCTGTTTTTATGATTCACAAATGGCTTTTACAATGATGAGAGGCGGTCATATAGATGCTACTGTTCTTGGGGCATTGCAGGTGGATGAAGAAGGCAGTCTTGCCAGCTGGATGATTCCGGGTAAAATGGTTCCGGGTATGGGTGGTTCAATGGATCTTGTTGTTGGGGCAAAAAAAGTTATTGTTGCTATGGAACATATGTCTAAAGGTGCAATAAAGATTGTTAAAAAGTGCAGTTTACCTCTTACGGCATACAAAGAAGTTGATTTGATTATTACAGAAAGATGTGTTTTTGAATTCAAAAATAATCAAATGATTTTGATTGAAATTAATCCTATGTTTTCAGTTGATGATATAAAAAAATCAGTTGATGCCAATTTTATTGTAAGTAAGAATTTAAAATATATACAGGTCTAATTTTTTTGATTAATTTTTGAAATCGGTTTTGAAATATTTTAAGTTGCCTCCCAGTCCTTCTACAAATTCACGGCTGTTTTTCTTGGAATAACCTTTGATAACTTTTTCTAATCTGGGATAACAAATTTCTTCACATATATTATCTTCATTGTTTGTGCAGAGTATGAAAGTTCTATTTGTATTTTCTTTTTTATTCAGGGCAAGTACAGCTTCTCCTGTTGTTCCTGAACCTGCAAAAAAATCTAATATCAAGGCATCTTCTGGCAGATGTACAATAGATAGGAGATGCATAATGAGTTCTTTAGGCTTAGAATATGAAAAGTCCAGCCCCATACTTTTTAAATAATCTGTCCCTTTTCTGTTTAAGAATCTTTTATCTGTTAAAAAGTTTCTTGGTTTTACGCCTTTTTTGCTTCGTTCAGAGAGATAGCTTTTTGTGTAAACGTTGTATTTTGCTTTTTCTTTGAATTCATTCAAAAGAGGAGAATTTTTTGTTTCTTTAAAGACAAGAAGTTTTTTTTGCTTAAGATATGTTTCATAGCTCCACCTCCAGACTTTATCATGTTTTGTTTCTGGTTTTATGAAAGCTGCGTCTTTCAGCTCTTCGGGAAAATTATTTCCTGGTGGTATAAGCAGACTTCCATCAGGTGCTTTTATATAATACCTTTGATTTATACAGCCTCTCATCGGGTCTAAAGATGCTTGATAAAAAGCTACATCATCTCTAAATTTCCCTTTTTCATCACATTTTTTATAAAGGCTTTCATCAACTTCTTCATAAAAATTATCAGGGTTTAATGCATCTTTATTTTTTGCATAACATACAATATAGTCACAGGATGGAGCAAAGTGATTTCCTTTATCACTTGCTGTTTTTGAGACTCTTGTTATTAAACTTAAAAAATTTTCTTCTCCGAAAATTTCAGAACAAAGCAAATTTAGGTTTGAAACTTCTTTTTCTCCTATACTGATAAAAATAATCCCGCTGTCTTTCAGTAGATTTTTTGCAAGAACAAGGCGCTTATATATAAAATTTAGCCATTTTGAATGTGAACATTTGTCATGTTTACTTAGCCAGCAGTCGTTATATTTGAAATCATTTTTGTTGCCTGTATTGTAAGGTGGATCTATATAAATGAAATCAACTTTTTCTGAATATTGTTTTGAAAGTATGGTTAATGAAAGATAATTTTCTCCTTCAATTAGCATATTGGAAACAGAATTGTCTGTTTTTATTTCTTTTTCTTTAATTTCTTTTAATTCAGGTTTTTTCTCCTGACACATTAATACAACTTTTTCTTCTTCTGTATCTTTGTTCCAAACAAGTCCATATTTATTCTTTGTCATTATTTAATCAACCTTTTTAAATATTAAAGAGGTATTGATTCCTCCGAATGCAAAATTGTTGGACATGATAATGTTGGTGTCTAAATTTCTTCCTTGTCCTGATATGTAGTCTAAATCCGCGCAGGACGGGTCTGTTTCTGTGAGATTTAATGTTGGCGCATACCAGTTTTCATTCATCATTTTGATTGATAGAATTGCTTCAATTGCTCCACAAGCTCCTAAAGTATGACCTGTGTAGCTTTTAAGTGAGCTTATAGGAACTTTTCTGTTAAAAATCTCATAAGTGGCTGTTGATTCGGCTATATCGCCTTGTATGGTCGCGGTACCATGTGCATTCACATATCCTATTTCTTCTGAAGAAATCTTTGCATCTTTAAGTGCAAGAGATAAAGCAGAACCCATTGTTTGCGGATTTGGATTTGTAATGTGTGTGCCGTCCGTAGATGTTCCAAAACCTATAATTTCTGCATATATTTTTGCATTTCGTTTTTTTGCATGTTCATATTCTTCAAGAATTAGTGTTCCTGCTCCTTCCCCAAGTACAAGACCATCTCGGTTTTTGTCAAAGGGAGATGGTGTTAATTTAGGAGTATTGTTTTTTAAACTTGTTGCATAAAGTGTATCAAAAATGGCAATATGAGAAGGATGGAGTTCTTCAGCTCCCCCTGTTATCATAATCTTTTGGTAACCGTTTTTTATTGCTTCATATCCGTAGCCAATTCCCATTGAGCCAGATGTGCAGGCTGTTGAAGATGGTATCAGTCTCCCTTTTGTTTTAAAATAAAGAGAGATGTTTACAGTTGTTGTTTGGGGCATCATCTTTATATATGAACCTGAGTTTAAACATCTGACTTTTTTTTCAACCTGCATTGTATAAAAATCTATAATTGATTCTAAAGATCCGGAAGAAGAACCGTAGCTGACTCCTGTTTCTCCGTTTGATATACAATCTTCATTTAGAAGTCCTGCATCTTTTAATGCTTCTTCGGTTATTGCTGTACTGTATACAGCAACTTTTCCCATTGTTCTTAAAACCTTGCGATTGAAATGTTCAGGGACAATAAAGTCTTTGACCGGTGCAGCGAGTCGGGTATTCATATTTTCAAATTCGTCCAGTTCTTTCCAGTATTCAATACAATTTTTATATTTTTTCAAATTTGAAAAAGCTGTATCAACTTTACTTCCCAAGGGGCTGGCTAATGCCATACCTGTAACAACGACTCTTTTCAAGAATACATCCCTCCGTTTACGGAAATTACTTGACCTGTAATGTAAGATGCATTTTCACTCATAAGATAATTAACAAGGCTCGCAACTTCTTCCGGTCTACCTGTTCTTTTCATTGGAATTATTTTTTTAATTTCATCTGCCGGAAGATCTTTTATCATATCTGTTTCTA
Organism: Clostridium sp.; assembly: GCA_018362895.1. Lineage (GTDB taxonomy): Bacteria > Cyanobacteriota > Vampirovibrionia > Gastranaerophilales > Gastranaerophilaceae > Limenecus. The sequence goes on along the minus strand of JAHALR010000001.1, from coordinate 316,944 downwards.
TGATTCCGGGTGCGATACAATTAACTGTAATACCTCTTTTAGCCAGTTCCAGGCTTAAGGCTTTAGTTGCTCCAATAATACCTGCTTTTGATGCACTGTAATTAACCTGTCCTCGATTGCCGGCTAGTCCTGAAATTGAGGACATTGTAACAATACGTCCTTTGATTCTTTGCTCTATCATTGGCATGATTATTGGTTTTAGAACATTATAAAAACTTCCTAGGTTTGTGTTTAAAACATCGTCCCATTCATTTTCTTCCAGTATTGGAAATACATTGTCTCTTGCAATACCCGCATTTAATACAACACCGAAGTATATGCCGTTTTTTTCAATGTCCTCTTTAATAATTTTAGAGCATTGTTGTCTGTCTTTTACATCAAAAATCAGCATTTCGGATTTTACGCCGCATTTCTTTATTTCTTTAGCAACTTCTTCCAGTTTTTCAATGTTGTTTCTGCAATGAAGAGCTATATCGAAACCGTTTTTTGCAAGATATAATGCTGATGCACGTCCTATACCTCTGCTCGAACCTGTAACAAGTACACGTTTGTTGCATAAATTACCCATATAAATACCTATATATCCAAGTTTTCTCTATTTTGCGGCTGATAAACATTTACTTTCGCTTTTGCACATTCTTTACCTTCATTATAGATAAAACACTCAAACGAGACAAGTTCATTGTCTGAAAATGCTTGTTGTGCAAAGATTGTATACGTCTTTCCATTTTCGAATTTTTCAAGATCAGTTTCAAAAAACCTGCTTCCGAGAAGAAATCCTATTTGGGGTTCTGACAGGTTATTTTTGAAGTATGCATAGCATCCGATTGTTTGTGCCATGAATTCTATTCCTGCAAGTGCAGAAATTCCATTGATCTCTTTGTCAAAAAGAATTTTGTCTTTTGTTATGGTTACGGAGGTTGTTACTGAGTTTTTTTCTAAATCTATATCCAGTAGTTCATCCAAAAATATCATTGGAGCATCGTGTGGAAGAATTTTGGCCAGTTCGTATTTTTTATTCATCTGTCCTCCCTAATATAATGGAGGCATTTGAACCACCGAAGCCGAATGCATTGTTCATGCAATATTTGAGCTTTCTTGTTTTTTGATTTTTGCTTACGAGATTTAACACAGGTAAACTTGTATCATATTCGCTGTCATAAATATGTGGCAAAAGATAATATTCAGGATTTAGTTTTTTGTCAAGAGTAGCACAGCAAAGAGCTGCTTCTACTGCGGCTGATGCACCTAGACAGTGACCTGTTAGGGATTTTGTTGAAGAAACCGGTATGTTGTTTTTAAATATTCTGGATATGGCGTTTGCTTCCATTATGTCATTGCTTAGTGTGCCTGTTCCATGCATATTTATATAATCAATTTCACAAGCTTTTAGACCGGATTGTTCGAGTGCTTGTTTCATTGCTCTTGATGCTTGTATACCTTCAGGTTCAGGTGTTGCACTGTGGTATGCATCCGATGTTTCTCCTATGCCCATAATTTTTATGGAGTTTGGCATTTGATTTTTTTCAATAATAAACAATGCACCTCCTTCTCCTATATTTATACCGTTTCTATTCTTACTAAAAGGAATACAAGGGTAGGGTGAGAGAACTTCCAGTGAATGAAATCCAAAAATGGGCATTCTGGAAAGCGCATCAACAGCTGCACAAATTACAACATCACAGATATTTGCATCTAGCAGTTTTTGTGCTGTTGAAAAGGCTTTTATTCCTGATGTACAAGCAGTTGAAACGCCGCTGTAATAACCTTTTAACCCAAGATAATTGTGCAGAAACCCGGCGGGGTTTCCAATTTGCGAGTGGTCAATATCTTTTGATTTTTCAAACTCATCAACACCTGAATTGGTATTGCCTATAACTATACCGATTTTGCTTTTGTCATAATTTTTTAAAAGCTTATCAATTTTATTTTTTAAATTATTTACACAGTGAAGCAAAATTCTGTTACATCTAAGGTTATATTTGTCGTTATTAATCAAAGGCAGTGCTTTTGATATTTTACCAAACGGAAAAGATACATTTTCTATAATAGTATTGTCAAAACTAAAAAAAAGGTTTTCACCTTTCAGCGCAGTATGAAAAATTTCATCAATACTGCTTCCCAGATTGCATATAGCGCTATAAGCTGTTATATAAATATCTGTCATAAAGACCTGTTTCTTTTTGATTAAAACCACAATTTATAATAAAATTAATATTAACATAATTGTTTATGTTGAGTCGAGAACAGCCTGGATTTTAAAAATTGAAATTTTCTATAAAAAAATATGTATATATTACAGAAGAAAACGTTGATATTTCTTTTCTTCCTCCGATGTCGAGAAGAAAACTCTCACTCTTGGATAAAATAGCATTATGTGCTATGCAAAAATGTTATGAATCACCTCAGGTGAAAATGGTTTTTGCTTCGCAATATGGTGAGTTGGATAGATTGAGGAAGCTTGTTGAGCAGTATTCACAGGAAAATGAGGTTTCTCCTGCGACATTTAGCTTTTCAGTCCATAACAGTGCTGTCGGGCAGTTTTCTCTTTTGCATAAAATAAAAGAAAGTTATAATTCTGTTTCTGCCGAAAAAGATACTTTTTCGGCAGGTTTGATTGAAGCCTTAATAACATCAAGCTCGGATGATGTTTTATTTTGTTATTGTGATTCTGAAAAAATTTGTGAAGGATTTTCTTGTTTGATTACAACAAAAGATTTATCAGAAGGTGTGTTTGAATTGGACATTTTAAAAAATAATAAAAGATCATTTTTTGAGGAAACAGATTCAAAGAGATTTTTTAATTTTTTGGAAGTAAAAGACAAAAGATTTGTTACAAGTGACGGTTTATTTGAAATTAAAAACGCTGGAGAACAACAATGAGGCTGATTAAAATAATAAGAGGTATGGAAGTTTTATTGCTTTTTTGCTTTTTCGGCTTTGGTGCATTGATGATAAATTATATTGTATTTCCTTTTGGTTCTTTATTTCAAAAGAAAGAAAATAAAAAAATTTTTTACAGCAATGTGATTCATAAAACATGGAAATTTTTTACAAAACTAATGATAAAATCAAATATTATAAAAGTTGTTGTTGAAAATAAAGAGCAGCTGGAAGATCTAACCGGAAAAATAATTGTAGCAAATCACCCGAGTTTTATTGATATTGTCTTGCTTATTGGAATTATGCCTCATACTGTGTGTATTGCTAAAAAAGATTTGAAAAGAAATTTGTTTATGGGCAATATAGTAAAGTCTTTATATCTTGTAAATGATGAAGACAAAGATAATCTTATTAATGAATCTTCAGAAATTTTGAGACATGGGTTTAATATAATAATTTTTCCAACCGGTACAAGAACGACTCAGGGAGAGGTCTTGAAACTTCATAAAGGAGCAGCAATGCTTGCTTTGCATACAAAAACAGATATAGTTCCTTTATATATATCATGTAATAAAAAATTTCTTGCTAAAAATCAAAAAGTCTATGATGCTTCTGATTCACCTATTTTGTATACAATTACAGTTAATAATACAATCAGAATAGATGATTTTGCAGGAGAGGGGTTAACAGAGATTCAGCTTAGAAACAGATTGAACGAATCTATAAAAGAAAGGATTTCTGCACCCTAAAATTGACTTTGGCGTATTGTTGGGCTATAAAATATAATAAGAGGAAAAGATAAGGTCTGGAATTTTGGCGAATATAAATTTGGAAAACGAGTTAAAGCAACTCATCATTAATGTTCTTGAATTAGAAGAAATTACACCTGATGATATAAAGACTGACGAAGCTTTATTTATTGACGGACTCGGGCTGGATTCAATTGATGCGCTTGAGCTTGGTATGGCTTTAAAAAAGAGATATAATCTGAAAATGAGTTCGGACAAAGAAGAAAATAAAAAACATTTTTATTCTGTTAAAACACTTGCTGATTTCATTGAAAGCCAATCAAAATAGATTATTTTCTAAAAAATAAAGGTATAAACAAACAAAACATGAGTGCAAAATATACAAAAGAAGATATATTAAATGAATTGAGAACAATACTCGTCAATGATTTTGAAATTGGTGAAGATAAAATTGTTCCGGATGCCAATCTTTTTGAGGATCTTGAGTTTGATAGTATAGATGCTGTTGATTTGGCTGTTCGTTTGCAGGATTTTACAAAACAGAAAATCTCTCCTGAAAATTTTAAACAAATTCGAACAATCAATGATGTAGTTGAGGCTGTTTATGGTCTTTTGAAATAAATTGAGTGTGTTTTATGGATTTAGTGAAAGACTTTGTAAAAAAATATATCTTTATTTTTTCTTTGTTTTTTACTTTCTTTATAATTACACTATTTCATTTTACAAGGCTTGCTGGGTTAAAATTATATCCTGTTGTTGTTAACTTTTCTATTTTTTTCGTATTTTTTTCTTCTCTTTTTAGTGAAGAAACCATTATACAAAAGTTTGCAAGAATTGCTGAAGGAGAGTTAAAAGAACCTGTCAAATGTTATACAAAAAAACTGACTTATGTTTGGTGTGTTTTCCTTTTTGTGCAGTTTCTGCTCTCCATAATAACCTGTTTTTTGTCTGATAAAATATGGATGATATACAATGGTTGTTTATCTTATTTTTTTCTCGGATGCTTTTTTGCGATAGAATATATTTTTAGAATAATCTATAAAAGAAAACACGGTCTGTAATACAAATGAATTTTTTAGAAGCTTTTAATAAACAGGAATATCACGATACAATTGTTGCTTTTAATGAAGGCAAATTTATAAGCATTGCGCAAATAATGACATTGATAAATCCTGTTATTCAGAGGCTTATGCAGGATAAATGCAATAATGTTCTTATAACATCAAAAAACAGTTTTCATTTTTTATTAAATTTTCTTTCTGCAATTATTGCGGGGAAAGAAATATTTATCCTGGCTGATGAAAAAAAAATAAATTTTTTAGATTTTGATTTTCTACAACTTGATAAATGCCAAAAAGATTTAGCGTTTAATTTGTGCAAGAATTTTAAAATACCGGATATGAATAAAGTCTTTATAAACATATTTACATCCGGCTCTACCGGTCAACCTAAAAGAATAAGAAAAACTTTAAAAAATGTTATAGATGAATCTTTAGATATTTTTGAAGAATATAAAGATTTTTTTTGTGATAAACAAACTCTTGTTGCTACTTCTACAACCCCTCATCATATGTTCGGGTTGACTTGTTTTATTGTTATGCCTCTATGTTTTGTGGGAAGACTTATTATAGATACAAAAGAGATTGTTTATCCTGATAATGCTGATTTGAAAGATAAAATTTTTGTATCAACCCCGTCTTTTCTTGAAAAATTCGAAAAATATGATGTAGCGTTGAATAATCCTCCTTGTCTTATACTTACAGCAGGTGACAAGCTTAAAGAATCTACATTTAATTATTTTTGTAACAATAATGTGAATATATCTGATATTTACGGAAGTACTGAAACAGGTGTGATTGCTTGTAAATTCAATTTTAATGATGATATGAAGTGTTATAAAAATGTAAAAATTTTATCTGGAGACAATTGTCAAATTATTGTTGAATCTCCTTATTTTATGGGAGGGAAAATTACTCTCGGGGATGTGATAGAGATTAAAAAAAGTAATATTTTTTCATTGAAAAAAAGAAATGACAGAATATTAAAGATACAAGAGAAGAGAATTAGTGCTCAAGAAATAGAGGAATGTTTAAAAAAATCTATATATGTAACCGATGCGTATTGTTTTAAGTATGTAGATAAACTTGCCTGTGCTGTCGTGTTATCAGAACAAGGAAATAATCTGTTTTGTGACAATTACTCTTTGGCTAAGACAGAGATTATTAAAACTTTAAAGAATAATGTAAAGCAAATTTCTGAAATCATTCCTCAAAAATGGAAATTCTTGTATGAGATTCCTAAAACCAAAACAGGTAAAACTGATGTGAAAAGAATTCAATCTTTGTTTGAAAAAAATATTTCATTACCTTTGATAATGAATGTTGAAGAAAAAAATAATGAGTTTGTTATTGAAATGATTTTCCCCAAAAACAGTAATTTTTTTAAAGGACATTTTGAAGGATTTCCTGTTCTGCCAGGTGTAGTTCAATTATATTTTGCGCATATGTTTGCACAGGACTTTTTTGAAACTAAAATATATGTAAGTCATGTGAAACGAATGAAATTTTCACATATTATAAAACCTGATGAAAGAGTGGAACTTATTCTTAAAAAAGAAGATAATAGTGTAACTTATGTATACAAAAAAGAACAAATCGTTTGTTCATCAGGGATATTTACAGTCCAAAAAATAAAAGAATAAAAACATGAAAAAGATTACAACATACACTGAAATTGAAGTAGAATTTTATGACCTTGACCCTATGAATGTTGTCTGGCATGGAAATTATATAAAATATATTGAGAAAGCCAGATGTGATTTACTTGAAAAAATAGGATATACCTATGATGATATGAGAAAAGACAATGTTGCTTATCCCGTAGCTACAATGGATTTAAAGTTTATAAAATCAGCTTTATTCAAGCAGAAGCTTATTGTTGAAACAACACTCGAGAGTCTTGAGCCCGCTCTTTTAATAAGATATCTTATTAAAGATAAAACAACAGGGGAAAAACTCTTTAAAGCAAAAAGTATGCAGATAGGAATAAATATTGATACAAGAGAATCTATCTACACACCTCCGCTGAGTTTTATAAAAAAAATAGAGGAATTTTAGTATGAAAAAGTTTTTTGTTTTTTTGAGCCTTTTTGCCTTTGTTTGGTTTGAGCAAGTGTTTGCTATGGAAATATTTAAACATCCGGAAACAGCAGCTTCAATTGCTTCTAAGATGCCTGAATTTAACAATGCTGAATGCAAATTTGAACAAAATAAATATATGAAAACATCTAATGTTAATCTGGATTCTGGAGGTAATTTTAAATTTATAAAAGAGCAGGGGGTTATTTTTGAAACAACACGTCCTATTCATTCAACATCACAGTATACGACTTCGCAGAATAAAAATATTAATGCCGTAATCAAAGCAATTGCTGCAAAAAATTATACATATCTGGATAAAAATTTTAATCTTTATTATCAAAAACATAATCAAAATGGCTGGCTTTTGGCACTTGCACCAAAACAGAACGGACAATTGAGAGGAGAAATTGGTTATATTCTGGTATATGGTTCAAGTTCAAATTTGAATGGAAAAATTTCAAAAATGATCATAGATACAAAGAATACCAAGACAACAATAAACTTTATTGAGTGCAGGTAAATTATGCATAAAGAAACAATTTTAAATATATTAAGAGTGATTTTTTTGTCTATAATAATTTTTCTGTTAATTTTTTCTTATATTTATCCTAAAAAAACAGAAACAAATATTCTCAGGGCTATTTTGTCGAACTCTTCGAAAGATGAGCTTGTTATCAATTTAAGCCAAAAGTTTTCAGGAAGGCTTAATGTTATTTTTGAATCAACAGATATACAAAAAATAGAAGAAGTAAAAAAGGCTTTCAAAGAACAGCTTTGTGCTGATGCATTCAAGAAAGATGTTACTGATACTCATAAGTTTAAAGAACTGTTGAATACTTATAAATATTATAATGCAAATCTTTTGTCTCCTAAAACGCGAACAAAACTTAGACACGGTGATTTTGAAGAGGTTAAGCTGGAGAGTATGGAACGTTTATACAATCCTTTGAGCATTAACCTTGTTCCTATTGAAGAGGACCCATTCTTGCTTTTTAATGATTTTCTGTCAAGTCTTCCTTCTGCACAAGGGCAGGTTCCAATAGCGCAAGACGGAAAATTTTATGAATTGATGACTTTAAATTTAAAAGATGAAATAGCCCTTTCTCCTTCATTATTAAATATTGAAATGAAAAAAGTTGTTGATTTAAAAGATAAAATTTCAAAAGAATTTCCGGAGGTTGAAATATATCTTACAGGCTCTTCTGTTCATACATATTCAGCCAGTTCAAGGTCAATGATAGAAATTAATATAATTTGTTTATTATCTTCTGTTTTTATAATCTTACTTTGCAAATTATATTTTCGTACTTTCAAGATTTTAATTCCGATTGCATTAAGTCTTTTTCTCGGAATGCTTTTCGGATATCTGACTACTTCTGCCTTTTTTGAATCTATACATATTTTGACTTTTGTATTTTCTACCACACTGATAGGAATTTGTGTAGATTATTCACTTCATTATTTTGCACACCATAATGATTTAAGAGCAATATTTAAAAGTTTAACAATTAGTATGCTTACGACTGTATGTGCTTTTTTGACACTTCTGTTTTCACAAATCGAGCTTTTAATGCAAATAGCTGTCTTTACTTCAGCAGGTTTGATTAGTGTTTATGCTTTTGTTGTTCTGTTTTATCCTGTTATTTGTAAAAAACTTTGTTGTGAAGACAAATCATCTTTTGCTGAAATGATTTTTTCTTTAAAAATTCCTAAAAAAACAAAAATCATTTTTTCTTCTGTTTGTTTTCTTATATTTCTGGCAGGTTTTTTTCAATTAAGCTTTAATGATGACATAAAGGATATGTATAAACCATCTAAAAACCTCTTAAAGGCAGAAAAAATTTATTCTTCTTTAACAGGTGATATGTCAAATATGGCTTTTGTAATAGTAAACGGTGAAAATATAGAAGCATTGTTAGAAAAAGAAGAACAGGTTACAGAAAATATTCCTCAGGAGCAATATATAGCTTTAAGTCAATTTTTGCCTTCAAAAAAACAGCAAAATGAAAATAAAAAATTGAAAAAACGATTCTATCAAAATGAGCTTTTTGATTATGCTAAATTTTTGCGTCTTGAAACAAAAAATAAAATTTTGTATGAAAAACCCAGATCCGGCTTCCTTACGGAAGATAAACTGCCTCGTTTGCTTAAAGAAAGCTTTTTGGCTTCACCAAACCAATCAATTATAGTTATCAAATATGCTGATCAAAAAATATATGAACAGCTTTCAAAGGATAATGAGGTAATCTTTATTGATTTAAAAAAAGAAATATCTTCAAAAGTACAACAATGTCGTGAAAATTGTATTAGAATATTTTTCCCTGCAATATTGGCGTTATATGTTTTGCTTGCAATAATTTATAAACCGTTAGATGCATTGAAAATTACTGCACCATCAGTACTCGGCGGTGTTTTTACTTTGTCTGTGTTAGGACTGTTTCATATCAGTTTGAACCTGTTTCATATACTGGCATTGTTTTTGATTATAGGCTTTAGCCTTGATTATTCAATCTTTAGGTTTGATTCAAAAAATGCATCAGTTGAATCTAAAGCAGCAGTTTTGATTTCTTGTGCAACGACAGTTTTTTCTTTTCTGTTGTTGGCGTGTACAAGTTTCAAACTCATAAGTTCTTTGGGGTTGATACTTGGGTTGGGGTTGATTAGTTCATATCTTTTCAGCCTTTTATTAATTAATAAAACAAATGATACAGAATAATTTTGTGATAAAATAAGGGGCTATTATGGAAGAAAAAATTACAAAACAACTATACAGAAGAACAAACAGAAATAAAACCTCAAGAATCGATGCACTTACTGAGGCACAAAAAATAGCATTTGCTCCTTTTTCTTTTCAAACAGTTGCGTGTTTGATTGATTTTAATATCTTTAAAGCTTTGGAAAAATCGCCAAAGACCAAGCAAAAGCTGGTTGAAGAGTGTAATGTCTCACAATATTGTATTGATACATTGTTTGATGCTGCTCTTTGTATAGGACTTGTGAAAAAAAATGATGATGAAACTTATTTTCTGACGCCTTTGGCAGAAGCTTTTTTGTATGACGAGATGACAAAAGCAAATTTTAATTTTATAAAAGATGTTTGTTTTCTCGGTGCAAGTGAACTTTTTTCTTCTTTTAAGGAGAATCGTCCAGCCGGTTTGCAAAAGTATTATTTTAATTCAGAAACCATTTACCCTATGCTGACAAAATTGCCTGAGAAAATGAAAAAAAGCTGGTATGATTTTGATCATTATTATTCTGATGATTGTTTTATGGAAGTACTTCCGTATATTTTTGAGACAAAACCTTCTCATGTTTTTGATATAGGTGCTAATACAGGTAAATTTGAAAAGGCCTGCCTTGAATATAATGAAGAATGCTGTGTTACAATGATAGATTTGCCAGAGAATATTGAAACGGCTAAAAACAATTTTAATACAGACAGATGTAGTTTTTGGAGTGCTGATATTTTGTCAGATGAAAAAAAACTTCCTAAAATGAGCGGTGCTGTATTTATGAGTCAGTTTTTAGACTGTTTTTCAAAAGCACAGATACAACATATATTGGATAAAATATCAAAATGCAGTGATGAAAATATAAGAGTTTTTATTTTAGAACCATTTATAGATAAACAACAGTTTACCGGTGCAGCTTATGCATTGTCTCATATTTCTTTGTATTTTACCTGCATGGCAAATGGTAAGAGTAAGATGTACAATGAAACAGATATGAGAGAACTGATTGACTCTTCTGACTTTAGAATAGAGAAGATTTATCAAAACATTGGGAAATATGATTACACCTTGTTGGAGTGTGTAAAAAAATGAAGTGGTATCAGGTTAAGGAACAAGCCGCAGGCGAAAAAAGACTTATGACCTTGTGGTATTTATACAAATTTCTGGGTAAGGATATTGTATGTCTTTTAACTGCTGTTATAGCATTTTGTGCCTTTTGCTCTTCAAAACAAATGAGAGAATATTCAAAGAAAAATCTCTCTGTAATTTTTGATTATACGAATAATGGTGATGCAAAACCCACTTTTTTCAACTCTTATCGACTAGTGTTGAATTATGCTTTATCTCTTGTGGATAGAATGGAGGTTTTTGCTCATAGGTTTGACGACACAAAAATTGTTTTTGATTCTAATGAAGAAAAAACTCTTCTTGAAACTGATATAAATGAAAAAAAAGGGATATTTTTTATTTGTTCACATATAGGAAATATTGAAGTGTTGAGAACTTTTGTACAAAAACCTATGAATCCTCACAATCCGCATGTAAATATCTTTTTAAGCGAAACTCAGTGTCGCATATTTAACGGCTTTTTGAAGAGAATACAAGCAAAGACAGATGTTTCTGTCTATCCTGTGGAGAACATTAGTATAGATACAGCGATAGAGATGAAAGACAAACTAGATAATTCTCAAATTGCTTTTATGGCAGGGGATAGGATTTCTTCTTCAAATGAGAATACTTCTTTTAAAATCCAATTTTTAAATAGAATTGCTGAGTTCCCTCTTGGTACTTTTAAGTTTGCACAAATGATGGAAACACCTGTATATTTTATAGCAGCGATAAAGGACAAAAAAGGTTTTTACAAAATACATCTGAAAAAATATAGAAAACAAAAAGAATTAACAAAATCACAGAATACAAAACTTATCCAAAGTGAATATATAAACTTTCTTGAAGAGATGATAAAGCTTGCACCGCTTCAGTTTTATCATTTTTATAATGTTTTTGGATAATAATTTTTTTTAATCAGTTGAATAAATCAAACGTTTGTTTTATATTTTTTTTATGGAAAAGATAAAAAATGAAAACTCTAAAGCAAAAATTCTGAATTCGGCTACTAAACTCTTTGCTCAGAAAGGTTTTGATGGTGTAAGCATACGTGAAATCTGTAAAGATGCTGGCGTGAATATTTGTATGATTTCCTATTATTTTGGTGGAAAACAGGATCTATATCAGGGGATTTTGGATGATTTAGTTGAGAAGCAGACTGTTTATGCAAAAACTTTTATTAATTTTGAACAAAATCCCGAGAATTTAACTAAAAAAGAAAAAATAGATTTGCTTATGACAATTCTTGATAAATTTATTGACTTTTTTTACTCAAGAATTTCGAAAGATTTGATTATATTGCTTTTAAAAGAACAACAAAAACCTAATTTTTTTGCAAACTCTCCTGCTTTTAATTATTTAAGGTCATTGATTGCAAGTTTGTTTGATAAAGATGTTAACGACAGAGAAATCATATTGAAAACACTATTCATTCTTGCACAAATTAATTCTCCGCGTATTCTTGTCGGGTTGTCGCTTAGGCTGCTCGGGCAAGATGATTTTGTTCAAGAAGATATTAAAATCATAAAGGAAAATGTAAAATTTTACGTCAACGCCTTGATTAAGGAGTCTCAAATTGATTAGAAAAATTATAATGATTTTTGCACTTATGATTCTTTCTCAAAGTGCGTTTGCAATAGACAGGAAAGAGCTTAACCCTGATTTTTTCAAAAAATTTAATGATGAGTGTCTGAATTATTATATTATTACAGCTTTAGATAACAATCATAATCTGAAAAAAGCGGGGTTTGTTGTTGAACAATACAGGCAGCAGGCAAAATATTCTCTTGGCAAAGAGCTTCCTTCTTTAAGTGTAAGTGCTAATTATCTTGGTGTTCATGTGCCGAGGCTGGATAATTTTCAGTTGTCACAAAATGCTTTCGTTCTCCCATTTATTCTTAATTATGAACCGGATTTTTTGCTTAAAAACAGAGATAAAACCAAAAGTTTCAAAAAGGCATATGAGGCAGCTTTGTTTGAAGAAAAAGCTGTATATTTGTCTTTGTTAAGTGATGTTGCTTCTTTATATACAAATATTCTCCAATATGATTATTTGATAGAGCTTCAAAAAGAATCTGTACGTATAGCTCAGGATTTGTTTAGTGCCGAGTCGAAAAAATATAACCGCGGGATCATAGACAGTACAAAGCTTAATTTATCAAGTCAAAATTTTGAAAAATCTAAAACAGAACTTGAAAAACTTTTGAAGGAAAGGGATGTACTTCTTTTTCAGCTTGCTGCGCTTTGCGGACTTTCTTCGGAGTGTGCAAATAATTTAAAAAGAGGTTCTATTTTGGATTTTGATTATACAGGTCAAATACCTTCAGAATTTTCTTCTGAGATTATTTTTTCCCGTCCTGATGTTATGAAAGCGGAAAAAAATCTTGAAAAAGCTAAAATAGATGTGCGGGCTGCAAGAAAAGAGTTTCTGCCTTCCTTCAATATAACAGGAATTTGGCTGTTTAATACAATTGCTCCCGGGGCTTTCTTTTCATGGGAATCTTCGCTTGCTGCTTTATTTGCAGGAGCAACACAGGATATTTTCAAAGGCGGAATGAAAATGGCTAATTTAAGAATTCAAAAAGCCAGATATGAGGAATTGTTTCAAGAGTATAAACAGGTTGATCTTGATGCAGCAAGAGAAGTTAATACGGCTTTGTGTGCCGTTAAATATGATACTTCAGTTGATAGTCATATAGGCAAGATTTCAAAATCTCAGGAAAGAATTTTGGATAACTCAAGAAAAAAATATAAAAGAGGTGTAATCTCTTCATCTGATTATTTAATTGAATATGACAAATTTCTTGCTGTGAAAAAAGAAAAAACACAGTCAAAAACCCAGCGTATAGTTGATTATTTCACTCTTTACAAAGCTGTCGGAGGTAAATTATGAAGAAAAAAATAGCATTACTTATACTCGTTTTGGCAATAATATGTGCGTTTGTATATTTTTTAACAAAAAAGAAAGATAACCACAACGAATTAACACTCTACGGTAATATAGAAATTCGTCAGGTTGATTTGAGTTTCCAGGTCTCAGGACAAATTGAAAAAATGCTGAGAGAAGAAGGTGATAATGTCAGAAAAGGAGAGCTTATTGCTGTTTTGGATGATAAAGATTACAAATCTAATTTAGAAAAAGCTTCGGCTGAAGTATCCAGAACTCTTGCTTTGAGTAAAGATGCTTCTTCAAAATATAAAAGGCAAGCACCTTTGTGTGTGGATAATACAGTTTCAAAACAAGAGTGTGACACTCTTTTAAATACGAAAGATAAAGCAAAAGCTGATTATGAAGCGGCTCTTGCACAAAAAAGCTATGCTAAAAATCAACTTGTTTATACAAAAATATATGCACCGGAAGACGGCATTGTAACAGTAAGAGTTCAGGAGCCCGGTGCTACGGTAAATAAGGGCCAGACTGTTTATACAATTTCAAAAACAAAACCTGTATGGATACGTGCATATGTTAATGAAACAGATTTGGGAAATATAAAATATGGTATGAAAGCAAAGGTTTTGACTGACAGTATTAATCCTCAAACAGGTAAACAAAGAGAATATGACGGTTATATTGGATATATTTCTCCTGTTGCTGAATTCACACCCAAAACAGTTCAATCTACGGATTTGAGAACAAGCCTTGTATACAGAATTCGTGTTTATGTTGATGATATAGACGAGTATCTTAGACAAGGCATGCCTACAACAATCAAAATTAATCTTCTTGAAAGTAAACAGAATGCAGACAGTAGAAATTAAAAACTTAATAAAAACTTTTGATTCTTCGGTTGCAATTGATGATTTGAGCCTGAATATTGAAAGAGGAAAAATTACTGGATTAATAGGGGCTGATGGCTCAGGAAAAACTACTCTTATAAGGCTAATAATAGGACTAATGCTTCCTGATAACGGAGAAATTACTACTCTTGGGCTGAATCCATCAAAACAAAAAGAAAAATTGAATTCAAAAATTGGATATATGCCTCAAAAGTTTGGATTGTATGAAGATTTGACTGTTATAGAAAATTTGAGACTTTATGCAGATTTGAAAGAAGTTCCTTATGAATTTAATAAACTTCTTGAATTTACAAGTCTTATTCCTTTTCAAAACAGACTGGCAGGGGCTTTGTCCGGAGGGATGAAACAAAAACTCGGATTGGCATGTACATTGTTGGGTTCTCCTGAGTTTTTGGTCCTTGATGAACCGTCTGTTGGTGTTGACCCAATATCAAGAAGAGATTTGATGAAAATGGTCAGAGATTTGATTACACCACATACAACAGTCCTATGGTCAACTGCTTATCTTGATGAAGCTCATAGCTTTGATACAGCAGTAGTTTTGGATAAAGGAAAAGTAATATATAACGGCAAACCCGAAGAACTTGCAATTGATGCAAAAGAGTTTGAAGAAAAAGTCATTGAGCTTATGGGCGGATATAAAAAGGAAAAATCTCTGATAGCAGAAAATTATACACCGCTCAAAACAAATATAGAATGTACGGTTGTTGCTGATAATCTTGAGAAAAAATACGGTGATTTTTATGCTGTAAAAAACAATTCTTTCTGTATAAAAAAAGGTGAGATTTTTGGACTTTTAGGTCCTAACGGTGCGGGCAAATCCACTTCGTTTAAGATGATGTGTGGTCTGGCAAAACCAACTAGCGGCACGGCAAGTCTTATGGGAATAGATATTATAC
Source organism: Clostridium sp. (assembly GCA_018362895.1). Taxonomy (GTDB): domain Bacteria; phylum Cyanobacteriota; class Vampirovibrionia; order Gastranaerophilales; family Gastranaerophilaceae; genus Limenecus. The sequence goes on along the minus strand of JAHALR010000001.1, from coordinate 301,636 downwards.
AAAATCCTGAAAAAGCACGTGCCAATTTGGGCTATATGGCGCAAAAATTTTCTCTGTACGGAAGTTTAACCGTAAGACAGAATCTTGAGTTTTTTGCTGCTGTATATGGAATAGGGCTTTTGGTCAGAAAGAAACGTATTGATGAGATTATTAAAGTTTTTGAGTTTTCAAAGATTCAAAACCAAAAATCAGAAGATTTGCCTTTAGGCTTCAAACAAAGACTTTCTCTGGCATGTGCTTTGATTCATAATCCTCCGATATTATTTCTTGATGAGCCTACATCAGGCGTGGATGTTGTTACACGGCGTGATTTTTGGAATCATATAACTTCACTTGCCCAAAAAGGCGTCACTATCCTTGTTACAACACATTTTATGGACGAAGCTGAATACTGTGACAGGATAAGTCTTTTCTATCATGGTGAAACAATTGCAGTGGGTACGCCTCAGCAGCTAAAGAATCAGGCTGCTGCCGATAATATGGAAGATACATTTATAAAACTTATTAAGGAGTCTGAAAAGCAATGAGAATTTTAACGGCTCTAATAAAAAAAGAAATTTTGCAGATAATAAGAGATCCCAGCAGCATTATTATTGCTTTTGTTCTTCCGTTAATTTCAATTTTGATTTATATGTACGGAATAAATATGGATACCGTAAAGGTCAAAATTGGAATAAAAAATGATGATGCAAATACTGAAGTCTCTACACTTGTTAAATCTTTTGGACAAAGCAGATACGTGAAGTCTTTTATGTATGATAATGAACATCAGCTTACAGAGGATATTGTGCGTTCAAAATTGAAAGGTGCTGTTATTATTCCAAATGATTTTTCTACAAATCTTTCCCGGGGAAAAATTGGAGAAGTGCTTGTTGTGACAGACGGAACTGAGGTAAATACAGCAAACTATGTGCAAAATTATTCAATGGCGATTTTGAATCAGTGGCTTTTGACAAGTAAGTACAATTATCTTGCACAAAAACCTATAATATCGGCTGAAATAAGAACCTGGTATAACCAGGATATCAACAGTCATTATTTTATACTTCCGGGATCAATAGCAATAACAATGACTTTAATAGGTATTTTACTTACCGCACTTGTTATAGCCAGAGAATGGGAAAGGGGTACTATGGAAGCTCTTTTGAGTACTCGTGTAAGACGTATAGATATTGTGTTGGGAAAGTACATTCCTTATTTTATTCTTGGTATGCTTTCTATGACGTTCAGTGTTTTTATGAGTGTAGTTATTTTTCTGATTCCTTTCAGAGGCAGTTATCCTGTTTTATTCGGTGTAAGCGGATTATTTTTGTTTACCTGTCTTGGAATAGGCTTGACTATTTCTTCAGTTACTAAAAATCAATTTCTGGCTAGCCAAATTTCACTTGGGCTCGGCTTTTTGCCTGCACTTTTATTATCAGGTTTGATGTTTCCTATAAACTCCATGCCTGCATTTTTTCAGCACCTTACAAGAATTTTGCCGCCCAGATATTACATAACCTTTATTGAGAGTGAATTTATGGCCGGAACTATATGGGAAATTGTGATTATAAATTCTATTTTTCTGACAATTTTAGGTTTATTGTTGTTTGCTCTGGTTTATAAAAAAACGGATATGAGGCTTTTAAAATGATCAGAGAATTTTTAAGACGTGTTTTGGCACTAATAAAGAAAGAGTTTATTACTATTTGGAAAGACCCTAAAAGCCGTAATATCATTATTGCTATGCCGATAATGCAGCTTCTTGTTTTTGCCAATGCTATTACAATGGAAGTGACAAATATTGATGTGGCAGTAATTGATAGGGACAATTCTGTTGAATCAAGGGAACTCTTGTCTCGTTTTGAAAATTCTCCGAGATTTAGAAAGTTTTATTATACAGAAAATGAACGGGATTTTAAGGAGAAAATTGATACACAAAAGGTTCAAATCGGACTTTATATAGATAATAATTTTTCAACAAATATTAAGGCGCAAAGACCGGTCAACATTCTTGTAGTATCAGATGGAAGACAAACAAATTCTGCTTCCATAGCAGGTGGCTATGCATCACAGATTATAAATGGGTATAACGAAGAAATAACACAGAATAAAGGCTCACAAATCAAACCAATTTTAAGAAACTGGTATAATCCAAATTTAGAGTATAAGTGGTATATTTTGACTGTTTTGATTTCAATGCTTGCTCTGGTAATGACAATTATTCTCACCGCACTTTCAATTGCACGTGAAAGAGAGATGGGTACGTTTGATCAGCTGATTGTTAGCCCGTTATCTTCTTTTGAAATACTCTTAGGCAAAACAATCCCCCCCCTTGTGATAGCAATGACTCTTACCTGTATTATGACTTTGATTATTATTGTTTTTTTCAAAGTTCCGTTTGCAGGTTCGATACCTTTGTTTTTGATTTCAATATTTATTTCTCTTTTATCAATAGTTGGGGTTGGTTTGTGTATTTCAGCAATTTGCAAAACTCAGCAGCAGGCAATTTTGGGGGTTATTACTTTTCAGATGCCAGCTATTCTGCTTTCAGGTTTTATTTCACCGATTGAAGATATGCCTGTATTTTTGCAGTATTTAACTTATTTAAACCCAATAAGATTTTTTATGGTATTAACAAGAGGAATCTTTTTAAAAGGTATGGGTATAGAAGATATAATGATGAATTTGCTACCTTTAATACTTATTGCCATAATGACACTTTCACTTGCAGGCTGGACATTTAAAAGAAAGCTTGATTAAATTGCTTATGTTAAAATTAAACCGTAATTTTTAGTGGAGTTGTATTTATGTTATTTTATGCAGATCTTCATATACATTCAAAATATTCAAGAGCAACAAGCAAAAATTGTAATCTGGAAGAACTTGCTGTCTGGGCACAAAAGGTTTAAGTGTGATTTCAACAGGGGATTTTACTCATCCTGCATGGTTTGAAGAGATTAAAGAAAAGCTTGTTCCTGCTGGAAATGGTGTATTCAGGCTGCGTCAGGAAATAGAAAAACAAATTTTGAAACCTGAAAACCCGGTATATTTTGTTCTTTCTGTTGAAATTTCAACTATTTATAAAAAATGGGATAAAACGAGAAAAATTCACCATGTGATTTTTGTACCAGATTTGCTGTCAGCTGAAAATTTTAGAAACAGTTTGGGAAAAATAGGAAATATTTCATCAGACGGAAGACCTATACTCGGGCTTGATTCAAGAAATCTTCTTGAAATTGCGCTGGGGTCAGGTGAAGGCTCTTTTCTTATTCCTGCTCATATTTGGACTCCGTGGTTTTCAGTTCTTGGCTCAAAATCCGGATTTGATTCAATTGATGACTGTTATGGTGACTTGTCTGAGCATATTTTTGCTGTCGAAACAGGTCTTTCGTCTGACCCTGAGATGAACTGGCATGTTTCTTCTCTTGATAAATACAGACTTGTTTCTAATTCAGATGCTCATTCTCCTTCAAAGCTGGCTAGAGAAGCAACTGTGTTTGATACTGAATTGGATTATTTTAGTATTTTAAATGCTCTGAAAAACGGTAATGGTTATGTCGGTACGGTGGAATTCTTTCCGGAAGAGGGTAAATATCATGAAGACGGGCATAGAAAGTGCAATGTATGTCTGTCACCTGAAGAAACAAAAGCCTTAAATGGAATTTGTCCTGTTTGTAATAAGCCTTTGACGATAGGTGTTTTAAACAGAGTAAATGAACTCTCTGACAGAAAAGGCAAAATTATTACACCTCCTTCAACAGCAGGTAAGGTTATTAGTCTTATTCCTCTTGTTGAAATTCTTTCTGAAATTGCAAATGTAGGACCAGCAAGTAAAGCCGTTGCAAAACAATATGATAATCTCATTGAAAAACTAGGTTCTGAGCTTTCTATTTTGACGGAAGTTCCTATTGATGAAATTGAAAAAGTTCATTCTTCAAAACTTGCAGAGGGAATTAAAAGATTGCGAGAAGGCAGGGTAATTCGTCATTCTGGATATGACGGAGAATACGGTGTGATAAGGCTGTTTGAAGATTTGTAAAATTTATATACGTTTAAAGCAAATAATACTTTTCAGGTAAGTTGTATGGTTAGTGCATGAACAAAAAAGGTTAAGCAGTGATTTCAGCATTAAGTCTTAATAATTTTTCTCAGGTAAATAACAGGAAATCTTCAGCAAGTCAGAAAAAGGCTCTTCAATCTTCTGTTTCTGTTCCCTCATTCAAAGGTTCACAGGGGCTGTCACCGGAACAGGCTGCTGCAATGGCTGCACAAAAAATTAACCCGAAAAAGAGTGTTCCTCATATTACTGAAAAAGATATTAATTTTGAAGTAACCTGTGTCGGTTATTCTCAGGTGAAAGGCAATACTCGTAATGTATATGATTTTAGAACTTCAATGCAGGACTGTTATGGACTTGATTGGAATAAGACGTTTTTTAGACCACATATTGTTCGAAATGGAAATTTAGATGAAAAATTTAACGGTGAGACAACTGCTCTTGTGATTCCTTTGCATCCAGACACTCCAGGTCTTAGAGGTCAAGATAATATGACGGTGCTTTTGAACGGACACATTGAACGGCCGTTGTTGAATGAACTTGTATCATATATGGCGAAAGTCGGAATTTTAAACAAAACGCCCATAGGAAAAATGCAATACTACGTTAATTCTTTGCATCCACATCAATTTATGGAAAATCCAAAAATTAAAACTGTTATTGCTCATTTCTTCCAACAAAAAGAAGTTGAACAGACAAGCGAAGCTTCTAAAACTCAATCAGTAAATGATAGGGTTGATGCAAAGCTTAAACCATCTGATATAAACATAGTAAATATTGATCAGAAAACAGATAAAAATAATACACGTGAAGTAAAAGACTATCTCAGATACTATCTGAAAAATGGAAAAAAGTTCACTGTGATTCATGACCAATTTTCTAAAAATGGCATCCAAAAAGATATGACAGCTGTATTGATTCCGTCTAAAAAGAGTGATTGGGATTTTATAACTGTGACAATAGACAAAAGAATTCCTGAAGAAGATTGCAAAAATCTTTTAAATCATCTTGTTCATACAGGGAAGGCTAATGTAGAAAACGAAAATTTCAGAAACGCCATAGTTGATTATTTGAATTCAAAGTAGATTTATAACACTTCACAAAATGTTATGAATGTAGTAAAATATAAATAGAGAAAGTATTTTTAATTAAGGGGTAAGGTGTGATAGTTAATAATTTTTCAAATTCTTTTTCTACTCCGTTAAGAGATTACCAAAAAGAAAAAGAAGATTTAATCCAAAAAAATTATAATCATATCTATGCACATGAAATGGCTCATAAGGCTGCAGGCGGTTCTTTTGCCGGTGCTATTTCGATTGAGAAAAATGCAGAAGGAATACCAGTTGCCGGGCATGTTCCAATTAAAATGCCTGTATTAGATCGAAATAATCCTCAAAAAACAATTGATCATGCTGATATTGTTATAAAAGCTGCCCTGGCTCCTTCAGATCCATCTTCTCAAGATTATAAGGTAGCTGCGGAGGCTCAATCTTTAAAATCCAGAGCAAAATCTCTTAAATCAGGAAATAAGCTTGACTTTATGGCTTAATCCCTTTCTGTTTTGTGTATAATAATTGTATGATTTTACAAGATTGGCGCAGTTTTTATTCACGGTTTTTTTTGAATGATTTAGACAAAATGAATCATTTTAGAAGGCAATATTTTGATATTAACAGTGATATTTTGCCCGATGATAAAAATTTAGAAAAACTCTGTTTGCTTTACTATACTCTTTTTAATAGTGCTTGTTTTCTTCTTCAATGTTATCTTGCTTACAATGGTTTGATTCAATATGAACAAAGAGCAGTTATCAAAGAAGCATTCTATGTAGAATTGATTCAAGATGGTGAAACCTGGATAAAGGCCTTGTCTCTCTGTGAAATTATTAAAGTTCACGGAGCTGAGAAATTAAAAAGTGTTATTGTGAAGTCTTTAAATGATGAATATTTCAAGATATTTGATGATTTAAAATTTGTTTTTTCAAAAAAATTGGAGGAATATGAATAAAATTCCGCGATTTTATTATAGGATAAAAAATTTTAGGAGAAATTATCTTGCGTTTCAAAAGCTTAGTGCTCTTTATTCTAGAAATGCATTAAAAACACCTGAGCTTAGGCAGGATATGTTGAATGTTATAAAAAGTTGCTGGGGGTTTTATTGGAAAATTCTTAGAGATTTTTTACAAGATAGAAATATAAATTTGTATCTGCCAAGAGAAATTTTTATTGCAGCAGAAAAAGAAAAAATTATTGATGATGCAAAAGTTTGGATATCCTACATTGATGATTTGAATGCACTCTTAAAAACAGAAGATTCTGTTGAGAAAAAGTATATTGTAAATAAGATTTTTCATGATTACAGAAAACCTCTTGAAAAAGTTAAAAAATTTTTGGATCTTTACTTTGCAAAATTTCATATTTCAGAACAGATTTTGCCTTTTGTTCCGGAAAGCCTTCCTGACAATAATCCTGTATATTCAGGTGACTATATAGGTCTTTCGAAAGAATCATATAATTTATTATTAGATTTTTTTAAGCATACATCTGAAATAAAAAATGTTTGGGTGCATGGTTCAAGAGCATTTGGAAATCCAAGAATTTCAGCTGATATTGATTTGATAGTAGATAGTCCCTTGAACAGTTTTGAAAGATTACAAAATAGTTTTTCGAAAATTCAAATTCCTCAGAATATAGATTGCACAAATGTACATGACAAAGAAAATAATGACTTTTTATACACTTTGATACAAAGGTCAAAAAAGATTTACAGAGCAGCTGATTTTGGAAAAAACAGGATTATATAAATTTATATTGCCCTTCATCTTTATCATAATTATAATTTTATAGGGAGGCGCGAATGTTAAAAAAATCTGTTAAGAATATTCTTAGCTTTTTGGTTATTGCTTTTGTTGTTATTGTTCAGTGCGGTTGTACGAATGCGTTAAATTTTCGTCATGCTTATGATCAGGGAATGAAAGCATATAATGAAAAAAATTACGAATCTGCTATTGTTCTTTTTAACAATGCTTTGACATATAAACCTGATTCATACAGCACTTTGTGTTTGTTAGGAACCAGCTATGCCTATAATAAGGATGATAAAATGGCAGAAAGAACTTTTCAAGATGCAATAAGGCTCTATCCCGACGATTGGAATGCCTACATCTTATATGCGGATTTAAAACGTTCTCAACATGACTATCCTGCTGCTATTGATTTTTATGAAACGGCAATAACTCTTGGTTCAATGGGAGGGAAAGAAAAAGCTTATTACAAAAAACTATTGAAAGAAATTGCTATCGAAGAAGCATCTTATGATGCAAAGAATAGCTTTGCATCTGACCTTTCAAAAGAGAATTTAAAAGATAATGTTAATGCCAAAAAGAAACTTCTGGAAAAACAAGACCAAACTGCTGCAAAGCAAACTGGTGATGTTATATTGGCTTTGGATTTAAAAAAATGGGAAAAAGCTCTTGAACAAAATGATGAAAGGTCAAAATTGACTGAATATGGTATTAAGGGGGAGGACGTAAAAAACTTTAAATGGACACAGCTTATTATCGTTCAGTATTTTTTGATTACGGATAGTTTTAAGACTACTCTCGATGAATATTTTAAAAATCACATTGGGGCAGTTGAAGCAGTTGCAAAAAATTCAAACAAGCCATTTGAGAAAAAAATATTACATCAGAAAAAAAATGAAATTACATATGAATGGAAATTTGATAATTCAAAAGAGTCTGAAATCGCACGGATTGTTTATACAGATAAAGGAATTTATCATATTCATTTTGCTAAAAAGGGTGTATTTACAGAACAGGAAAAAACAGAATATTTGGATTTGTTAAAAACAGCTGTTTTAAAGTAAGTTATTTATGTCTTTTTTCATAGATTTCAATTACATTTTTGGCAAATTCTTCAGGTCTTAAATGAATCCAGGAATGTGCTCTTATCTTGCCATTATCTGAGTCAAAAGGTCTTAGTATGCTGATGTAATTATTTAAAAATTTTGATTTAGTTACAATACTTGCTATAAATCCCCTTCCTTCTGTTTGATATTCTGTAAGTTTTTTAGGAAGTCCTGTTGCTGCTATATCATTTCTATGATTAATACAAATCCAGAATTTGTCGTTTTTTATCAAAAATTCTGCGATATTTTTCATCGGATCTTTGGACTCTTCTGCCCAGTAATTTGCATTAAAGGTTGTGTTTAAGTCTGCTGATGTGATTAAACCTGTAAATTTTTCATGATTATATGTGTTTTCAATTACACGTTGCTCTAAGAAATCGATAGCAGCAGCTGAACCAAAGCTATGTGCGATTATTACATATTTGGAGTTTGTTTCATCTATTGCTTTTTGTATTCGGTCAAGAATTATCTGTCTATGTTTTGGGGAATCTTTTATAAAAAATATCTGATATAAAAAACTGTTTATTAGGTTTCTAAGATATATTGACACAGGTCCGGAGCCTTTATCCGACGGATGTAAAAGCGGCGCTAAAAGATTTGTTTTTTGTTTATCCATGCTCAACTCTGTTTTTATTTTTGTATGGTTGTGTGTATTATTTAATTCTTCAATTGCTGATTTGTAGAGTTTGTAGCTTTCATCGCATTGATATATATCTGCCCAAAAAATTACTTTATATTTTCCTGTAAAGCAATAGTTTCCCATTATTTTTCCTTGGAATGCTTGTGCAACTCTATGGGCTTCATCATTCACTATTTGCTCGTCAAATGCATTGAATCCATGTAGATATAATATTGAGAGTGGTTCGTGGCGGCAATTTGCATGTGCTTTGTTCGAGAATAAGGATAAAAAAAGAAATATTATAAAAATTAAGTTTTTCATTATTCGAAAAATATCAAACAAATTTGTTATTTGCAATTGCTCCGACGGCCAAAAATAAGCAAAAAAAAACCTGAGGTAATCTCAGGCAAAACTAGACTAATAGGGAAAACTCCAAAATCTCCAATATCATAACCCAGGAATAGGTATTATTGTCGATAAACTTATTTTATATGCATCATTGCTTTATTTGTTACTGCAATCATCTGCATTGTTTTCCAGAAATCTTCCGGATCAAGCGAGGATCTGTTTTCCAGATTTACTGTGACTTTTTCAGCATACATTTTTGCAAGTTTTTGATCTATTGCATTGTTTGGTGTGAATGCCATTTTTGTTGACCTCGTTTGTTTATTTAACACTTACATATATATAAAGTATATAAAAAGTATTTAATTTCATTTTTTTGTTTTTTCGTTACATTTGTTAACAAAGCCAAATTTTCACGATTTTGGCAATTTTTGTAAACATATGTAAACCAAATGGATGAGATTTCTAAAGTATTTATCATTAAGTACCGATAAGTATATTGTTAGACCGAAAGGTCAAACAAACCTCCTCCCCAAGTCTAGTAGCCGGCCTCAAAGGACGGCTTTTTTTTCTTCTTACGACGTAAAATAGTTAGGGTTGACAAACTTTTTTGTTTCAAATAAAGTTAGGCATAGCTAACAAGTTTTGGCAAGGAAGGATAAAAATGAATATTTCAGCACTGGGACGATGCATTGATCAACCTATTATTTTGAACAAATTACATCAAAAGATGCCTGCTCTATTAATCGGTGCAGGTGCGGGATATGGAATATATGACACGATGAAATCTACTAAAGGAGATAATAAAAAGCTCAAAAGACAAAAAGCTGTTAAGAATCTGATAATTATCGGTACAACGATTGCGGCTTCTTTAGTTGGTGCAAGGGGGTTGAGGCTCAAGCCTTTTTCTTTTTTAGGCAAAAAGATAAACTTAAAAGAAAAACAATTGATTCCTGCTCTTTTGCCTTCGTCTTCGATGTCCGAAGTGCTTGAAAAGCAGAATAAAGCAATTGATACATTTCTGTTTGAGACACAAATTAGAAATAAGGAAGTATTAAAAGCTTTGGCAAAAGCGAGAAAGCAACCTCTTTCTGTTAAAGAAACAGATCTTGTGTTGAGAGAAATACCCGAATCTCAATCAAAGAAAAAGCTGTTGGATACACTCTTGCCGGAAGCGGAAAATCTGGATGCGTGTGGCATTTTTAGTGAAATCGGCAGATTATCTCTGCTTGGTGCTATTCCGGTTGTAGGGGGAATAGTTGGTGGTATTACTGCTGATAAGGTGACAAAGACAGAAACACCAAAATCTGTGTCAAACAAAATCAAAGAAGGTTTTTATCAGTATTTTGCTAATATTTTTCTTTGTAATGTGGGGGCTTGTGCTGCTTTGTTCTCAGCAGAAAGATTACAGGCTGCAAAAGTTATAAAGCCTCTTACACCTGTCCAAAGATTGGTGGTGATATTGAGCGGAATAACGGCTACCGGTATAGTTGGGGGCAGCTATATTGCAAACAAAATGAGCCAGAAAATTATAGATCCAATTTTCAACAAAGAAAAATCTCTTTCAAAAAGACATAAAGGAGTCTACGATGAAAGAAAACCGGAATTGACTGATATAGCCTTGCATGCAGATGATATTGCTACTGCCGGAGTATTGTCGGGTTTTAAATGGATTGAACCTGCGTTGCCATTTATGTATTTTGTTTCAGGATACAGAGCGGGTATAGGTTATAGAAATAACTCACAAGAAAGTGTTTAATCTCCTCTACTTTTTATTATATAATGAAAGCTGAACCAAGAAGGTTTGGCTTTTTGTATGAGAGAGAATTCTTTAAAAAAAATAATTTTTTCTGCAGATGACTTTGGCAAATGCAGAGAAATGAATATAGCAATTCAAAAAGCATTTTTGTCAGGTGTTTTAACGAGCACATGCATAATGACAAATGGAAATGATTATGATTATGCAGCTGAAGAAATTTATCCACAGTGTGAGGGACTAGGACTGGGTTGTCATTTGAATATAATTGAGGGTAAATCTTTTTTGCATAAAAATTCACGCTCTCTTCTTTGTGATGCATTCGGTAATTTTAATTGCGGATATGGATACATGCTTTTAAATTCTAACAACAAAAGTTTTTTAGATGAAGTAGAAGTTGAATTTCGTGCACAAATAGAAAAATCAATGGACAGTTTTAAAATTGATCATTTGAATTCACATGTTCATGTCCACGGCATTCCTGCTCTTTTTAAATTAACATGCAAGCTTGCAAAGGAATATGGAATACCGTGTGTTAGGACACAAAAAGAGCTTTTTTATGGTGCTTCAGAGCTTAGAAAATACAAAGAAATGGGAGTTGGGGATATTTCTCTTAACTTTGTAAAAAATATGTTATTGAATTCATTTACTTCAAATAATGTTAAATTTTTAAGGTCAGAAAAACTCTTTACAAATGATTATTTTATTGGATTACTCTTTACGTCGTACATGGATAAAAGCGTTATTCTTAACGGTTTAAAAAAAATTCCCGAAGGTGCTTCTGTGACAGAGGTTTTAATTCATCCTTATTATTTTGAGGATTTAACAAAAAGTGATTTTCGTAAAGAAAGAGAATATCTTTTGACTCAAGATGAAGAGATTGTTTCAAAAATAAAAGAATTGGGGTTTGTGTTTGCGAATTTTTCAAGTATAGCTTGAAATTTCTGAATTTCCGAAATATTTTGCACGGAACAAAATGTCGTTTTTTGCCCAAAATCCTTTTGAACATTGAGATTTATTAATGTTTTGATATTTTTTATTTGACAAAATCGGATTAATTTTAATATTATGAAAATAGCAACTACTACGAGGATATTATTTAAATGGAGAAAACTGATGGTCACTAAAAATTATACCGATGATGAATTTGAATCATTAATATCTCAATATGATTATAAATTTCAGAAGGGAGATCTTGTTAAAGGTATTGTTTGCGGATATGATTCTGAAGGAGTAATCGTCGATATTGGAGCCAAAACATCTGCTATTGTCCCGGAAAGAGAAGCAAGAGCAGATTTGACAAAACCCGTATCTGAAACTCTTGAAAAAGGGTCAGCATATGAATTTTTAATTATTAGAGAAGAAGATGAAGATGGTCGTTTTCTTCTTTCTTATAAGAAAGTTGCAATGGCTTATGCATGGAAAGAACTGGAAGCCCTTAAAGCAGAAGATGCAACCATAGAGGGAACTGTTATTTCTGTTGTTAAAGGCGGTGTGCTTGTTGATGTTAAGGGAGTAAGAGGCTTTATTCCTTCAAGCCACCTGAGAGCAAAGGATACTGATAATATTGTTGGTGAAAAAATAGAATTGAAAATTCTTTCACTCGATCCTCAACAAAATAACTTTATTCTTTCCAACAAAAAAGTATATTCTGATGCACAGGATGAGAACAAAGAAAATATGTTTTCTAACCTTGAGGTCGGTCAGATTGTTCAGGGTGAGGTTGTTCGAATTACCGACTTTGGTGCATTTATTGATATTGGAGGTATGGATGGACTCTTGCCTCTTTCACAAATGTCTTGGAGATGGGTTGATCATCCGTCAGATGTTTTGAAGATTGCTGACAATGTTAAAGTAGAGATTATCGGCATTGACCATGACAAACAAAGAGTTAGTTTGAGCTTAAAGAATCTTGAGGCAGATCCTTGGATTGAAGCAAAAAATCAAATTAAAGAAGGCGACAAAGTAGAAGGTACTATCACAAGAATCAAACATTTTGGTGCATTTGTAGAAGTATTCTCTGGTGTTGAAGCTCTTCTGCCAAACAACGAGGTTGTTGATTATCAAAATAAAAATAATTGTATTTTGAATGTAGGTGACAAGATAAAAACGACTATCATCAAATTTAATCCTGATGACAGAAGAATTAGTCTCAGCATTGATTCGCAGGAATAAAATATAAAAAAAATTGGATTCGAAGAAGCTCGATAGCAATAATTTTTTGTAATATGTTTTTATATAAAATATAAGTGCAAAAGGTTAAGTTAAGGTTATTTTATGATTAATAGTATAAACCCTATCAATAACACAGCTATGGCTTCTTCGTTTTCTATATATACTCAAGCTCAGTCAGCTGCAAAACAAATAGCTCAGGTTGTTTATTTGTCTCTTGAAAAAATCAGTGGCTCAACTGATGAAGGTATTTCAGTAAAGGATTTAGAAAATATAAAATCTTTAATAGAAAATGCTTCTGCAACAAAAAGCAGTGCATATTCTCTTGTTAACACATTGATTGACAGATTTGATGCTTTATCGTCAGACGGACAAAATATTACATCAGATGATTTTTTAACATCTATAAAATTTTCTGTTGCTCAAAGTTTTAACAGTTCAACAAATATATATCAAGCTTTGCATCCTGGTGGAAACAATTTTTCATCATCCCTTGTAAAACGTTTTGGAATTGAAAATTTGCAAACTTTAGATTTAATACAGTTTATGGATTCACTACCTGAAAGTACTGTTAATAAGCTTCTTGCCAATTTGAATTCTTCCGAAAATGCACAAAATGCTAAAAATGAAACTGAAAATTCTTATAGCCTTAAAAATGAAATTCAGGATTACAGAACTGTTACAAAAGAACAGCTTAAGTATCCTATTAATATTGCTGTTTAATTAAGGCAGTTGGCTTTTTAGTCCTTTATAGTTTAATAAAAGAGCTTTGGGTGTTATGATCCCTGTATCAAAAAGTAGTTGTGCCTGAGCTTTGTTATACTCAATTACAGATTGTATAAGTTGTTGTCTGGCAGTTGTTTTTTCTGTTTGAGAGGTTAGTACATCAATAAAAGTATTTTGTCCTACATCAAACCCAATTAGAGAGAACTTAAGACCTTCATCTGCTGAAAGCACCTGTTTTTTATTGGCTTCAATTTTTTCAAGAGCTGTTCTTGAGCTGTAATATGATGACACTATATTCTCTTTAATATCTCTTTCAAGGTTTGTAAGTTCATATCGTGCTGTTTTTAGCTTTGCAAGATCAACGTTCTTTTGGGTAATGGTTCCAAGTCCGAGTCTTTTACCAAGAGGAACCTGAACGTTTAAGCTCCAAGTATGATTTGGGCGAAGACTGCCTGGGTTTGTAGTGCCGACTCTTGCAAATTCATAACTGAGACTGATATTTGGGGCAAAATCTGTATAATTTTTATTTTTTAGTATGGTTAAAGATCTGATTTGTGCTCTTTTAGACAATACATCTTCTCTTGCTTGGAGTGCCATATTGTAAAGCCCCTCAATATTATTTTTATTGTGTATTAGTTCTCGTGGTTGTACACCGTGTTCAAAAGGATAAAGGGTTGTTGTTACCTCAATACCCATAATATTTGCCAGTCGTGCTTGTTTTAGTCTTAAAGTATTTAATGCACCGATTAGTTGTTGTTTTGCATCTGCGTATTGAGCTTCTGCCCTTAAAATGTCATATTTTGTTCCTATTCCTATGTGATAACGTGCCTGCATGAGCTTTAATTGCTCTGTTCTGTCTCGCAGATTAGAAATGAGTACTTCTATGTTGAGCTTTGCTTCAAGCAGGTCATAGTAGTATAATGTTGTGTTCAAAAGCAGTTCACTTTGTGTATATTTAAAATTGTGTTTTGCTGCTTTGTACAAATTTCTGTCGCTTGCTATATCAAAAAGAGGGCTGCCATTTCCTACAAGCGGGTAGTTCAGCATTATTCCACTGTAAATAGGATTTGTATCTATCACTCTTGGCAATATGTCACCAACAAGGAATTCACCATGTAGAGCTTGAATTTGATATCTGTAATAAAAATCAGGAAGCAATTCTGTCATTGAATTTCTGTAAGTCCATTTTGATTCTTCTTGTTTTGTGCCTGAGATTTTTACATCATAGTTGTTTTCCATTGCGATTTTTATACAGCATTCAAGATCAACAGGAAGAAGGTTTATATCCAGCCCTTGCATTATTTCTTTATCGAGCTCTTTCTGGGTTTTATCATCATAGATTCCGTGTCCGCTTTTTAATGATTCGAGAAATTTATCACTTCTGTAATCCCAAATCATATCATCGCTCTGACCTGGAGGGGAAATTTGTTTTTGCTGAAGTTCTTTTTCTTTGTCATGCTCTTTTTGTTTTGCTGTTTTTGCATAAACAGAGGAAAAAGCTAAACAATATATTAAAAATCCTATTAGAACTTTTTTCACTTTCTCCCCATCTTCAAACTTGTATATACATTAGAAAGCTTATTTGAAAACAATAAATATTCTTATAGCCGGGTAGGTTAAATAAAAGTATAAACTTAAACTTGACAAAAAGTTAGGTCGGGCTTACAATAATATGTGTTAGTCAAGACAAACAATTAATTGATAACTACTGTAAAAGGACTTTCTTATGAAGTAATCTTCTAAGAATTGCAGTATTTAGACCAATACCATAATTCACCTTTGGTGACGGCTGCCGACTTTCTCCGGGAGCCTTTTTTATCTTTTTTATTTTGCTATCATATATCCGGCAAATGTTGCCGCAAGTCCTAAAACTAAACTCAAAAACATATAAACTGCACAATGAACGATTTTTCCGTCTTTTAAAAGACAAAATGATTCATTGCTGAAGGTGCTGAAAGTAGTAAGCCCGCCAAGAAATCCAACAGTCAAAAATAACTTGACTTGGGGTGGAAAAAAATCTGATTTTTGCATTGTAATACCGAAAATATAACCAATGAGAAGGCATCCTGCTATATTAGCAGTGAGTGTGCCTGCGTGAGCAAATCCAAACAGCTTGTTTGATATTAACGTAACTATATATCTGAGGCTTGCTCCAAGCCCTCCTCCGACAAATACTGCTAGAAAATTAAACATTTTTTTTCTCCAGATTGTCGTTTAATATAAAATCAAATAATTTAATAATGCTCTTTTTGTGTTTTATTATTTTGTGCCAATTACTTAAAAGTATTAAAAGTTTTATTAATGTTAAATTTTTTTGTGTACCGTAACAAAATTTGAGCATGAGGTATTTGCTTTTCAAAAACTCAAAATACATAGTATCAGATTTTGGTGATTGATCATGAAGATGTATAATTTTAGCGTCCGGGTTAATAAAAATTTTATATCCGGCTTTTGTTATTCTATATTGAAGTTCTGATTCTTCAGAATACATAAAAATTCTTTCATCAAACAGACCTGCTTTATCAAGTGCTTCTTTTCTAATCATCAAATCAGCACCAGTTATAAATTCAACCTGTTTTTTGAGATTTTTTTCATTTCTTCCTTTGTCGTTTATCGCGTTACGTTCTTTTGGAAAGAAAGGTTTTAAGAAAAAAGTTTTCAAAATTTGTCTTTTTAGTGTAAGAAAAGTTCCATATGAATGAATATTCTTCATATCTTTGTCGTATAAGTTGCCGCCACATGCTCCAATGTCTGGGTTTTCCTGCATAAAATCGAAAAGAATTTTTATGGCGTTATTTATTAATATGGTGTCACTGTTTAGAAGAAAAACATATTTTGCATTAGATTGTCGTATGCCAATATTATTCGCAGAGCCAAATCCTGCATTTTTACTGTTTTCTATTAAATTTATTTGAGGAAATTCGGCTCTGATTGCCTCAACCGATCCGTCTTGTGAATTGTTATCAATAACAAAAACATCAAAATTCAAATCATTTGTTTTTTCATAAATACTTTTTAAACAGTCAATTGTTAAATCTTTGGTTTTATAATTAACAATTATTATTGATACATCTTTTTCCATAAATCTCTGAATTTCTTTACCATACAATCACAATAATATCACAAATGTGATAATTAAGTTTTGTATAAAATGCAAACTATGTTTTTACATGACTGTCAAAAAAAATTTTATTAGTGTTTTATAGCATTCAACAGGTTGATATGGAGAAGAGATGAAAATTAATAAAATATATAAGGTAAATACTGCTTCTAATTATACTAAAAATATTGTTCAAAATGGATCTTCAGTCAATGGGCAGTCTTCATCAAATTCACATGTTTTGTATAATCAGCTAAACACTATTGCATATGTCAATAAATATATGGCAACTTTAAATTTCAAGGGCTCTTCTGTATCAGACAATAAAAATTTCAATATAAACCTTAGCATAAATGAGTTAGAAAAAAGAACGTCACCTTCTCATTTTGCAAAATATACTCTTATAGATGAAAATAATGCGGCTTATAAAAATCTTTCAAATGGAGATAAAACAGCTCTTAAACATCTTGTAAAGGCAGCAAGAATACTGGATGAAGTCTACTTGATACAAGATAATCCCCATAATATGGCTGTTAAAAATTATTTGGAAGAACAATCACTGAAAGACAATAAGGCGGCAAGACTTGCTCTTGAATTGTTTAATGCCCAAAAGGGGATTAATGCAAAAGATATCGAAGGTGAAAGTGTCAACATTGTACAAGGTATTGAATCTAAGCCTCAGTGCGGTTTTTATCCAGAAGATTTAAAAGAAGATGAGTTTCATAATATTCTTATTTCTATGATACAAAAGAATAAAATATCAGAGGTGAAAAAGATATTGAACCAAAGAACAATGGTAGAAAGAGACGGAGAAGAGCTTAAAGCAATTGATTATACAGATTATTTTAAAAATCAGTTTCTTAACGCAGCAACAGAACTTGAGCTCGCTGCTCTTAGCTCTTCAAATGATGATTTTAACCGTTATTTAATTTTGCAGGCTAATGCTTTATTGGGTAACAACCCATATATGGATGCTCTTGCTGATAAAAAATGGGCAAAGCTTCAGCACACTCCTTTGGAATTTACAATCTCAAGAGAATCGTATGATGACAAAATGACACCTTCTGTAAATAAAAATAAAAAGCTTTCTTCAATGCTTAAAAAATACGGTATAACTCCATATGCAAAGGACACTATTGGCGTTCGGGTAGGCATAGTAAACAAGAAGGGTACGGACTATTTGTTGAAAATAAAGGAATATATGCCTCTTATGGCAGATAATATGCCATTTAAGGATGAATATGAACAAAACATTACCCAAAAAGATAATAAACAAACAATGGTAGATGTTGACATGGTTGATGTAACCGGGCAGAAAGGTGCATATAGAGGAGGTATTTCACTTGCTTCAAATTTGCCGAACAATGACAAGCTTTCTGTTATGACAGGCGGGGGAAAACGCAATGTTTATCATATTCAGATGCGAGAGTCTAAATATGCAGATAATATTGCCAAAAAGCTTGATGCCGTTCTTGACAAAAGCCAGCATAAATATTTCGATACTCAGGCTTTGCACGATTTTACAATTTTGCATGAAAATGTTCACTCACTAGGACCGAAAAACGGAACTGAAAAACTTGGTATTTACAAAAATACAATTGAAGAAAATAAAGCTGATATGGGGGCAATTGTTATGCTGGATGTGCTTACAAAAAAAGGCTTTTATACTCCTGAGCAGCAAAAAAAAATACTTGTTTCTTATTTTAGTGCATACGTTCAAAAAGGACCTGACTTTAGCAATGCTCACAGACTTAGAAACATAATGCAGAACAATTTCTTTATTAAAGAAGGTGCTGTCAGTGTTAATGACGAAGGAATTATGACAGTGAATTTTGAAAAGGTTACACCTGCTGCAAATAAAATGCTGGAGAAAATAATCAGGCTTCAATTGGATGGTACTGAGAAAGATGCGAATGAGTATATTAAGGAAAATGCGCTGTGGTCTGAAGAGCTCGATAGGATTGCGCATAACATAAAACAGGCAGATAGTACTTTAAATGCAAGGGTCGTGGCTCCTCTGGCTGATAAACTGGCTGTTAGTTAAAACTTTATATTATCTTTATAAAAAAGCCTTAATTTAAAGTGGATTTTGCGCTATACTTGGCGTGTTAAAAAGAACACAGAGGAAAAAATATGTTATTAGGCGTAAATATTGATCATATCGCTACATTAAGAAATGCAAGAGGCGGATTGGAGCCAAACTTAATTCAGGCTGCTCTTTTATGTGAAAAAGCAGGTGCTGATGGTATAACAGTTCATTTAAGAGAGGACAGACGTCATACTAAAGATAATGATGTTTCTGAATTGAAACATATATTGAAAACACGTTTGAACCTTGAAATGGCAGTGACAGATGAAATGCAAAAAATTGCTCTTGAGGTGCTTCCGTCAAATTGCTGTCTTGTTCCCGAAAAAAGACAGGAAGTTACAACAGAGGGCGGTTTAGATGTTGCAGGACAATTTGAAAAAATTCGTGACTTTGTAAAACCTCTTAAAGATGCAGGAATAATTGTCAGTTTGTTTATAGATGCGGATAAAAATCAAGTTGAGGCAGCATATAAAACAGGTGCACAATTTATAGAGCTTCATACCGGCAAATATTCAGAAGCTTATGGTACAAATTCAGAAGATTATGAATTGAATAATCTCAAAATAGCAGCGGAACTTGCACAAAATTTGGGATTAAAGGTTAATGCAGGTCATGGACTTACATATGAGAATGTACATAGAATGAAAGAAATCAACGGGCTTTTAGAATTGAACATAGGGCATAATATTATTGCCAGAGCTGTATTTGACGGCTTGGAAAAAGCTGTTAAGGATATGATAGACTTGATTAAGTAAAAATACTTTAAGCTTTGCGTTTTCGGACTTGATATTAAAATATTTTTACAGTAATCTAAAATAACGAACAACTTATCGAAAGGATACACTATGTCTAAACAATGTGACGTATGCGGTAAAAAAGCAATTAAAGCAGCTAAAATTTCTTTTTCACATAAACAGAATGTGCACAGACAAGAGCCGAATTTGCAATCTGTTAAAGTTAATCAAAACGGCACAGTAAAAAGAATTAATGTTTGCACTTCTTGCATCAGAGCAGGTAAAGTTCAAAGAGCTATATAATTGAAACCGTATAAATTTTAAATAAAAAGACCTGACAAAATCGGGTCTTTTTTGTTGTTTTTTCATCTATATATCGTATGTTTCTTTTCTTTTTTGTATTAACATTTTAGTTATACATATATTTGTGTTTTTTACACAATAGTGATATATTACAAATGAACCGTTAAGGTTCGGTTATTATTATAGAGGATAGAGAAAATGTCAGAAGGACATTGGATTGCCCAGCTAGGTCATTTTAGTGTAAATGTTGATACCATAGTCACAATGTGGATTACAATGGGGATTCTTATTGTATTCGCTTTTTTGTGTACAAGAAAAATGTCTGTAATTCCCACAAAACTTCAGACAGTTGCAGAAGGTATATTAGGTGCATTTGTTGGCTTGACTGATTCAATGATAGGTCAGAAGGGAAGAAAACATATTCCGCTTCTTGCTACACTGTTTTTGTTTATTTTGACAGCAAATTTGATAGGTCAATTACCTTGGAGATTGTATCATCTCAAAACAGGTGAACTTGCTTCGCCTACAAATGATATCAATATGACAGCAGCAATGGCTGTAATGGTATTGATTTATTATGTATATCAAGGCGTTAAGGTAAAAGGTCCTAAATATTTCCTTCATGAATTCAGTCTTGTAGGAATTATAATGGCACTGATTGAACTTTTGGAAATGGTTATTAGGCCTTTTTCACTCGCACTCCGACTTTTTGCGAATATATTGGCAGGTGAGTTGCTGGTTGTGACTTTTGTCGGTATATTTGCTTATCTGTTACCTTTGCCATTTATGCTGTTTGAGGTGTTTGTGGCATTTGTCCAGGCTTTGGTCTTTATGCTTCTTTCAACGGCGTATATAGCGATAGCTGTTCAGGAAGAAGAGCATTAAATAAAAAATAAAACGATAAATTAGTATAAAAAAGGAGAAAATTATGGCAGTAGAACAAGTAGCAGCTTCAGCAGTAGAAGTTTTATCAATGGCAAAGCTCGGTGCAGGCCTTTCTATCGGATTTGGTGCAATTGGTGCCGGAATTGGTTTGGGTATTGCAACTAAAGGTCTTCTGGATGCAATTTCAAGACAACCTGAGATTTCTGGTAAAGCTTTGATTTACTTCATTATCGGTGCAGGTCTTGCAGAAGCTTGTGCTATCTATGCATTGTTCATTGCTTTGCAGTTGCTTGCAGTAAAATAATTGGTAAAAGATATCAGATAGAAGAACTATAATTATGGAATTTAATGCAACATTTTTAATATCAGCACTCAGTTTTATTGTTTTCATTTTTATAATGAATGCTATTCTATATAAACCTGTTCTGGCTATTATGGAGAAAAGAGCAGATTATATTAAGGCTAATAAAAATGAAGCTGATTTGCATAAGCAGAACGCTACTGCACTTGTTGAAGACAAAAAACATAAAATAGCTGATGCACAAAGAAAATCCAGAGATATAGTTGCTTCTAAAGCGGATTCTTTGAAAGAAGAAAAAGCTAAGGTTTTGAATGATGCTAAAAACAGTGCAGGTTCATACTTTAGTGAACAAAAACAATCTCTCGCAAACCAAAAAGAAGAAACTATCCGTAATATGAAACATGATGTGGCTGATTTGGCAAATAATTTGACAACAAAGTTAATGGGTATTGGTATCTCTTTTGAGCCGTTATGTGAGAGTGAGATTGAAGAGGTTATGAAGAAAAATGTTTGATTTCAGTTATGCAAACATATTACATTCAAATGTTATCAACTTTGCAATAATGATTGCATTTTTCGGTGCAGTGATTTATTTTCTTAAAGTGCCGAAAAAGCTGGAAGATTACAGAGCTTCGATTCAAAAAACTGTTGAAGATTCTGATTCTTTAAAGGAAGAAGCCAAAAAAGAGTTTGAAAAAGTTTCTGATTCTTTGAAAAACATCAATGATGAACTTGATGAAATTGTGAAAAAGGCAGAAGAAACTGCAAAAGCCTTTGAAGCTAAAACCAGACAAGATTTGGACAAAACTGTTAAAACAATAAAAAGAAACATTGAAAAACAGGTGCATTCAGAAGAAAACCACGTGCAGGCAGAACTTTTGAAAAATGTTTCCTCTTCATCAATTGAAGTTGCTCAAAGACAGATAAAATCAGCACTTGATAAGGATAAAGAGCTTCATAAAAGATATATCAATGATTTTATCAACAGTTTAGATAAATTAGACGTGTAGCGTGTAGGATATACAGAAATGACACAGTGCAGCAAAAATATTGATAACAAATTAATTCCTTTAGCAAAGAGATACTCTGAGGCTTTGCTTGAGTTAGCCAAAAATAAAAATGAACTTGATGAAGTTTATTCTGAACTGATTAATGTTGTTGAACTGTTGAATGATTCTGACAATTTGAAAAATTTTAAGGAATTTCTTTCTCATCCGGTTATTCCTGCTGAAGAAAAAAAAGATTTGTTAAAGTCTATATTTGAGGGCAGACTCAAAGAAGATACTTTGAATTTGCTATATATCTTGATTGAGAAAAATAAAATTAACCTACTTCCTGTTATACTTTATTGTTTTGAAGAAGAAATGGATGAGGCAAAAAATATCTTGAAAGTCGGTGTTGTTTCTGCGGTTGAAATGGATGCTGACTCAGTATCAAGATTGAAAGAAAAACTTGAAAGCAAACTTCATAAGTCGGTGAAGTTTGTTTTTGAAGTTAACCCTGATATCATTGCGGGACTAATTTTAAAAATTAATGATAAAACAATTGACGGCTCTATGGCTTCGAAATTGCAGGGTTTTAAGAAAATGTTAGGTAATTAACGGAAAATAAAAGGAAAGTAAAATGGCAGCAATCAGACCTGATGAAATTACTTCAATCATCAAAGCCAAAATTGAAAACTACAATTCCGAAATGGAAGTTTCAAATATCGGCTCTGTGTTGGAAGTCGGTGACGGCATCGCACGTGTATACGGGTTGCGTAATGCAATGTCTAACGAACTTGTTGAGTTTGAAGACGGGAAAGGTACCCTTGGTATTACGTTGAACCTTGAAGAAGATAATGTTGGTGTTGTTATTCTTGGTGAATATCAGCATATCAAGGAAGGTATGACTGTAAAAACTACCGGCAGAATCGCTTCTGTTCCGGTTGGAGACGGTCTTATCGGAAGAATAGTCAACCCAACCGGCAAGCCTGTTGATGGCAAAGGTGATATTCACTATGAAAAAACTAGACCTGTTGAGCGTGTTGCTCCGGGGATTGTTTCAAGAAAATCTGTTCATCAGCCATTGCAAACAGGTTTGACTGCGATAGATGCTTTGACTCCTATCGGAAGAGGACAAAGAGAGTTGATTATTGGTGACAGACAAACCGGTAAAACCGCTATTGCTATTGATACAATCATTAACCAGAAAGGTCAGGATGTAATTTGTGTTTATGTTGCAATAGGTCAAAAAACATCTACTGTTGCCCAACTTGCTAAGAAATTAGAAGATTTTGGTGCTATGGATTATACTATCATAGTTTCAGCAACTGCTGATGAGTCTGCTCCATTGCAGTTTATTGCTCCGTTTGCAGGTGTTGCAATTGCTGAAGAATTTATGGAGCAAGGCAAACATGTTTTGATTGTTTATGATGATTTGACAAAACATGCACAGGCTTATCGTGCTATGAGTTTGCTTTTGAGAAGACCGCCTGGACGTGAAGCATATCCCGGTGATGTATTCTATCTTCATTCAAGACTTTTGGAAAGAGCTTGTAAGTTAAATGATAAACTAGGTGGTGGTTCTATTACAGCTTTGCCTATCATTGAAACACAGGCGGGTGACGTTTCTGCTTATATTCCGACTAACGTAATTTCTATTACAGACGGTCAGATATTCCTTGAAACAGGTCTGTTTAACTCCGGTATACGACCGGCTATTAACGCAGGTATTTCTGTTTCACGTGTAGGCGGTGCGGCTCAGACTAAAGCAACAAAACAGGTCGGCGGTAAATTGAGACTTGATTTGGCTCAGTTTAGAGAACTTGAAGCTTTCGCTCAATTTGCTTCTGATTTGGATAAAGCGACACAAGATCAGTTAAGAAGAGGTCAAAAACTTACAGAAGTTTTAAAACAGCCTCAATATTCACCTTTAAGTGTAGCAAAACAAGTAAGCATACTTTTTGCTGCAAATGAAGGACTTCTTGATGACATTCCTAACAATAAAATTGCACAGTTTAAAAAAGAATGGTTTGAATATCAAGATGCAAATCTTTCTGAACTGTCTCAAAGATTGAATGACGGTGCTCCTTTGAGTGATGAAGACAAGAAAATACTCAAGGAAAATCTCGAAACTTTCAAATCTTCACTTTTTGCATAGTGCTTTAAAAAAGGATAAATAATGCCAAATTTATTAGATATTAAAGATAGAATTTCAAGTATTAAGAATACACAAAAAATTACACGAGCAATGAAAATGGTTGCTGCTGCTAAAGTAAAAAGGTCAGAAAATAGAGTAAAATCTGCAAGACCTTTTACTAAGGCCCTTGCGACAGCTTTTGTAAAGGTTCTATCTTCAGCTTCTGATGTTACTTCGGCAGGGTTAAAAATAGAACGAGCTATTGACAATTATCCTGCTTTAATGCAAAAAAGAGATGTAAAAACCGCAGGAATTCTTGTCATTACTTCTAATAAAGGGCTGGCAGGTGCTTATAATGCAAATGTTGTAAGATACAGTATAAAAAGAGCAAAAGAATACAGACAGCAAGGCATTGATGTAAAATTCTTCGTTGTGGGATTAAAAGGTAACACTGTTTTAAAAAGACGTGCTCAGTCAGAAGGCTTTGAAATTTTAAACAGCTATACAAAAATTTCGCAAGAACCAAGTTCTGCTAATGCAATAGTAATTGCAGAAGATATGGCGAAAGCATATGTTGACGGTACAATAGACAGCATAGAAATTGTGACAACAAGATTTAAGAATATGATGTCTTATCTTGTTGAAGACTGGAAAATTTTACCTGTCGATGATGTTGAAGAAGCGTTGGGAGCAAAAAGTGATAACGGCAAAGGTATTGATCCTTTAATGATGTTTGAACCTGATTCTCAAAGCATATTGCAAAAAATGGTGCCTATGTATATTACTAATATTATTTATCAGGCATTGTTAGAGGCTGTTGCAAGTGAACTGGCAGCTAGAATGACTGCTATGTCTTCTGCAACAAATAATGCTGATGAAATGATTCGTGTTCTGACAATTGACTATAATAAGGCTCGTCAAGCAGCAATTACACAAGAAATTTCAGAGGTAGTTTCAGGAGCTGATGCTCTAAAAAACTAACCGCTTGAAAACATTGCGCTTTTTGGTATAAAATTACACTAGAAAACTAATAGGGATTAAAAAATGGGTTATAAAATTTTAAGAAAAATAGAATTATGTCCAAACCAGTATGAACTTACTATTCATGCTCCATATATTACCAAAAATGCACAGGCTGGGCAGTTTATCATTTTAAGAGTTTCAGAAGACGGTGAAAGAATTCCTTTGACAATTGCCGATTATGACAGAAAATCAGGTGAATTGACAATAGTATTTATGGCTGTCGGGTATACAACAAAACAGTTGGCTAAATTAGAAGAAGGTGACGAACTTGTTGATATAGTAGGACCTTTAGGACAACCTACTCATATAGAAAAATATGGAACAGTTGTTTGTCTTGCCGGTGGTTATGGTGCTGCACCGTGTTATTTGATTGCAAAAGCTTTCAAAGATGCAGGAAACAAAGTTTATATGATTATGGGTGCAAGAACAAAAGAGCTTATCTTCTGGGAAGATAAAATGAAAAATGCTTGTACAGAGCTGTATGTGACAACTGATGATGGCTCTATGGGTACAAAGGGCTTTGTTACTGGTGTACTTGAAGATATTATGAATAAAGAAAAAGTCGATTATGCTATTGCGGTTGGTCCGATGCCAATGATGAGAGCTGTTGCAGAGTTGACTCGCGATAAAGGAATCAAAACAGAAGCAAGCATGAATCCGATTATGGTAGATGGTACAGGAATGTGCGGTGCTTGCAGAGTTACGGTAGGCGGAGAAGTTAAGTTTGCTTGCGTGGACGGACCAGACTTTGATGCTCACCAGATTGATTTTGATGAAGTAATAAACAGAACAAGAATATATAAAGACTATGAAAAAAAACGTAGTGAATCTTGTAATTTATACAAACAAGCAGAGGCGCTTAAAAATTAAATAAAAGGAGAATTTATATTATGGCATTAATACCGATATGTCCGTTGATGAGTGCGGGTAATTCAATAGAAATAGTATGTGCACAAGAAAAATGCGCCTGGTATTTAAAAAATTACAAAACTTGTTCTATATATCTTTTGGCTCATAATGCAGCTTTGGATATTAAGCAAAAACAATCTCAATTACAACAAACAAAAAAATAGCTGTTTTAAACAGCTATTTTTTATTGATTTTCTAATGGTTTTTTGAGTATTGTTTTGATTATTTCAATGTCTTTTTCTGTTAATTGTTGCTTTGCAAGTAATGATTTGAGTTTTTTGTAATTTTCAGGGGTTAAAATATCCTGTTGTTTTGATTCATTTGTTTCGTTTTTGTATTTTCCAAGTTTTTCATTTAATTTTGCTGCAACAGAGGGGTCAAGTTTTGTTTTTTCTCCGCCTTTGTCAGATATATGATCAACCGGTACGTGTTGATATTTTTTGATTTTCTTTGCAGTTTCGATTTCTTCGTCTGTGTAATCTTCTTTGCCAACGTCATAAATTTCTTCTAATTTGGATACATTAGCTTTGGCCATTACTTTTTCATCTTCGTTGTCACCGATAGATTCATATAAGTTTTCTATTCCTTTAGCATTAGCTTCTTTTTCTTGTTTAGCTTTTGTTTCTTCAGCTTTTGCTTTTTGTTCTTCGAGAATCTGGTTCATTTGTTCTGTTCTTTGTGCATTTTCCATTTGAGCTGCGCTGATTACTTGAGCGAGTCCTGCATTAAAGTTTGTTCCTCCTGTCAGACCGAAAGAACCGAGTCCGGCACTGCCAAGCATGGTGCTTGTGTCGAGCATGCCGCTGCTGAATCCGGAAAAACCTCTTACAGCCCAATCATTAGCCGTATTGTTAAATGCCCAGGCATTTGCTCCTCCGCCGAAGCCAATCATCATTCCCAAAAATCCGCTGACTCCGCTTAAAACTGTTGTTGCAATTTGACCAACTGTTCCCCAGAAACCTTTTTTCTTTGGTTTTGGTTGAAATTGCTGCATATATTGTTGCTGTTGTTGTTGAAGTTTTTCTTGTTGAGTTTTTCTTTCTTTATATCTTGAATATTCTGTCATTTCTGATTGAGTAGCACCATCGCCTTGTTGAAGTATCTGATATTTAACTTCTATTAAATCATCGGCTGAGAGTGTGTTTCCTTTGCCGGATAATTCCTTGCAAAGGTCACCTGAATCATATTTACCGTTTTTGTTGTTGTCGGTAATAGAAAAAGATATTCCGCCTTTGTTGACTATCCAGCCAGATTCAGTTTTTTGAACTTGAATACCCATTTTGTCCTCAATAATTTTTTGCTCTCTTACATATATAAAGTATATACTTGTTAAATAATTGCATGAATTGAGGAATTTTGTTAAGAATTGTTAATAAAAATTTTTTATAATGGATTTTTCTTAGCCTGACCTGATTTTCTGGGATACATTACAGGTGTTGTTTCAAGCTTTTTTATTATAAGCAATTCTCTTTTATATTCTTCTAAATTTGGCAGCTTGTAAGGTATGCGTTCTATAATTTGGGCTTTTAATATTTTCATTGCGTTTTGGGCTTCTTCAATTTCTTCGTCTGCATTTTTTGCTTTGAAGGCAACAAAATATCCTCCCTTTTTTACAAATGGAATTGCATATTCAAGCAGTGTCTTTAATGGTGCCACAGCCCTGGAAGTTGCAACATCAAAACTACCTTTAAAATCTCTGTCAAGCTCTTCTACTCTTTTACAAATTGGTTGCAAATTATCTAATCTAAGTTCCTTTTGTACCAGTTCAATGAATCCGATTTTTTTTGCTATCGAATCAACAGGATATATTTCCATTTCAGGATAGGCTATTGATAAAGGAATGGAAGGAAATCCACCGCCTGTTCCTATGTCCATAAGTTTAATATTGTTATTTATATTATATTTATTTTTAAACAATATAAAGCACAATGAATCATATATATGTTTTTCAAAAAGATTTTTTTCATCATTTTTACTCACAAGGTTAGTGTGGCTGTTGTATATTTTAAAAAGCTGTTCAAATGTATTCATTCTTTCTTCAAATAGCTTTTTTATTTGAAAGTTTAAGTCTTTTTGGATTAAATTCTTTTGTTCAATGTGCATTTTTGTTTATTTCTCCGACTATTTTTTCGTATGTAGTGGGTTTTATTAAGTCTTTTATATCCTTGATTCTCAGTTCAATATTATGTTTGTATTCGTTTATGCTTTCGTCATCAGGAATATTTTTTTTTGCCAGAAGAAAAGATTTCAAGGCTTTTTCGTAAGAATTTTCTTTTGTATATAAATCCCCTAGTTCTATGTATGCATTAGTAATATATATTTTTTCTTTTGTTCTTTTTGCTGCTGAAAGTGATTTTAAAAGCCAGTTAGATGCTTCTGAAGGTTTTAGTTCTTCATATACTTGGGCTAGTTTTAAACAAAGATAGTATACTCCTTCGTGATTTGATTGAGCCAGATCTGTTCTTAGTGCATGCTTATAATAGTCAGATGCTCTTTTCAGCTGCCCTTCTTCTTTCATTATTTCAGCAATATTTGTATAAGATGAAGATAAAGGGATGCTGGGTTTATTACTATTTCTTATGCATTTTTGGTAAAAATCCAGAGCTGCATCTGTTTGGTTAAAGTCATCTAGAATAAGTGCATATTTGAAATAGGCTTCTGTGTATATATTTTTGTCTTCTATATTATCGGCTAATGCAAAGGCTTTTTTATAATATTCAACTGCTTTATCAGTGTTGGTGAGGTCTTCTTCTATTTCAGCCAATGATATATATGATCTGGCAATTATATAATCAGAAGCAGCTGCTTTTTTGTTGATAAAGTTTTCATAGATAACACGTGCATGGTTTATTTTATAAGAATCTTTGTAGATTTGTGCAATTTCAAGTTTTGTTTCGTTTACTTTTTCTTCATCGTTTTTTGATGTGTAGTAGTCGGTCAGTTTATTGTACCAGTCGACCGAGTCTACTGTTTTGTTTAGCTTTTTGGCACAAACTGCAAGTCTATTTAATAAATCAGGTAAATATTTTGTATATTTTTCATCTTCTTTTAATTCAAAAGCCGTAAGATATAGTCCATATGCTGAGTCAAAACTGTGTACTGATTCAAGGCTGTCAGCAGCAGATATTATGTCTTCAAGTTTTTGTTTTTGTTTTTTCTCTGTAATTTCTTCTTCTTTTTTTAGCATTTCACGATGAAATTTGTCACGCGCTATTTTTTCTTCTTTTTGCCTCATATCAATAGGGAAGCTTAGAAGAGCCATTTCTTCTTTTGTCAGCTCATATTTTTCAAATTTACCATTTTTATTTTTTATGGATTCTGGCGCTTGTGGACGTTTTTTTTCTTGTTTAGAGGCATTTTCTTCCTGTTTTATATTTGTATTTTTTAAATTCCAAGCAGTAAGATTGCTATTCAGATATCCCATAAGAGACATATCTGTTTTGTCTTGTTTTTCAGGAATTTTATCATTTAAGAAAGATGAATGGTATGCAATCTGGTTTCTCATAGTATTTCTTGATATAAGAATTACACGATTGTTGGGTTTTAATGGAAGCTGTGTTTCGTAAAATTCTTTCCAATATTTGTGTATACGCATTTTTTCAAAATGAGGTATAAAGTTTAGAAGGAATTTTTTTACATATCCTTTTATGTAAACATATCCGTATTCATTAGCCAGAAGTCCTTTTTCACACATATAAAGAGCTTGTTCTTTTGAGAAAAAAGCATATTCCTGAAGATAGTTATACGTGAGTCCTTCGTTGAATAGTGAGAGAATATAAAGAGATTTTTTTACATTTTCGGGTGCAAAAGTAATTAATTTTTGAAGAATAAAATCTTCATAACCCGGTGTTTTCTTTTCATATTCTTCAACAAGTGCTCCGAGATTTGTTTTTAGTGTGCTGATAATGTTTGCTGTGACATAAATATAATTAGGATAACCTTTGGTTATTTCATAGAACTTTTCAAGAGAAGTTTCGTCATTTTTTATGTTAAGTTTTTCGAAATATTGCTGTGTCTGTTGTTTTGTATATGGTTCTATTAAGATTTTTGAATAAGATGTTAAATCCAAATATTTCATATCAAAGTAGTTTGATATGAGAATAATTTTGAACTTTTGCATAGTATTAAGGTGTTCTATAAAATTCAAAATCTCTTCTTTTTCAGTTTGATTTTTTTTGTCAAAAATGTTTTCAAGAGAGTCTAATACAATCACGGAAGGTAAGTTTATGTGATTTAAGTATTTATTTATTCTTTGTGAAAGTGAATTCGTTTCAATCTTTGTGAAGCTGACTTTTTTTTGTTGTGCATATTTTTTTAAATCTTCGAAAAAAGAAAGGAATATATCATCAAGTGTTGTCCCTTCAAAACATTTGAATTTGAAAATCAGAACATTGTCTGAAAAATAATCTGAAGCTTTGTTAAATAAAGCGGTTTTAAAGGAACCCGGGGCTCCCTCTATAAGACAGACATTTTTTGCATTCTGTTTGAAAAAGTCGAGCAGTAGATTTAAATTTTGTGAGTTAAATTGTTTTGAATCTTCTTCTGTTCTTTTCTCAATATTCTTTTGTAGATAGGCGTATTCCATATATTTATATTATCATATTTTTGCGGGTAATATAAAAATTTATATTAGTTTGCTAAAATAAAATAGAATTATAGGTAAAATAAGAGAGGTGTATTATGATAAGGGTTGGTGTTGTAGGTGCAATGGGAAAAATGGGACAGGAGGTCATAAAGGCTGTATGTTCTGATAATGAGCTTGAACTTGTTTGTGCTGTTGATATAAATCAAATTGATTCAGAAGTTTGTGCTAAACGCGAAGTTCGCATCATGGGAGATTTGAAATCAGCCATATTAATGCACAATCCGGATGTGATTGTTGATTTTACACAGCCAAAATATGTTTTTGAGAATGCCAAAATTTGTTTGGAAAATGGGGTAAGACCTGTAATAGGAACAACAGGTCTTTCTGATGAACAAATAGAAGAATTGAATGCACTTTCACAGGCTAAAGGTCTGGGATGTCTTATTGCTCCTAATTTTTCGACAGGTGCTATTTTAATGATGATGTTTGCTAAACAAGCGGCAAAGTATTTTGACAATGCTGAAATCGTTGAACTTCATCACAACCAAAAGAAAGATGCACCTTCCGGTACGGCGATAAAAACGGCTCTTATGATGTCAGAATCAGGCACTATGTCCTTTGAAACAGGAAACTGTGAAGAAACAGAAACAATTGAAGGTGCCAGAGGAGGTAAATCCTATTCAGATATTCGTATTCATTCGGTTAGAATGCCGGGATATATTGCATCTCAAGAGGTCATTTTTGGTGCCTCAGGACAGATTTTGACAATCAGACATGATTCTATGGACAGGCAGTGTTATATGGCGGGTGTGAAACTTGCTGTAAAATATATAGCTGAACATAATGAATTTATTTATGGTTTGGAAAAAATTATGTAAAATTTATAAATAAAAAAGACACCTGTATAAGGTGTCTTTTTTATTGGCTCCGGGACATGGATTCGAACCACGATTAGATGATCCAGAGTCACCTGTCCTGCCGTTAGACGATCCCGGAATAGTAACAAATTAATTTTACCACTTTATTCAAAAGCGTCAATAAAGAATATGGTAATTTAAAGCCGGTTGTTGGATAAAAGCTTTGCTCAATCTATCAAGGCTTTTTTTCTTCCATAAATTTATTAAAGTTATCCTCATTTTTAAGATAATTGTCAATATATTTTATTAAAAATCTGTTCAAATCATCTATTTGGGATTGATTACTTAACTTTTCTCTTTTTTCTATATATTTTAGTATGTATTTTCGTAATTTTATATTTGCAGCTTTTATATCTTCATTATACCAATTGAAAAATTTGAATGTATCATCCAGTCTTTGAGATATTAATTTATCCATAGAAATTAAATCATTTTGATTTGGTACGATTTTCCTATATCCATACTTATTCACTTTTGTATAATGTGTGAGAATAAGAGTTTTTGATAAATCTGGATTATCTTTTGAAAAACGTTTTATAAATAGAAGCGTTTTATAAATTTCTTGCAGGAAATCATTTAACATTCAATTACTTTCTTTTATATATGTACTCCGGACAATATCCTGTGTTCATCATTTCATTATTTATACTAATATAATTCCCGTTATTATCTTTATAGTAAAAAATACCTACAAGTCTGCTATAATGGTCAACTCCGGTAATTTCAAGATAGATATTTTTATGGCTTTGCAAAATTTTTATAAGCTCTTGTTTAGCCATTAGCCCTTTTTCTATTATCTGCTCATCTGAAAGCCCCTTATTTCGTTGATATTTGATGTGTTTATTTACTGATGTTTCGTAGCAGTCAATGCCGGTTAAACGGACTCCTGTATCTTTTTCTTTCAATCTGATTTTTATTGTGTCGCCGTCAACTACACTAACTATTTGAGGATGCACAATATAATTCTGATTTATCCCTATATGATTGTATGAAAATGTCGGTTGTTGCAATAAAGAAAAAAATACAAATAAAAACATAATGCAACCAATTATAAAAGTATTTATTTTGTCTGTTTTCATGTCAAAACTAGACCTATTACGCTGATTATTGTCAACATGATAACACCAATTCGCTAAATTGTACATGTGTATTAGTAAAATGATTCAATGGTAATGAGGTGATTGTGTCTGTATTATTTAATTTATGGGCGATTTGGCGAATATTTTAGGTAAGAGAGTAAGGCATTTAAGACAACAACGCGGTCTATCTCAAGAAGACTACGCAGAATTTGCCAACATTACGATGAAGACTTTATGGTGCATTGAAACAGCAAAACATTCATCACGTTTTGATACGATTGAAAAAATTGCAAAAGTTGAAAATATTCCATATTACTATTTGTTTATGACTGATGATGAAAGCCACAAATACCACAATGAGCAATTTTCAAGTGAAATTAATAAATATTTCAAGAAACTAGATGATGTTGATAAAAAGATAGTTTTAGATTTGTTGGCTTCTTTGGCAAGAAAAAAGTCTTGAATTAATACATTATATAACCTATTTGTTTAAAAATAAAATTGAACGTTTATTAAAGAATATTTTAACTTATATTTGCATTTGGACTCTTAATCAACGGCTACGTCCTACTTTTGTACAACCGATAGGTTGTGGCATTGGCTTATACCAGAATCCATAATCTTATTATGGACAATAAAACATTAAGAAAACTGATAGGTGAAAAAGTTAAAACACTTAGAAAATCTAAGGGGCATTCTCAAGAATACCTCGCTGAACAGTTACAATGCAGCAAAGAAAGAATAAGTCGACTTGAAAGAGGAAGTAGTCCATTAACAGAAGATTTTTTATTAGAGTTGTCAAATTTCTACAATGAGGATGTGAGTTATTTCTATACATTTAATGCAACATTCGATAAACAAAATTTGATAAACGAGATAAATACAGTAATCAAAAATTATACAGTATCAAGGTTAAAACAACTATTAGGAATATTAAAAATACTCAAATAGTACACAAGAATTGATATAAAATAAATACTTTATACCCCATTTTTCTTTTTGGTTGATTTTAAACAAAAACTTGAAAAAAGAGACTGGATAAATAATCTGCAAGGAGCTGTTTCAGAAGATACTGTAATAAATACAGGAAGTCAGTTAAAATTGTTTAAGTTTTTGTAGATGATATTGAGACGTGTATCTTAATGTGTTACAATGTAATACAAAGTAATACAAAGGAGAAAATATGTCATCAGAACAATTCTCATTAAGAATACCCAAAAGCACAAAAGAGAAACTTGAAGAACTAGCTAAAGCAACAGGCAGGACAAAAGCCTTTTTAGCTATTGAAGCTATTGAAAAATATCTTGACCTTGAGTCTTGGCAAATTAGTGCTATTCAAAAAGGCATAAAAGACATTGACAACGGTAAACATGTTTCAATTGATGATGTAAAAAAAGAATGGGGCATTGAATAGTGGAAGTAAGATTTTCTGAGAGTTCACTAGAAGATTTAAGAGCAATCAGAGAATATATCTGTGCAAACAATGAAGAAACAGCTAAAAAGCTTGTTTCTCATATAGTTGCACAGGTTGAAACAATTTTAGCCCTTAATCCTGCAATCGGAAGACCAGGAAGAATATTGAGAACAAGAGAGTTTATTATTTCAAAATATCCTTATATTTTGCCTTATCAAGTGAGAGAAAACACAATTTACATATTGAGAGTGTTACATACTTCGAGAAAATGGGAGATTTAATAATAGGTATAAGTCATTCTATAAAAAAACAGCCTGAAAGTATATCCTACTAATGCTTTTTTATATGCTTAATTAGCTTTAGCCAAACAAACATAACTAAATATGGCAAAATAACTCCGCAACCAAAAACAAAATACAGACTAATATTTATTTTGACTGTTGATAAAATCCGAGATTGTGGCTCACAAAAAATTGTGTATAATATATTTGCTATGATAAATATTGAATCCAAAAATAATGCGTTTAATAACACTATATCTTTTCTTTTTGGAATAGTCACAAGCTTTTCAAAAAACTCATGAATATAAGGAAAAGTTTTTTTCATTGAATACAAAACAGGAAATAAAATTAGTTTAGATATTATATAAACTAAATAAAATAGAATACCCCACATGATAAATGGTGTGTAGTTTTCAGAAAGAGCTATATCAACATTAGAAATGTATTTTGATGATAAATATCCCAAATACATGATTACGATTAACATTAAACCGCCCATACTGAAAAAAAGGTTTAGGCATATAAATAAAAAGTATTCAAGTTTTTTCATTTGATTGTTCATTATTTATATTTTTCATTAAACCTATTTTTAAGCCAATGTTCAGTTAAAAAGGATATATAACTTATAAAAACACCGCCTAAAGAAAAAAGATAAATAAACGGCAAAGCTTTTATGCTCCAACCTTGATTTTTAAAAGAAAAATAAGTTAAGAGCAAAAACAACATATCAACTATAAAGACTAATATTAAAACAATATTCCGTAATTTTTTATTAAGCTTTATATCATTCAAAAATTTTGAAGTGAATTTGAAAAATTGAGAATATTTCACGAATAATGAAAATATTTCCAGTTTAAAAACTGCATAAAAAAATGAGAATAAAATATAAGCTATTCCTGTATAAGCCATTATATCTACGGAATCTCCAACATTGAAGATTCCATTCCAATTTAAAATAATCCAAATTGGTAGATTCATTGATAAAATCAAGTTTAATAAAATGAATAATACTTTTTGCATAAATTTATTATAACAAATAGGGTCTATTTTCATAAACCCTATTTGTAATTAATGCTTAATAATTTATCCAAACATTTTTAGGAATAACTATTTCTGTGATTGTATAATAAGTTTGAATTTTATTTTTTTCTTGCATTTCTCGTGCTGTTTGAACTTTCCAATCTTTTTCATTGGGATTATAGTCATAAGTATCAAGGATTTTTGTATGCAAATACCCTTGTGAGTCAACATAAGTCTCTATAACATCGACATTGTGTAATGCATTCTTTAAATTACCTCTGTTAAAACTTATTGATTTATTTTCTAATGTTCCACTTTTGATTAAGGTATTTTTGTTATCAGTAATAAATTTTCTTAATTCATCTGAATTTTGTATAGCTTTAGATAACGAACTATTTTTATGAAAAACGATTCCTCTGCTATCACTAACACCCATTTGTTTTTGTATTTTATCCTGAACTGTTTTTTCAAGTCTGTAATTTTTTAAATCACCGACTGTATTGTATAATTTACCATTTTCTTTAATATATTTATTCTCGTATTGTAGTCCATCAACTGAAATATTCCATAAAGCTGCGGCATCAGCTTGATTTATTGAACCAATAACATCTATACCTAGAGTAAATATTTTTAGTTTAGCTTCTGTAATCATATTTTCTGTGTATTGTCTTAATTTTTGAAGTTCATATTGAATTTTTGACATTTCTGCAATCGTTTCAGTCGTAGTAATTTTCCCTTTCAATATAGAAATCTCCTGCTTCGCTTTGTCACCCTTGTACTTTGCAAATTCTATCTTTTCTTTAGTATCTGATATTTTTTGCTTGTCTTTGGAGTCGAGTTTTGATGTATCAATAGCGTTTTCAAGCCTTTCTATTTCTATGTCTTGCTCGTTCACTCTTTTGATGTATTCATCAATTTCCTGTTCAAGTGATTTTGCATCTCCCAACATTTTTGCCAGTTCAAGTTCATTTCTTTTTTTATCCTTTATTTTTTCTCTATGTGCTTCAATCGGGTCAGAAATCAACTCGTCAGAATCTTTTTCGAGAATTTCTATGTGGCATTTACAATTCGGGTGTGGTCTATCTGGGATATCATTTGCAGAGTCATAAATTTTGCCGTTCATCTCCTGACATACTTCGCAAGCGCCTGGTTCTGTTTTCCATTCGTATTCAACATTTTCTTTTGTTACATGTCCATATAATGTTTTTCCCATTTTAATTTATCCTTTCGTTTAGTTTTAATGTAATATTTTCTACTTTTTTATCCGTATCGATTTTTTGATTATTCTTTGTTGACCAAATAGCATTATTGGCAGCACCTAATTTGATGTAATGTTTCAAAATTTCTATGGGGTAATTTTGTAAAACATCGAGCAATGCTGCATAAGTTTTTTCGCCAAAGTCAGAATCTTCTTCAAGTTTGATTTTAGATTCAATCAGAGAGCTTGTTTTGTAGTCATTTAAAAGATTCAATCCAACTTGAAAATCAAGTATTGCCTGTTCTTTGCCAACTTCACGTATGTAGATTGCAATAAAGTCAGCAAGTTCGGAAATTTTTTGATAAACCTCGTTAGAAATCACCTCTGAGCCATCATTGAACATAGACG
This sequence comes from Clostridium sp., assembly GCA_018362895.1. Taxonomy (GTDB): domain Bacteria; phylum Cyanobacteriota; class Vampirovibrionia; order Gastranaerophilales; family Gastranaerophilaceae; genus Limenecus. Next base: position 264,704 of record JAHALR010000001.1, on the reverse strand, counting down.
GATGAAGTCGTCTGAACTTTTCTTCTCTGATTTTTTTAATACTTTTTCTGATTTCTTCGTTCATCTTTTCAGATGATGATGCAGTTGAGAACAATTTGTCTTTAATCTGTTCTAAGTTTGTGTTTTGCATGATTTTCTCCTTTCTATTTTGCAAAAAATTGCATGCAAAAAGCGACCTAATCAAAAGGTCGCTTCTAAGTAAATATTTTTGGACACAGCTATGACTTTTGTTTTAATAACCTGGGCTTCATTTGACTCTTTCGTATACCGGACAAAATTCACCTGTTAAGAGACGTCACCGCCAATTTTAATATACATTATTTTTAATAAAATTGAAAGTATATTTAGGAAAAATTAATTAATTTAATCCGGTATAAGCTTTCATGTTGCAAGTAAGGGGTATAAAGATTTTTATAATGACTAGGACAAAAAACAAAAATGGCTCTTCGAGTCCCAAACATAAATTAAGCATAAAAAAAGACATCTTGCGATGTCTTCTTTTAAAATGGCTCCTCGGGTGGGACTCGAACCTACAACCCTTCGGTTAACAGCCGAATGCTCTGCCATTGAGCTACCGAGGAATAACTCAGAGGTCTTAACTTAACCCCGTAAAATTATTATAACAAAACAATTTTTCTTGTAAACACCTTTTTTTATTTTTTTTTGAAATCAATTTATGTCTACTATTGTTACCCCGTTTCCGCCTTCAGAGTCTTCGCCCTGTCTGAATTTTGCAACATAAGGAGAGTCTGAAAGATAGCTTCTTACTGCTTGCCTGAGCTGACCTGTTCCATGACCGTGTATAATTTCTAAGGGCGATAAGTTCACCATGCTTGCTTTATCAAGGTATGAATCCAGCTCTGACAACGCTTCATCTATTCTGAATCCTCTTAAATCAAGTTTCGGTGACATGCTTACCCTTTCAGCAATAAATCTGCTTGTCTTAAGATTGATTTTCTTTTTAATAATGTCTTTTTGCCTTTTTAGGTTTTTTGCCAATTTTTTAATGTTCACATTTGTTTTGAGCTGGCCGACAAGAACTTGTAAATTGCCGTTTTTGTCAGGCAGAGTCTCTATTGTTACATCTTGGTCAAGTCCTTTTATTATTGCTTTTGCTCCGATTTTTATATCTTCATTTGTCAGCTCTGTATATTTAACATCAACTTCTTCAAGCTCATTTGCATAATTCTGGGCTGCTTTTGCCCCTTTTTGTGAAAGCTTTTTGTATGACTTTATTGCATTTTCTTTTGTTTTGTTATGATTTAAGTTTTCGAGAACTTTCTTTATTTGAGCTTTTGCTTCTTGCAGATTATCTTCGTGTCTGCGTTTGAAGTCTTTGATTGTTTTTCTTTTTTGCGAATTCAATTGTTCAAAAAGTTCGTTATATTCTTTGTATTTTTCTTCGGACTTTGTTTTGAGCTCTTGGGCTTCCTGTGTGAGTCTGTTCAGTTCTGTATATTTTTCTTGTAAAGAACCGAGAATTTTTGACTCTTCCGTAATCTGTGAACTGTAATAATTTTCTGCATTATTTATTATGTTTTGTTCTATTCCAAAGTTTCTGGCAATTGCAAATGCATTTGATGACCCGGGAACTCCTATTCTCAGCTTGTATGTTGGCATAAGTGTTTCCGAATCAAAATCAACTGAAGCATTTTGAAAAGCTTCATTGTTAAATGGTAACGATTTTAGTTCGTTGAAATGTGTTGAAATGAGAGAAAATGCTCCTTTTTCAACAAATTTTTCCATGACAGCTCTTGCCAGAGAAGCTCCTTCTTTGGGATCTGTTCCTGCTGCAATTTCATCGATAAGAATAAATGTATCAGAGTCAGCATTGTCCAGAATGTTTTTAATATTTTTTATGTGTGAAGAAAATGTGGACAAACTTTGAATTATGTTTTGGTCATCACCTATTTCTGCAAAGAGTTTTTTAAACGGGTAAACTTTCGCGCTGAAACAGGGTAGGTGAAGACCGGCTCGTGTCATTGCTATAAACAGAGCCACGGTTTTTAAGGCTACTGTTTTACCTCCGGCATTTGAACCGGTTATAATAATTGATTTGTATGGATTTCCTATGAAAAAATCATTTTCTATTACTTTCTCTAAGATTGATAATAGAACTGGATTTTTCATTGACTTAATATCCAAAATTGGCTGTTCAATAACTTCCGGTTCACATGCGTCTGTTGCCGTAGAATATCTTGCTTTAGCAAATATAAAATCAAGCTCTATTAGTGTGTTGAATGATGTTTTGATTTCTTCATGATATTGAGCCATATCTGATGAAATTTCTTTTATGATTCTATGAATCTCAGCTTCTATTTCAATTTCCAGTTCTCTAAGTTTATTGTTCAAGCCTACAATCTGTTTGGGTTCAATGAAGTAGGTTTGTCCTGATTGGGAAATATCATGTACTATTCCTTGTACTTTATTTTTTGATTCTGCTTTGACTTGAAAAACAATACGGTTGTCTCTCAGCGTGTATACTGAATCTTGAAGATAGCTGTTAAAGGAGGTATTTTTCATTAAATCAGATACTGCTGTCTTTATGTTTTCTTCAGTGGAACGTTTTGATTGAAAAAGTGCTTTTAGCTCAGGTGATGCACTCTCTTTGATATTAAAGTTTGTGTCAAATATGTTTTCAACTTTTTCTTCAATATCAGGCAGCGCATATAAGTTGTTTGCAATTTTAATCAATTCATCTTCATTTTCTGCATATCTGTGAAGGAAAGAAGAAAATTTTCTTGTTGTTACTATGATTTCAAAAACATCTTTTACATCTTCAATACTGAGTGTTATTTTGTTTTTAAGTATTGAAAGAGGGTTTGTTATGTCCGGAATATTGCCCATAGGTAAAGATGAAGCACTAATTCTATATGCATTTTGAGCTTGTGTTGTTATTTTTTGTGCAGTTCTGATTTCTTCTATGTTGTCCAAAAGTCGTGTATTTTGGCAGCGTTTTTTTCCTAAGTCGCTTATTGCAAAATTGCTCAGGATTTCAAGAACTTTATCAAATTCTATTGTTTTTAATGTTTTGTCCAAGACGATGACCTCTCAATCAATTATAACCGAAAAATTATGACCTATACATAACTTTCTGATTTTTGTATAATAGTTGTATATTTCTTACACAAGGAGCCGAAAATATGGAAAATCTTAATAAAACAGCACATAGTCAACTTGAAGAAGCTCTCTTCAAATCCGTAGATTCAAAAACACCACAGTATATAAAAGAAAATAAACTTGTGGACTTGTCTGAAAAAGGCGAATTTATTTTTCGATTAAAAAAAGAGCATCTTGAGCCGTATGATGAAGTTAAGAATCCTGAAGGCTTGAATCTTAAAGAATGGTTTGCCGGCTATGCAAAAGAAGCAGAAGTTTCTACTGCCGGAATCAGGGGGCCTCAAAATATTTTATATCCTCATGATACAAGATTCCCTATTAATATGATTGGTATTATGCTTGCGACTGAGGCAAAAGCTCTTGTTGCTAAAGATTTATATAAAAATTCAGAATTGATTAAGCTGGCAGGTTGTGAAGTAAGATATAACTCTCAGGAGTTTTTGGAATTGATTGCGCGTATTCAAGCTGCACATGGCATAAAAACAATGGTTCCTCAGGGAAGAAAAACTATTCCTATCTGGATGGCATCTTTTCTTGCATTTAAGTTGGACTTGCTTGGTGGTGAATATATTACTTCGAGCCACGGTATTTCGGTTAAAAATGCTACTAAAGACTTGAATTCTCAAGGCAGCCAATACCTTCCTGAAGAGTCAATGCTTTTTGTTGACAAAATCAAATATATTTTTGATGAGGTTGAAAAAAACGGCTCTTATGATATCAAAATTGCCGCTAATGACAATTCTTTGATTTCGGAAGAACTTATGACACAGCTGGATGACGGTGTAAAATTGTATAAACAATACCTTTTAGATGGAGTTGCAAAAGATGCAAACCTTAATCTTATTAAAAATCTTAAAAACAAAATTGTTATAGAAAATGTAGGCGGTTCTGCTTATAGAACCTTGAGCAGAATTTTGTCTTCTTTAGGCATAGACGGTAATTTTGTATGGATGAACAAAGAAGAAGATCCGTTTTTCCATGGAATCGGTAAATATGATACAGATCCTAAGGGTAACAAAACTTTTTATGATTATTCTGTTGATGCAACTGTATTATCGAAAGATAAAGATGGTAAATCTTATTTCCCTGTGATTAATTCTTTGCATTATGATGAAAAATTGAAAACTTTCCCTGTTGGAACCGTTGTTCTAATAACTGACCCGGATCATGACAGGCTTACTGTGTGTCAGGTTGAAGCATCATCAAAAACAGAGCTTTTAAATAAGTTGGGTGTTGATTATGTTGAGCTTGGCAGTGACAGAATTTTGACTGTGTTTACAGCAAACCAATCCTTCCTTATGATTATGGATTTTTGGGCAAATCAGCTTAGGAAAGAAGGTTTGTTTGATAAACATCCGAGGTTTATGATAAAAACGACGGCTTCAGCTCGTTCTTGGGATGAATGGGCCAAGAAAAATAATATAAAAGTTGTTAATGTTCCTGTTGGGTTCAAAGAAATTGCCAACATAATGAAAAAAGTTGAAAAACAAATATCTGACAATCCGCAAAAAGATGTTGTGGTTACAGATGTTTTGGGTAATGATGTGAATTTGGGTATTAATCCCAAGTTGATATTTGGCGGAGAAGAATCTGGCGGAATGATTATCGGCTCAGAGGAGCTTATTCAATCTATGGCCGGCAGAGTTGCTGTTGCAATGAGAGAAAAAAGCGCAACAGAAGCAATTGTGGTTGCATCAGCTTTGGCAGCTTATCTTGAAAAAGAAAACAAGTCTATGTCTGAATATCTTAAGTCAGTTTTTGATGAAAATTCAATAATTTCAAAATATGATATACGAGAAGATATTGCTTATTACAATGAATCTGAACCTGATATTGAAAAACTTAAACTGGCTAAAAAAGAAGGCGAAGCTAAGAGAACAAAAAATGATATCTTTTATCTGACAATGGCTATTGCCAAAAACAAAGGTAAACTTTCTCTTGAACAAATAAAAGAAATTTTGTCGGATACATTTGAGGACTTAAGCTTTGACAATCTTATTGATGTGAAGTTTGTAGGTGACGGAACTTATCTAGAATTTGATGACAAATTTATTGAGATTCGTCCTTCCGGTACCGATGCAAAAACAAAAGCTTACGGTGCAGGTGCAGACAAAAATGAAATCAAAATGTTTGCGAGAATTATGGGCAATTACCCCGGTGATTTGACGAATATTTATAAAAAATATGTTGATATGGATTTGTATAACAATTCAAAAGACATATCTTTTGAAGAATATTCAATATTCACAAACAAAGATGCAAATAATGACAAATTTGTAATTCCAAATTACAAGGAAACATTAAAGTTTTAGCTTAGTATTGTAAAAAACTTTTTTTCTTGTAAATAGCTTTGATAGTATTGATATCTCTGTTTGAGAGATGTACGTCATTTGTATAATTGTTCGGATAGAGTATATCATTATTACTTGTGCTGTGTCCGTGCATACCGAGAGCATGTCCGATTTCATGCAGAACAACAGGATAAATCTGAGCATATGAGCGCATTTTGTTAGAGTCTGTTCTTTGAAGAATTTGGATTGTTGCGTGAGTATTCATATCTCCGATATAGCTGAGGTTTGTAAGTCCTATGTTCTCTTTGGAGATAGCTCCGTTAACTGTGTCAACAAAATAAACTTTTATCTGACCTTGTTTTTCGTTTGTTACGAACTGGAAAGAAACAGTGTTTTGTGTTTTTCTCTGCCATTCATAAAATGCATTAATCGAATAATTTCTGTACGCACTTGGCTGAATCCATACTTTTATAGGCATTTTGTACCATTTTGTGGCTTTGTCAAGGTTTGTGAGATAATTGCCTGTATCATTGGCTTTTGCTTTTTGTACATAAATCATTTTTTGTTTGACTTTTTCAGCTTCAGACTTTGAATATCTGCCTATATTGCTGTTTGGATATCTTTCCGCAATATACTTGTACTGGTTATATGCCATAGAATATTGTCTGTCATAAAATAATGAAGCAGCATAATAGAAACGTGATTGTATATCATTGCCGTTAGCCTGAACAAGGTTGTAAAAGCAGCGGCTTGATTGAGTGAATTTTTGGTCATTGTATAAACTTTTGCATGTATTTGCATTATAGGCCGATACACTTTGTGTGAAAAAAAATACAGATAGTATTGTATATACAACTTTTTTCATGTCCATAAGGAGATAATAACATATTTTTTTGTCTTTAAACCAATGGTTTATTGAATTAAAGAGAAAAAACGGATATAATAAGCTAAATTATTATGAAAAATTTGTGATTATTATAAGGAGAATAAGATGAAACTCGATTTTGAAAAAGCACTCACTTATATGGGAAAAGATAATCAATTTATAAGCAAGTTGCTTATTGGATCTTTTTTGCTTCTTGCTAGTATGGCTGTATTTTTTATACCTGTTATTATTGCTCTTACTTCTGGTTCAATGATTGGTACAGCCGGATCTTTTACTGTTTGTTTTCTTCTTTCTTTAATAATAATTATGGCGTTAGCAGGATATTTTTGTAAGACTTCAAATAACAGAATAAAAGATGAGAATGCAATTCTTCCTGATTGGAATGATTTAGGAACATATATTTTGATAGGCATTAAATATTTTGTAGGGTATTTTGTTTATGTTTTACCTTTGTGCTTTTTCGGTTTGATATTTATGTTTTTATTTGTATTTTCTGTCGGAGGGGCTCATTCCTCTGCAATTAGTTCAGCGATGTCTTTTATTGTTTTAACTTTGGCTGGCGCTGCGGCTTTATTTGTATATGTTTTGACAATGGCGTTTTTGCCTTTGATGATGTCAAACTTCAATGATAAATTAAAAATTCTGGCTTTTGTTGATTTTAAAGATGCTTTTGGTATGGTAAAAAATAATATAGGAAATTATCTGGTGTTGATTCTCCTGTTTATTGCTCTTTGTGTTCTTGGTCAGGTCCTTTGTACTTTTTTGTGTATTACTTTGGTTGGTGTAGTATTAATTCCTGTTGTTTATTTTTATATTTATCTTGTGCTTGCAGAAGTAATTGCGCAATTTGTCAATTCAAAAGATTAAGATAAAAACTGATTTCAGCATGATAAAATTGCTGTATGGATATTATTTCAAAAGAACAGCAATTCTTGAATGTTATAAACAATATTCTCTCAGATAATTCTTATCTGGGAGATGATTGTGCTTATTTGCAAGAACTTGGTATATATGTAACCCATGATTCATTAGTTGAGGGTGTTCATTTTCTTCTTTCAACAACTGATGCATATAATTTGGGAAGAAAAGCTGCTTCTGTAAACCTTTCTGATTTAGCTGCTGCCGGTGCAAAACCTTTGTACCTTACTATTTCTTTATCCTGTAATGATTCTGTTGATGTTTTGTTTGTTGAAGATTTTTATAAGGGTATAAATGATGTATGTAGTGAGTTTGATGTTAAAGTGGTTGGTGGTGATATAACAGGAGCGGATAGTGTTTTTATATCAATTTGTGCAATAGGAAAAGAAGTTTGTAAAACAAAAGTTTCCAGAGCTAATGCAAGAAAAGGGGATGTTGTTTTTGTAACAGGACCCCATGGTGACAGTGCCGGTGGTTTAAAACTTTTAATGAATGGTGATAAAAGTTGTGAATATTTAATAAAAAAACATCTGAATCCTGTTGCTCAGCTTCGAAAAAGCAGAGAAATAATGCAAATTTCTCAACAAGATTTTGCTATGATAGATAGTTCTGACGGGCTTGGTGATGCTTTATTTAAGATTTCTGAAGCAGCCGGTGTGACACTGGATATAGATTTTGAAGCTGTACCTGTTAGTGATGAACTAAAAAAATATTATTCAAAAGAATGGGAATCTCTTGTTTTATGGGGAGGGGAAGATTTTGAGCTTGTGGGGTGTATCAGTGAGCAGGACTATAAAAAGTTAGATAAGAATCATTTTTTTAAAATAGGAAGAGTTGTGGAAAGGATTGCTGATAAGCCTGTAATTATTCATTGGAAAGATAATGAATGTATTATAAATAATAAACTTTTTTCGAAGAAAAGCTTTAATCACTTTAAGGGAAACAATAATGGGTAAGAATTATAAAAAAGATAAAATAAAATTGTCGGTAATTATTCCAGCTGGCGGGTCCTCCAGTCGATATGGAAAAACAAATAAACTGCTTGAAAAAATAAACGGAAGGGAGGTTATTCTTCACTCAATAGATGCATTTCTTGATATAAATCCATTTGAAATTATTGTTTCTGCTTCAGAAGGTCTTGAATCTTTAATTTTAAATATGACAAGGAATATCCCAAATTTAAAAGTTGTCAGAGGTGGTGCAACAAGACAAGCATCCGTGTTTAATGCTTTAAAGGCTTGCTCTGAACCTGATATTGTTGCTATTCATGATGCAGCAAGACCTTTGATAAAAAAAATAAATATAGAAAAATGTATTGAAAAAGCAATTGAATCGGGTGCTGCCATAGTTGCAGTTAAAGCTGTTGACACTATCAAGAAAGTTGATTCATATAACAAGATTGTTGAAACTCCGGACAGAGACTTTTTATGGTGTGTGCAGACTCCACAGATTTTTGATTATAAAATGATTCTTTCTATTCATCAAAAACTTGAAGGACAGAACTTTTCTGATGATTCAGGCATGGTTGAACATCTTGGTCGAGATGTTTATGTTGTTGAAGGTGATTATACTAACATTAAAATTACAACGAAAAAAGACATTTATTTGGCTCAAATGCTTATTAATGAATAAGTTTGAGGTAGTTTATTAATCCTGTGTTTAATATAACTTTACACTTTGATGCAATTTTATAAAGTTTTTAAGAATTATTCCGATAAAGTACATGTAATGAATTAGGGATATTTATGAACATGAACAGGGATAATGAACATATTTTCAATAATGATGAATATACCTATGATGAAAATCAGTTAAAGCATATAAAAATGCAAAATGATTTGATACGATTAATCAGGGTATTGGATGATTGCATTGAAAATGTAGACAATTTTTACTGTTATACAATGAAAAAACAGTTTTTGGCTACATCAACTAACAACTAGCTGTTTTTCTGAATATGTTTTGGATATAATTGACTTGGACTATGTCCGTATTTTTACGATGTGTTTAAAAAGGTGAATTATGCTAAAACAATATATTCTTGATGTAACAGAAAATGCTATAAAATCTGCACTAAAAGATTCGGCTCTTGGACAGATGAAAGAGTCAGACGAGTTTTCTTTGAAAACAGAAATCCCTAAAAATGACGATTTTGGTGATATTGCGGTAAACGTTTCCTCTTTATCAAGATTTGCAAAAATGGCACCACCTCAGATTGCACAAAAAATTGCTGATTATATTGAGCTTGAGGATTGTGAAGTTACAACAGTGGCGGGTTTTATCAATTTTAAGCTGGGAAAATCCTTTTTAAACGCTATTGTGGAAGAAATATTGAATAATAAGTCAGAATATGGTTCAAATGATTATGGAGAAGGACAGAAAGTTATTCTTGAATATGTTTCGGCAAACCCGACAGGACCTTTTCATATCGGTCATGGGCGTTGGGCGGCAATGGGCAGCGCTCTTGCTAATCTGATGAAATTTGCCGGATATGATGTTTATCAAGAATTTTATGTTAATGATGCCGGCAATCAGATTAAAAATCTTGGACGCTCACTTTATATCAGAGTTTTGCAAGAATTAGGCGAAAAAGTTGATTTTCCTGTTGATGAGACTGAAAGAAAAGCTTTTTATCCCGGAGAATATCTTGTTCCTCTTGCAAAAGCATTTGTTGCTGAAAATAAATCTGTTGCAGAGGCATTGCCTAAAAATATAAAAGAGTTGCAAACACAGCAGCTTGATATTTTATCAAATTATGCAAAAATAAAAATGCTAAATCTTCAAAAAGAGCTTCTCATTAAATTTCGTACGCATTTTGATAATTTTTACTTTGAAACTGATTTGCATAAGTCGGGTAAAGTTGAAGCTTGTGTTAATAAATTAAAAGAAAAAAATATGCTTTACAAAAAAGATGATGCAATCTGGTTTAAGTCTTCTTTATTTGGTGATGATCAAGACAGAGTTCTTCGCAAATCTGACGGCTCAAATACTTATTTAACTGCTGACATTGCATATCACCATGATAAGATTCAAAGAGGCTTTGACAAACTTATTAATATCTGGGGCGCTGACCATCATGGATACGTGCCTAGAATGAAAGCTTCAATTGAAGCTCTGGGAGATAATCCTGACAAACTTGAGGTCCTTTTGGGACAGCTTGTAAATATTGTCATGAACGGTGAAGCTGTTCGTATGGGCAAAAGAAAAAATATGGTTACACTTGAGGATCTTGTTGATGAAGTTGGTGTGGATGCTACCAGATATTGGATGATAATCAGAAGTATTGATACAACTCTTGATTTTGATATTGAACTCGCTAAATCAAAAACAGATGAAAACCCTGTATTCTATGTGCAATATGCGCACGCTAGAGCTTGTTCTATTTTTAGAAATGCCTCTAATGAGCGAGTAAATGTTGAAACTAAAGAAAAGATATCTCCTTTGTTCAGCGAGGAGGAGCTTGATGAGGCGGTTATGAATGCTGATCTTGATTTATTATGGTCGGTGGATGACGAAAAATCTTTCGCTTCGGCTAAAAAACTTATCTTAAAATTAGAAGAGTTCAAGCCGGTCGTGCTTGCCGCTGCAAAGCTTAGAGCTCCGTATATTATATGTAAGTATTTGCAGGAGCTTGCGGGAGCTTTTCACCAGTTTTATACATTTTCAAGAGTTTTGTCGGATGACAAAAAACTCTCTGCATCAAGGTTGGCTCTTGTTAAGGCTGTTTCAACAGTTATAAAGACTGCTCTTGACCTTCTGGCTGTTGATGCACCGGAGAGAATGTAACTGAATTTCTAAAAATATCGACACATTTTGAATTTTTTTGTATAATTGAATTATGGAAGTAGCTTTTTATAAATCACCGATAGGTGTTCTAAAAATATTTTCATCAGATACAGCGTTGCATAAAATCGAGCTGGTTAAAGAACGGAATGATTTTGAATGTTCTACGTTTAATTACAGAGTAATTGATCAGCTTGAAGCTTATTTTGAGGGAAGACTCCATACCTTTAATATTCCTCTGGCTTTAGATAATTGTACAAATTTTCAAAAGCATGTTTATGATGAACTATTGAAAGTCAGATATGGAAGAACAAAGTCATATAAAGAATTGGCGGAAATGGTCGGTAATCCTAATGCAAGTAGAGCAATAGGAAATGCTATGGCAAAAAATCCAATTCCTATAATTATTCCATGCCATAGAATTATTAATTCAAATGGAAAGATAGGAAAATATAGTCTTGGCTTTGATGATTCTTCGTCAATTAAATCATTCTTGCTTGACTTTGAGAAACAACATTCATAAAACTGTTTTATTCTTTAATAATTTCGTTTTCTTCGTCAGCGTTTTCCAACTTTGATTTTAATGATTTTCTCTTTTTTATTAACTTTGAAGGTTCTTTTATTGGTTCTGATTCTTCTTCCTGTTCTTCAAAAGATGTTTGTGCAGGTTTTTCACCTTCTTCAAGAAAATTTGAAAGAACACAATTTAGAAGAGTTCTCTGACCTAAATCAAAGCTGCCGCTAAATGTTATGCTTGCATTTTCAGTAGGTAATGTGCTTAAAAATTTGGAAAATTCTTGTACAATATTACCCAAATCAGATACGTTATTAATCTTGTTTACTGCTTTTGCTACTTTTTCAATTGATATTTTAAATTCACAAAGCTGTTGTTTGGGTTTACTTTGTGTTTTTTTTATTTTTGCTTCTTTTTTACTTCTCAATCTTTCTCGTAGTGACAATGTTTTTCTCCGGTTATATATTTATTGTGTTTTTATTGTTATAGTTTTTATTTAACGTTTGTGTAATCAAATAATCAGAAAGCTTTGATGCAAATTCTTTGTAGTTTATTCCTATATTTGACTCTGCATTAATTGCATTAACTGGAACGCCTTTGTTTATTGCTGACATCATTGTAAGATAGTTGTTGGGAATTTTCCAGTATACTTTTTGTTTTACTACTTCTTCAATGTCTGATGTTTTAATTTCTTCGTTCTCCATATAACGATTGAGAACAAGCTTGATTTTTTCATCTTTATAACCAAGTCTGTCGAACAATTCCATACATCTTTGTGTACTTCTTATTGCTGGCAGATTGACTATTGCTATCAAAAGAATCAAATCTGACAAATCCAGCGCAGTGATAGTTTTTGAATCTATATTTGTTCCAATATCAATAACAATATATGAGAAGGTCTTTTTTAATGCTGTTAAGATATTTTTTATTTCTTCTGCCGTTATTTCTTGTGATTTATCAATATTCAAAGGATCAGCTATAACATAAAGGCTTGTGTTTTTGTATCTGGATAGTGATTTCAAAAGCTCTGATTCATCGAGATTTTGTATATTTTTTGCTATGTAATCCATAGCAAAAGCTGGAGTCATATCAAGAAAAGTAGCTACATCCCCGAGTTGAAGATTCAGGTCGATAAGTGCGACTTTTTCTTTTGACATTTGAGCCAATTCAACAGCAAGATTTACAGCTATTGATGTTTTACCGATTCCTCCTTTATTTGAAAATGTCGAAATAATTTTGCAGGATTCAACAGGTTCAGTATTTTCAATTTCTTTAAAAACATTTTTTATTACATCATTGAATTCTGTTTTTATGATTGGCTTGGTTAGAAATTCTTTTGCACCTGCTCTCATTACTTTTATTATTGTTTCAGTTGAGGTTTTGTTTGATAAAGCAATGATGAAAGCTTCTTTATTATGTTTTTTTATTGTTTTAATAAACTCAATGGATTTTTCAATTTCATCTGATGTATCAAGAAAAATTATGCACTTTTCAGTTGTTGGAATATTTTCAAGAGCCGGTTCGTAATTGAAAAATTCTTTTATCTGAATATTTTTAACAGTAACATCTTCTACTTCAGAAAGATAATTTTTTATAATATTTCTGGAATTTTCTTCTCTTTCTATGATGATAATCTGTGTGTTTGCAGCCATAAAAAATAATCCTTCTGTTTTATGAAAAAGCACTTTAATATTAGTTTACCAATATTATACAGTAAAAAATATGAAAAATGCATACTGTTAAAACAAAAGGATTATTTTTTCTCTAGACCCAAATCTCTAATTTTAAAATTTAATATTTGTCTTGATTGTTAGATTCAACACAAATATACACGGGAGCTAATTCATATAATCCCGCAATAAAACTTTCTAAAAACTTACAAATAACTTCCTTCAACATTAAAGACTTCCTTTCACACGAAATTTTTTTATTTCACCTTCACATGTATATAAAAACATTCTGTGAAGAAAAATTGCCAATTTCTAGATACATTTTTAAAAAATGTAATAAACATAATATCAAATAATTTTATCTTTTGCAAGGAATAAAGATTATATACAAAAGTATAGTAAATAAACAGTATTAAGTTCTTGCGTATAACTGTATTTCGTGTACAATTGGGGTATGTGTAGAAAATGGTCCTTTTGATGGAAGAGGACAAGGGAGAAAAAAGATGGCTAACTTAAAATGGTCTGGTTTGCTAAAAGGCGGTGTTTTATCTGCATTCGCTATTCTTTTAGCTGCCAACTCTGCATTTGCAGGGGAAGCCGATTTGGTTGTACCAAATCTGGCTAAAGACCCTAACAGCTTTAACCTGCTGTTGTTGGGTATTGGTATTTCTATCTTAGGCTTAATTTTTGGCTTAATTGAATTTATTAAAGTCAGAAATTACAAAGTTCATTCAGCAATGGCTGAAATTGGAAATACTATTTTTGAGACATGCAAAACTTACCTTATTCAACAAGGTAAATTCTTGCTTGCATTGGAAATACTGATTGGCTGCTGTATTGCTTTTTACTTTGGCGGTTTGCAGCACATGGGCTTTAAAGGAGTTGCTTTAATCCTTTTGTGGTCTGTAATCGGTATTCTTGGTTCTTACGGTGTTGCATGGTTTGGTATCAGAATGAATACTCTTGCAAACGCCAGAACTGCTTTTGCTTCTCTTGAAGCAAAACCTTTAAAAGTTTTGAACATTCCTTTAAAAGCAGGTATGAGTATCGGTGTATTGCTCGTTAGTGTTGAGCTTATAATGATGCTTGTAATTCTGTTGTTTGTTCCGGGACATCTTGCAGGCGCATGCTTTATCGGTTTTGCTATCGGTGAGTCTTTAGGTGCATCTGCTCTTCGTGTAGCAGGCGGTATCTTTACAAAAATTGCTGATATCGGTTCTGACTTGATGAAAATTCAATTCAAAATCAAAGAAGATGATCCGAGAAACCCTGGTGTTATTGCGGATTGTACAGGTGACAACGCAGGCGATTCTATCGGACCGACAGCTGATGGTTTTGAAACTTATGGTGTAACAGGGGTTGCTCTTGTTTCATTTATTCTTCTGGGTGTATTCCCTGAATATCAAATCCCTCTGTTAACCTGGATCTTTACTATGAGATTCTTAATGATTGTTACTTCAGTTGTTGCATACTGGATTAACACAGGCTTAACTCAAGCACTTTTTGGAAAATCAGAAAAACTTGATTTTGAAAAACCTTTAACTAACCTTGTTTGGTTAACTTCAATTCTTTCAATAATCATGACATTCGGTGTCAGCAAATGGTTATTGGGTAGTTTGGGTGGAAACCTTTGGTTAGTATTAGCAGGTATCATTTCATGCGGTACTTTGGGCGCTGCTTTGATTCCTGAATTTACTAAAATCTTTACAAGCCCTAACGCTATTCATACAAAAGAAGTTGTTACAGCTTCACGTGAAGGCGGTTCTTCATTAACAATTCTTTCAGGTATTGTTTCCGGTAACTTCTCAGGTTTCTGGATTGGTATGGTAATTGTATTCCTTATGGGACTTGCTTATTACTTCAGCACAATGATTCCTGATATCGTAATGATTTATGCTTCAGTATTTGCTTTCGGTTTGGTTGCATTCGGCTTTTTGGGAATGGGGCCTGTTACGATTGCTGTTGACAGTTATGGTCCGGTTACTGATAACGCACAATCTGTTTACGAGTTATCACTTATTGAAGAACGTGAAGGCGTTGCAGAAGAAATTGAAAGAGACTTCGGTTTCAAACCTAACTTTGAAGTTGCTAAAGCACAACTTGAGGAAAATGATGGTGCAGGCAACACTTTCAAAGCTACTTCAAAACCGGTTCTTATTGGTACAGCTGTTGTAGGTGCTACTACAATGATTTTCTCTTTGATTCTTGTAATCAAAAATACATTGGGCATTGAACCTGAAGCTGTATTAAACCTTCTTAACCCCTACACAATCCTCGGCTTGCTTGCCGGTGGTGCTGTAATTTACTGGTTCTCAGGTGCATCTATGCAGGCTGTTACAACCGGTGCTTACAGAGCTGTTGAATACATTAAAAAACATATCAAAATTGATGATGAAAGTGTTAAAACAGCTAATGTTGCAAATTCAAAAGAAGTTGTTAAAATCTGTACTCAATATGCACAAAAAGGTATGGTTAATATCTTCATAGCTTTATTTGCATTTGCTTTAGCCTTTGCTTGTCTTTCAGCTCCGGCTTGCAAAACAGTTGCACCTGTTGCATTCTTTGTAAGCTATTTGATTGCGATTGCTATTTTCGGTCTTTTCCAGGCTGTATTTATGGCAAACGCAGGCGGATGCTGGGATAACGCTAAGAAAATCGTTGAATGTGATCTTTGTGAAAAGGGAACACCTTTGCATGATGCAACAGTTGTTGGTGATACAGTTGGTGACCCATTCAAAGATACTTCTTCAGTAGCAATGAATCCGATTATCAAGTTCACAACTTTATTTGGTTTGTTGGCTATGGAAATATCTATCAATGAATCATTCAGACATATTGCGCCTATTGCAGGCTGGATATTCTTAGTGATTGCTTTGGTATTTGTATGGAGATCATTCTATGCGATGAGAATTCCTGAAAAAGCTCAAGAAGAAGAGTAATTAAAGGAATAAATAAAGGAAACTCCGCTTAACTCTTTGGTTAAGCGGAGTTTTTTATAAAATTAGGCTATTAGCCTTTGATTTTTTTTATATCAGTTAATGTTTCACTAATATTTTCTTCGTTGTCACCGAATTTTCCTGAATTTTCGATAAGAGAGATTATTTTTGCATTTTTTTCATCTTCTTTGTCTAATTCTTTCATTTCTTCAATAAAATCTTTTTCTTTTTTAGCATTTTTGCTTTTTAATATGAAGTTTTCTGCTTCTTTTATTTTTAGGATTTTGAAAAGCTTTAAGAGACTTTCTAGCGTGTATTCACCATTTTTTTTGCTGATTGTTAAGTTAAGATGTTTTGCACTGGGTTTTCCATTTTTGTACATTACAAATACATCTGCATAGGTGTCTTTATCCTGTAATATTTTGACAGAATGTTTTGTGTCTTGAAATGTCTTTTTTTCAAATTCTGTTTCTAAATTTGGATTGTTTAAACCTGAAATTCTTGCTTTAAATGATAATACTTGATTCATTATTCTCTCCTTGAACTAGTGTGTTTGGTATAAACCTGCTAAAAGAAAAGTTTGTTATTTTAGTTATCATTTGTAACGAAATATTAAAAAAAAGAATAATAAAGTTATAAAATTTTTACAAAAGGGAACATATATAATAGAGGAAATAAAAAAGTTTTAAAAGATTCTCTCTCTCTAATTCCTCTCTCTAATATGTGGTAAAGTTTAACCGGCGTAAGTCGGTTTTTTTTTTGTTGTTATAAATTATTAATTATTGCCTGAGTATATTCAGTTGTTGTTGATGTTCCGCCTAAATCAGCC
Organism: Clostridium sp.; assembly: GCA_018362895.1. Classification (GTDB taxonomy): domain Bacteria; phylum Cyanobacteriota; class Vampirovibrionia; order Gastranaerophilales; family Gastranaerophilaceae; genus Limenecus. The sequence continues at coordinate 247,757 of JAHALR010000001.1, read as the reverse complement.
GTAAGTGTATTGCCTTCTTCTATTACTTTGTAAAGAGCTTTTTCTATTTTGTCAGCCGGCTCATTTTCTCCTATGTGCTTAAGCATGTTAATTGCACAAATTAATAATGCAGTGGGGTTAGCTTTGTTTTGTCCTTTTATGTCAGGAGCAGAACCATGTACCGGTTCAAAAACAGCACAATCTTTTCCGATATTTGCTCCTTGCGCTACTCCGAGTCCGCCTATGAGACCTGCTGTTAAGTCTGAAACTATGTCTCCATAGAGGTTTGGTAATACAAGCACATCAAATTTTTGAGGATTTTGTACAAGTTGCATACAAAGATTATCAACAAGAATTTCTTTGTATTCTATATCAGGATATTTTTTTGATTCGTCTCGTGTACATTCCAAAAAAAGTCCGTCAGAAAATTTACAGATGTTTGCTTTTGTTACAGCCCAGACAGTGTGTCTTTTATTTTTAATTGCATATTCAAAGGCGTATTTTGCAATTCTTTTTGAGGCTTTTCTTGTAATAATTTTTATTGATTCTGCTGTATCTTCATCTACTTTTCTTTCTATACCTGCGTATAAATCTTCTGTATTTTCTCTGACAACTACAATGTCAACATTGTCAAACGGTGTTTTTATTCCTTTAATATTTTTGCAGGGTCTGAGGTTTGCATATAAGTCGAGTTCTTTTCTAAGGGCAACATTTACACTTCTGAATCCTTTGCCTATTGGAGTTGTAACAGGTGCTTTCAAAGCAATTTTATTTTTTCTTATTGAGTCAATAACTCTCTGAGGAAGAGGAGAACCTTCTTTTTCAGCTACATCTGCTCCGGCGTTTTGAATATCCCATTTTATTTTTGCTCCTGCTTTTTCTATGATTTTCATTACTGAAGCTGAAATTTCAGGACCTATTCCATCTCCCGGTATTAGTGTAACAACTGTCATTATTCATTCTCCTTCAAAAACTCTTTCAACAGAAATGCGGCCTGTTTTGCAAATAGGTATTTTATTAAAAGTCTGGGATAACAAGGATTTACATTATATTTTGAAATTTTGACAGAACCTTTTTTACCCACTCCTATGTAGACAAGCCCTACTGGTTTTTCTTTTGTTCCGCCTGTTGGTCCTGCTATTCCTGTTGTTGCTAAAGCATAGTCTGTTTCAGTATTATTTAAAAGACCATCAACCATTTCACCGGCTGTTTGACTGCTTACTGCTCCATAATTATCAAGTGTTTGTTTTTTTACACCCAGATATTTAATTTTTGCTTCATTTGCATAAGTAATAAAGTTTGCTTTTATATATGAAGAACTACCAGAAACATCTGTCATCAAAGAACTTAATAATCCGCCTGTGCAGGATTCTGCTATTGAAAGAGCCTTGTTCTTTTTTATTAAAAAATTTCCTGCTTCTGTTTCATTTTTTGTATCAAACAGTAATTTAATTAATTTTAGATGTGCAAACATTTCTTATCCAAAACTTAGTGCAAAGGTATATCTATTGGCTGTGTCAACATTACATTGATATTTTTACCTTGAGGTAATGTAACATCATTGCCTTTTCTAAATAAATCAGCTACATCCATTCCTATATAATAGGCTCCGCCACCTATCACACCACCTATTGCACCTATTGGTACACAAAGATATTGCATATTATCGCCTGTTCCTTTACCCCATTTAATTGTATTGTTAAAAATTTCTTTTGTATTTTTCCAGTTTCTCTGTAAGGCATAACCGTAGTTTCCATTTTGATAAATGCCACCGTCCAGAGTAATTTCGGCATAGTTATAAAGGCCGGCATTGATAGGAATTTGTCTGCCTGTTGGTGTAACAACATGGTCAAAGTTCAAATATAATACAGCACTTCTTGAAAGTCTTTTTGAGGGTGTGATTTTGCTGATTGTCCCTCTGATAATGGAACCGGCTGGAAGTGCGATTTTTCCGTTCACAATTTTGTCTTCTTTCAGCATTGCTGAAAATTCATCCCCAACACTTCCTATTTTGGTTGATACCGGGTCAATGAATTCAAGACACATAGTTGTTCCTGCCGGAATGCTTATTGCTTGAATATCAGCTTTCATTGTTCTTCCGGATGCTGCTTCAGCTGTGATGTTAAAACTCAAAGCCAGGCCGGCAAAAAGTAAACCAAGCGTAATATATTTGTTCATGTCAATCTCCTCTTGTATATAAATTTATTTTAGAGATTGACTGAGAAAAAAGCAATATTATTTTATTTCTTCATATAAAGTAGATGCCTCTTGAACGGATATATTTCCTGTGGGTATTTTTAGTATTTTGACACTGACAGATTTATTAAAGTGCTCTATTCTTATTATATCGCCTTCTTTAAGTTGTTTGGAAGGTTTTGCTGGATTGTTATTAACAAAAACTCTTCCTTGATCGGAAACGTCATTTGCAACTGTTCTTCTTTTTATTAATCTTGATACTTTTAAAAATTTATCTAATCTCATAAGTTTAACCTTTTTGTTATGGTGATATAAGTTTTTTGTACTATAATAATTTAGAAATTTCTTGTTAATTTATTTAACAAAAAATACATGAAATGACAAAAAATTTTTTTTAGAGCCATTATGTAATTGAAAAAGAAATTGAGACTGTTATGACACAGATTATATTGCCTGTACACTATACACAATCCCATGATGTTAAAAATGCCGGGGTTATAAAATATAAAGAAAATCCTTTAAAAGGACTTGTTAAAAAAGATAAAGACGGTCAGGTAAAGCGTGCTGCGTTAGCGGGAAGTGCTTTTACAACACTGCTTTATTTGTTTGCTCTTGCTAAAGGACAGGGAAAATCAGCTTTTAAAGTAAAAGATATGTTTAACCTTGAATTTGGTACTCTCGAAGCTATCGGATTAGCTACTTCCTCTGTAATAGGCGGTTTGACAGGCGGTTTATTGACTGATAAAAAAGAAAATAAAAAACCTAAGTTGAAAGAAGCAATGCACCAGTTTCTGGGAAATATAGTTACTCCTATTACGATAGTTGGAATAGCTACTTCTCTGATTAAAAAACATGATTTTTCTAAATATACTAAATGGACTTTGAATGCTTTGGCAGGGGTTGTAGGTGTTGCTGTCGGAGTTACTGGCGGCAATTGGGTTGCTTCTAAAGTTAACAAAAAGATATTTAAAGAAAATGATGACAGAAAAGTCGGAGTAAAAGATTTTGGTATTCATGTGGATGATGTTTTAACAGTTATTGCTCTTGCTACTTCAAAGAAGAAGGATGCAAAGGCTCTGGCTGTTGATGAACTTCCTAAAACACCGATTCAAAAATTTATATCTAAAGCATTGCCGGCTATATTCCTGATATGCGGTTATGAAGCGGGAACTAAAAAAGCACATCATAATAACGATGTTCAATCTGACCAAAAATAATTTTTGTATTATTATAATTTTATGAAAATTTTTAAAATTATATTTTTATTATTATTCTTTGTTTTTTCAATTATAGCGGCAGAAGCTAAAACGCTTAATTTTGCTGTAATTTCAGATACACATTATACAATTAATAAGGAAAATGATACCTTTCGGGATTTGACTGTTTCAGGCAAAGCTCTTAAAGGAGCGGTTGATAGAATAAACGAAAACAAATATGATTTTGTTGTATTTCTTGGTGATAATATAGATAAATCGAATGAAAGAAGTCTCAGACAGTTTTTTCGAATTGTTTCAGGAATTAAAGGAACGCCTTATTATATTGTACTAGGCAACCATGATGCTCATAAAATTTCAGGTTTAACAAAACAGAAATATTTGGAGATTGTTTCTGAATATAATAAAAATCAGAGAAAAGCACAGGCTTCTTATTGTTTTTCACCGAGCAAAGATCTTCTAGCTATTGTTCTTGATGGTTCTTCGTCAGGAATGCCGACGTCTCATGGCGTTTTTACTCCAAAAACTTTACAGTGGTTGGATGAGGTTTTAACAAAAAATAAAAATAAAAAGGTAATTATTTTTCAGCATTTTCCTTACATAGAACCTTTTTTTAATCCTTCTCATGAAATTTTGGATAAAATGGAATATAAGGCAGTAATAAACCGTCATGAAAATATTCTTATGATCGTTTCCGGACACTACCATAAAGAAGGAATTTTCAAGGATGAAAGAGGTATTTATCATATTTCTGCACCTGCTTTATACCTATCACCTTATTACTATGATGAGATTAAGGTAGAATATGATAAAACTCTGTTTGAAAAAGCAAAAAACTTTAAATTAGATGGAACCCAGAAACCTGCAATTTAGTGTTTGACTAAACTTATAAAGTTCTTTTGGTTTTGTATATAATGTATTTTGTCAAAACCCACAGCATTGTTACTGTAAGCCCAGTTCCAACTGCTCTAATAATAAGATTTGATGCATTTTGTCTATGTTTTTCTTCTTTTGTTTTCTGTTTTATGAATGTATCATTTTGTGGTTTTGTTGCAGAAGCTATACTCTCTTCTTTCTCGGAAGAAAAAGAGATGAATCTATTGCTATTAAAGCTTTTTGTGCCAACAGCATTTACGAACAAAATCCCATGCTCCTTAGTGTAACCTATATTTAATATTATAACTTATTTTTCTACAAATGTAATATGTTTTGTAAAGTTTTTTATTATTCAATCCATCTGAATGAGCGAACGTATTTTTCTTCGTTAATTTTACCGTCAATTTTTGCTGTGAATACTCTATATTGTTGATCACTAAGCTCTACACCGGGTATTTTATTCAGATCTTTTATAATTTTCATTTTGTCATCTTTGTCTAGTTTAAAACCGGGTATCGCATTTAATATTGAATTGAAAGAAAGGTTGCCGACGGCACCTAATATATTGGTTGCTTTTTTTGTTAACCTGCCGTAAATTCTCATATTTGCATATTGTTGAAGAATGTCATATTCTCCGTTTATATATAGGTTGAGATTATCTCCTTTTGAATATACTTCAATGTCTTGAGCAACACCGTTTTTTAATGCAAGTTTACCTTTTATCGAATCAAAATAGCCTGTTTTTATGGGTGCGAGTAAATCTATAAAATTACTCAGGCTTGCGCCAGTTATTCCGCTTTTTATAAAGTTGCCTGCTTTTAACAGGTATTCAACAGAACCGAGTTTTGGCATTTTGCCGTCAGAAACATCAAAATATACATATCCCGAAAGATTTTTTATTCGCTCATCTTCGGAAGCACCTTTGGTTGTCATAATTATACTGCCGTTTGCTTTTCCAAAAATTTGATCTTTAAAATCGAATAGAGAAGAAGCGACTTTGTTTGAGTCTACATTGTATGCACTTAGTTCTGCCTTGATTCTGTCATCAGCAAAGTTGTAACTTGCTGTACCATTTATTTTGCCTGTTGTAATATCAAAGCCAAGTTTGTTGATTTTTAAGAGCATATCTTTTCCAAGAGTAAAATCAGCATTGTAATTTGAGGCGGGTAGTCCTCGAATTATAATGTTATTTGCTGACATGGATCCTTTTTTGATTTGGATGTCAGATACATTTATCTGATTTTTTGAAGGTGTTCCATGTGAACTCATTTTGATTATTGTATTCGGTGTTGGTATTCTGGTCAGTGAGTCAATGAGTCTGTCCAAATTTACCTGGTTGGAATGGACTTTCAAGTTTTCAACAATGTATGGAGGAGTAAATTTGTTACGAACAAGTGCATCTAAGGAAAAGTCAGAGTCGTAAGCATCTCCATCAAGTTTTAGTGTTATATTTTTTTCTTTGAATTTAATTTCTATATTTTTTATATTTGTTTCATACAAAGGCATATCAAGGTTGTTCATTGTGACGTGGCCTGATACGTAAGGATTCATAATGTGTCCTTTAATATTTAAATTGCAGTTGAACATCCCATTTTTTAAAACTGATTTTTTAAATATTGCATTGAATATTTTTATGTTTGCACTGTTTTTGGTTTCAACATTCAGATTTCTGATATAGATATTTTTATTTATAATATTGAAGATACCATTTGTTGTTATAATTGTAAGCGGATATATCCTGTCATTTTGTGAGGTCATATATCTTACATAGTCACCTTTTTTCAGATAATAATTATTTCCTGAAACTGTGATATTTGCGTTAAGCTCTCTTATGTTGTCTTCATCGCCCAGATTGGCTCCCATGTAATATATGTCTGCATCTTTAGCCAGTTTTATTTTGGGTTTTATTGTAAAATTTTCAAGAGTGCCGTTTATGTCTGTTGTTACCGTGATATCTCCTCTTGGTTTAACAGGATATGTTAATCTGGTATTTATATATTTGTTTGCAAAATAATCGGTTAGTTTTGTTGTAAAATATCCACTGAATCTCATTGTTTTGTCGAGATCCCAAACAGATGCATTAATGAAAACGGGAGTGTTGTCAACCTGTGCAATAAGGGATTTTAATATTATTCTTTCATCAAGGAGCTGAATATTTCCGCTATCAATTACCACAGGTGTTTTAAAGTAAGTATGATTGAATCTTACATCTTTTAAGCTGATGTAGCCTCTGGTTTTGTTTTTTTTGCACTCAACCGATACATTTGCACTACCTCCGTAGTTTTCGTAGGCATTCAATATTTTTTTTATGTATGCAGGGAGAAAGTGGACATTTTTAAGTGAATTAAATCCCGATAGGTCAAAGTTTGATGCATTAAATTTATAAGTATACACAGGATTATTTGAAAAGAGATGTTCACATTTTCCTGATACAAATAAATTTGAGTTATATAGTTTTGCGTTGAAATTCAAAAGTTCTGCGTTTCCTTTTTCCAATTTAAAAGAACCGGATTGAATTGAAAATGGAAAATTATTAGAGGAAATAGGTTTAAATTTGCCTATTGCTTTTAAGTTTTTTAAGTCAAAATCATTTGCTGTTGATTTATATTCACCGTTAAAAGTTATGAGCGAATTTGTTTTTGGGAGTGAGAGGAGTTTTTTATTTTCTGATTTATTCAAAAGCTCCAGCAATTCATCTGTTTTTAGTGAATCTGCTGATATTTTTATCGACATTCTATTGTCATAAGCACCTCCGTTTGCAATGAATTTTGATGTGCCGATCATACCGGTTATATCTGCATTCCAATCTAAGTCATCAAATTTTATTGTTCCGTTGATATTTTTAGCATAAATAGGTGATATGACAAGTTTTCCCGTATTGTTTTTTAAATGAATAAGACCGGAGAAATTTAAAGTTTGATTCTTTAAAATTTCTTTGAAATCTTTGACTACTCCTTTAATTTTTATTTTTACATCGGCAGGTCCTGACATTTTATCTATTGGTTCGACTACAACTTTTTTATCAGTTAACATAGAGCTGGTTTTTAAAATGTTTAGAAGTTCTTCCATATTAATTGAAGGGGATGTTACATCAAAATCGATATTGCCCGAGAGATTTGCTATTCCATCGATTTGAACCGGCTGACCTTTAATGAATGCGCTTTTTGTATAAAAATGCATATTTTTTTTGTCAAAATCCAGACTTCCGTTTGCTTTTTCAATTTTTGTATTTAATCCTTGCAAAGATGCATTTGTGTTTTTGAAATGAAACGAACCAGTAACTTCTCCGTCAAGAACAGTTCCAATTGTGTGAATGTCGATATTTCCTTTGCCTGTAATATCCATATAGGGAACAGGTCCTATATCAAATCCTACAACCTCATGAACAGGAACAAGCATGTATTCTGCTGTGGAGAGGTCTACGTTTTTTGATGATGAAACATGAAAATCACCGGCTCCATTTATTTTCATTTCTGCTATGCCATCTACGTCTACATATTCACCATATCCGGCAAAGACTCTTGTTGTTATTTTTACTTTGTTTTTTAGGAATTTTGCAAATATTTTGCAATGCGGAACCAGCGGATTATCCTTAACTATGTAGACATCGTAAGCTTCCAAATCTCCATATACTTCAGGATTTTTTAAATCTCCTTTTATTTCAAGATTTCCTTTGGCTTTTCCCCAGGCGCCATATTTTTTGAATTTTTGCATTACATCTCGAGGATCTTCTTTTATTGAGGGCACTAGCCAGTACATTGAGTGTATATCAGAGTCTGGAATATGAACTTTAAGATTAAGTTCCGGTTTCTTTGTTTTATATTGTTTGATTGTTCCTTTGATGTCAGTCTGCCAGTTTTTTGCCTTCAAAGTTAAACTTTTAATATTAAGGTTTCTTGAATCAGGGAAAATTCTCGAATTTAAAGTTATGGTGCTGTCTGATTTGATTGAATCCAGTTCATTTTTCATATTAAGTGCAAAATTTTCCATAGAAACATTAGAAATGATATCTTTATTAGAGGAAAATTCTGCGTTAATAATTCCGTTTGCTTTTATTATGTTATTTTTTGAAAAATACGTAATATAATCAGAATAATCATTCAAATCAATGTTTTTTATGTGTCCTGATAATTTGAATTTTTTGTCATCTAATCCTTTGTTTAATGGCAGTTTTGATGAAAAGGTTAAATATGCTCCGGCATGTTTTTTATTGACAGAGATATTTGACAGCAAAACTAAATCAATAAATTTATCTTTTTCGTATTTATTGATATTGAATTGTTTGATATTAACATTTATTTTTTTATTTATAGCTTTATCATCAATGACTAAGAGGAGATTGTTTGTTTTTATACTAATTTTATTAATTTTGAAATCAAAGTCTTGCGCAGTTTTTGAAACTTGCTCGGGTAATTTGTATTCACCGAGAAAGAGTTTTCCCTCTTTATTTCGTGTCAGTTGAAGAAGAAAATTATTGGCTTTTAGTTGTTTAATGTTTATTTTTTTGAATATCAACTCGGGTAAGTGCAATTTAGATTCCAGGCTTTCAAGCGACATAATTGTAATATTATTTTTGTCACTTAACTTTACATTTTTGAAGTAAATAACAGCACTGATGTCCAGGTTAGTTTTTATATAGATTCTTTCGTACTCAAGTTTTAATTTTGTTTTTTCATAAAGTTGGTTTTTAATTGTATCTTTTTTTAATTCGTTATTAACAATTTTGGGCACCGCAAAGAGCCACAATGCTTCTGTTGCAACAATGATGAAAATGATGGCAGCAGCCAGAATTATTAAAAATTTTTGTATTTTTATACTCATTATAATTATTATTAGTCTTACAATTTATAATTATATAATCAACTTGCTTTTTTTTCACTTGTCTTTATATATGATTATTGCTAAAATTTTATCCATACAAACGGAGAGGATTTTATTATGAAAAACTTAAAAACAACTTTTATAGCACTTAGCGCTTTAGCTGTTATGGGGTTCTTTTCACAGAGTGCAAATTCACAAACAATCGGATATGTTAATTACAAAACAGTTGAATCAAACTACAATTTTGCTAAACAAGCATACAAAGACATTGATACAAAATATCTCGAACTTCAGCAGTATTTAATGGATAAAGAAAAACAATATAAAAATATTGATTCTCCCATAAACAAGAAAAATTTTGAAGAATCAGTACAAAAAGATTTTAAGGCAAAAAATGATGAATTCACAAAGTTGAAAATGCAAAAAGCAGAAGAAGTTGAAAATAACATTCTTCAAGCTACAAAGGCTGTTGCTGCGGACAAAAAAATTGATGTAGTGCTTGATTACAGAGTTATTTTTACAGGTGGAACCGATATATCTCAAGATGTAATTAATTATTTGAATTCTCCAAAATTCAAACCGGTGAAAAAATAATCGTATGAGATTTGTTGACTTAATAGATAAGAAAAAAAAAGGAATTGAACATTCTGAGGAAGAAATCAAATTTATTGTTGAATCTTTGATGAATGGCACAGCGGAGGACTATCAGGTCTCAGCATGGCTTATGGCTGTATATTTTAAGGGAATGACTCTTAATGAAACTGCATGTCTGACTAAAGCCATGATTGATTCTGGTGAAGTTATTGATTTGTCACCAATTTGCCCTAACGGTGAACATGTTATGGATAAACATTCGACAGGTGGCGTTGGTGATAAAATAACTCTTATTTTGATTCCTTTACTTGCAGCATGCAAAATACCTGTTGCTAAACTTTCCGGCAGAGGGCTCGGACATACTGGTGGTACAATTGATAAACTTGAGTCTATTCCCGGTTTCAGAACTGATTTAGAAATAGAAGAACTTATTGATAAGGTACAAGATTCAGGTCTTGCAATCGGTTCACAGACAAAAAGACTTACTCCTGCTGATGGTAAGCTTTATGCACTAAGGGATGTCACAGCAACAGTTGATGCTATTCCATTAATTGCAAGCTCAGTTGTTTCTAAAAAAATTGCTTCAGGTGCTGATTACGTTGTGTTGGATGTGAAATACGGTTCAGGGGCATTTCTGAAATCTCCTGAAGAAGCTCTGGAATTAGCCCAATGGATGGTTAATATAGCAAAAAAACTGGGCAAGAAGTTCCATGCTGTAATCACTTCTATGGAGCAACCTTTGGGCAGAGCTGTGGGAAATTCCGTTGAAGTTGTTGAGTCCATAGAGTTTTTAAAGGGAAATATGACACCCGATATAAAAGAACTTACCTATGAAATGTCAGAATTGGCACTTGTTCAACTGGGAAAAGCTAAAGATAAACATGAAGCTGAAGAAATTCTTCATGATGCTATATCTTCAGGCAGAGCTTTAAGTTATTTGAAAAAGCTTATAATTTCACAAGGTGGAAATCCTGATGTGATTAATGACTATTCGCTTTTTGAGCAACCTGCTTTTAAATTTGAAATAATCAGTGATAAAGAAGGCTATGTTTCTAATATTGATGCATACAAAACTGCTTATGCTTGTAAGCTCTTGGGTGCGGGCAGAGAGAAAAAGACTGACTCGATTGATTACAGTGCAGGTGTATATTTGAACAAAATATTTTCAGAGCCTGTGAAAAAAGGAGAAGTTCTTGCTGTGCTTTATGCAAATGATGAAAATAAAATTCAACAGGCTTGTGAATATATAAAAGATGCTTATACTCTTTCAAAGGATAAGCCTATTGAGCGTCATATGATTTATAAAATTATTTAGTTGTGATTAAAATTAGGAGAATTTGAGATGAATGTAAAAAGTGTTAGTCTGTTAAACAATGCATCAAAAGTAAGTTTTGCTCAAGATTCAGAGAAAAAAGAAACTTCAAAAACCCCACAATACGAAAATCCTATATCAAGAAAAAAAGAAAAAGCTCTTGCTACATTGTCAGTAATAGGCGGTTCTGTTGTTTTAGGTGCTGTTGTGGCAGGTTTGTCTACTTGTTTGAAACTGGGCGCTAAAAAGTCGGCTATGATTGGTGGCGTTGCTGCTATAATTGCTGCTGCTTTTACTCTTCCGTCAAAATTATATAATACAACAGTAAATGCTTTTGCAAGAGAAAAAGAAATGAATGTTTATTCAAGAGATAAAGAGCTTAAATCATCTTTGACAGAAGAAGTTCATAAAGAAGTTCTCGATCCGGAGGTTTCTTTGGATAAAAAATTGGATGATAATTTGAAGCTTCAAATGGGTAACAGAGCACAGGGATTGTATATTCAACATTAATTTTGAACGAATATGATGATTACAGCCGTACAAAAAAATAATTATACGGCTTTTAAAGCAGATAAAAAACAGGAAGTGCCTGCTTCTAAAAAGCCTGTATATGATAAAAATCCAATAAAGAAAAATGGAGAAAGAGCCAATGCAATATTGGCAACTGCTGTTGCGGGCTTATATTTTGGTGTAAGGCTGCTTGCCGCTATTGCTGATGATGGAGACGGTGCTCAATTTGTTGGTGAGATGGCAGGAAAAGTGTCGAGAAAAATTCAGCGTAAGCTTTTGCAACCGGGAGAGAAGCTCTCTTTTGCTCAAAAAATCGGTGGTCCGATTGCTGTAATTGCTGGTTTTGTTGCAGCAATGGCTCTTTTATATACAATTTTTAATGCTCCAAAAGCAATGTATAATGCTAAAATAAATACATTTAAAAAAACTAAAGAAATGGATGTTTATATTAAAGGCAATGCTGTTGAAACAGAATTGTATAACCAAATGAATGAAAAAGCTAAAAATGCAACCAAAGAAGAAAAAGAATGTCTGGGAATTCAATATGCAAAACTCAAAGCAGCAAAAAATGTAGTACCTGATTTTGTTAGATTAAAACAACCGTATTTGAAAAATTAACAAAAGCAATTTTTTTTATGACTTTGTTTTTAATTAATTATAGGTTGGTTAAAAGCAGGTATTTTTTATGGCGGTTAGTTTAAAAACACTTAAAACAGTTACCTCTAAAGTTAATTCCAAAGGGGCATCTTTAATTAGAAAAGAAACAGGACTTAAAATCGCCAAAGCTATAAAAGAAGGGGTAAAAGCTCCAGAAGGTGCAAAATCTTACGATGCAGTAAGGGTAGGCAGAAATTTTAAGCCCAATGAATGCTATACGGATATTTTTACTTTTCGTGATAAAAACGGAGAAATTATAAGTCGTGTTACTAAAAAAGTTGACGGCAAAAATGTAAGTGAAACAAAAAAATGGTTTGAAAAACTTTTTCCTTGGGAAAAAGATCTTGATGATATTGGTGAAAAAGTTTTGAATATTCCGGCAACAAGAGTCCGTTCTTATACTAGAGAAAGTGGAAAAATTGCTTCTGTTTCAGAGGATGTTTTTGCTGTGACAGAAGAGGCAAAGCCTTATCTTACACATTACAAAAAAGTAATTAAACCGGGCAGTGATACAATATATAGACGAACAAACTATGAAAGCATTCTTCTTGAACAAAGGAGAAATGGAGAAAAAGCAAAATTTATAAAGAATTACTATGAAGTTGATAAACATGCAAACGGTGGTTTTCGACTTATTGATTCCCAAACTTCATCTCCGGAATTAGCGGAAATTGCTCAAAACACATACTTACTGCCTTATGTCAGTACAAAAAATAAATTCCCGTCAAGAATGACTCAAGCAGCTATTAAGGATGCTGACTTTATAATACTTGAGCCGGAAGTAAGCCTTTATAAGGAAGTATCTTCTAGAAGAGGTTATTTTTCTAATTCGGGAAATGTGAATATTAATCTGAAATCTTCAAGAGATTTGTCAAGACCAAGAGAGTCTTTAACAGAAACAATTGCCCATGAAGTAGGACATGCAAAATGGGATGAGAAAGTTGATATGTATGAAATGTATAAGTTGGGATTTGATGAAGGTGATTTTCTGAGAAACTTTTCGAAAAAAGATATACCGGAAATAGTGCGTTATAAAAAATCAATTGATAATTATATTACACCTTCTGTTAGTTCAAAAGGTTACTATGAACAATTTTGTGAAAAAGTAGCAAGAGAAGAAGGCAAAAAAGGTGTTCAAAAATATGATAAATTGAATAAAGTTTTGGATAGAGAATTTCCCAATATGCATGGTTTCCAATTTTATAAGCCACCTGTAAATGAAGATGATATGCAGGGTCTTATGAGCCTTATAAATAGTTGGATGTAGTTGAAGTTATTTTTAAATAAAAATTTGCCTGAAAACTGTTATTTTATTTGTATTAAAAAATGGTTTGTATTACCATATTAAGTATGTAGTTTGGTATTGGTATAAGAATAAGGAGGTAGTTATATTATGCCAGGTAAAACAATAACAGTTGATGGTAACTACGCTGCTGCGCATGTTGCGTATGCATTAAGCGAAGTATCAGCAATTTACCCAATTACTCCTTCATCTACTATGGGTGAATGGGTTGATGAATGGGCATCACAACACAAAAAAAATATTTGGGGCAAAGAAGTAAGAGTTGCCGAAATGCAATCTGAAGCCGGTGCAGCAGGTGCTGTTCACGGTTCACTTGCAGCAGGTGCTTTGACTTCTACATATACAGCTTCACAAGGTTTGCTCTTGATGATTCCTGTTATGCACAAAGTAGCAGGTGAAATGCTTCCGCACGTTATTCACGTATCAGCTCGTGCATTGGCTGCTCAATCATTAGCAATCTTTGGTGACCACACAGACGTTATGGGTTGCCGCAACACCGGTTATGCGATGTTAGCAGCTAACTCTGTACAAGAAGAAATGGATTTGGCTTTGGTTGCTCACCTTGCAACTTACAAATCAAAAGTTCCTTTCTTGCAGTTCTTTGATGGATTTAGAACTTCTCATGAGATTCATAAAATCGAAGAAATCTCATATGAAGATATCGCTAAATTAGTAGAACCCAAATATATTGAAGAATTCAGAAACAGAGCTATGAGACCTGAAGCTCCTATTTGTAAAGTAGGTGCACAAAACACTGATGTATACTTCCAAGGTCGTGAAACAGTTAACAAATACTATGATGCTGTTCCTGATATTGTTCAAGAATACATGGATAAAGTTGCTGCTGTAACTGGCAGACAGTATCACCCGTTCGATTATGTTGGGGCACCTGATGCTACTGACGTAATTGTTGCTATCGGTTCCGGTTGTGAAACTATTGAAGAAACAATTGAATACCTCAACGCAACACGCGGCACTAAATACGGTTTGGTTAAAGTAAGATTGTACAGACCGTTTGATGTAAAACGCTTCAACGAAGCTTTACCTAAATCAGTTAAACGTATCACTGTTTTAGATAGAACAAAAGAACCCGGTTCTATTGGTGAACCTTTATACATCGATGTTGTAGCAGCTCTGGAAAACAAAGATATCAGAGTAATCGGCGGACGTTACGGTTTATCTTCTAAAGAATTTACACCTTCAATGGTTCTTGCTATCTACAAACACGCTGAAAACAACGGTTTCCACGGCTTTACAGTGGGTATCGAAGACGATGTTACTCACAAATCATTAAAAATTGAAGAACACATCGTTACAGAACCTGAAGGAACTACAAACTGTATGTTCTGGGGCTTGGGGTCAGACGGTACAGTAGGTGCTAACAAAAACTCAATCAAAATCATCGGTCAATATACAAACAAAGATGCTCAAGCATACTTTGCTTACGACTCTAAAAAATCATTCGGTGTAACTGTTTCTCACTTGAGATTCGGCGACAAACCGATTAAATCAACATATCTCATTACAGCCCCTGACTTTGTATCTTGTTCAACACATTCATACATCGGCAGGTATGACCTGTTAAAAGGTATTAAAGAAGGCGGTGTATTCCTTCTTAACAGCCCTTGGTCAAAAGAAGAAGCATTCTCTCACTTAACAAGAGATATGCAAGAAACTATCATCAATAAGAAAATCAAATTCTACAATGTAGATGCAGAAAAGCTTATTGAACAACAACCGGGCTTAAGAGGTAAAGGTGCTAACACTGTAATGATGGTAGCTTACTTCAAAGTTTGCGGTATCATTCCTTTTGAACAAGCTTATGAAGGTATGAAAGAAATGACTAAGAAAACCTTCAAGAAAAAAGGCGATGATGTTGTTAACATGAACCTTGCGTTGATTGATGCAGCAATTGACGCTTGTGAAGAAGTTGTTATTCCTGCTTCATTGGATGGTGTTTGTTCAGCAGATCCTGTTAAATTCATCTCTGATGATGCAAGCGAATTTGCTAAGAAAATCATTGAGCCTTCAATGAGACAAAAAGGCGATGACATTCCTGTATCAGCTATGTCAGTTGACGGTGTAATTCCGACAGGTACATCTTGTCTTGAAAAACGTGCTATTGCACCGAGAGTTCCTCACTGGAATTCAGAAGCTTGTATCCAATGCGGTATCTGTGCTTCAGCTTGTCCTCATGCTGCAATCAGAACTAAATTGATTGAAGCTAAAGACCTGAAAGATGCTCCGGAATCCTTCAATACAATTCCTGCAAAACCTGCTTTGGCTGACGAACAGTTCAAAGTTCAAGTTTACTGCAAAGATTGTACAGGCTGCGGTGTTTGTGTAGACCAATGTCCAGCAAACAAAAACCCTGAAAAACAAGCTCTTACTTGGTCAACAATTGAAAAAGAAGAAGAAGCTTGTGAAGTTGTTAACGAAAAATTCTTTGATGAATTACCTGACAATGTAATGGGTAAAAACACTACAAAAACAATTAAAGGCGCAATGCTCAGAAAACCGTTATTCGAATTCTCAGGTGCTTGTGCAGGTTGTGGTGAAACTCCTTATGTTAAACTGGTTTCTCAGTTATTCGGTGAAAATGCTATCGTTGCTAACGCAACAGGCTGTTCTTCAATCTACTCAGGTACTTTCCCGACAATTCCTTACACAACAACTAAGGAAGGAAGAGGACCGGCATGGGCTAACTCACTGTTTGAAGATAACGCTGAGTTTGGTTTCGGTATGAGGCTGGCTGTTGAACAAAACAGAGATACTTTACAAACTTATGTTGCTAAAGTTCTTGAAAACGAAAAAACTCCTGCTGACCTTAAAGAAGCTCTTGAAGAAGCTATGGCTCACTGGGATAATTCAAAAACAGACGAAGCAATTGCTGCTCAAAACAAAGCAAAAGAAGCTCTTGCTAAATACGCTGATGTTGAATGTTCTGATTTAGCTAAAGTAAGAGAACTTCAAGACTACTTCACGGATAAATCTGTATGGATTATCGGTGGTGACGGCTGGGCTAATGATATCGGATACGGCGGTATTGACCACGTTCTTGCTCAAAACAAAAACGTTAATATCCTCGTACTTGATACAGAAGTTTACTCTAACACAGGCGGTCAGGCTTCTAAATCAACACCGACAGGTGCTGTTGCGAAGTTTGCCACAGGCGGTAAACCGACATACAAGAAAAACATGGGCTTGATGAGCATGTCTTACGGTTATGTATATGTTGCATCAGTTGCTCTTGGTGCTGACAGAGCTCAAACACTTAAAGCCTTCCAGGAAGCTGAAGCATACGATGGACCGTCTATCATCTTTGCTTATGCTCCTTGTATCGCTCACGGTATCGATATGAGCAAAACTCAAACAGAACAAAAACGTGCTGTTGAAGCAGGATACTTCCCGCTTTACAGATACAACCCTGCTAATGAACAACCGTTCACTTGGGATGCTAAAGATCCTAAAGGCAGCTATCAAGAGTTCATTAGAAGTGAAGGACGTTATAAGCAGCTTGCTAAAACAAATCCTGAACATGCAGAGGCTCTTTATAGCCAAGCAGAAATTGATGCTGCTAAGAGAATGGCAGTGTTCAAAGCTATTGGTGAGCTTATTAAATAGTTCATTTAGTCAAATAGAATTAAGAGGTGTCGGAAACGATGCCTCTTTTTCTGTTTTAATAATGAGAAATATGCAAGAATATAGCTGCTTTAAACAAGTATTTTATGCTTTGAGAAATAAAAGGTTATTATATTTTAGTATAAAGTGACTCAGAAATATTAATGAACTCTCTGACAAGGTTTTTATCCCATTGTATTCCTGCACCGACTTTTAAGATTTCACATGCTTTTTCGTTAGACATTCCTTTTCTGTATGGTCTGTCTGAAATTAAAGCATGATATGCATCTGCAACAGAAACGATTCTTGCTGCAAGAGGAATATCTTCACCTTTGAGTTTTTCGGGATATCCTGAACCGTCCCAATGTTCGTGGTGATATTTTACAATAGGAATCAAATCATGAAGTGATTCGTTTGGCAGAAGCACTTTTTCCGCACCGATTGTCGGGTGTTGTTTCATAATTTCCCATTCTTCGTCTGTTAATTTAGAAGGTTTTTTCAAGACTGATTCGGGAATACCTATTTTACCTATGTCATGGAGGAGAGCCCCGAGTTTGATTCGTTCAACATCTTTTTCAGGGAGGTTAAGTGCTCTTGCTAGTGCTTCTGCATATCTTGATACTGAGGAAGAATGACCTTTTGTATATTCATCTTTTGCATCAATTGCACTTGCAAGTGATGTTACAACTTCAATCAAGTGGCTTTGGTTAATAATTTCTTCTGAGTGGAATTTGTTTACCAGCTCTTCATCAAAGCTGATTCCAATAGAGGCATGTCTTTTTGCTATAACTGATGCAAATGAACTCAATGCAGTGTCGTCCCAGAAATCAAAATCTTCTGAACAAACAATTGTTGACATACCGTTTTTGTAGCCTTTGCTTTTTGAAATATACATTGCCTGTTCGGCAAGTATTAATAATTTTTCTAAATCTTGTGTTGAATTAGGATAAGTTGCTATTCCCACAGAAACTTTAACCGGTCCAACATCATCCACAAGACAACAAGAGAGTGAATATGTTAAATACTCAGCAAGATATTTTGCTTCAGCTGAAGTTGTCTCAGGTAGAATAATAGCAATTTCGTCTCCACCATACCTTGCTGCTGAATCATTGTTTCTGATTCCTTGTTTTATTTTGTCTGCAACAAGCCTTATGATTTCATCACCTTTTGCTGCTCCAAAATCTCTGTTGATTTGAGAGATGTTATTTATATCAAAAATAACAATGGATGTTTGTGTTTGTGTTCTTTTTGCTTTTTCAATTTCCATTGCCAGAAGTTCTTGAAACTTTCTGTGGTTGTTCAGGTTTGTTAATGCATCGGTATCCGTGTTCATTAGAACTTTAGTTGATAAGTCTAAATTTTGTATGAATAATGCAAGATAGTTAGCCATAAGTTTGTAGACTTCTGCATTTTGTTCATAGTTGTTGTCACCGACAAGCATAACTCCTATACAGTCATTGATTGCGGTAAGTGGAATTATTCCGACTGCTGAATCATTCAGGTAATGAACGTTTAAAAAGCTATTACTTGAAACGTATGAAGGGGTTTTTGAAAGAAAAGCTTTTTCCACGGGATTTTCAGATCCATTTATTAGAATTCTGCTTGTGAAAGTGCTGCCTATTTTATCAATAATTTTAAAGTTAATACATTTTGATTGTTCAGAGTATAGACCAAAAGCTGTAAAGGTTGAATTGAGTTTGTTTACAAAAATATTATGAAGAGAATAGAAAAGTTCATTTTGTGTTTCTTTCCCTTGAGTTACTTCATTAATAAATTTAATAACTTCCTGATAGTCAATATTTTCTGACGTTCTCCAGCTTTTTTGGTTGTATCCGGCATACATACGATTAGCAGTAGTACGATTGTTAATCGTGTTAATTTTGGAAATCAAACCATTCGGAATAATCGGGTTTGAATGTTTGATTGGAATACCCGATTTTTCTTTGTCAGAATTGCTTCCTGCTATATTTTCAGCCACCTTATCGGTGAACTTATCGGTATTATGAAAATTACTAAAGTTCAATTCACACCTTCCTGATACGAATAATATAAAAACCCTGATTTAAAAAATTTGCCAGTTTATCAATTTTTCATTAAAAATTTTTACAATTTTATTTATTGTATCAGTATACATATATCTTTGTAAAGATATGAGAATTGTAAATTTATATAGTTTGTCAAAAGATTTTATACTATAATTGAAATGTGTCAAAGGATTTAGAGGTGAAGATGAGAAAACCCAATATAGCAGTTTTAGGTGCAACAGGTGTAGTAGGCAGAGAAATATTAAAAATACTTGTTGAAGAAAATGTTCCTTATAATGAAATTAAATTTTTGGCAAGCAAGAAAAGTGCCGGCAAAAAGATTACATTTAAAGGTGAAGAATACACAATTGTTGAAGCAACACCGGAAGCTTTTGAAGGTGTGAATATAGTTCTCGCTTCAGCAGGAGGCTCAACTTCATTAGCTCTGGCTCCGGAAGCAGTAAAAAGAGGCTGTGTTTTTATAGACAACTCCAGTGCTTATCGTATGGATAAGGATTGTCCATTGGTTATTGTTGGCGTTAATGATGAAGATTTAAGAAATCATAAAGGAATTATTCCTAATCCAAACTGCTCAACTTCTCAATTGATGCTTGTTTTGAAACCGCTGCATGATTATGCCGTTATTAAGAGAATAATAGTAAGCACTTATCAGGCTGTTTCAGGTGCAGGTCTTGCTGCTATTAATGAACTTAAGGAAAATACAATAGCTGTTAATGAGGGCAGAGATTTTGAAAATGTTAAGTTTAAAAAGCCGATTGCTTATAATGTGATACCTCAAATTGATGTATTCTGCGAAAACGGTTATACAAAAGAAGAAATGAAGGTTACTAACGAAACAAGAAAGATTCTTCATTTGAGTGAAGATGTGCCTATTTCTTGCACAGCGGTTCGTGTTCCGGTTTTTCATGGTCATTCAGAGGCTGTTACTATTGAGTTCGAAAAAGAAATTTCACCTGAAAAAGCCAGAGAACTTCTTGAAAATGCTTGGGGTGTTGAAGTTATGGATGACATAGAAAACTTTGTATATCCCACACCTCAGGATGCAGCCGGAAAGGATCCTGTATATGTTGGCAGAATAAGAAAAAATATTGCATTTGATAATGCTATTGATTTGTGGTGTGTTGCTGACAATATTAGGATTGGAGCTGCATTGAATACTGTTCGCATTGCGGAAAAAGTTATTGAGATGCAGTTGTTTTAGAAAGTGCAAAAAAAGTGGATAAAACACAAGACAAAATATCAATATCTGAATATGATTATGAATTGCCGAAAGAGCTCATAGCTCAGCTCCCTTCACAGAAAAGAGACGAATGTAGAATGATGGTTCTTGATAGAGCTGATAAGTCAATAGTTAACAAGCATTTTTATGATATTACAGACTATTTTGATGCGAATGATGTACTTGTATTGAATAACACAAAAGTTATTCCAGCCAGATTGTTCGGTAAAAAAAGCACCGGTGCAAATATCGAGGTCTTTCTTTTAAAACAAATAGGTGACAAAACCTGGGAAGTTTTAATCAAACCTTCTAAAAGAATCAAAGAAGAAATGATTATAGAAATTTCGCCTGATTTATATGTAAAAGTTTTGACCAGACAAAATGAAGGAAAATGGCTAGTTGAGCTTCATTATGAGGGAAATTTCTATGAAATTTTGGATAAAGTAGGTAATATTCCTCTTCCTCCTTATATAGAAAGGTCGATGACTGATAAACAACTGGCCTCTTTGGATTATGATAGGTATCAGACTGTTTATGCTTGTCGCGAAGGCTCAGTTGCAGCTCCAACAGCAGGTTTGCACTTTACTGATGAAATTCTTGAGAAATTAAAAGCAAAAGGTGTTCAGATTTGTTATGTTACTCTGAATGTTGGAATTGGAACCTTTAGACCTGTAAAAGTTGATAATGTTCTCGAGCATAAGATGGATTCTGAAGAATATGAAATTTCTGCTGAAACAGCACGCATTATTAATGAGGCTAAAAAATCTGGTAAAAGAATAACAGCTGTTGGGACTACTACTGTTAGAACCCTTGAATCTTGTATGAAAAAATATGAAGAAATTCTTGAAGTTATTGATGATTCTAATTTATTCATATATCCCGGCTTTGAATACAAAGTTGTAGACAGATTAATTACAAACTTCCATTTACCAAAGTCGACTTTGATTATGCTTGTGTCTGCTTTTGCCGGTAAGGATTATATTTTTGAGGCTTACAAAAAGGCCATAGATGAAAAATATAAATTTTACAGCTATGGTGACTGTATGCTTATTAATTAAGAGATGTTAATTTTTGCATTTTAGTTTAACAAAAAATATTTTTCACTTGCTTTCTACGATTATAGTCAACATTTATTTTAGATATTGAAGGAATTTTATGAGAGTATTGTTTATTAATAAACTATCAAGTGTTTATAAATCCAACATACCATTTAAAAGTGTGGTTGGTGCAAATTTGAATTCAGAGAGGCCTCAAAAGCCTGAACATGATAATAATTCAAAAATGAGAAATATTATTTATTGGACCATAATTGCAAATACGCTGGTGGCTTCTCCATTGGCGAAAAAATATAACGATTATAAAATTGATAAAGAAATACAAAAACAAGAAATAAAAGCGCCTAAGCATGATGATTTAAAAGAATTAATAGAAAATCCCAAGTATTCAAAAGCTTTTTATCAACTGGCAAATCTTAGAGATATTGAAAAACCTGACGTTCAACAGATGAATCCAAATCAATACCTTATAAAGTTAAATCTTGAAGGTAAAAGTTTCAAAATATCTATGAATACTAAAGACTTGGAGGAAAATAAAATAAGTGGAGAATGTGTTATCACTGACAAAAATAAACAAGGTTTGCCAGATGTATTTGACTATACTGCATTTATTCATCCTGATGATAAGCGAAAAGTAGAAATTCAACTTCTCTCACAAGATGATAGTATACCTGCTAAAAAAATGCTTATTCGTGAAGATGATGGTGCTTGTTATATGATAGAAAAAGGCAAAGCAAAATTGCTTAATTCTGATATGCAACAACGATATACATTGGTTCAAGAACTTGAAAAGTTAAGATCTTCGTCAAATGAAGATTATGATGAGTTTCAGAAAGTCAATTATCTTCTTGCAATAATTTGTACAGTTTTTCATATGATGGCTAATTCTGCTTCAAGCAGAAAAGAAAGATAATTAATTAGTCTTCTACTATTACAACTTCACCTGTGTCAAATTTCAAATATGCTCTTACTATTTCAAACTTACCTTCATGGTGAGCTTGTCTAAGTATTTTTGAACGTTTGAGCAGCTTTCTTTTTTTGGTAAGAGTATAATTTCTTGCAAGTTCATTATAACACTCTGTCTCTGAGTCAATAATTTCATAAACAGAACGAATAAGAAGCTCTAAATGATCAGGTTCTTTGGGATAAAGTGCTTTTGCTGCTTTCATAACTCCGCAATCATCGTGACTCAGAACCATAACTAGAGGCACTTTCAGGTGATCGACTGCGTATTCTACACTTTCAAGAACATTTTCTCCAATTACTACACCTGCACATCTGACAACAAAAATATCACCGAAACCCTTATCAAAGACTAATTCCGGAATAACTCTTGAATCTGAACAAGTTACCACACAAGCAATGGGTGATTGGCCGTTTTGAAGCGATTTTAAATCATCGACTGTTCTGTGTACAGCTGTATTTTTTCCACTTACAAAATTCCTGTTGCCTTCTAAAAGAATATCAAGTGCTTCTTTTGCTCTTTTATTCATATAAACCCTCTTTTTATTTGTCAGTTTCTATATTTTTTACTTCTTTAGCTTCAACTTTTTTTGTATTTTTTAGAGCTTCATCTTCAATTGTTTTATTTTTAGCATCTTTTTTCTTTTCAGCTTCAATATCAAGTTGTTTGTTGATAATGAGAGTTTGTGCAACCTGAATGATGTTACTTGTTATGAGGTAAAGCAATACACCTGCTGGTATCGGGATAAAGAGGAATGTTGCTGTAAGCATAACAGGCATCATTGTTCCCAGTGTTTTTTGCATTGCTTCTTGTGCAGGATCAGGTGTTGCGGTTTTGTTTGTAGCCATCATGATTTTTTGTGTCAAGAACATTGATAAACCGAAAATTGCCACAAGAAGCAGTACGTCATAGTTGAAAGATGATTTAGCAGATATAGTTGGTACTGAAGCAGCTAAAATGTCACCTTTGCGTGTAAATTTAACATGTTCTATTTCTCTTGTATTGTTATCGGTAACAGTTGCTTCAGCTGCTGTTATTTTTCCTAATTGGCTGAATTTTAAATCAAAATCATCCAAACTTATTTTCAAATCAACAGGTTCTCCCGGAACAATGTCTCCTTGAACTTTAAGTGCATTTCTCGGGTTAGAAAGTTTAGCATTTTCAAGTTCTTTATCGCCGATATAAACTTTTATGTTTTTGTTCAATGAGAATGTGTCACGGTTTGTTACAGAAAATTTGCCGTCGTTTGAAATGCCTGCATTGCCTTTCAACGTAGCATCAAGTCTGTTTATGAATAAAAATTTTGATTGACCGGCCATTGAAATGAACTGAGGGCTCATCAAAGAGGAATATAAAAGAATGAATATGGGCATTTGTATTAACAATGGCAAACAACCAGCCATGGGGTTAAATTTATGTTCTTTATAGAACTCCATCATTTTTTGCTGCATAACCTGAGGGTTATTTTTATATCTGTCTTGAATTGCTTTCATTTTTGGTTGAAGCATTTGCATTGTTTTCATAGAACGTTGTTGTGATACATTCAATGGCCACATTGCAACTCTTATTATGACAGTCAATGCAATAATTCCGAGTCCGTAACTTCCAAATATATTGCTTAGTTGTTTTAAAAAATCTATTGTTAATGTAGTAAAATCCAAAGTATCTCTCCCCTGTTTATATTCATTTTCCGATTAATTTATATTGTAAAACAAAAATATCTTTTGCCAAATGAATGCTAAGAAATTTGTAATAAAGTAAATCTTTATGTTATCGTTAAAGAAAATAAAGATAGGAATGTTTTAATGAAAATAGTTGTCTTTGGTGCAAGTGAAATAGGCTGTTTAATTGCAACAGAATTTTTTGAAGATCACGATATAACTATTATAGATAAAGAAGAAAACCGTACTGATGCTTTGAATAAATTAGATATAAGCTATATTTCAGGCAATGGTTCAAATATAAACACATTGAATTCCGCAAATATAGATGATGCTGATGTCTTTATTGCGTGTTCTTGCTTTGATGAGGCTAATATAGTTTCCTGCTTGACTGTAAGTAGATTGAGTCGTGCAAAGACAGTTTGTTTTGTCAGTAAGCCTGAGTATATTGAGTCTTTGAAATTAATGAAAAATACTCAATATGAAATGATTGATTATGTTATTTGGCCGGAGGAATTGTTAACTCAGGAAATTTTTAGAATTATTACTGTTCCTGAGGCGGTAGATGTTGAAAATTTTGCTGGAGGAAAAGCAAGACTTCTTGAATATAGAATCAAAGAAGATTCGATGCTTTTGAATAAAAAAATAAAAGATTGTCGTTTTGTTGATGAAACATTGATTGTTGCTATAACCAGAGATGAAACACTTTTTATTCCTGATGGTGATACAGACTTCAGAATAAATGACAAAGTTATTTTCATGGGGTCTTCAACCTCTCTTGATATACTTGCAAGAGATATTTTTCAAAGTAAATCAAAAGTAAAGACAGCTGCTATTATAGGCGGTGGAAGTGTTGGTTTAATGCTTGCGGAGAATCTTGAAAAAATTAATATAAAAACCAAAATAATAGAAAAAGATTACAAACGCTGTGAGGATCTTACGGAAGTTTTAAAAAACACTCTTGTTTTATATGGTGATGGAACCAATATGGAGCTTCTCGAGCAGGAGAATATCGGTGAATGTGATGTTGTTATTTGTGTAACAAATAATGATGAAAAAAATCTGTTATGTTCTCTTTTAACGAAGCAAATGGGTGCCAAAAAGATTATTACTAGAGTTTCAAAATCAGCAAATATCGGTCTTTTTGAAAAAGTTGGCATTGATGTTGCTATATCTCCAAAAGAAGCAGCCATTAATGAAATAAGAAATAACTTGATAGAAACAGATGTTGAAATACTTGCTACTGTGGAAAGAGGGCAGGGGCGTATAATTGAGGCTCAGATTCCTTCCAATTTTAAAGAAACAACTGTTATGGACTTGAAACTTCCTGAAAAGGCAATTATTGCTATTATCCAGAGAAATTCAGGTGTTTTAATTCCTAAAGGTATTACGCTTCTCAAGCCAAATGATTCTTTGCTTATTTTTACAAGAGAAGAAAACTCACAAAAAATTATTGATTTTTTTAGAGGCTGATATAGATTATGAGACTGGCATATATATTTACGGCTTTAGGTTTGATATTAAGATGTATCGCTCTTGTGATACTGGCTCCTGTTTCTGTTGCTTTATATTATCACGACTTAAATTCTGTCCTGCCTTTTGTATTGGCTTCTTTTCTGAGTATAATATTGAGTTTTGTTGTCAGAAAAAAATCAGATACATTTGAAAGTCTTAATGATATAAAAAAATCTGAAGCTTTGTGTGTTGTAGCTATTTCATGGATTTTATTTTCGATAATTGGGATGATCCCTTATTTATTCTATGGATTGAGTCCTTTGAATTCTCTTTTTGAATCTGTATCAGGAATAACAACAACAGGTGCCACAATCCTGACAACATTCTCATATCCGAAAACTATGTTCTTTTGGCGTTCAATGAGCCAGTGGCTTGGAGGTATGGGGATTATTGTATTATTCATTGCTGTTTTGCCGCAATTTGCTGTTGCCGGACGGCAAATGTTCTTTGCCGAAGCTCCAGGACCTACCGAAGATAAAATTACCCCTCGTATAAGACATACTGCATCAGCAGTATGGACAATATATTTGATAGTTACATTGATTGAAATTATACTTCTAAAAATGGCTGGAATGCCTTTGTTTGATGCTTTTTGTAATTCCTTTTCAACACTTGCCGGAGGAGGCTTTTCTCCTAATCCGATAAGTATAATGGGTTATCATTCCAATCTGATTTGTTGGATTATGACATTTTTTATGTTTATTGCAGGTGTAAACTTTGCTCTTATGTATAAAGTCTATTTGAACAAATCGCCGTCTTTACTTTTTAAAGATGAGGAATTTAGAACGTATACAGGTATAATACTTTTCTTTTCTGTTTCTATTGCAATTATTTTATTTTTACAAAATTCATACAATTACTTTGATGCTTTTACACACGGATTTTTTCAGGTAACAAGCGTTATTATTACAGCTGGATTTGCTTCCGTTGATTTTGCGCAATGGGTGCTTCCTGCTAAAATGTTTCTGTTTGTTTTACTTTTTTGTGGAGCCTGTGCAGGTTCTGCCGGTGGTGGCATGAAGGTTGTAAGGTGGCTTTTTCTTGTGAAATATTTGAAAAGAGAAATTGCCAAAATTCTTCATCCTAATGCCGTTTATCCTTTGAAAATAAACAAAACTATTGTACCAAATGAAATTATTCAGCAGATATTGGCTTTTATTCTTTTTTACTTTTTAATTTTTGGCTTGTCTGCATTTATTATTTCAATTCTTGAAAATAGTACTTTAATAGGTGTTACAGGAAGTATAACGACTCTTGGCAATGTAGGACCTGGATTTGGTGTAATAGGTCCTATGGGTACATTTGATATTCTTCATCCAGTGTCAAAGTGTTTGTGTATTTTTAATATGCTTGTCGGCAGGCTGGAACTTATTCCTTTTTTGGCTATGCTTCACCCTGATTTTTGGAATATAAAATAATCAAAATACACCGTATATACGTGTAAAGACTACTGTTATCTGTTACAATATCACTGTTAATATTGTAAACTTTGAGGTATACACGTGGAAAAAACGATAAAAACAGAAATAAAATACCCATATTTGACCAGACCTGTTGAAATTTATGAGAGGGAATGCGGTCACAAAATTGTTCTTGCTCATAAAGAAGGCGGACTTGTTAATATTTCAAGCTGGGTTAAAACAGGTTCTATAAATGAAACAGATGAAAATAACGGCATTTCTCACTTTTTGGAACATTTAATGTTTAAGGGAACTCACAAACATAAGGCCGGTTATTTTGACAAAACTCTTGAATCTAAGGGTGCTATTGTAAATGCTGCAACATGGAAAGATTACACTTTTTATTATGTAACTCTGCCCAAAGGACCTGATGGAGCTTATTTTAAAGAAGCAATTGAACTGCATGCTGATATGATGCTTGATCCTGTTATTCCAGAGGATGAAATAGGGCCTGCTTTCAAATTTGGAGATGATTCTGTTTCGCAAAAAAGAGAACGTCATGTTGTTATTGAAGAAATCAGGATGAGACAGGATCAGCCTTGGACAAAGGTTTATAATGCAGTTAATGCAAATATGTACAGTAAGCATCCTTACAGAAGGGATGTAATAGGCTTCCCTGAAACGATTGCCTCTATACCGAGAGAAACTATTTTGAACTATTACAGGACTCACTATACACCAAATAACATAACAACTATTGTTGTTGGTGATTTTAATCATGAAGCGGTTCTTGAAAAAGTTATGAGGGAATTTGACTTTAAAGGTCGAGAAAATTTTGAAAATCCTAAACATAAGATTGATGAGCCGGTAAAAGAGCCAAAATATATAGAACTTAAAGGTAAAATAAACACGGGTTTTGTTATTACCGGCTGGCTAGGACCAGAAGCTTGTAATGTAAAAGAAAATATTGGGCTTGAAATTATAAATGTTATTACCGGTGAAGGGCAAAGTTCAAGAATGTATCAAAACCTTATAGAAAAAGCCAAAGACCCTGTTTTCAACATTGTAACAACTGATTTTTACAATTTTAAAGATGGTGCAAATTTCTTTGTTCAGGCAAACTTTAAGGCAGATAAAAAAGATGAAGCTCTGGACTTGATAAAAGTAGAAATACAAAAAATTCTTGATGGTGATATTACACAACAGGAATTTAATAAAGCAAAGAAAAAACTCAAAGCCAGATTTGCTGAAAGTTCTGAAACTGTTTCTGATATTGCTGAAAATATAGGATATTATATGACAGTTTGCAATAATCTGGATCTGGTTGAAAAGTATCTTGAAGAGTTAGATTCTTATTCAATAAACGATGTAAAAGAGACAGTGAAAAAATATTTGTCTTTGAATAACTCCGTGACAGCAGTTTTATTACCGGAAGGATAAAAAATGAAAAAAATAATATTAGAAAATGACATACCTTTAGTTCTTAAGGAAAATAAAAATACTCCGAGACACGCTATGTGTTTTTATTTCAAAATTGAGGAGCCAGAAAAAAAAGCGGGACTATACACTCTTTTGAATAGATTGTTTTTGCAAGGCACAAGAAACAGACCTGCTGAAAAACTTGCTCAAGAATTGGATGAAAATGCCATTGATTGTTACAGTGAAATGAAACAGGATTTCATCAGATTCAAACTTCAATGTCTTAATGAAGATTTTGAAAAAGGTCTCGAAATCCTTTCTGACATAATTAAAAACTCAACTTTTGATGACTTTGAAAAAGAGGTTATAAAACTTAAGGGAGAAATTCAGGCTGAACTTGATGAACCTAAGTCAAAAGCTATGGATGGATTTTATAAAAACATATATGAAAATCATCCTTACGGTCATACCTATACAAAGATTCTGGAAGATATTGATTATATTACTAAAGATGAAGTTGTTGATGTATACAAAAAATTGATAACAGAATCATCAAAAGTTATAAGTGTTGTTGGTGATTTTAACGAAGACAACATAAAAATGTTGCTAAAAAAATATTTTTCAGACATTAAGAATAATCAAATGGAATCAAAAATTCCTTATTCAAAAATAACTGAAAATAAAATTATAAAAATAGAAAAAAACGATGCTTCTCAGGCTCAAATTATTCAAGGCTGGCATGTGCCGACTATTTTTGACAAAGATTATCCTGCTATTATGGTTATGAATACAATGCTGGGCTCTAGCGGTTTGTCGTCTAGATTGTTTCTTGAGCTGAGAGATAAAAAAGGTTTGGCTTATGTTGTAAGAAGCAGTTATGAAATTTATGACAAAGCTGCATTGTTTAATGTTTATATTGCAACTGAACCTAAAAATATAAAAACAAGTTTGGATGGTTTTAAGGTAGAACTTGAGAAAATAAAAAATATTCCTGTAACCGAAACTGAACTTGAAAATGCTAAAAATAATTTGATAGGCAAACGTCAATTCTTTATGGAGACTAACTTGCAACAGTCTAGTATGATAGCTTTCTACGAAGATAAAGGTTTAGGCTGTGATTTTGAAGAAAAACTTATTAAATTAATAAAAGAGGTTACAATTGAAGATATACAGCGTGTGGCGAACCTCTGTATAAAAGATCCTTATGTTTTGACAGTTTTGGCTCCGGAAGAATATTTGGTTCAGATATAGGGAATAAAGTTATTATGTCTAATAATCCGATAAAAAGAGGACTCAAAGTTCAAATTGAATTTGAAACAGGAAGCAGAAAATCCAGAATTGACTGCTATATTATAAAACCAGAATTTGATAGGTTAACATTATCCTTTCCTGAATCAAAAAAAGAGTTTGTTCCATATCTTTGTGAAGGTACGGAAATAAAGGCTTTTATTTATACATTTTCAGGGATAATGATTATTGATTCAATTGTCTTTGATTCTCCCTTTGACGGAAAATTTGTTATAGAGTTCAATGATGAGCATCAGGTTATTCAGCGCAGAAAGTATCTCAGACAGCCTTATATGACAGATTTATATCTGGAACGTCCTGAAGGAAATATAAGAACTATGACGATTGACATAGGAGGTGGCGGAGTGCGCTTTTCCTGCGATACTCTTTTGAGTAATATGCAGGAGTTTAATGCGCAGCTAAGGCTTACTCCTTTTGAACCAATGATAAAAATAGGCGGTTTTGTTTTGAAAAAAGCATTCTATAAAGAAGATGAGTACCTTTTTGAGTTTACACAAATTAGTGAAAAAGACAGAAATTTGATTATTCAAAAATGTATCCAAATAGAAAGAGAACAGAACAAAAAATACTAAAAAAGCAATGTTAATACCAATGTTGAGAGTTTGCAAAAAAACGTTGTGTATTTTAATATATATTTAAGTTAACGATTCGGAAGAACATGTTCAAAATTCTACAACACAGAAAAAAGAATAGTAATGATTTTAAATCGAACAGCAGTTTACAAAGGGCTATTGAAAAATGCCAGATAGAACTGGCAAATGACCCAACAAATGCGGAATTGCATGTTCGTTTAGGTGATTTGTATATAGAATGGCATCTGGATATTCATCAGGCGCGCCAATATATAGATGAGGCTATTACTGAATATCAAAGAGCGTTGGAATCTTATATAAATTCTGCTGAAATTTATTATAAAATCGGTATGGCTTTTTATTATAAGAATGAAATTGATAGAGCTATAAATTATTTTAATCTCTCTGTTGAAAAAGATGAAAAACTGGCAAATGCATATTATATGCTTGCTTGTTGCCATACAAAAAAAGCACATTTCCCTGATGCTATGGATTTTGCTCAAAAAGCAATAAAACTCAAGCCTTTCAGTTCTTCAAGAGCTCATTTTCTCTGTTATAACCTTTATAGAGTTATGACAGTAAAAGGTTTTAAAATTACGCTTAAAAAACAGACTGAACTGCTATTGTCCTTTTTGACTTTGCCCTTTGATAGAGAAGCGTTAAAAGGTGTCGGCAAAGTTATTTCATATCTTCAATTCATGCCTATGCTTGTAAAAGGGTGGATTATGGTAGCCAGAAATGGTATAAATGAAGCTGTTGATTTGTATAGAGATGCTCTTGAGAAAGCACCTGGCTTTATCCTTCTTTATTGCCTTTTAGGTGATATATACAGGGCAATGGGCAGATATGAAGATGCTATTTTGGAATATAAAATGGCTATCATTCTTGATAGTTTGAACATAACAGCATATCGTTCATTATGTGTTGTATATGAGG
Source organism: Clostridium sp. (assembly GCA_018362895.1). Lineage (GTDB taxonomy): Bacteria > Cyanobacteriota > Vampirovibrionia > Gastranaerophilales > Gastranaerophilaceae > Limenecus. Next base: position 216,580 of record JAHALR010000001.1, on the reverse strand, counting down.
AACTCGGTGATTTGGATAGTGCAATTGAGTCATATCAAAAATTAATTGAAATACAACCAAATGCTGCTGAATATCACAGTAATCTGGCGAATATTTTATATCTCAAAGGTGAGGCAAAAGAAGCGATTGCGTATTATCAAAATGCAATTACTTTGAATCCAAAACCGGAATGGACCAGTGTAATTGCTCAAACACTCGGTTATGTTTTTCAAGAGTCTGAAAAAAATACAGATGCCGCAATTAGTGCATATCAGTCTGCTTACCTTTTGACACCGACTGACATTGATATATTCATAAACCTTGGCAGTGCTTTTTATGATAAACAAGAATACAACAATGCTTTAACTGTATATAGAAGAGCACTGGAACTTGACCCGACAAATGCAAAAATTCATTGTAATTTGGGCTTTTTGCACTGGGGCAAAGGTGATATTGATGAAGCAATAAAGGAATATGAGCTTTCTATCAAATATGATTCTACTTATGACATTGCATATAACAATCTGGGGGTTATTTATCTGGATGATTTGGGAAGAGTCCAAAATGCTATTGAACTCTTTGAAAAAGCGATCAAATATAACCCTAATTATGCATTGGCACATTATAACCTTGGACGTTCTGTTGCAATTAAGGGTGATAAGGTTGAAGCTGCTAAACTTTTTCAGATTGCAATGGATTTGAACAATGTTACAAATGAACTTGATCCTCAGGAGATTGCTGATAAAATTCAAGGTCTGTTTGATTCGTAATTTGTAAAACAGCGGAGAAGATATGAAACATATAGATGAAATTAGAGTTTATTATGCTGATACAGATGCTTACGGTGTAGTTTGGCATGGTGCTTATCTGCGCTGGCTTGAAGCAGGCAGAATTGAATTTACTGATAAAGTTATGGGTTTAGATTTAAAACAGATGCAAGCGGATGGTTGCATTTTGCCGGTTGTTGAGTTGAATATAAAATATAAAATTTCAGCAAAACTTGATGACAATTTGATTCTTGAAACTTATATTGAAGAATTACGCCCCAGTGCAATTGTCTTCAAACAGGTTTTAAAAAACAAAGATACCGGCATTATAAATATAACAGCTACTGTCACATGTGTTGCTGTTGATACAAATACAAACAAAATGTTTAGACGACTTCCTTCTTTTATAATTGATGCTTATGAAAAAAATCTTTCGGCAGTTTAATTAAACAAGAGCAAAATCACCATGTTTTTTTAAATGTTCAATCAAACCTCCATCATTTAAGAGTTTGATCATTACTTCAGGAAGTGGAGAAAATGTTATTTCTGTGTTTTGAGTTAGATTTTTGACTATACCTTTTTTTATGTCAATTTCCAATTCATCTTGTGCATTTATTTTATCTGTGTCACATTCTATCAGCAAAAGACCTATGTTGATTGCATTTCTGTAAAATATACGTGCGAATGATTTGGCTAAAACTGCACTTACTCCTGCTATTTTAATAATTTGTGGAGCATGTTCTCTTGAAGATCCGAGTCCGAAATTGTTGCCAGCAACAACAAAATCACCTTTTTTCATTTTTGAAGCAAAAGTTTCGTCTGCATCTTCAAGAACATGTTTGGCAAATTCATTTAAATCTGAACGAAGATGGAATAGCCTCCCCGGGGCAATATGGTCTGTACTTATATTGTCTCCGAATTTAAATGCTTTGCCTCTATATTCCATAATATTACACTCCATTGTACTAGATACATTTCAAATTATAACATTTTAAATACATACTAGCAAAAACTTTCATCTTCCTTTTCATAAACAAAAGACCGGTTGAATTTCAACCGGTCTTTTTACTTTATTTGCAAGGCTTCATTGATTCTTCATAAATTTGTTTTACACGCTCTTTTGTTGCTTCGTTAGGAGCAAGGCTTAATAATAGGTCAAGAGAAGGTGTTGTAAAACAAAGATCAACGAGTTTGTCTATATCTGCTTCTGTAAATCCATCATCAGCAAGTTTTTGAGGAACTCCTACATCAGCAAGCCATTTTTCAACCATTTTGGCTGCTTTGTCTGCTTCATCAGGTGTTCCTTTTAGGCCAGGAGCAATTGGCTCAAGAATATCAGCCAGTGTAGCTGCTTTATCAGGATAAATTGCTTTAATTACAGCAGGCAATAACATAGCCAGACCTAAACCATGAGAAAGTTCTGGTTTTATTGCACTGAGCGGATGTTCGAGAGCGTGTGTGTAATGAAGCATACCATTGTCAAAACCAACACCACCGAGCATTGATGCATATAAAAGATAATATCTCCATTCCGGGTTTTCCAAATCTTCTGCTGCTTTGGGAAGGTATTTGGCAACGAGTCTTATTGTCTCTTTTGCTAAAGTGATTGAATAAGGAGAAGCTACTTTTGATGTTGCTCCTTCAATTACATGGTTAACTGCATCAATAGATGTGTATAAGGTTTGATTCTTAGATAATTTAGTCATTAATTGAGGATCATCGATTGAATAAGAAGGATAAATGCAATCATAAGCTATTGCAGGTTTGAAGTTTTTTTCAAGAAGTGTTGCAACAGCAAACCTGTTTACTTCTGTGCCTGTTCCATGTGTAAGATTGATAGCAACAATCGGAGCAGCTTTTTCAGCAGTGAACTTCCATTCATAGAGTTCGGCAGCTGTTTTTTCAGGATATTCGAGAAGAATAGCAACACTTTTGCCTGTATCAATCGGTGAACCTCCACCTATTGCAATAACTGCTTTTGCTCCGAATTCTTTAGCCATTGCGACAGCTTCATCAATAGCAGCAGTTGTAGGATTTGGTGTTACTTTGGCATAATTTATGTAACCTATTCCATTATTATTGAGGGCTTTTTCTACATAATCCCAGGCCCCTGTGACTTTGTATGCACCTTTTCCGCTGATTACAATAACTTTATCTATGCCTTTTTTCTTGAGGTCTTGAGCTATATCTTCGATTTTTTTTATTGCACCAACACCAAAAAAGACATTAGTCTTCATTCTAATTTCTTGAATTTCATTAATTTTTACGTCTTTTTCCCACATAATATGTCCTTTCTCTTCTATCCTTTACAAATCTATAATACACTATTTTTCACAAAAATATATCAAAATTTTGTCAAAAAAATTTTTTATTTTAAAATAAATACTGTATGAAAAAGGTTTTTATAACACTGGCTATATTATTGTTTACAGGGCTTGGCGTTTTTGCTGATACCTCATCTGAGCTTGCTCATTCTGAGGATGATAAGTATAAAATCGGACTTAAAGAAGCTATGGAAATGGCACTGGTTGGAAATATCGAGCTTCAGGAACAAAGAAAAAATCTTGGTATATCACAAAATGATATAAAAGCAGCAAATGCACTTAAAAATCCTCAGTTTCAATCAAATTTTCTTATGGGGAGAATTGCCAGAGGAAACTCTTCTCAATTTGGTTTAATGCTGCCTGTTGAAATTTCTAAAAGAGGGGCAAGAAAAAAATCTGCTGAAGCAGGACTTACATATACAGAAAATAAAATCAATGATTATGAGTTTAAACTTAAGTTGAGAATAAGAACATCATATTTTAATCTTTTGCTTGCAAAGTCAGACTTGAAAATTATGGAGGAGAGAAAAGAACTTCTTCAAGACTTATATGAAATAGCAAAAAATAAACCTAAAAAATCAGAAAACTATGAAATTGATTTGTTGCAAGCAGATATGAGGCTGAAAAAGCAGCTTATTCAAATTAATAAAGCAAAGGCTAATGTAAGAACAGCACAATATAATTTTAACAGGGTGCTGAATCTCGAAAATAATCTTACACTCTATGATACGAAGGAGACATCACTTTTCGACAGAAGTTTTGTTGCCGAAATCAACCTGCCTGGTTATGATGAGCTCGAATCTGCTGCATTTGAAAATCGTTATGATATCAAAATGGCTGAAGCTAAGATTCTTAAAGCAAAGCGTGATATTAGTGTGGCTGCAAAACAGAGAGTCCCGGATTTGTATCTTTCCGGAGGTTATGCTTTTGCACACGATGGGACTCCGGGTGCTTTTGTTGGTGCCGGGTTAGATATTCCTTCACTGTATTTGTATACTCCTGAAATTAAGAATGCAAAATTGAATTATGAAAAAGCACAACTTGAGTACAATTCTATTATCAATATTACAAAAAATGTTATACATACAAATCATGATAAATTTGTAATTGCCAAAGAAAATGTAGCACATTATGATGCAATTTTAAAAGAGTCTGCTGAAATCTTAAAACTTTCAAAACAGAGATATAAAAAAGGTAAAACACCTTTGACAAGCTTGATTATTATAGAACACGCACATCAGGAACTATTGAATGAATATATAAGTGCAATTGGCGTTTATTACAATGCTTATATTTCTCTTATTCAAGAGATTGGGGTTGATAGCTTTAGTTCTGTTGTTCGTAAAGAGAGTATAGATTTATAATTAAAAATAAAAAAGTAGACTTTTTCTGTTATTTGGCGCATAGTGGTAAAAGTACAAAAAGAAAAGGGTTAACTATGAGTTACGAAGACAGACAAATTACATGTGCGGATTGTGGAGTTGACTTCACTTTTTCTGCTGACGACCAGGAGTATTATGCTTCTAAAGGATATTCTGAGCCTAAAAGATGTCCATCTTGCAGAGCAGCAAAAAAAGCACAAAACAGAGGGGGGCATGGAGCAAAAAGCGGTTATGGACATAACAGACCACAGTTCAAAGTAACATGTTCAGCCTGCGGTTGTGAGACCACTGTTCCTTTTGAACCAAAAGGAGACAGACCTGTATATTGCTCAGACTGTTATAGAAATATGCAGTAGGCAAATAAACGCAAATAAATAGAAAAAGAAACAATAAGTTTTCAAACAGAAGCTTTAGCAACTAATAGTTAACTTATAAATAATTTTTAAAATTTATGTAAAGCCCTGAATTTCAGGGCTTTTGCGATGTAAATAGGCTTTTATGTTTAGAGCATGTTTTTTGGGGGTATTGTAAATAAACATATCCAAAAGGGGTTGCATAAAATGTAGAATCTGTTATACTTTAATAAGAACAATTCTTATTAAGGAATTATTATGAATAAGGATAAGGAAAAATATCTAAACGAAAGGGTTGATCAGCTTAAGCTTGCCTGTCAGGAAAAGGGCATGAGAGTTACACAGCAAAGAATTGAAATCTTTAAAGAAGTTGCAAAATCCTGTGCTCATCCGGACGCGGAAACCGTTTATGAATGTGTTAAGGAAAGAATGCCTAATGTTTCTATCGATACGGTTTATAGAACACTTGCTTCACTTGAAGAGTTGAATATGATTTTTCGGGTGGATAATCAATTACCGAAGGCTAGATTTGATGCTGACAAAACCCCGCACCACCATTTTTTATGTATTGAGTGTAATGAAGTTTATGATGTTTTCCTGGAACCTGGCGAAGAACTGGCATTGCCGAAAAATGCGGAACAGTATGGTAGAATAAAAGATGTAAATTTACAGATAAGAGGTATCTGTAATAAATGCTTAAAACGTAAAAAATAGAAAACTAAGGAGAGAATGAAATGAAAAAATTTGTATGTAATGTATGTGGTTATGTATATGATCCGGCTGAAAACGGAAATGTAGCATTTGAAGATTTACCGGAAGATTATACTTGTCCTTTATGCGGAGTAGGAAAAGAAGATTTTTCAGAAGAATAAATTAAAAACGCTAAAGGAGAATAGTATGGATTTAAAAGGGTCTAAAACAGAAAAGAATTTGATGGAAGCATTCGCAGGAGAATCTCAGGCACGCAACAAATATACTTATTATGCATCTCAAGCTAAGAAGGAAGGATACGTGCAAATATCAAAGATTTTTGAAGCAACAGCTGACAACGAAAAAGAACATGCAAAGTTATGGTTTAAACTTTTGCATGACGGACAAATTGCAAATACAATGAAGAACCTTGAAGACGCAGCAAACGGCGAAAACTATGAATGGACTGAAATGTATGCGCAATTTGCTAAAGAAGCTAAAGAAGAAGGCTTTAATGATATTGCTTTCTTATTTGAAAAAGTAGCCGAAATTGAAAAACACCATGAAGAAAGATATAAAAAACTTCTGGCTAATATAACAGAAGGCAAAGTTTTTGAAAAAGAAGAAGAGGTTGAATGGGAATGTGCAAATTGCGGATTCAGACACAGAGGCAAAAAGTCTGTTGAGATGTGTCCGGTTTGTAAACATCCAAAGTCATATTTCTTTATGACACAATCTAATTATTAAATTTTACTACACTATATGTATCGTAACAGATAAGTGGCACCTGTATTTTTTACAGGTGCTTTTGATATTAATGTAAAGTTTTGTAATATAATGATAAAATAACTGCATAAATTTTTTTTATTGTTTTTTATTGTTTAAGAATGATGAAAAGGAGAAATGTCGTGCCGTCAGTTCAGTTTAATAACTATGTGAAATTTAAAAATATGTTTTCCAAAATTGGAAGAAAAACAAATGAAATTGTTGAAAAATTCAAAAAAACTTGTATGACTGATAAGGCAATAATACAAAGGAAGCTGCCTGATGGAACAACTGCTGTTCATATAGATGAATTGGAATCCAGGGCTTCAATTCGTCCGCCTTATTCATCCTTTACCAGGCTTATTTGTGTAAAACCTGATACCTCTTATATAATAAAAAACTATACGACATCTAATGCCGGTCCATTAAAAATAGTAAGCAGAGAAATAGGCGAATATACGCAAAACAATCAGTTAATTAATAGAAAAGCATTTAATAGTTTTTTGGAAAATATGAATTGTAAAAATGAGCCTGATGTTTGTGTTATAAAAGCTATTTCTAATCTGATTTAGTTACTTTTAATAAAAATCCAAAGGGTATTAATATAAAAGCTATTAGCGCAAACATTTCAAAAACATCTACATATGCCATTAATTTTGATTGGGCAAGCAGTTGTTTATAAAGTAACGCTCCTGCTTTGTGGATGGCTGTGTTGCTTGACAGTGACATAAAGTTACCTGCCAGTGTGTGGAGTTTATTTTGAAATATTAAATTAAAATCAGATAAGTGCCTTACAAGGTATGTCTGGTGAAGTTGGGATAGTCTTGCAACGAGAGTTGAGGACATTGAAACAACAAAAGCTGTCATAACACACTTACATAAACTGTGAAGACCAGCTCCGTTTGAAAGTTCTGTTTTTGGAAGGGTTCCCAGTACCAGACCAGAAACCGGAATAAAAACCAGTATTACTCCTATTCCCATTAAAATATTAGGTATTACAACATAATCAAATGATATGGATAGATTCAGGTTAGCATACATTATTGTAGAAAGCCCCAGAAAGAAGAAACCTGATGCTATTAATATTCTGTTATCTAAATATTCAACCATTGGTCCTATTAATATAAGCATAACAATACAGGAAAAGACTCTCGGTGCAAGAGACAAACCTGAGAGCATTGCATTGTAACCCATAAGGCTTTGTAAAAAGCTTGGAAGCAGAACAATTGTTACATATATAATCATATTTACTGAAGCACCGAGAACAGTTCCTATAAAAAAGTTTTTGTCTTTAAATACTCTCAAATTTACAATAGGGGCTTTGTATTCCAGCTCCCAAACTATGAAAAATACGAATGCGAAGGCAGATATACCTGTAAGCCAGCAAACCCATGTACAGTCAAACCAGTTGTATTGCTGTCCTTTGTCTAATACTATCTGCATTGTTAAAAGCCAGATTACAAGAGCTGTGAAACCTACGAAATCTACTTTTGTTGGTTTTTTACGTTCTTTTAGCTCTGCAATATTGCAATGCACCAGAACGACCGAGAATATACCTATTGGGATGTTTGCCAGATATATCCATTGCCAAGCAGAATTATCTACAATAAATCCTCCAAATGTCGGACCTAAAATAGAAAATACCATAACTGCAAGTCCGAAAAGTGCCATTGCCTGACCTCTTTTGTTGTAAGGAAAACTGGCTATCAGTATGGCCTGTGATATTGGCATCATTGGACCACCGCCTATACCTTGTATAAGTCGTCCAACCACGAGCATATTTAAGCTGGGTGCCATTGCACAAATTAGTGAACCTATTGTGAAAATGGTTATGAATACTTTTAGGAACAATACTCTACCCATGTAATTTTCCAACCAGCCTGTCAGAGGAATAAGAATTGCGTTTGCTATCATATATGTTGTTATGACCCAGTTAGCTTCATCAACAGTTGAACCAAAATATCCTGCTATATAAGGGATAGCAACGTTTGTTGCAGAGGTAGCCAGCATAGCAAAGGATGTAGGCAGCAAAATAGAAAATGCCACAAGCCAGATAGGCATTTCTTTTTTATTTATTTTGGGCAGAGGATTGCCTGTTGCTGTTAATGTTTCAGCTGAACTCATATTTTTGCCTTATTTTACTTTTACTTCCGGAACAACTGACATTCCCGGTACAATGTTGTATTTTGAAATATCTTCTTCAAATACTATTTTTACCGGAACTCTTTGCACAATTTTTACATAGCTGCCAACCGCATTTTCCGGAGGAAAAAGGCTTGCTTTTGCACCTGTTGCTCTTTGAATACTGTCAACTTTCCCCTTAAACTTTTTTCCGGGATAAGTATCAATTTTTATTTTTACGCTTTGCCCTATTTTCATATTTGTCAGCTGTGTTTCTTTGAAGTTTGCAACAACCCAGACTTTTTCAGGTACTATTGCAAACATTGGTTGGGCTATTTGTACATAATTGCCCTGTTCAACGTTTCTGTTTGTAATCAGACCATCTTGAGGTGCATAGATTTTTGTGTAAGAAAGATTGAGTTCATCAGCTTTTACTTCAGCTTCTAACTTTTCTATTTCAGCCAGTGTTGCTTCTTTTTTTGCTTTAGCTGATTCAAGCATTGCTTTGGCTGCTTTTTCTTTTTCAATTGCAGATTTGTGATTTGACTGAGCGACTGTAAGACCTGTTTTGCTTGAATCAAAATCTTGTTTTGAAGTTATACCCTCTTTATACATGGAAGAATATCTTTTAAAATCTTTTTGGGCAAAATCAAGCTTTGATTTTGTTGCTATTACATCATGTCCTGATTCTTCCACTCCTGATTCGGATTTCGTTATGTCTTTTTCAGATATGTTTAAAGAGGCTTTCGCTTCTGCAAGTTTTGCTTTTGTTTGGGCAAGTTTGACTTCATAATCATTCGGGTCGATTACTATAAGTAAATCACCTTTTTTCACAGATTGGTTATCAGTTATAAGCATTTGTTCAACAGGTCCTGCTACTCTTGGTGCAACAGAGACAATGTGTCCTTCAACAAAAGCATCATCTGTTGATTGATAAAAAATAGAATGAATCATAAAATAGATCCCGACGAGCAAAAATACAATGGCTGTAATTGAGGGAACTATTACTCTTTTTTTCTTATAACTTGGACGGTTGTCTTCATCTGTTTCATCATTTATTTCTTCTGTTTGTGGTTTAGTTATTTCGTCATTATTTTCGTTAGTGCTCATATATACCTTTCTATATTTGTAAAGTTACTTTATCTGCCATGTTGATTTGCATTTTTTCTAATATTTGTAGAGTTTTTTCTAACTCTTCTTCACTGATACCCTGTGTTGTTATTGCGCGGAGCTTAAACATTGTTGGCTGAATTTTTTTTCGCATTTCAATTCCTTTTTCGGTAATTGCTATTTTGTATACTTTTCTTTTATTTACGTCTTCAATTCTTTTTACAAGACCTAAATTTTCAAGAATATTAATAATTCTTGTTATATTCGGACGGTCTTTGTATGTTATTTCTGAAATCTGTCGTTGATAAAGTTCTGTTCCTGAATCCATAATAATGGATAGTACGAGATACTGTTCCGGTGTTATTTCAAATTGTTGTAATGCATATTCTCGAAGAGCCATAACTCTTGATAAAATACCTGTGGCAACAAGCATTGCACCAACTTTTTTATTTAATAAATTATTTGTTTGTGTTTCTTGCATAGTGATTTATTTTATAATAGAATTTTCTTGTGTTATTATCATAACACAAGAATAAAAAAAGAAAGATAATTTTTATGAAAAAAATATTAGCCGCATTAATAACACTTTTTTTTGTCATGCTTTTAAACAGCACTGATGTTGTTTGGGCAAAATCTAAAAACAAAAAGGAAAATCAAGAACAGTCTCAACGCATTGAATACTTGAATCTCAGCTGGTGGGAGCATTTCAATGATCCTTTATTATCATCTTATATTCAAGAATTGTATGAAAAGAACCATGATTTAAAAATTGCTGCTTTGAAGGTTAAAGAAGGCGAAAAAATGGTTAAGATTTCTTTTGCAAATGAGTTGCCACAGGTAAGCTTTGATGGCAGCTTTGGAAGAATCATGCCTTCAAGCAATCAGCAATTTGGAAATATGTTGATTCCTTCTTATTCACAATACCAGTTTCAGATGCCTCTTACAGCAAGTTATGAAATAGATATATGGGGTGAAAACAGGCTCAAAACAAAAAGTATTGAAAAACAACTGGAAATGATTAGAGAAGACGAAAGAGCCAGCTACATAGCTCTTACTTCCGCATTTGCTTCTGAATATTATAATATTATTAAAACTGACAAACTTATTGATATACAAAAACAACTTGTTGATTTGCAAAAAGAAATTGCTGTAAAAACCGAAGTAAAATACAGAAACGGTCTTTGTTCTGAAAATGAAGTTTTGAACGAACAAAAGCTTTTGACGTCTTTTCAGGAAGAGTTGAATAATCTTTTGAAAACTCGTACTGTTTTGGAAAATCAGCTTAAAGTGTATCTTTCTGACTCTGATAAGGTTATAGATAGAACAGATTATGACAGTGTTATTTTGCCTGAAAACATTCCTGTGTCTTATGATACATCTGTGATAGAAAAAAGACCTGACTATGTGCGTTCTGAAGACTATATCAAAAAGATTGGCTATGATGTCAGAATTGCAAAAAGAGAATTTCTTCCCAAATTTGTAATATATGGACAAATGGGCTTTAACGCGTATCAATGGAGCAAAATGTTTAATAGCTATTCACAGCTTGCTAATGCTGGAATTCTTCCTTCTTTTGACTTATTTTCAGGAGGGAGAAAAATTGCTGTTTTAAAATTAAAAAAATATCAATATGAAGAGGCTATGCAGAATTATCAAAAGACAATTCTTACTTCTATACAGGAAATAAATGATAATTCTGTTGCTTTTCAAACTGCACAGAAAAATTATCAGCAAAGTTTGGATAGGTTTACTTTGGAAACTAAAAAATATATGCTTATGTCTCACAAAAATGAGATTGGCGCTGCTTCAAATCTGGAAGTCTTGTATAATAAAGAGCAAAAACTTATTGTACAAAGAGATGAAGTCTCTAACAAAATTAATTGTATTATTTCTGCCATAAGTCTTTACAAGGCAGTTGGCGGACAAGATTTGTATAGATTAACAAAGGAAAAAGAAAATATATAGATAAAAAAAGAGACGATTTATTAAAATCGTCTCTTTTTCTTTTAAAAAGAAAAACTATTTTTTAGCAGCTACTTTGCCATCAACAGCTTCTTTGAATTTTTTACCGGCAGAGAAAGCAGGAACTGTTTTAGCAGCAATTTTGATTTCTTTACCAGTTTGAGGGTTGCGGCCTGTTCTAGCAGCTCTTTTTCTGGATTCAAAAGTACCGAAACCAACTAATGTAACTTTTTTACCTTTAGCAACAGTTTTTTCAATTGTATCCATTAAAGCATTAACTACATCAGCAGCTTCTTTTTGAGTAACTTTTGCTTTTTTTGCAACTTCTTGTACTAATTCTTCTTTGTTCATAGTATTTAAACCCCTTTTCTAAAATGTACATTTCTTATTATATTTGAATTTTAAATTAGTGCAAGTACTTTTTTTCGTCTATATGTTGGTTTTTTAGAAATTTTTTTATAATAAGCCCTTTACTTTAGTCCTAAATAAAAATAAAATAGTTATATTGTCAGGAATCTAAAAGGAATGCTCATGAAAAAGAAATCAGCCTTTTCTCTGGCTGAAGCGTTAATTACATTGTTGATTGTTTCAATCATTGCAATTGTCTCAGCTCCTGTATTAACAAAAAAAGCACAGAAGAGACCTCAAGAACAGCCCTGGCTGACATCCGGAATATACAATGATGCATTGTATCCTGCCGGTCATCGCGATATAATTCTGGGCGAAGTTTCGAGCAAGCATCCTCAAAGCATAATTGTTTCCGGTAAACTGGAGTTTAAAAATCGTGCAGGTCAAACAATAGGCTGGATAGCAGAAGATGGCTCTTCTTCTTTTGCACAATCAGGAAATGAGACTTATTCAAGCGGAGTTGATTACAATTTAATAATGGAAAATCAAAGAAAAATAATGGAGCTTTTGAATTCTCTTCAGCTTATTATGAATAACCAAACAAATGGTCAAAAGAGAGTATCATCATCAACTTCACCTGCTGTTTCGGAAGAAGAATTACAAAGACAGCTGGATTCGTTAATAAAAAGTATGAACAGTAATGTATATGGAAAATAGATAGGAAGAAATTATGATCAAACCTTGGAATGAATATTTTTTAGAAATAGCAAAAACCTGTGCAACTCGTTCTAATTGTTTCAGAGCTAAAGTAGGTGCTGTTATTGTTGGAGAAGATAAAAAAATTAAAGCTACCGGTTATAACGGTACACCATCTAAAGTGACATCCTGTTATGAAATAGGCAAGTGTTATAGAATTGAAAATAATATTCCCTCAGGAACAATGTATGAAACTTGCAGAAGTATTCATGCCGAACAAAATGCAATTATTCAAGCAGGTCAGGACAGATGCAAAGATGCAACTATGTATATTTATGGGCATAACTTTATTTGCATATTATGCAAACGCTTTATTGTGCAGGCAGGCATAAAAGATGTGTATCTTCAAAAGGACGAAAAATCCCCTGTTAGCTATGTTACTGTTGAAGATATAAGAAAAGAATTGGATGCACAGCGTCCTTAATATATGTGATATTATTATATTAGAAGTATTAGATAGGTTAAAAAATGTCTATAAGAAAAATTGTTAAATATGGCGAAGAAACTTTAAGAAAACCCTCCAAAGAAGTTTCTAAAATTTCAAAGAAAATACAAACTCTTGTATATGATATGCTTGATACGATGTATGCCAATAACGGTGTCGGATTAGCTGCTCCTCAGGTAGGAGAAAATTTGAGAATATTTGTCATTGATGTAGCAACAGGTAATGAAAAACTTAATCCGATGGTTTTTATTAATCCAAAGATTATTAAAAAATCCGGTGCTTGCAGCAGTTATGAAGGTTGTTTGAGTTTCCCTGAGGCTTACACTGATGTAAAAAGATATGCTGATGTTACAGTAAAAGCTCTCGGCTTAAATGGTAAAGCTTTTATAAAAGAAGCAAAAGGAGGAAGCCTTTTAGCTCGAGCTATTCAGCATGAGTTTGATCACTTAGACGGTATTTTGTTTATTGATCATTGCCGTAACAGATTTGAGGCTGATAGAATTCTTGCGGAAAAAGGATTGGCTCCTGTTGATGCAGCTAGAATGATAGATGAACCGGAACTTGATGAAGAGCTTGCAGATATACCATCCAATCCTGGAGAAACGATAGTACCTGAGGAGAAAAAACTTGATTAATATAGTATATATGGCGACACCTCAGATTGCGCTAAATTGTCTTCAAAAGCTTTTGAATTTTAATGATATTAATATACAGGCTGTTGTTACTCAGCCAGACAGACCCTGTGGTCGCGGCAAAAAACTTACACCTCCACCCATTAAACTTTTTGCTCAGGATCATAACATAGATGTTTTTCAGACTGATTCTCTCAAAAATGATGAAGAACTCAAGAATAAGTTGCGTGAATTAAAACCTGATTTTCTTGTTACTTTTGCTTTTGGGCAAATTCTTACACAGGAAATTCTTGATATACCTAAAATAGCTACGGTTAATTTGCATGCCTCGCTTCTTCCTAAATACAGAGGTGCAAATCCTATTCAAAGAGCTATATATAATGGTGATGAAGAAACAGGTATTACTACAATGCTTACGGTTTTGGCTCTGGATGCAGGCGATATTTGTAAGCAAGAGAAAATTAAGATTACACCTGATATGACGGATGCTGATTTATGTTCGATAATCAGTGACAAAGCACCGTTTATTATGTATCCTACGTTAAAAGGCCTTTATAACAATCTGCTTACTCCTGTTAAACAACCAGAAGAAGGTGTTACAATTGCTAAAAAATTTAAAAAGGAAGATTGTCATCTTGATTGGGGAAGAACTGCACAGGAGCTTCACAATCATGTACGTTCTATGACAACCTGGCCTTGTGCTATGACTTCTTTTGATAATAAGAATATAAAAATAATTAAAACCTCTGTTCTTGAATCAGATCAGGAGTTTTCTAATTTGGGTGAAATTGTAAAAATCTCTAATAAAGGGATTGCAGTTAGTACAAAAAAAGGTTTATTATTAATTAAAAACTTAAAACCGGAAGGCAAAGCAGAAATGGAAGCTTATGCCTGGTCAAACGGTGTAAAGCTTAAAACGGGTCAAAAATTTATTTAAAAAAGGGATAATTATGTGCTCAAGAGGTATACGCGGTGCTATTACAATTGAGGAAGACTCTCAGGAACTTATTGAAAAAGCGACTGTTGAATTGTTTTCTAAAATAATAGAATTAAATGAAGTAGAAATAGAAGATATTTCACATGTGATTTTTACTTTAACAAAGGATATAAAATCAGCTTTTCCTGCTAAATTCGTAAGAAGAAACTTTCCAATTCAATATGTGCCGATGCTTTGTGTTAATGAAATGGATATAGAACCAAGCTTGAAAAAATGTTTGCGTGTATTGATTGTTGTTAATACAGATAAAAAACAAGATGAAATCAAACATGTGTATCTTGGTGGAGCAAAGATTCTTCGTTCAGATTTAGCCAATGAAGTTTAAAATAATCTTCAAAACCTTGTTTTAATGCAAAAGCCAGTTTATCAACCGTAATGTCTTTATTTATGGCATTTATTGTTGTGATTTTTTCACTGACAGGTTTTTCTGCAAAAATATTCACTATTTTTGTATAGTCATAGTTTAAAAGTATTGATCCGTGCTGCAAGATATATCCTTGTTTTCTAAATTGTGCTGATCCTACAATTTTCTTGCCCTGATAGCTTAAATCTGCTCCTGTGGCAAGAGACATACAATACTCAAATTTTGTAGAAACTTTTTTTTGTTCAGGAAATTCTGTTTCTATTGACAACAACTTAAATCCAGCGGCTATGGCTGTTGATATTTCTTTGTATGACTGAATTATTGTTTCACCATGTTGTAAAAAATTTATCGGACATACAAAGGAATAAGTGAGCTCACAGTCATGTAGAAGAGCTCTTCCGCCTGTAAGCCTTTTTACTATATCTATTCTTTGTTCTGCACAATATGATTTGTTGATTTGTCCATCGCTTTGATTTCTTCCCAGAGACACACAGGCTGGCTTCCATCCGTATAATCTAAGTATTGGAGATAACAGCTTATTTTCAATTGCCATATTTAATATGGCTTCATCCAGGTCCATATTATATTTTCCGTTGTTTATGCTGTACGGAATAAACAATGCTTCCATTTATTCACCTTTGATAAATTTTATTGCTTTGGGTATGTAATCAATTAAATCTGTTGCCATTACACAATATTCACTCAGGTCTATCTTAGCAAGATCTCCGCATAGCCCATGAAGATAGACACCAAGCAGTGAAGCCTCTTTTATGGAAAGTCCTTGAGAAATTAATCCGGATATTATACCTGTGAGCACGTCACCGCTGCCTGCTTTAGACATTGCGGAATTGCCACTCGTGTTTATAAAAATTTCAAAATCCGGTGTACAAATTACCGTTCCACTTCCTTTTAGAACGGTTGTACAGCCGAATTTTTCACTTGATTGTTTTGCATATTTTATTCTATCTTTTTGAATTTCCTCAACAGGAATGTTAAGCAGTCTTGACAATTCTTTGGGGTGTGGAGTTATGACTGATTCTTGTGGCAATTTTTGTATTTCGAGTTTTGCAATAATATTTAGTGCATCAGCATCTATTACAACTTTTGTTTCTGTTTTGTTTATGTATTTTATAAACTCATCAACAAAGGCCATAACAGCTGGTTCTGTTGACAAACCCGGACCAATTGAAACAACAGTATAGCCTGTTATTATATTTTTCAACTCGGTAAATGCATCACTTGCTATATATTTATTTTGATAATCTCTCAGTTTGTAAAATGTAATCCAAGGAGCATTTGATGCAAGATTATTAATAACATTTTCTGTTGTTGCCAATGTTACGAGTCCTGCTCCGACTTTCAATGGCGTAGCTGATGAAAGATAGGCTGCACCTTGATAATCAAGACACCCTGCTATATTCAAAACTTTTCCGAATGTACCTTTGTTCGCATCAGAGGGTCTTTGGGGCAAGAGGTTTAATGCTGTTTCTTTTGTTATGAGATTTTTACTTTCCACTTTATACCTGACTTTTGGTTATTTGACGAAGTGCTTCATATACAACAATAGACACAGAATTTGAAAGATTCAGGCTTCTTTGTCCGTCTTGCATAGGTATAGTTATTGCATAATCTTCTTTTTCTTTCAATAGTCCTTCATCGAGTCCTCTTGTCTCTGGTCCGAAAACGAGAAAATCTCCATCTTGGAATTTGATATCTGTATAAATTTTATTTGATTTTGTTGTCAAATAGAAGAACCGGTTGGCTGGATATTTTTCCCATAATTTTTCAAGTGATTCTACTCTGGTTATGTTAACAGAATCCCAGTAGTCCAAACCTGCTCGTTTTACGTGTCTGCTGTCAATTGAAAAACCTAGTTTTCCAACAAGAAACAGATCAGAATTTGTACATGCAGCCAGTCTTGCAATATTGCCTGTATTTTGAGGTATTTCAGGTTCAAAAAGTACTATGTTAAGCTTCGTTGTTATTTTCATCTTTTGGATTTTCTGTTTCTTCTTTTTTGTCTTCGACAAAGAATCTTCTGCTTTCAATTAAAACAGGAAGACCTCTTAATACACAGAATATAACAGCTGCATATACACAGAAATGAGCAAAAGGACAAATCCCTATACAAATATTATGAAAATTGGTCCATGCAGAAATGGCATTTGCTGAAAGTTCTGGATCACTGCCTTGCAAAAATAAGTTCATTGAAGCAAACGGGAAATTGCATAATATCATCAATGCAAAAGCCAATGCTTTTGTTACTGCATAGGAACCTCGAGAAAAGTTAGAAGCAACAAGAAAATGTCCGATTTTTGTTTTCATCATTGTTGTTGAACCAAAAGCAGTGTAGCCTTGCTCGAGAGCTATGCTTCTTACTCCGTCAGTAAGAATGCCTCTTGTCACAACAATTAAAGGTACCCATACCGGAATCCATCCGAGTACAGCAAAAACTATCCAATAAATATTTTCTACAACTCTGTCTCCGAGAATATCTAAAACAGCACCAAATTTTGAACTTTCATTCAACAAACGTGCAACGAATCCGTCCAATCCGTCAAACCATATAGCTATAACCGTTAAAAAGAAAGCTGTAAGATAACTTGCAGGTGTTTGATAAAACAAAAGACAGATTGCAATAAATGCTATTATCATTCTTGCTATTGTAATTAAATTGGCCATATCTTATTCTCCTAGTACTCCTTGTTTTTTTGTATTTGTGCTATTGTTTTGAGCGTGAAAGTGCAAAATTGTGTTCATCAAGGAGTTTTCTTTTTTCACCGAGCATAATTTTTTCAGCATCTTCCAGAATTTTTACTACAAAATAACCGTTTTCACCGTCACTTCTTGCTTTTGTTCCATTTTCAATACACTTTACAAAGTGTTCACATTCCAGCTTCAATGGTTCAATTTCAAGGTAATCAAGCGCTATATTGCTGCCTGAATTTGGTTTGTCGTTTTTAAATACCTGTAACTTATTCTCAGGAAGAGTGTCATCAAACATAGCTGAACCTTTTGTACCTCTAAGCATTAAGTTTACTCTTTTTTGAGGGTGAATCCAGCTATCGGATATGTGAGCAACACAGCCTGATTCATATTCAATTTCTATGTGCGTAATATCCATGATTTCTGTATCTTCAGAGCTTACACCCATTGCAGAAATAACTCTTTTGGGTTCTTCTCCTAGTATATAGCTGACCATTGAAACATCATGAGGTGCTAAGTCCCACATAACACTTCTGTCATTTTTGAAATAATTTATATTTAAACGATCAGATTGAACATATTTTATATCTCCGAGTTCACCTGATTCTACAATCATTTTGAGTCTGTTAACAGCCGGGTGATAGAGAAGAAGGTGTCCGACCATTAAAACAAGATTTTTTGATTCGGCTATTTCTTTCAGTATCAAAGCTTCTTCACTGGTTGTTGCGATAGGTTTTTCTACGTAGACATGTTTTCCCGCTTCGAGAGCCATTTTTACAAGTTTGAAGTGAGTATGGCTTGGTGTTGCTACAACCACTGCATCTATTTCTTTATTGTTTAAAACTTCTGAAAAATCAGGTGTCAAATGAACTTCCGGATAATCATTCGCCACTTTTTTTCGGTTTTCTTCATCCATATCACAAACTGTATGAAGATAGTTCAAGTTGTAAAAATTTCTTACTAAATTTTTTCCCCAGATTCCTGCGCCCAATACAGCGACTTTGCATGAATTCATTTACTTCCCCTGTTCAAATATAATATTCACTTTATCCTGTTTATTATATCAAGCTAGGTGCTCAAAAATCAAATTAATAATATATTAAGATGTAAAAATATTAAAATCTGAAATAAATAAACGGGTTGTATGTTGAAGAAGCTATGAATGCTGTTGAAAGAATGAATAAAACTAGTAGCCAGGCGTTTACAAAAAGTTTTAAAAATCTTCTTTCCGGATTGATGTACAGCATTTTTGAGAAAATCGGAAATGCACATAACAGTGCAGATATAAATATAAGAATATCAAGGTTATCCATATAGTATGTGAATGTATATTGAATATTGTGTACAGGTATTAATCCAAACATATTTTTTAAGTACGCATAAATATAATTTAAATCTTCAGTTCTGAAAAACACAATTGCTAATACAAATACAATTATTGTATAAATGTTTTTTAAAATATTTATCACAAGTTTGTCTGTTTCTTTATATAATCCTGTGGCTTTTTCAAATAAAATAAAGATTCCGTATAAAAGTCCCCATAGGACAAAGTTCCAGCTTGCTCCATGCCATAAACCAATCAAGAAAAATACGAAAAGTATGTTGAATATATTACGAGCTTTAGATACGCGATTTCCTCCTAGAGGTATATAAACATAATATTTGAACCACGTTGATAAAGATATGTGCCATCTCTTCCAGAGTTCTGAAACAGATTTTGAAATTAATGGATAATTAAAGTTTTCCATAAATTTGAAACCGAATATCAAACCGAGCCCAATTGCCATATCTGAATATCCGCTGAAATCAAAATATATTTGCATTGAGTAGGTAAATGCACCAATCCATCCGATGAGAGGTGAAAATGAATCGGGCTGTTGAGAAAAAATTTTTTCTGCAATTATGCCAAGATTGTTAGCCAAAAGCATTTTTTTTGACAGTCCGATTATAAATCTTTTTATTCCCAGTGTTACTTTATCAAAATTTTCTTCTCTATTTTCTATTTGTGGTGCAATATCATGATATTTAACAATCGGGCCTGCGATTAGCTGTGGGAAAAGACATATGTATAAAGCAAGTTTATAAAGGTTTTTTTGTGCTTTAAATTCTCCTTTATAGACATCTATTAAATATGACATTGCTTGAAATGTATAAAATGAAATGCCCAGAGGCAGAATTACATGTATTGGGTCAATATTAAAATTAAACAGGTTAGTTAAGTTTTCAATAAGAAAATTAAAGTATTTGAAATAAAAGAGCAATCCAAGATTTCCAAGAATAGATATTATAAAAAAATATGTCTTATATTTTGGGAATTTATCTATTAAAATTGCTCCTAAATAGTTTATCATTATACTTAAAAACATTACAGCAAGATATTTAGGTTCACCCCAAGCGTAAAATATTATGCTTGCGGCAAGTAATATAAAATTATGGTATTTATTTTTTGAGAAGAAATAAATAATACATAGTATAGGTAAAAATATATAAATAAATGTCATTGAGCAAAAAAGCATAATTTCTCCGGTTTTTAATTTTTACGGTTCAAGTTCGACAGACTCATCGTACATAGATGAAATGTAGTTGTACGCTTCACTTTCATTTATATAGACGATTAATATATCTGGTTTTTCTTTTTTTATATAATTTTCAAATCTAGTCATATGAAAATTCTTTTCATATCCTGTATTTAATCTTATTTTGTCTGTTAATTTGAAACTATGTCTAAGGAAAATATATTCTTTTTCAACGAATGAAGAGCCAAGTAATATAGCTTTCTTTTTTCCTTTGGTATTGTACGATTTGCTTTTTAATAGATATGGATCATCATAAACTCCATATTGAATAGTTTTTTGATTTTTGGGATAGTAATATTCATATTCATATGTGAGATATTTGGGATCTTCGACTGTATATTCATTTGCATTGCCCAGAGTAAAATCGTCTTCATCTTCTTCACTTATATTAACAAGATTATTCTTTTTGACATAAAATTCATCAAGAGAGACTATCGGGATATCATTAAAATCTTGTTTTATTTTTTTCATTGTGGCTTTGTAAACTATATAACCACTGATATCAGTCTGGTGATTGTCTGTTTGGAAGAAGATTCTTTTATTATATTTTTCTTTTGCTTCGTTAACTTCTTTTTCTGGATATATATAACTGAATCTTATGTCATCGCATGTGTCGAAATATTTAATCAGTGTTTGACCGTATGTTTTTTTATTTTCAAGTTTTTGAAGTGGAACAAGTTCTCTGTATATATTTGATTTATCAGGTGCAAGTACGAAATACATTTTTATTCCGTTTTCGGCACAGAAATCTGCCAATTGATTAAGATTATTTTTAACAAATAACAATTCATCACTTTGAGGTATTCTATAAGTTCCTTTTATTTCTCTCTGGAAGAAGAACCATCCGTCTTTTTTGTCAAAAATTACTTTGTTATCATTGTAGACTCGGTTTGTTGAGATTAGTATAATTTTATGCAAATTTATCAATAAGTTTCTTGTAAAAAATCTATCATTGAACCATTTTTCAAAATTTTTACCAAAATTATAATTTATTTGTTCATTTATTAAAAAAGGCTTATATTGGGCTAATGTTCTATTTTCAAAGTCCGAAATCTTTTCATTATTTATGTGTGATGTAGGAATAAATAACATAATAAAAAATAAACACACAAATATTATATCGCTTATGCTTTTATTACTTTTTGTTTTTAAGTCGCATAAATAAGAAAAAATTTTATAAAAGAATAGACCGGCAAGACATGTAATAATAATAAGTATACAAAAATTTATTTTATAAAAAATTATACCGGAAACAATTTCTTTATAAATGAAATATTTTGCAGAAAGAATTGTAAATACTATTGAAAAAAATAATGTCAACCATAATCTTCCAAGAAGTAATACAGACAGAATTTTTTCTTTAATTAAAGGGAGTTTTTCTTTAAGTTTTTCTAACATACTTTTCCAACCGGTTATCTTTAATAATGATTATACAAAAAATATTACCCGAAAGCATTATTTTACAATTCAGCAGTTTTGTACAATGAAATAATACGTTTATCAGGCTATATTAACTATGTAAATCCTCAACTCTTCTGATTGCTTGTACTTAGTGCTCACCTCTTCTTTCACTGATGTTTATCATCACAGATGAAGAGGTTTTTTTTACATTTGTAAAATATTTGTTCTGTCTTGAAAAATGGGATATTGTTTATATTGAGGATTATTAGTATCGTTATGGAAAATTTAAAATCTAAAAAAATTATAGCTGTGGATGATGATTCTACATTGCTTTCAACTTTGAAAATGCTTCTCAAGCTTGAAGGCTTTGAGAATGTTGAATATTTTACAAATCCTGAAGAGGCTTTGGCTTATTTAAAACTCAATGAACCTGATTTAATTTTGTCTGATTTTATGATGCCTCAAATGAACGGTTTTGAATTTTTATCAGAAGCAAAAAAATTATATAATGACGTTAGCATGATTCTTCTCACCGGTTATGCAGATAAAGAAAATGCAATAAAAGCAATTAATGAAGTGGGAATATATAAATACATAGAAAAACCTTGGGACAATGAGGATTTGATTATAAACATCAGAAACGGACTTGAAAGAAGCGGGCTTATTTCTGAATTGAATAAGAAAATCAATGAGCTTTCAATTGCAAAATCTCAACTGGAGAAATATTCTCACTCTCTTGAAGAAATTGTTATGCAAAAAACAGCTGATCTTGTTGAATCAAATACAAAACTGAGTGCAATTATAAATTATTGTGCGGACGGAATAATTATTGTTTCACCTGACAAAAAAATTGTTCAGGCAAATCCGGCTTTTGAGAATCTTACAGGTCTAGATAAACATCTCCTTGAGGGTAAGGGGCTTGATGAATTAATTTTTGCTGATGAAAACAGACTTCAAAAAGTTACTAATGAAAAAAGAGAAGTTCTTTTACGTGATGCTGCGATAAAAAACTTCGTCAATGACAAAAAAATTCCTGTTGAAATCAATTTTGCTCCAATATTATACGATAAAGCAGCAGAAACGAATTATGTAGGCGTAGTGAGAAATGTAAGCCTTCAGAAAGAAATGGAACGCTTAAGAGATGATTTTATTGCGACTCTTACACATGATTTGAGAACACCGCTGCTTGCAGCTATACAAACGTTACAGTTCTTTTTAGACGGTTCTTTGGGAGATATAGAAGAAAGACAAAAAACGCTTCTTGACACTATGAAAAAAAGTAACGAGGATATGTTGGGGTTGGTAAATGCCCTTCTTGAAGTGTATAAATATGAATCCGGAAAATTGAATCTTTGTAAAACAACTTTCTCGTTAAAACAGTTTATTGAAGATTGTATATCTCAAATTCAGCCTCTTGCTGATAAAAAGCATATTGAACTTAAAATTTTATATGAAAATACGGAGGATTGTGAGCTTACTGCTGATAGAAATGAATTGAGAAGAGTTTTGTTGAATTTATGCGGAAATGCCTTAAATCATACAAAAGAAGACGGATGTATTGAAGTTTCAACTTCCGACAAAGAAGGCGATTTGATACTTAGTGTAAAAGACAACGGTATAGGTATACCTCAAAGCGATATAACAAAATTATTTAAAAGATTTTCACAGGGAACAAGCCAGAAACGTTCGGCAGGTACCGGGCTGGGGCTTTATTTGTCCAGACAAATAGTCGAAGCTCACAATGGAAAAATCTGGGCAGAAAGCCAGGTTTCAAAAGGCAGTGTGTTCTCTATGATGATACCTAAGTCATTAAAAGCAAAAGAAACAGTTTAAAAAGGATATTTATGGCGAATAAAGATATAAAGGTGCTTTTGGTAGAAGACCATACAATGATTAGAATGGGAACAGCTCTTGTTATTGAAAAAACAGAAGGCATAACACTTATTGCTCAGGCTGAAGATGGACAGCAAGGGGTTGATATGGCACGAGAATATTTGCCTGATGTTATTCTCATGGATATAGGGCTTCCTGTAATTGATGGAATTGAAGCTACACGTCAAATTAAAGAGATGAATATAAATGCCAAAATTCTTATATTTACCTCACGTGACAATGATGATGATGTGTTTGCTGCATTGGCTGCCGGGGCAGACGGATATATTATGAAGGGTGCTACTGCTGAACAGCTTACTTCTGCTATCATTGCCGTTAATGAGGGAACTGCTTGGCTTGATCCTGCTATCGCAAGACTTGTGCTTTCAAATGTACAGCGCCAGAATCAGAGAACTGCTGATTCTGCTGTTTCTGATATAAATTATAAAGCTGGTAAAAATACCTTTGGGCTTACTGATAGAGAAATGGAAGTTTTGGCGCTTATTGTTGACGGGTTGTCTAATCCGGAAATTGCTGAAAAACTTTTTATTACCAGAGCAACAGCAAAAGCACATGTCCACAGTATTCTCCAAAAATTGTATGTGGATGACAGAACACAGGCTGCTGTTACGGCAATGAGAGAGGGGCTTGTTTAAATGAATAAGACATTTGTGCGCTTTTTTGTCATATGTCTTTGTCTTTTTATTTGCAGTGCGCCATTTGCTTGTGCTTTTGATTTTGAAAGAGATATTGCATCAAAGTGTTTTTGGACAAAAAGTTATAAAAAAGCTCACCCTGCACCTGTGAATAATATGCCGAAAACAATGCAGGAATATTACAGAGCCGTTAATAAAGCGGCTGAAGAGGCGAAGAATATTCCTGAGCCCAAATTTGAGAAAGATACAAAACTTGTAGATTTACCTGAACCAGGAATATATCTTAGAAAATACAATAATCCTCCTGGACTGATAGATATAAACCTCAATAAACTGAAAAAAACAAGACGAGTGAACTCGATTGGGGTTGTTTCTCCTCAGTTTGACAAAATGATTTATACCAGTATTTTTTATTATCCCTCAACAAGAACTGCTTCAGCTGAGTTGTATCTTATGAATCTTGATACCTCGAAAGATATTATGAAAAGAATTGAAGATGCGCATGTTAATCACGGCAGAAAAACTTTGTACAAAACAGGCATGGATGCTCTTGAACTGGACATACAGAAAACTTTAACAATTGTGGATTGGTCTGCTGATGGAAAAAAAATAGCATTAAAAGAGAAAATTTCATATACTCCTGACGGTTTATGGAAAACAAACCTGCTTGTATATAATTTAGAAACAGGCAAGTTAAAGGACTTGAGTGAAGTAAGAGAGGCAATAAGATATTATTGGCGGGAAAATCATGATCTTGCGCTCAGGGATTATCGCTGGGATATATATCCTGTTGGGTGGGATTCTTTGAATCCCGACAGAGTTATAGTTTTTGCTTATGCTGCAACCGGAGAAAAACCTAAATATCTGGGAGCCTGGTCAATTGACTATCATGGCGACAGGACAATGCTTATGTCATTAACAAATACAAACTTTGAAGTTTCACAAAACGGTTCTTGTTTGAGGACTGAAGGAGATTAGGATTTGTATAAATATTATAAAAAATATGTTCCGTATCTTTTCTTGCTTCCGGCAGGTATAATTCTTATTTTGTTTTTTTTCATACCGTTTTTTGAAACAATTATACTAAGCTTTTTTGATTACAATTCTAATATTTATCATCCTTTGTTTGTATCTTTGGAAAATTATACTGCTCTTTTAAGGTCACCTGTTTTTTATAAGGTGTTGTTAAATACATTTATTTATCTTCTGGTTGCTGTACCATTTCTGGTTGTGTTTCCGTTGATTATTGCTATTATGATTAACCAAAAAATCAGAGGCGTGACTTTATACAAGATATTGATTTATCTTCCTGTTATTGTTTCTATTGTAGTTGCTGCAATAGCTTTCAAATGGCTGTATGCTCAGCAGGGTATATTGAATTATGTTCTTGCGCTTTTTCATCTTCCTTCACTTGGCTGGTTGACTGATCCAAATGTGGCTTTGTATTCGGTTATTATAGTTACAATATGGAAGGGAATCGGTTATTATATGATGATTTATCTTTCTGCACTTATGAGTGTTCCGAAAGATTTATATGAGGCATGTGAGGTAGATGGTGCTGACCCTGTCACAAAACATCTTACTGTTACTCTTCCTCATCTTATGCCTACAATTGGGCTTGTTTCTACTATTTCTTCTATTTCAGCAATGAAAGTTTTTGCTGAAATTTATGTAATGACAAAAGGAGGACCTTTGGATTCAAGCAAGACCATTGTTTATTATATATATGAAAGGGCGTTTGAGAATTTAGATCTCGGAATAGCTTCTGCGGCTTCTGTTATTCTCCTTGTTATTGTTCTTGTACTTTCAATTATAAATTTTGTGTTCTTTGAAAATAAGCAGTATCAATTGTGAGGTTCGACAAAAGATGAAAAATTTTAAAAGTATATCAAGAGGATTTTTTATACATGCAACTTTGATTTTTGTATCACTTTTGTCAATTTTTCCTTTCATATGGTTATTGTCAACTGCACTAAAAGGAAACAACGAAAATATTTTTCAATATCCACCTGTTTTTTTTCCTCAATGTCCTACCTGGGCAAACTTTAAAGGCGTATGGAATCAAATACCTTTTATGTTATATTTCTTTAACAGTATGATTGTTGCAGGTTTTACTGTGTTGTTGAATCTTATTTTGTCTGCATTGGCTGCTTATCCTCTGGCAAGAATGGAGTTTAAAGGAAAAAAGGCTGTTTTTTATGCAACGCTTGCTACTATAATGATTCCCTTTCAGGCTATAATGCTTCCTGTTTATTTAATTGTGTTAAAGTTGAATATGGTTGACTCGGTAAATTCTGTTATGGGATATCTCGGTTTGATTCTTCCTTTTGCAGTCAATGCTTTCGGAATATTTTTAATGAGACAGGCTTTTTTAGCCATACCAAAAGAAATGGAAGAGGCTGCATTTGTTGATGGGTGTAATGTCTTTCAAATATGGTGGAAGGTCCTTTTGCCGATGGTTAAGCCTACTCTTGCTGTTTTAGCTATTTTTACTTTTATCGGATCATGGGGCGAATTTCTCTGGCCAAGTATTGTGTTGACAAAAAAGGCATTGTATACTCTGCCTGTTGGTGTTAACGATTTGCAAGGTATGTTTAGTGCAAACTGGAGGTTTATTGCTGCCGGATCTATTATTGCAACAATACCAATTCTTGTATTCTTTATTGCAATGCAAAGATATTTTATATCAGGAGAAAACGATGGTGCCGTAAAGGGATAAATATTGTTAAATTGATCCTTTTAATTTTATTAAAAAACTGTATATTTGAAATAACAAAGCCACAATAATCATTATCAACAGTAAAAATACCATGATTTTTTCCGGAAGCAGAAATTCTCTTCTTTTGCTATTTGAATTTGAAAAAGGGTAGTAAGGTAGTTCTGTTGGGTCAAGACCTAATGAAATTGCTTTTATATAATCATCTTTGGCTTTTTCATTATCATCGGAAAGGAAATAAAAATATCCTCTCTGATAATATAACTCATATACATCACCACGTTTTGATATTTCATCAGTCAATGAAGCGATTTGTTTATTGAAATTGTTTGACATAATTTAAAAACCTATTGACCATTGGAAAGGTTTTTGAGATGCTTCAGCAGCTTTAGCAATTACATTATTGTTGACAGGAGCGGTTGCAGGTGTATCTTTGACTTCAATAACAGTTTTAGCTTTTTGAAGCAAATGTTGTTTTTGCATAGCTTTATCAACATTATAATAAGATTTTAAATAATCAAGCTTGTTTTGAAGTTCAACATTTTCATCATTCAATGCAAGTGTTTGTTTTCTATATTTGTTCAAAGTGATTTCATTAGCGGTAACAAAATAATAACTAACAGCAGATGTTAGAATAAATAAAATAAGTATTGCGCACAGCGTTCTGTTCACTCTTGTAATAGCCATTTCTTTGTATGTTTTGTGGGTGGGGAAGTATCCGTCGATAATTGGATTAGTTATCGGATTTTGATTGTATTGATTATAATTTGTATATTGATTGCTTCTTCTGTCGATTACAGGTCTAGTCAATTTCGTTCTCCCATGACGATATTTTTTTAGCTACCCTCAGTTTTGCAGATCTTGATGGAGGGTTCTCCTTGGTCTCTAATTCTGATGCCAGTATAGGCTTTTTATTTATTAGTTCAAGCATTGGAGGCTTGCAGTGACAAACCGGTTCATTTGGTTTGCAGCGACATTTTGCTGAATAATACCTGAAACACTGTTTAACAAGTCTGTCCTCTAAAGAGTGAAAACTTATTATACTAATTATAGCACCAACAGATAATAAAGGGAGTACTTCATTTAGTGTGTTTTTAATGTTTTGTAACTCTTGGTTTACTTCTATCCTAATTGCTTGAAATACACGGGTTGCGGGGTGAATTTTTGAATTTGTAAAAGGAACGGATTTTTTAATAATTTCAGCCAATTCGCCCGTCGTTTCTATATTTTTATTCTGTCTATAATTTACAATATTCTTTACAATTCTTTTTGTAAATTTTTCTTCACCATATTCACTGATTATACGAATGAGCTCTTCTTCTTTATATCCATTTATAACATCATAAGCACTAAAATCACTGTCCTGATTGAATCTCATATCAAGCGGAGCATCTTTCATGAAGCTGAATCCTCTTTCCTGCTTTGTGAGCTGATGATATGATGCGCCAAGGTCAAAAACAATTCCCCCTGTGATTTCTTTAATGCCTAAATCTTGTAATACTTTTTTAATATTGGAGTAAGACTCCTTAACTATTGTTAAATTTTTGTAATCTTTGAGTCTGTTTTTTGCATATGCAATGGCATCATTGTCTATATCAAAAGATATTAATTTTCCGTCAGGTTGGATTTTTTTTAGGATAAGCTCACTGTGTCCTCCACCTCCCAGAGTTGCATCAACATATATTTTTCCCGATTGACATTCCAATGCATCAACAGCTTCATTTGCCATAACTGTATAGTGGTTAAATTCCGGCATTTGTTCTTTTGTCTGTTTATTTTGAGAATTGCTATCCATTTTTATATCTTATATTAAATATGATTAAATTTATAATATTAATTTATTTTTGGCGTAATAAAAAATTCATTTTTGAAATAATCTGTTTTATCTTCTTTTGTTACTGAAGGCAAGATTCCTTTTTTACCTATGGAATAAGCCAGTGCCTTTTTAATCGGATTTTTGGATTTGTTATTTTTTTGATCGATTTCTCTTAATTCTGTTTGGTTTTTTGCTGTTAAGGGTACTCCTACAACTTTTCTTGACAATGAATCGTTTATCGATGATGTTAATGCGGTAAGTGTGAAGGCTCCACCTAAGCTTGAGTTGCAAAGCTTGCCGAGTAAATTATGAACAAATGCCATTATGTATGCAGAAACACTAATTCTTGAGATTTCTTGTGCTGCTCTGTTTTTAGCACTTTTGTTTGCATCTTTTTTGTTGTCCCCGCTATACTGCATGGTTAGATTATATGCGTCAGTGACAAGAAACAGTGTTGTGATTGCTCTTGATAAATTTATATTTGTTTGTGTAATTGTATTTCCGTCATATTCAACATGTTTTGAGCCGTCAGCAAGCATTACTGCTTTTTTCATTATATCTTTTACTTTTTGAACATCTTTCTCTGAAAGAGTCCCATCTTTTTGTACAATAATTTTTTCCTGTTTAATTTGGTTATTTAACCAGAGGAGGATGTTTTTTGCGCCTTCTATTTCTTCAGGGTCTTTATTTGCAAGGCTTTTAAATTCTTCAAAAAGTCTGAGCATCTTTTCTTGTTCATTCAGATTGGATTTGTTCCAAGCTGGCAGTTTTAACCTCTTTGTGTAATAGTTATTAAATTGTTCAAGTTTTTTAATGTCTTTGTTGTCTGTGCTGGATTTAAGTTTATTCAGTTCTTTAAGGGTAAGATTATTTGGTTTTCCTGTTATTCTTCTGAATATTTTTCTTATACCATTTACTGTTGATGTTGCTGTGTTTTTTATGAAGTTTATCGGAACAAGAATACTTTTTGTTAATTGCCCCCATGCTGTTTTTTGCATTCCTAATGGGAGTTTTTCAAGAGTTTCTATTTCAAGCAGAGATTCTATATCATTGAGCATTTCTGAATTTTTGGGATTTTCTTGAAGAAACTTTTCTTTAAACTGTTTGAAGTATTCAGATTTGTTAAGCGCTTTTTTTATAGTTTCTTTAATTTTTTCATATTCTTGTTTATCTGCTTTTTTTAAAGCGGCAAGTACTGTTTTAATCTCCTTTTTATCAATTAATTTTTCTACTTCATAAAAACCTTTGAATGAGGGTATATTGTTTTTTTCTTCGTTATTTTCGCTAAAAGCGTTAAATAGCTTGTGATTAGGCTGTGATTTTATATATTTTACTGTTGCAGTGCTTTTTAATGTTTCTTGTTTTTGCGTTGGTTTTTTCTTCACATTTGTTAAAAGTCGTCCTATTGCAGGTAA
Source organism: Clostridium sp. (assembly GCA_018362895.1). Lineage (GTDB taxonomy): Bacteria > Cyanobacteriota > Vampirovibrionia > Gastranaerophilales > Gastranaerophilaceae > Limenecus. The sequence continues at coordinate 186,427 of JAHALR010000001.1, read as the reverse complement.
AATACCTTTTTTTTCAGACATTTCTTTTTCAAGACGGTCAAGAGTTTCCTTGTCTGACGGCATTATTGGTTTTCCAACAAGTTTTCTTCCCAATATTTCAGAAAAAGCAGCTGTTGAACCTGAAACAAAAAGGGCTGTTGAAAGACTTCTGTTTACGGCTGCTTCAAATGTTCCGTAAAGAAGATTTTGAATATACATGCTCAAGCCAATTCTTGAAAATTCTTGCGCTATACGTGAATTTCTTTGCATGTTTGCTTCATGTTTGTCATTGCTATATCTCATTGTTGTATTGTATGCATCTGTACCTAAGAAATAAGAGTAAACAATACCTGAAATGAATCTGTTACCTAACATCAATGATGTCATTGAATATTTGCCTTTTTCCGGGTCAACAAATTTTTTGCGCCTTCTGCTAATTTTTCCATCCAGTATCTCATTGGGAATCAAAAAATCGCTTTCTTTTGTCCACTTCGGATTTCCGCTCATTTTGCGATATCCATTTTCCCAGATTTCATGAGACTTAATTAACCCTTCGAGACTTGAAAAATCTTTTATGATTTTTTGTGTTTTATTGATTTCGGCTTGTTTTTCTTTTGGGGTAAAAACTTTTTTCACACTTTTATAAAGTGCCGTGAGAGGGGAAACAAGCTGTTCAAAAAATTTATTAGCAATCTTTTTTTTTGGAATGTAATAAAGATTGTCATTTGTTATTTCTTTGGCGATATTTTCAGGTATTCCAAGCTTTTTTCTTGCTTCACTGTTTGTTTTAATTAATTCAACATACTTGTTTCTTATGTCGGTGTAGTCAGAATATTGTTGAAAGCTTATTCTTTTAAGTGATGCGAAAACTTTTTCAGTTAGTTTTCTGGGTATTGGCTTTATAGTTGGTTTTAAGGCGTTTTTTGCAAGGTTAAAATCAAAACCCTTGAAAGATATTTGCGTTTGTATCGCACCTTGCAAGGGTTTTATATTATAGTTATTATGTAGGTTTGTGTATTTGGCTTTTGGGAGCGAACCTCCTGCCTCAAATTGTTGATGATGGAAATTTTTTCGCTCTAGACTGTATTGATTTTTTATGTCAATTTGTCTTGTTCTAATCACTTGAATGAAATACCTATTTATATATTCACACCCGCTAGATTTAAGGGCTGTTGGACAAAAAGCTGTCCATTTATTTGAAAACCTGTAAAAATATTATTTGCTACCACTTTTAATATTATGAAACAAAAGTTAACTTATTTCTGGCTATTTCTATGTAATTTTTTTAAGTTTTCCTCTTTATTTTTCTTTTCAAATATTTCAGCAATTTCCAGAATGTTAAATTTTCTATTACCTTTTGAGTCAGTTTCTTTAAGCATTCTTTTTACATCTTTTGCATTTTTTCCATTTACAGCTTCATAAAGTCTTAATACATCTTTGTTTGAAACAGAAGGCTTTCTTCCGTTAATTCTATCTGCAATACGTGTGTCTTTAACGGATTTGAACATGTCTTGCAGAAGGTTTAAACGTATTTTGGTGGCTTTGATTGCATAATCCCGTTTTTGCCATAATTGTTCTTCTGAATTTAATCTTGCCAGTTTTGAGTCAATAATTTCATTTATTTTTATGATAATATTTTTTTTCTTACCACAAAAAATTGGCGTTGATGGATATGTTTTTGATGAATATGTTTCTTTTCCTTTTAAAGGAACAACTGCATTTTCAATTATATTTAGTTTCTGTTTTTGAGTTGATTGTGGTATTTTCAATGCTTGTGTTGCATCTAAATATAAATTTTGATCTTTTTTGAAAGAGAACATTGCTTTAATTTTTTCTTTGAGGTTTATAGAATATTTTTTACTATGATTGTTAATCTTGCTGTTTATTTCTTCAATATCTTCAATTGTTATGTCCGCGATATTGTTGTGATTCCATAGATATTCTTTGACTTCTGCCGGGTATTTGTTAATAAGTTCTAAATTACCTTTGGAAAGTGTTTTTTCAATGTTTGTGAATGAACGTAGTCTGTAATTGTCTTTAAGTGCTTGAGTTACAAATGTTTTAGCCATTGGATTTTCATCTATGTGTCTGTATATTTTTACCAGAGATTCTAGTTGTGCATCTTGTTCTCTGTTTTCAAAATTTATTTTTCTAATTGCAAAGTTTGCAACTTTTTGTCTTAATGATGCGTTTTTATCATTTGTTGTATTGTATATTTCCCATAAAATATCTGTTTTTTTTCTAATTGATTCTTGTTTTATGTTTGAAAGTGGGGCATATATCATGTCTACTGCGTTTAATACATTTATTCTTGATTCGTTATAATTTTTTTCCAGTATATTCTTATCCATGTTGCTGAGTATACTGTTGTTTTGAGTCAATTCTCTAATATTTAATCTTTTTTCAAAAACTGACTTGTCATATCCTTTTTGGATCTCTTCTTCAAGTTTTGATACAACTTCAGAATTTTCTGTATTCAGTTTGATAAATGGTCGATAAGTTTCAAAATTGGCTGATATTTGTTTTGATGAAGGTGTAGATAAAAAGTCTACCATTACTTTATAAGGAACAGTGTGTTTTCCGTTTTTTTCTTTATAAACATTTAACAAATTTTGTATAAGGTTTTGTTTTTGTGGCTCTTTTATACTTAAATCGATAATATTATCTAATTGTTTGAAATTATAATTCGTATCATTTATTAATGTTTTATAGATATTATTGGGATATTTTACTTTGTCATATATACTGAAAAGAACATTCTTTGATTCGTTTTGCAATTCAGGTGTCATGTTTCTTTTATCAATATTATATTTTTGTGCAAGTGAGTACAAAAAGTCCATTTTGTATCTTTTGAATCGCTCAGTGTATTTTTTGAGGCTTCTTTCGGAAACATCAAGGAATGAGGACACATTAATAAAGAAAAAGCCTTCATTTCTTCCTTTGTTTTTATTAAGCGCATATTTTAATACATCCATTCTTCCCTGAAAATTGACATTATGCTTTTGCGAATGATTATGGTTGTTATATTTGGGTGAATAGCTGTTGTTTAAAATGATTTTCATAGGTGATAGCCTCAATTTTATAATTGTAGTGTATACACTTATTTTAAGCTACTAAATAAAATTTTTTGCTACTTAATATCTTCTTTTTAATAATTCTTAATTAAATTGAAAAAAAGAGGCTTTATTAAGCCTCTTTTTTTTATGTTTGGTAAGTTTTTAAGTGTCAATATTTTGAGCAAATACAGCATTTGTTTCAATAAAGTCACGTCTGGGTTCAACTTTATCCCCCATAAGTATGTCAAATAGCTGGTCACATAACATTGCATCTTCAACATTAACTTTTAAAAGAGTTCTTGTAGAAGGATCCATTGTTGTTTCCCAGAGCTGTTGCGGCATCATTTCACCTAGACCTTTGAATCGTTGAAGAGTTAGACCTTTTTTGCCTCTTTCTTCTACAACTCTTTGAAGTTCAGCAAACGCTGTTATTTGCAGTTCTTCTGTTCCATTGTCAAGAACAAGAACTTTTTCTTCTTCAATGAGGTAGCTTCTGATTGCAGGATAAGCATTTTTAACTCTTTGGAACTCATTTGATTTAATCAAAATAGAAGTCAAAAGAACTTGTTCTGTTTCTCTTTCAAGGTGAAGATTGAGATTGTATTTTTGTGTCTCAGTATTAAATTTGATTTCTACACGATAGTTTTTAGCTTCTTCTATTCCGTAATTTTCAGCGTGATCAATCAAATAGTGATTAATATATGCACAGTGTTTTTGCATTGCTTCCTGACTGTCAAAATCTTCAGGTGTGATATTCGAACGAATAAGTGCTCTCATAACAACTGAAGGAATTGCGTTGATGAGCGGGTTATTGAATGAGTGATAGAAAGTTGACATATTTGCAAGCAACTCACTGAGTTCACCGGCTGTTGCGCTTTTTGATTTATCTTTATTGTAAAGGGTTAAATCTTTTATGCCCCTTTCTCTGAGCATTTTATCCAGAGCCCTGTCATCATATAGGTATTCAGCCTGTTTGCCGATTGTAATTTTATACAAAGGCGGTTGTGCAATGAACACATGTCCATTGTCCAACAATGGTTTTGCATATCTGAAAAAGAATGTCAAAAGCAGGGTTCTAATGTGTGCACCGTCAACGTCAGCATCTGTCATGATAATAATTTTATGATAACGTAATTTTTCGATGTCGACATCATCTTCGTTTTTGCTTATGTTGATACCGAGAGCCTGAACCATTGATTTAATTTCGTTGTTAGCATACATTTTGTCAAGGCGAGCTCTTTCAACATTAAGAATTTTACCTCGCAATGGCAAAATTGCCTGAAACATTCTGTTTCTTCCCTGTTTTGCTGAACCACCGGCAGAATCACCCTCAACAATGTAGAGTTCGCATTTTTCTGGTTCTCTGTTTGAACAGTCTGCAAGTTTGCCGGGAAGAGTTGAAGTTTCAAGAGCTGATTTTCTTCTTGTTAATTCTCTAGCTTTTCTTGCTGCTTCTCTTGCTCTTTGAGCCTGTAAAGTTTTTTCGATAATGATTTTTGCATACTTCGGGTTAAATTCCAGCCATTCTTGCAGCTTATCTTTAATTGCATCTTGAACGGCTGCTGTTGCCTCAGAACTACCAAGCTTGTCTTTTGTCTGCCCTTCGAATTCAGGATTTGGTAATTTAACTGAAACAATTGCCGTAAGTCCTTCTCTTACGTCATCACCAGAAAGATTTGCATCAGAATCTTTTAACAATTTGTTTTTTCTTGCATAATCATTCAATACACGTGTGATTCCGTTTCTGAAACCGGTGAGGTGAGTACCGCCCCCGTGGGTATTGATGTTGTTTGCAAAACTCAATACAGATTCATTATAAGCATCAGTATATTGCATTGCTATTTCAACCTGCATGTTATCAACAGCTTTGTCAATATAAATGGGCTGTTCAAAAAGGACTGTTTTGTTTTTGTTCAAAAACTCAACATAGCTTCCGATACCGCCTTCAAAATGAAAATCATGCTCTTCTTTTGTTTTTGCATCAATATATCTTATTTTTAAACCTTTGTTTAAGAATGCCATTTCTCTTAAACGATTTGCAATAACATCTCTGTCAATTTGTGTTGTTTCGGTAAAAATTTCAGGATCAGGCCAGAAGGTTGTTTTTGTACCTGTTTTATCTGTTTCTTTGATTTTTTCAACAGGTGTAGTCGGTTCACCTCTTAAATATTCCTGTCTCCATACAAAACCCTGTCTTGAAACTTCAACAACATATTTTTCTGATAAAGCATTTACAACAGATGCGCCTACGCCGTGAAGACCACCTGATACTTTGTAACCTCCGTCACCGAACTTACCGCCTGCGTGAAGTACTGTGTGAACGATTTCGAGTGCTGATTTTCCGGAATCTTGTTTTATATCAACAGGAATTCCTCTTCCATTGTCTTCTACTGTTACACTTTCATCAGCATTAATAGTTACTGTAATTTGTGTACAATAACCTGCAAGCGATTCATCAATAGAGTTGTCTACGATTTCGTAAATACAGTGATGCAAACCTCTTTGAGAGGTAGAGCCGATATACATACCGGGTCTCATTCTAACAGCTTCCAGTCCTTCCAGAACCCTAATATTACTAGCATCATAATTTGTTTCTGTTGCCATGCTTAATTTATCCCCAATTAGTCTTAAATTCTATCTTTAACAACATTTTACAACAAACAAAGTTAATTAACCAGTTTGTAAAGTAGTGAAAACTACTGACAGAAACTGGCATCTCCAATGTCTGTGCATTTTGCACTGTAATCACCATAGCCGCCTTTTACTTTTCTTATTCTTGTGTAGTCAAGAGTATTGTATCTAAATGGCATTATATCCATTTGGTTTCCTGAACTATATACTGCTTTTCTGTTACTTTGTTTCTGGCTGTTGTACCACGATGATGTTGAATATGAATAATTGTTGCTGTATTTTTGTGATGAACCTGTTGAGACGTTTGTCATTTGTTTCCAGTTGCCGGAATAATTTCCGCTGTCATCAAACATTGAATTTGCCGCATAAACATAGCTGCAAAATAGTGTATTAAAAATTATTGTAAATAACATAAGCTTTTTCATATCTTTTAATTATATCATGTTTATTCTTCTGCGAGAAACCATCCTCCATAGCCTATTACGCTGGCATCATCTTTTGTTCTTTCTGCTGAATTTGTTAATTGTACTCTGATTAAAGAAAACTTATGTTCTTTTGCAAACTCTGTTAAAGCAATTATACCTTTACTTCCGCAAGCCTGTGCTGGATGAAAATTTTTTGTATTTTTTGATTCAATCATCCTTGCTGTATATTCGTCAATTTTTTCTGCTTCGTTTCTTGGATAAAAGTGGCTTAGATCTGATGATATGACAAAACCGCAAGTTCCATATTCTTTGTTTAACCAGAAAGTTTGTATAATTTCTTGAAGTTTCTCAGGCAGACAATTATTGTAAACTATTGGGATAATCTTTGCATTTGGCAATAGTGTCTGAATAAATGGCAGTTGAACTTCTAATGCGTGTTCTTTTTCAAAAGCTGCATCAAAAATCTTTAGATTAAAAATTTTTTCGATTACTGTATTGATTTCTTTGTTTATAAATATTTTGCCAAGAGGTGTAGAAAAGCTGTCTGATGAAGATAATGCAATTCCTTTAAAATCTATATAATGCGCTGGTGCAAAGATAAAAATGTTATCAAGATTTTTGTTAAAATATTGATATGTGTTTGCACATACATGACCCGAATATATATATCCTGAATGAGGTACGATTACTGCTCTTGTTGTGTTTGTATATTTATGAGGTGTTTCATTAAAGAGCTTTTTAAGTTTTGATTCAAGTTCTATTGTGTCTTTCGGATAAAATTTTCCATCAAAGGATGGCAGTTTTGTTTTCATTTTTATTCTTTTTCTTTATTTGTTGTTTTCTGAGAAATTATAATACAGTTTTCTGCTTCTAATAATACCCCTTTTAGGCAGAGTCTGTTAAAATAAAAATTATGGTTAATTTAGTTAAATCGAATGTTTATGAATTTCAATCAGTATATCAGGATATGCTTGAACAATTTCCTGAAAGTGAATTGAATGAATTTTTGGTCTATGAGCGTTTGCTTAAATCAAATTCCTATGAACTTTATCTCGTAGCTGATGAGAACAAGTGTGTTGGGTATGTCATGATTTATCGTTCAGAGGACAAGAGAATTGTTTGGCTTGATTATATTGCAGTTTTCAAGCAATTTCACTCTAATGGTTATGGAAGAAAAATAATAAAACAACTTCTCTTAACTTTTAAAGGCTATAATGGTATTTTTCTGGAAGTAGAAAAACCCGATGAAAATAATCCTAATACAATAAGGCGAATAAACTTTTATAAAAACCTTGGCGCAAAAAAACTGGATTGCATATATTTTTATCCTAACAAAAACGGTTGTGTTCCTTTGGATTTATATTTTATTCCCACTGGGGAGGGGTATATCTTTCCTTCAAAAAAAGAAACTCATTGTGTGATTAAAGATGTTTTTTCAACAATTCATTCACACCACAGACACCTTAATGATGTTTTAAAAAAAATTATTATTTAATGCTCTTTTCTGTTTCGCTTGGCACTTTAGGTATAGAAAATCCGAATATACAAACTTCATCACTTTGTCTGCTGTCAGCATAAATTTCACCTTTGTGAGAGTTTATGATTTGTTTTGACAAATACAATCCTAGTCCTGTGCTTGCCTTATTAAATTTTGCTGACGGTGCAGTTTTGTATTTTTCAAAGATTTCTTTCAGTGTTTCTGTTTTTATATAGTTACTGTGGTTTTCTACATTGAATGTAATATTATCTTTGTCTTCATCCAGTTTGATTTTTATATCACTGTTTTTGTATCCGTATGTTATTGCATTAGATACAAGATTTATTATTACTCGTTTTATTTGAAGCTTATCAGCTGTAATTTTATTTGTAACATTTGTTTGGAAAATTATCTTTTGGCTTTTTTCTCTTGCAAGATTAGAAATTTCTTTACATGTATTGTGCACCAATTCACAAAAATCAAATGATTCTTTGTTTAGTACGGTTTCACCTGTATCAGACTTATAGGTTGTCAAGATTGTAGAAATTAGTTCGGACATATATAAATTTGAATTAAGTGTTTGTTCTATCATTTCTTTTTGGTCATTATTCAAGTTGCCGAGAATTTCTTCTTGTAAAAGTTTCATAGCTCTGGTTTGGGCATTTGTTGGTGTTTTTAAATCATGAGTAAGCGTAGCAACAAAGGTTTCTTTTTGCGATTCTATTGCCTTTGCTTTTGTAATATTTTCAATAACTACGATAATACCTATAACATTTTTGTATCTGTCAAAAATAGGTGATTTTATTATTTTAAGCCATTCTTCCTGATTTGTTGTTAAACATAAGGCTTTCTGTTCAATAATGTGTCCTTTTTTCTCTTTGATTATTTGCTCATCATATTTTTGGATATAATCAAAGTCTCTGAGTTCATTATCAATAAAGAGCTTATATTTTGATTTAAAAATTTCATTTGCTGTTTTTCCTATAATTTTTTCTCTTGGCAAATCAATAACAAGTTCAAGTTGCCTGTTTACATTAATACACCTACCGCAACTATCCTTTAGATAAAGAATAAAAGGTATATTGTCCAACATTGCATTAAGCTGCGCATTTTGAAGCATAATCTTTTGCTTTAGTTCTTCAGTATGAGTTATGTCCCTCATTATTCCGACAATACCGGTTGTTAGATTATTTTCTTTTATTGGTGCAACAAAGACATCATAGATTTTTATTTCTCCATTTTTACATTTTTTCTCAATCTTATAGGACACAATTTTGCCTGTGTGCATTACTATTTTTTCGTATGTTCTTATTCTTTTGGCAGTTTCTCTTGAAAAGAAATGATAATCTGATTTTCCATATAGCATATCCGAATCATCAATATCAAGCATATTTAGCATAGTGTCATTGCAACCTAAATAATTAAGTGTTGCATCTTTTCTGTATATCAAATCAGGGCAGTTATTCAAAAGAACTTTCATAAAATCATTATGTTTGTCCATTTGATTTGATACTTTGTTCACCAAGCATCTCTTTTCTATGAAAGAATGTACAGCAATCACAAACAGAATTATGAAAAATCCGTCTTTAGCCGTTAACGAAACTTCCGGAAGAAAAATCAGCCATATTATAAACAATGAAACTAAAAAGTAAAATAATGGTCTTCTGTAATTTCTGACTTCAAACACTGGTATTATCCTTAGCTTTTAGATTATTCCGCTTCTAACTGCTTTTACGGCAGCTTGTACTCTATCTGTAACTGCCAATTTTGACAAAATGTTACCTACATGAGCTTTGGCAGTATGTGTGCTTATTACTATTTCTTCTGCTATTTCTGTATTTGATTTTCCTTCAACAACCAGCTTTAAAACTTCACGTTCTCTGTCTGTTAGATCAAAGTCAATGTTTTGAGTATAAAGATTGTTGAAATCTGTTGAGTTTGGTTTGGGGATTCTTTTTGATGCAAAATTGGCAACCTGAGGATGAATCCAGAGTGCACCTTTTTGAACCTGTCTTATTATTGTATACATTGTTTCTGATTCTGTATCTTTCAAACAATATGCTTTTGCTCCCATAGCCATTGCTGCGAGAACTTCATTTTCGTTTTCATGAGATGTTAATATTATTACTTTAGTTTCCGGATATTTGTTGGTAATTATTTGGGTTGCTTCCAATCCGTTAATTCCCGGTAGTCCTAAATCCATAATAACTATATCTACCGGTTTTGTTTTTAAGGCTTCGAGGCATTGTTCAGCACTCACAAAGTCCTGTATTACCTTCATATCAGGGGCTTTATTCAATATATGTACAAGAGATTTTCTTATAAGCAAATAATCTTCTACAAAGTAAATTGAAATTTTTTCCTGATTTTGGTTTTTGTTTTTCACAATTTAACTCCTTACTAATAATATTGATAGACCGATTTTCTACATACTACCCAACTGGGTATATTTTAAAATTTATTGTATATATAACACTAATTATCACTTTTTAAAATTTCTACATTACATAAAAGTAAAGTTATTTACATTTTAAGAGCTATTGACACAACTGAAAAGATTATTATACTTGATGTATACAAAGCAATGTATATAATCATTTCTTTTATAAATATGTTAAGAATTCTTACGGTGTTTAATCCGTAAATTGGTTAAGAAGGAGACTTATATGAAAAAAACACTTATGACATCAATGCTCACAGGAGCTATGGTTTTGGCAGCTGCTTCTATGCTTTGTTCACCGGCGGAGGCTGTATGCCCTGCAAAAGCACCGTGTTCAAAACAATGTGAAAAACCAGCTCCACCGGATTTTCATAAACCAATGAGTCCTGAAGAAAGAGCTAAAATGAGAGAGGAAAAAAAGGCCGAATTCGAGCAACGTTTGAATTTGACTGAATCACAAAAAGCACAGCTCGAAAAGATTAAGGCTGACGAAAAGAAAAAAATGGCTCCAATAAGAGAACAAATGAAAAAAGAACAGGTCAAAATGGATGCTCTGTTTGAAAAAGAAAAAGCTGTAAGAGAAGCCAGCATGAAAAATTTTGAAGCAACTCTTAGTTCTGAACAAAAAGCTGAACTGGATAAAATAAAACAAGAAATGAAAGAAGAAATGGAAAAAATGGGACCTCGCCATCCTTTTGGACATCCGATGCCGCCAAAGCATGACAAACCGATGTGCCCTCCTCAATGTGGATGTAAATGTCACAATCCACAGTCTCAAACAGCTGAACCTGCTGATTGTAACTGTCCTTGTCATAAAGATAACGTAAAAAAATAATTTTTTTACAAATTAAAGTGGTAACTCTTAATGGGTTACCACTTTTTAAATATAAAAAATACAGCCAATATTATGAATAAGAAGCCTACAATATAATTCCATTTTAGCTCTTCTTTTAGATAGAAGACAGAGAAAAAACAAAATACAATTAATGTGATTACCTCCTGTATTGTTTTTAAATGAGCTGCATCATAAAACTCATGCCCAATTCTATTGGCGGGCACTTGAAAACAATATTCGAAAAAAGCGATACCCCAGCTGATTAAGATTACTGCCCAGAGTGCAGTATTTTTATATTTTAAATGACCATACCATGCAAAGGTCATGAATATGTTTGAAATTGTTAGTAAAATTATCGGTGCTAATTGTCTAATCATAAATTTATGATAGCAAAAAATTAAAAAATAGATTATACTAAGCTTTGTTTATATCAAAGGAGCGATTATATGAAAGATATCAGAGAGATTAAAGATTATCAGATTGTTTTGTTAGGGCTGATTATAGCTTTGGGTGCTGTATTATCTACATTTATTTTGTCCCATGCTGTTATTTCATATCAAAAATTGAATAAACAGGCATTGTCTGTTACCGGGTCGGCAAGCAGGAATGTTAAATCAGATCTTGCAGTGTGGAAGGCTTATTATGAGGTAAGAAGTAAAGACTTAAAGTCAGGTTATGCAAAAATTAATGCAGATAAACAATCTGTGAAAGAATTTCTTCTTTCAAACGGTTTGAAAGAAGAAGATATAAAATTTACTCCTGTTTCTTCTTATCCCTTTTATAAGAAACTGTCAAACGGATATGACTCTAATGATGTAGATGGATACAGATTGTCACAAAATGTTGAAGTTTCTTCTAAGGATGTTGATAATTTAACCAAAATCTCACAGGATGCAATTAAATTGGTGGATAAAAACGTAGAGCTTTCATCAAATACTGTTGAATATTATGTTTCAAATCTTGATGAATTGAAAGTACAGATTCTTGCGGATGCTACTAAAGATGCTAAAGAAAGAGCAAAAAGCATGGTTCAAAGCACAGGTGGTCATATCGGTGTTATGAACTCGGCTAAAATGGGTGTTTTTCAAATTGTTGCAGAAAATTCAACAGATGTTTCTGATTATGGCATATACAATACAAATGCAATTAATAAGAAAATTAATGCTGTTGTAAATGCTACTTTTACAATAAAATAAAGTTATGAAGAGTATTAAAAAAGTTCTTATCTGCGGTTTAGGTGCAATTGGTTCTATTTATGCTGTAAAAATAAGCCGCAGTAAGGATATTGAATTAAAGATTCTTGCTGATAAAACACGTATAGAAAAATATAAAAAACAACCGCTTGTTTTTAACAATGAAGAATATTTATTTGATTATATTTTGCCGCAAACAAGGGATTTTATTGCAGATTTGGTGATTATTGCAACAAAAAACAATGCACTAGATAGTGTAGTAAAAAATCTTAAGAATTTTGTTGCTGAAGATACGATAATTATCTCTCTTTTAAATGGTTTAAAAAGCGAAAATGTCCTTTCAGAAATTTATGGTGAATCTAATATTTTATATTCATATTATATAGGGCATACCAGCACAAGAAATGATAGAAACATAATTCATGATGATGTATATAAAACTGTTTTCGGTGAAAAGAATAATGGTGTCTACTCAAAAAATGTCATATTATTAAAAGATTTTTTTGAAAAGGTTAATATAAATTATGAGATTCCTTTGGATATGGAATATTCTCGCTGGTGGAAGTTTCTTGTTAATGTAGGTTATAATCAGGCTTCAGCAGTTTTGAATGCTTCTTATGGTGACTTTCAGAATGTTAAATCAGTAAATCAACTAGCTGTTAAGCTTATGCAAGAAACTGTTGAAGTTGCAAAAGCAGAGGGGGTTAAGAATACTGAAAAAATGATTCCTGAAGTGTTAAATGTAATAAAAACTATGCTTCCGGATACCAGGACATCTATGCTTCAGGATGTTGATGCTAAAAGACAGACAGAAGTCGATATTTTTGCTGGCTATGTAAGCGAATTAGGTAAAAAACACAATATACCAACACCATACAACAATATATTTTTAGAGATAATCAAAGCAATTGATGAAAAAAATTTGTAACTAATCTTGTGTAAATTTTGTTTGTATCCTGTCTAAAAATAATTTTGAAGCAGGAGAAAATACTTGGTGTTTTTTCCAGATGAGATGCCAGTGTGCTTTGACAACAGGCTTTAAAGGTCTAAAACAGAGACAACTCGTTTTTGATGTATTTGCAAGGTTGTTTAAGGTTAATACATATCCCGCACCTTCTTGTGCCAGAACTGCGGCATTGAAGAATAAATTGTGTGTTGCTGCAATATCTAGATGTTCTTTATTTTTGTTAAACCATTTATTGAATTCATTTTCATTAGAATTTTCTCTGAAAACTTTTCTTGAGAGAATTAAAGGCAAGCCAATCAAGTCATCAAGCGTAATAAATTCTTTTTTTGCAAGCTTGCTGTCTTTTCTCATAACAACACCCCACGAGTCAGTCTCAGGAAGCGTTAGATAGTCATACTTTGAAAGGTAGCAAGATTCCATTACTACTCCAAAATCAAGCAGACCTTTGTCTAGTTTTTCAATGACATCTTCATGATTTGCGCTGTGCACATGAAATACAATGTCTGGATAATCAGCCCTTATTTCTTTTATTACTTCTGCAATGTGTTTGACGACTTCTGTTTCACCACTTCCTATATAAATCTCACCTGCAATAAAGTTTTTTATTGAATTGAATTCCACTTGTGTTTTTTCAACCATGTCTAATATTTCTTCAGCTCTTTTTCTTAGCATCATGCCTTCTGGGGTGAGGCTAACATTGTGGTTTGTTCTTATCAAAAGTTTGTGTCCGAGTTCTTTTTCAAGGTTTTTTATTTGGCGTGAAAGAGTTGGCTGTGTTAGATGCAATGCGTTTGCTGCTCCAGTAATAGAGCCTTCTTTTGCTACTGTCAAAAAATACTTTAAAACTCTGATTTCCATACCGTTATATTAAAACAGGTTAGTTATGCTCGTCAAGCATAACTAAAGATTCAATATAAGTATTTGCTATTTTCAAAAAATGGTAAATAATAAAAAATATTAAGTCTTAAAGTTATTGATTTTTATACTGGAGTAGCATTATGAATAAAATTATTGCTGACAAGATATATGATGAAGAACGAGCATTATACAATTTAAAGAATGCAGAAATTGTAAATTGCAAATTTGAAGGACCTTCTGATGGAGAGTCTGTTTTAAAAGAATGTAGAAAAATTGTTGTATCAGACTGTTCGTTTTCATTGAGATATCCGTTGTGGCATGCAAACAGATTTGTTTTAAAACGTTTGAAAATGGATGACAAAACAAGAGCTCCTCTGTGGTATTCTGACAATGGTTCTATCGAATTTTCTCAAATTGAGGGTGTAAAGTGTCTCAGAGAGTGTAAAAATATATTGGTCAAAAACTGTGATATCTCTTCTCCGGAGTTTGGGTGGAGATGTAATAAATTAGATATATTCGATTCAAAAGTAGATTCGATATATTTTTTGTTTGAATCAAAAAATATATCAATAAGTAATTTAATCATGAGCGGCAAATATTCTTTTCAATATATGAAAAATGTGTATATTAAAGATTCAAATCTTGATACAAAGGATGCTTTCTGGCATAGCAAAAATATTACAGTCGAAAATTCAATAATCAAAGGTGAATATCTTGGTTGGTTTTCAGAAAATCTTACATTGATAAACTGTAAAATAATCGGCACGCAGCCTCTTTGTTATTGTAAAAATCTTAGACTTATTGACTGTGAAATGGAGGATTGTGATCTGTCTTTTGAATATTCAGATTTGGATGCTGATGTAAAAGGTCATATAGTGTCTGTTAAAAATCCAAAATCAGGCACAATCATTGCTGACAGTATAGGAGAAATAATTGCCGAAGATTCTGTTATGCATTGTTGCGCAAAGGTTTTTACGCGAAAGAACAGGTTAATAGCATAAATAAGGTTGAACAAATTATGAAAATTATAGATGTATTAACTAAAAGAGGATTAATTTTAAAAAGTATAATGTATGATGTGGAAAATGCTGACACTGTTGTAATTTTGATGACAGGAATTTTTTCCAATATCTTTAATAACAAACTTTTACAAACCACAGGAGAAGTTTTATCACAAAACGGTGTTGCTTATATTTGCGGTCAGACAATGAATGCATTTGGCTTGCTTCATTATTCTAACATCATTACAGAAAAGCAGGAATTAAAAGGTGTAGCCATAGATGATTTAAGTCTTTCCTATGAAGATATAGATGCTTATATTAATTTTGCAAAAACCGAAGGGTTCAAAAACATAATCCTTGCTGGTCATTCTCTTGGTTCAAATAAGATAATCAATTATCTGTCTATAAACCATGATCCGTATATAAAACATTTTGTCATATCAGGTCCTGTTGATTTTGCAAAATTTATTGATGCAGATGGCAGAAAGGATTATTACTTAAAATCTGCTGAAAAATTTGTAAAAGAAGGCAGAGGGGATGATATGCTGCCATTCTTGTTTAATGATTTTTCGCCGATGACTGCGAACACATTGCTACAATGGTATTCAAATACATCTTTTAAAAACTGTCCTATTTTAACAGGTGATGGTGAAACTGAATCTTTGGGAAAAATTTCTGTCAATGGTGTGTTCATAATAGGAGAAAAAGATAGCTGTGCAGGTGATGATTCTTTTGCTTTCGCTTCTGCAATCAATTCTTGTACCCAAAATCCTGAGAAAAATGAAATAGTTATTATTCCTGGAGCTGGCCATATTTTTTATAATAAGCATAACGAATATGCTAATGCAGTGCTTGATTTTGTAAAAAGTAAAAAGTTAGCAAGCGTATAAAGGAGATTAAGTGATGAAAAAAATATTATCTTATGTGCTTTTTGCAGTATTTTTAACAGGAGGTAATTTTGCTATGTCAAAAGACTTAGATCAGCCTTTCAATAAAGGTGAACTCAATCCTTACAATAAATTTTTTACAGGTACAACATATTTAACGAAACTTGTTGAAAAAGATGATGTTTGGAATTCTTCCATTGCAAATGTAACGTTTGATGCCGGTGCTAGAACTAACTGGCATAAGCATTCCGGTGGTCAAATTCTTCTTGTTACAGCCGGAGAAGGACGATATCAGGAAAGAAACGGAAAAATCAGAATTCTAAAAACAGGAGATGTTGTTCAAATTCCTCCTTTTGTTGAACACTGGCATGGTGCTGCTCCAAAGATTAAGTTTGCTCATATTTCTATTGAAACAAATATTCCTAAGAATGAAACAACATGGCTTGAGCCTGTAACAGATTCACAGTACAAATAGGAGTTCACAAGTGAAAAGACTATTTATATTAACTTTAATAATTGCACAGTTTTTTATATGTGCTTATGCAATGTCAAAAGAGGATAAAAATATGACAAGAGTTGAAATTTGTAAAAAGAATTATAATATACTTTTTGGAGGCGAAGCCTTAACAAATACCGGAAATGATCCTGAAATGATGGCTATACTCCAAAAATATATTTTTGGAGAAGTTTTTACAGTGGGAAATCTTGACATTAAAATAAGAGAAATGATTACAGTTACTTCGCTGACCGTACAGCAGACACTTCCTCAATTAAAAGCTCATATAAATGCTGCACTGAATGTTGGAGTAACTCCTGTCGAGCTGAGAGAGACGATTTATCAGTGTGCTCCATTTATAGGGTTTCCGAAAACTTTAAATGCACTTGTTATTTTAAATGAAGTATTTGAAGAAAGGGGGGTCAAAACTCCCCTGGAAAGTACTGCTGCTGTTGATGAATCACAACGTTATGACAAAGGTCTGGCTATTCAAGAAATACTTTATGGCAATGAAATAAAAGAATCAATGAAAGGTCTGCCTGACAATATGGGGGATGATGTAGCAAGGTTTTTAACAGAAGTTTGTTTTGGTGATTTTTACACAAGGAAAGGTTTGGACATAAAAACCAGAGAACTTCTTATATTGAGTATTCTTGTTACAACAGGAGAGCGTGAAGCGTTCAAAAGCCATATCAAAGGAAATCTTAAGGCAGGCAATTCTAAAGAAACTATTGTGGCAGCAATTATTCAGTGTCTTCCTTATGTCGGATTTCCAAATACCCTTAATTCATTAAAGCTTGTTAAAGAAAGTAAATAAAAAAAATCCAACCATTAGGTTGGATTTTTTTTATTTACTTCATTTTAAGTTGTGTTTTAGACTTCTCCATGTTCTTTTGTGTAATTTACAAAGAATTCGCTCATTTCTGCATCTCTGAAATTTACAATGTCGCTTTTTCCTGTGTCTAATGCTCTTATTTTGTTTATATCATCAGCATTTATTTCAAAATCAAAAATATTAAAGTTCTCAGCCATTCTGTCTTTGTGTGTTGATTTTGGGATAACTATAATATTTTCCTGTGTTAAAAATCTCAAAGCTATTTGGGCTGCACTTTTATTATATTTTTCAGAAAGTTCAATTAAAGTTTTATTATTGAAAATTTTATCTATTCCATGAGCTAAAGGCCCCCAGGACATAAGTTGAGCATTATATTTATTGAGCCATTTACGTTCTTCTTGTTGTTGAAAGAAAACATGAGTTTCAAGCTGCATAACCATTGGCTTGATTTCAACCCAGGAAGCAATATCAACATATCTATCCGGCATAAAGTTTGAAAGCCCGATTGCTTTTAATTTACCTTCTTTGTATGCTCGTTCCATTGCCCGATATGTGCCATAATAATCATTGTAGCATTGGTGGATTAACATTAAATCAATATAATCGGTTTGCAGTTTATCTAAAGATTTTAAAATTGATTCATAGGCTTTTTTCTCACCAGCATTTGTTACCCAAATTTTAGATACTAAAAATAAATCTTCTCTTTTAATTTCTGATTTTGTCCAGGCAGAACCAACTCCTTCTTCATTGTAATAGGCTTGTGCTGTATCGATCATTCTATAACCCACATCAAGTGCATCAGTTACACATCTTTCGCATTCTTTTGGTTCAACAAGATAAACACCGTAGCCTAAAATCGGCATTTCAAGTCCGTTATTAAGTTTTACTGTTTTCATATATAAACCTCTTTATGTTATTAATACCTATTTTATGACTTTGCAACTGTAACGATAGTTCCAAGTTTTTGAATATCACTATCTTTTCTATCGCCATAGATTTTAATTTTACTTAATTTTTCTTCAATTTCATTGAATTCTTCATCAGTAAATTCAATATTTACTGCCCCAAAATTCTCTTCCATTCTTTCATCTTTTCTCATCCCTGGAATTGGAACAATAAAAGGTTTTTTATGCAGCATCCAAGCGAGAGAAATTTGAGCAGTAGTTGTATTTTTTGAAATTGCAAAATCATTTAATAAATCCAACAAAGGTTGATTTTTTTTCAACATTTTCAGGTGTAAAACGAGTTATTACTCTGCGGACATCATCTCCTTTATATTCGGTATTTTTATTATATTTTCCTGATAAAAAACCGCTTGCCATAGGAGAATATGCTACAAATCCAATATTATTATGGTCGCAGAAATCAAAAAATTCTTTTTCTGAAGCTCTATTCATTATCGAATATTCATTTTGAATTGCTGATATTGGAGTTACTGCATGAGCCTTTTGTGCCTGTTTAATTGATGGTTCAGATTGCCCCCAGCCTCTGATTTTTCCTTCAGCAATCAATTCCCCCATCCACATAGCCATTTCTTCTACATTACTGTCAATAGGAACTCTATGTTCATAATAAAGGTCGATATAATCGGTTTGAAGCCTTTTTAATGAGCCTTCAACTGCCATTCTTAGACCTTTTCTTGATAATTTACCTTCTGCTATTTCTTGTCCTGGGAGTGTTTTGGGCATAAATTTTGTTGATAAAACAATTTTATCTCTGAAGGGTTTAATAGCCTTACCGACCAAAATTTCATTTTCAAAGGTTGCGTAAACTTCGGCTGTATCAAATAAAGTACATCCATATTCATTATAGGCTTTTCGCATTAATCTGATAGATTCAGATTCACTTGGTATTTGTCCGTATCCATGAGAAAAACCCATACAACCTATGCCGATAGAAGACACTTCAATATTTCTTAATTTTCTTGTTTTCATAAAATTTTCTCCCTATAAATTTTTACCTAATTCATAAGCAGCTTGTGGATATTTTGTATTTTGTGTCATAGATGGTGTTCCGCAACCACCGCCCAAAACCATGCCTTTGTTTTCAAAACCGAGATATGAGCAAATACCAAGATAATGATCTTTTGTAAAGCTCGTTACTTGTTCTGAATCATCCCAAGCAGCGACTATCAATGCAGATTTGAGACCTTTATTCATAAGTTTTGTATTAAAACTGTAAAACCTGTCAATGACTGTTTTTAATTGGGCAGAAATACCAAAATAGTAAATAGGTGAAACGAAAACAATCATATCAGAATTTAAAATTAATTTTTCAATTTCAACCATATCATCTTTTTGGATGCATTCGCCGTTCATTCCGCATGCATTGCATCCCATACACGCACCAATTTTGGCATGTGCAACGTCATAAGCCTGAACTTCGTGTCCGCTTTCGGTCGCACCTTTGATGAAATTATTCGCTAAAAGATTTGATGAACCTTTCTTGTGAGGACTTCCTTCTAAAACTAAGATTTTCATAAAATTCTCCTTAAATTAAGTATTCCTTTAATATTGACTTTAATTGCAATTCACAAAATTTGTTGCTCCACTCTAATGGTTCAAACTTACCATCTGACATACACCAACAGGTCATCATTCCGTATAATTGGCTGATAATCAGATGTGACAAAAGTTCAACAGGAGTATTTGGTTTTAATTCGTAATTTTGTATAGCGTTTACTAAAATTTCTTTTAGCATCTCAAAGTCATAAACCCATTTTTCGCTATCTTGACTATTTTGGGTGTTGTTAGGATCAATAACAGCCTTTATCCATTCACGGCATATATTTATTCCGGGCGTTTCAACGCACTGCATAAATCGATAAAAATAATGTGTTAATTTATCAATTAAATTTGTATTTTGCATTTTTTTCAATTCATCTGAAATTTCTTTAAAAGGATATCTTGAATATTCGGCTATAATATCTTCTTTGCGTTTAAAATAGACATAGAAAGTTCCTTTTGCAACGCCGGCTTCTTTTGTGATTTCTTCAACATTTATTGAATTAAGTCCATTTTCTTTAAGTAACTTTAATGCAGCTTGTATAAGTTTTTTCTTTGTATTTTCTGCTGATTGTTGACGTTTGTTCATGTCTATATATCTCCTTACAAATTCATTATGTAATATTATTGACCAAAAGTCAATGACTTTTGGTCAATAATATTTTTATAATAATAGAAAAATTGTTTTGAGGTTTCAGCTAAATGAATTTAAAATAAAAAAAGAAGCCTAGGGCTTCTTTTAAATGGCGGGACTGACGAGGCTCGAACTCGCGACCTCCTGCGTGACAGGCAGGCACTCTAACCAACTGAGCTACAATCCCATTTTATTTAATTTTCATTTGGAACATGTCCGTAAAAAAATTATAATATGCTGAATTTTAATTTTCAATATCTTTTAATGAAAAATTTTATTTTGTTGTCAATAATATTCCAAACCCTTATAATCTTATTAATATCTGTATAGTTATATTTGGAGTTATTTTATGAAAAAGATTGTGTTTTATTTGGTACTTGCACTTATTTTCATTTCTGCGCCTGTTTATGCTGCTCAATCTGTAAAAGTCAGTGCATTGACTCCATTCAATTCATTGCGTCCTGTTACAACAATGAAGGTCATGACTCTAGAACGTGTAGAATTTAAAAACGGTATTGTTTTTGAAGATGGCACTGTTATATATGGTGAAGTATTTGATGTTAAGCAGCCTAAAAGAGCAAAATTAAATGCATCTTTCAAATTCAGACCGACCTCATATACTTACAATGGAAGAACTTATGAAATAGATGATCCTGAATTTATTGCAAAATATGCAGAATACAAAGAACTTGATAAAGCTGGTCTGGCTACATCTGCTGCAACAACCGCAGGCGGGCTTATTTTTCATATTCCTTTACTGTCAGAAGGTGTTTCTCTTGTTAAAGGCATGTGGAAGAATAATGAAAATAACAGATTAAAATCAGGTGTAAAACAAGTTTGGGATGATTCTTTCTTTTCTTATGTGGAAGAGGGGAACGATGTTGTTATAAATAAAGATACAATGTTTATTTTGAAGTTTAAATCTTCTGATTCTGAGGATTTGGATTCACCTCCTGCAAATAATGTTGCTCCTGTGGAAAATACATCGAATGGTGAACAGCCAGTTTCTGTTGATAATGTTATCAATGTAAATAGCGTTGTTACACCTGTGCCTCATGAAGAAAATATAAAAAATATTCCTATAAAAACTGTGCACCCTGAAGAAGTTTTGCTCGAAGTTGAAAATGCTCAAAATAAAACTATTAATGTTAAATAAATAGTGATAAATTATATTTATGCTCCCAGAGAGAAAATTTTGTAAATTTCTTCATCAGAAAGTTCTGTGATGATTTTTTCACCTTCAAAGACAGCAACATTAGCCAGGTCTTTTTTGTTGTTTATCATTTCATCAATTTTTTCCTCAAAAGTGCCGAGTGTAATGAATCTGTGAACCATAACGTTTTTGTCTTGTCCTATACGATATGTTCTATCTGTTGCTTGATCTTCAACAGCAGGATTCCACCACAAATCATAATGGATTACATTCGTTGCCGCAGTAAGGTTAAGACCCGTTCCACCGGCTTTAAGTGACAGGATCATTACGTTTGATTCTTTGTTGTCTTGAAAATCTTTTATCAGTTCTTCTCTTTGCGTTCTATTTAATGAACCATGGAAAAACAGAGGATTGATATTAAGTTCATCATTCAAAATTGTAGAAAGAATATTTCCCATCTCTTTATATTGTGTGAAAATCAATGTCTTTTCATTATTTTCGAGAATTTGTTTCACAATTGAAACTAGCTGATCTGCTTTACCTGAAACATCTTTTGAAATATCACCTGTTTTTAAATATTGATAGGGGTGATTACATATTTGTTTCAAAGCCGTAATAAGCTTAAAAATCATACCTCTTCTGTTGATTCCGTTCAATTTTGAGATATCCGACATAAGGTTATCTAATACACTCTGATATAATGCTGCTTGTGTTTTTGTTAAATAGCAGTATTCGTTTAAAACCACTTTATCTGGTAAGTCTGAGATAATTGATTTATCTGTTTTAAGTCTTCTGAGAATAAAAGGAGAAATTGCCAGTCTCAATTTTTCTGCACGATTAGTCTGCTTAAATTTTTCAATAGGAATAGCATATCCTTTTTGAAAATCTCTTATTGTTCCAAGATATCCTCTGTTTATAAAGTCAAAAATACTCCATAATTCTGTGAGTTTATTTTCAACTGGAGTACCTGTCATTGCGATTTTTGTGTCGGCTTTAATTTGTTTTACTGCCTGTGTTTGCGAAGTATCAGGGTTCTTTATGTTTTGAGCTTCATCAATTATGAGCATTGACCATTTTTGTTTTTTGATTTTTTCTATGTCAATTCGTAAAATTGCATAAGTCGTGATAATAATATCTGCTTTTGTGTCTAACTCCCTGTCTATGCCATGGTAAACCGAAGTTTTCAAAATTGGTGCAAAGTTTTTTATTTCTTTAACCCAGTTGCCTAGCAATGTTGTCGGACAAACAACAAGTGCAGGATGCTTTAAAGCACCTGTTTCTTTTTGTTTAAGAATAAAACTGATAACCTGAATTGTTTTTCCAAGCCCCATATCATCAGCCATACAACAGCCGAAACCTTTTTTTATGTTTGTATGCAGCCATTTGAAACCTCTCTCCTGATATGGTCTCAGAACTCCTTTGAGGCTTTCTGGCGGGGGAACATCTTCTGTTTTTGTAAGGTCTTTTAATATATTGGCAAATGCTTCGTCATAATCAAAATCATAGTCATCCATTTGAGATGATAATGCTGCATGGAGAATTTCCATTTTATTTTTGTCTGTAATTTTGGGATTTTTAACTTTTTCAATAAGCTTTGCGTTTTCTTCTTTGTCAATTAATACATAATTGTCTTTGTATTTTATTAAACCTTGAGCATCTTTTGTGAGTTCTTCATATTCTTCAACAGTGAGTTTGTCATCACCGATTGCAATAGTGTATGAAAATTCAAATAAATCATTTAACGCTGAGTTTGAGGCGCCGTTTGATGTAATTATATCTCTAAGTTCTGCCATACGTGCTGTTTTTACACGTGCATTTATAGAAGCTCTAGGAGTTACAATGTTGTCAATTCCTTCAGGAAGAATTACATCAATGGATGCTTTTTGCAGGTAATATGAAATTTGTGCAATGATTTTGTAAACTTCATTGAGATTCATATTGAGTTCAAACTGGTGATCTTCACTAAAGAAGTCTTCTAATTCGGGATAATATCTAGCAACATAGGTAAGCTGCTTTTCAATGAGATCAACAATTTCTTGATTTGTATAATTTTCAAAATGACTTGTTTCTGCGTAAATTTCTTCTATTCTATATTTTTCATTTGTGTGTTTGTTTTTTACATTAATTTTGAGCTGATAATCTTCATCTGTTATTTTTAAAATTTCGAATTCTGGCAAAATATTATATTTTCCAATATAAATCTCATCAAGCCATTCGGATATACCAATGGCCAAATCCAGACTTCTGAAGTATCTTTTGTTTGATGCTTCTTTAATGAAGTATACGGCTGATTTTGCATCTTTGAATTTTGTTGCTTTTATATGCAGAAACTTAAAAATTACAAAATTCAAATAGCTGTCAATGAGTTTGTTTATATCATATTTTGTTGTGTCTGTTATAAAATCCTGAGGCAGCTGTTTTTTTAAATCATTTAGTGCAAGGGTTACATCTTTGCTGTTTTTATATATTTCATATTTTATTTGGAAAATATTTTCTGTATATTTTACAACTGGTATGAAATGTAGTTTTTCGACAATTTTCATTATCGTATAGGTAAATTTGTTTAAATAATTAAAGCTGTCTGTTCCATCTTCAAAATTGAGAATTTCATTAAAACTAGAAAAATAATCCCAGATTATATCCTGTTTGATAACATAGCCTATCATTTCTTTAGGTGTGTTATCAATGTTGATTTCTTTGACTTCTGAACGGAATCTGAATAAAGAACCTTTTGATTTGGCATAAAAGTCGAAGTTGTTTGTTGGCGTAACAAAAAAATCACCGCTTTCAAGAAGATAAAAGTGCGTTCCTCTCAACGGTGTATTTTTGCCTACAAATGCATCTTCAAATTCATCTTCAAAAAGCTGGTATATTGTACTTAATTGAAGGCGAAAATCTTTGTTTTCCATTCCAACAGGATTTTCTGTCAGATTGAGAAAGAGTTCATCTATATTGTTTTTCTTTATATTAAGGCTCATAATTTCGATTTCCGTCAATGTTTCCGCTTCTTCTATCAAGGAGAAATTATATCAAAAAATCGAAAGAAAATAAAATATAGATTTTATTTAACAAAATTTTCGATAAAGTTTAGAGAAATATCTATTTTTTCTTTATTTATTTCATGATCTTTGTCAAAAAGTTCAGTGTAATAAATATTTTTTTTGTTTCTATTTTTTTTGTATAGCTTTCTAGCATATTCCACAGGAATAGTTTCATCACCTTTGTTGTGAAGAAGAAAAACAGGAGCTGAGATATTTTCGAGGGCTTTTTCATTGTCAAATTTGTTTTTTAGAGGAATAAGACCGGATGGAAATTTTTTTATGGTTCTTTTTATAATTTCAGGCATTTTTAAATTGTTTGCTATGTTTTTTGCCATGTCTGCCGCTTTTGAAAAGGGATTAATTAAGACAGTAAAAGCTGTTTGGTATTTTGATGAAAAATCACAAGCAACCCCGGTACCCATTGAATGACCTATGATACCTATGTTTTGCGGATGTATACCTTTGTTTTTCAGGTAGTCATAAACAGCCGTGATATCAAGCAGTGCTCCTTTTTGTGTAAAGTAACCGCTGCTTTGACCTCTGCCTCTATAATTAAAAGCAGCTACGCCATAACCTTTTTGCAATATTTCTTTGTATGCTTTTTGAAGGTTTATTGTACTTTTTTCACTGCTTATACCCTCACAAAAAATTATATACTTGTTTTTGTTTTCAGGGTTGATATCCCAGGCATCAATTGTGACAAAGTCCTTTGTTATCAATCTTTTAGGGCTAATTTTGTTATGCAGCTCGGGAATTATTAGTGAACACGTGTCTTTTGCATATTCCGATTGCGTTTCATAGAAAATTTTTTCATATTGTATAACAGTGTAAACCCCGATAAGAAAATTAAAAAATTTTTTAAATATATTTTCTTTTTTTGAAACTTGTTTTCTTGTTTTTTCAAGAAGGTTTATAAGATGAGATTTTTTTATTTGGCTTTCAAAACAATTTTTTTTGTTTAAGTCATTAATGCAGTCTTTTACTGTAAACATAATATTGTCCTCAATTTATGAATTTGTTGACAACAATGTATACTACATTTCAAAAAAAAACACTTAATGTTTGATATTAAAGCTTGACTATAACAGTTTAAAATTGATAAAATTATCAAAAAGTTTTCTGGAATGGAAAATAGATCTCAGAGGTAGTTAAAATTAGGAGACAGTTATGAAAAAAATTACTGGAATACTGGCTTCAATGCTGGTTTTATTAGCAGTTTCGTCTTGCGCATTTGCAAAAGACTGCCAGGCTTCAAACAAAATAGAGGCTTATGCACATCCTACGATGTTTGGTTCACAAGCACAAGAAACTGCTAATGCTGATTCTTCATATATAGTTGGCGGCAAAATTGTAAAATCAAATAACAAAATAGGTATTAAAAATAAAGACAATGTTCTTGTGGAATCTTGGGTAAAGGACATAATGGCACTGATAAAAGATCAGCAGCCTTTTGCCAATGGACAGGTTTTTAACCCTAAAATGCCTGTATTGCGTTCTGAACTGGCTGTTATTTTGTCGGAAGGTTTTAATTTGAAAAATAAATCCGCATCAAAATCCTATTCTGATATAAATTCAGAATATTGGGCAAAAGATTGGATTTATGGCGCAACTAATGCAGGAGTGATGATTGGTTATCCTGATAATAAATTTAGACCAGATCAGCCGATTACCAAAGCAGAAGTTTTTGCAACCGTTGCTCAGCTTATAAGTGTGCCAATAGATAGAAGTTTGATTGTTCCACCATTTAATGGAAAAGATATTCAATATATTCCAAGATGGGCTATTACACCAACAAAAGAAGTTGTTGCTTCTAAATTGTTAGACCAAATCCCTAATCCTTCAAAAGTTAATGACGATGAATATTTGTCTAAAGAACAGGTTGCTTATTTGATAGGCGCTTTGAGACAGGATTGGGCGTATAAAAATTCTCTTGCAAAAGATCCAAATGCTCCTGCCGGTATCAAAGGCTATACACCGACTGTTTTAAATATAAAACTTGCTGACAGATTGTCGGCCAGACAGTCTAATGTTGGCGATAAATTTACTGCTAAAACAACTAAAGATGTTACAGTTGCTGGAAAATGTTTCAAGGCAGGTTCACTTGTAAAAGGTGAAGTTATTGAAGTTTTAAGACCAGGAGTGAAAAATCCTGGATATATCAAAGTTAAATTTACTTGTATAAAAGATGGTAATCAATGTGCAGAGTTTCCTAAAAACATATCTCAGGCACAAGCTGATGTAATGAAAAATCCAAACTTTATTGCAAGACTCTTTGGCTTTCCATTTAGTGGTTCAGCAAGAGTTGTAGGTGTTGCTGTCAGAACAATTGGTTCTGCTGTTAATGTTGCAGGCAATGGTGCAGAACAATTTGGAGATAATGTTTCAACAGCACTTGTTGATACCTTCTCATTGCAGCCTGTTGCCGGTGTGAAAAATGTTGGTAATTCATTTGTAACAGTAGGAAAAGGCTTATTTGATCTTTGTAAACTTGCTGTAAGCGGAACTTTTGGTGTGCTTTATGAAGTTACTGATGAAATTCGCTATCTTATCGTACCTTCTTATTCAAACAGTTCAAGTTTAAATCCTGGAGAAGAGCTTAATATCATCTTTTAATTATAAGATGTTATAATAAAGAGGAAACCTAAAAGGTTTCCTCTTTTTATATTGGAGTTTTATGATAAAGAAAATTGATACAGACAAAAAAAGGTTTTTGGATATTCTGCTTTTGGGTGATGAGCAGGAAGATATGATTGACAGATATCTAAGCAGAGGCGATATGTTTGCACTTTTTGAAAATGACTCTGTATTGAAAAGTGTCTGTGTTGTTACAAGAGAAGACAATGGTATTTATGAAATTAAAAATATTGCAACATATCCAATGTATCAGAGACAGGGGTGTGCAAGTAAGTTGATTGAATTTATTTGTGATTATTACAAAGACGAGTTGAAAATATTGTATGTCGGAACTGGTGATGCAATAGGAAATCTTATTTTCTATGCGAAGTGTGGATTTAAATATTCCCACAGAGTTAAAGACTTCTTTCTTAAAAATTATTCAAAGCCTATTGTTGAAGATGGAATGCAGTTAAAAGATATGTTGTATTTGAAGAAAATTTTTAATTAAAATCGAGCTAAGCGCCTTTTATCGTCTATTTACTTTATTTTTTCAGGGTTATATCATGAAATAGAGGAGTAGATATATGTATAATCCAAAATCCAAAGATGCTGAAGATTTTATTAGCAATGAAGAAATTCTTGATACTCTTGATTATGCTGATAAAAATAAATCAAATGTTGAACTGATTGATGAAATACTGGCAAAAGCCACTCTAGGTAAGGGGCTTAACCATAGAGAAGCTTCTGTTTTGCTTGCTTGTGATATAGAAGAAAAAAATGAAGAAATTTTTTCTCTGGCAAAAAAAATAAAACAGGATTATTACGGCAATAGGATTGTTCTTTTTGCTCCTTTGTATCTTTCGAACTATTGTGTAAATGGTTGTGTGTATTGTCCTTATCATGCTAAAAACAAACATATTCCAAGGAAAAAAATGACACAGGATGAAATAAAGAATGAGGTCATTGCTCTTCAGGATATGGGGCATAAACGTTTAGCTTTGGAAGCCGGTGAGGATCCGGTTAACAATCCGATAGAATATATTCTTGAATCAATCAAAACTATTTATAATGTTAAGCACAAAAACGGAGCAATAAGACGTGTTAATGTAAATATTGCAGCTACTTCAGTTGAAAATTACAAAAAACTTCATGACGTAGGTATAGGTACGTATGTTTTGTTTCAGGAAACATACAATAAAGAAGCTTATGAAAAGCTTCATCCAACAGGACCAAAACATAATTATAAATACCATACAGAAGCTATGGATAGAGCTATGCAGGCCGGTATAGATGATGTCAGCCTTGGTGTTTTATTTGGTCTGGAAAGATACAAATATGAATTTGCCGGACTTTTAATGCATGCAGAACATCTTGAAGCTGTTTATGGAGTAGGTCCTCATGCAATAAGTGTTCCACGAATAAAGAAAGCTGATGACATTGATCCTTCGGTTTTTGATAATGGAATAGATGACGATACTTTTGCCAAAATAGTTGCATGTATTCGAATATCTGTTCCTTATACCGGTATGATTGTTTCAACCAGAGAAAATGCACAATGCCGCAAAAGACTCCTTAGTCTTGGTGTTTCTCAAATGAGCGGTGGCTCAAAAACAAGTGTTGGCGGATATGCTTCTCCTGAGCCTGTTGATGAGGATTCTTCTCAATTTGAAGTCAGTGACACAAGAACTCTGGATGAAGTTGTTAAATGGCTCATGGAGCTTGGCTATGTGCCCAGTTTCTGTACTTCATGTTATCGTCAGGGGCGAACAGGTGAGAGATTTATGGAAATTTGTAAACAACAGCAAATTCATAACTTCTGTCATCCAAACGCTCTTATGACGCTCAAAGAATATCTTGTAGATTATTCTTCTGATTCAACGCATACTATCGGTGATAAGTTGATTGAAGAGGAATTGCTGTCAATCGAGGATGAGAAGATAAGAGAAATTGTTAGACAAAATTTGAAGAAAATTCAGAATGGTCAAAGGGATTTGAATTTTTAATATATTTTAATATTTGTATCAATTTTATCAATACGTTAAACTTCAAATTGTTTATTAATATGTAGGTTATTTATTAGGCGGTTATTCATGTCTGTGATTATAGGCAAAGTTGTTTCTTCTTCAGTTAAAGGTCTTTCCAGCGGAGCCAGATCTGTTGCAAAAGAAATTTCTTCGACAAAGAGTTATCTGAGCGCAAATGCAAAAAATGGTTGGGCTTGCGGGCAAAGACTATCAAATATAAAAGGATTGACTCCTATTGAGGGCTTTTATACAAAGACAAAGGCAGCAATAAGACAGACCAGAGTAAGAAAACAGGATTTGCCTGCATTGGGTGGACTGATTGGTACAATTTCTCCTTTTCCTGGCGGTACGGTTATAGGTTATGGAATTGGTAAACTTCTACAATTTTTGAAAAAGTAAAGTTTAATTTCTATTTCTTGAAAATATACTGTTGATTATCTATAATTTATAGCAGTATGAAGATAAAGGCTACAAATAATATTAGTAATAAGTCTCATGTTTTTTCTAAACAAGAGAGCTTGTCTTTTAAAGCTTCAACATTTTTATACAAAGAAGGTGTTGATGCCTTTATAAAAGCATCTAAAGCCGAACCTGAAAAAGTCATAAAAATGTTTGAGAATATAGTTGAACATTTCAAAAGTGTCAAAAGTGAAAATATTTTATTTAAAGTTCAACAGTATCCAAAATCGAAGGTAAATATTACGGCTGAGATTGTTCCTTCTGAGGCAAGAATGGTTCTTGCTAAAAAATATAAAGATAGTTTGACCGCAATGGAATATGAAAAAATATCTAACTTTGATCTTTATATGGAGTATGATTTAAAGAAGCCTTTGTTATTATTTCAAAAAAAATCTCCAAGGGCGTATAAAGACTTTGATTTATATTATGGTGATGATGCAGGCATATTAGATGAAATAAAGAAGAGATTTCCCGTTGATTGTGAAAAAGATATATTTCTTGGTTTTGTAAGAAGAAAGCCGTCTCTTGGTGTAAGATTCTTTCGTTGGCTTGACAACCATGGACCTGATGAACCGCCTATTTATTAAAATATTTTCTTGTTGTTAAATCTGCTCTGTCTGCCAGAAATGTTGAAATTAGTGGTATAAAAATATAATAGATACCACCAAATATTAATGCTGGTTTGGCTATTTTTATGCCTTCTATATATTTGTCGAGTTTTGGTGAATGTTTGTTTGCTTCTGTGAATTTTTCGATGAATCTTTCTGTTTGTTTTTTTGTTAAAGAGTTTATTGCATAGCCGCCTGCTATACTAAGTGCAGTTGATATTATTGCATTAAAATTCAGTGTTTTTTTTCTTGATTCGTCAATTTTTTTACTTTTGTTTGTTTGTTGAACAAAAGAAGCTGTTAATACGATATCGGTAAGTGCCATTATGTGTTGTGCAAAGTTTGTGTCATAAAATTTCTTTGCGAATTTTTGAAAAGGTTTTTTGTCTATGATTTTTCCTATACTTTGAGCAAGTTTTTCTGTTGCAACGTCATATAATCCTTTGAATGAAATTACGTTTGTTCCAAGTGGTTTTTGTTTGGCTGTTTTTTGTTTTTTATTGAAAAATGCAGCCATTATAGGTGGAATTAATACACATGTGAGTACCGATTTAGGCATTGCTATTACGAGTCCAAGACCAAGTTTGAACAATTGTGTTGCGAATTTATAACTTTGTGATTTTAGGATATCTTTGCTTCCTGACTTTAAGTTATTTATTGTAGACTTTTCAAGAAATTTTTTCGGATTTCTATCTATTTTCCCTATTGCTCCTGATACAGGAAGTGAAGCACAGAGCATTATTAAATATCCGACCAGGCTTGATGAAATTGATTTTGAACAAGCATATTTTTTATTTTCTTTATCTGTTTTGGGTGTAGAGAGGATTGCAATAGGTCTTGCAAAAGTTGATAATCCCAATGAAACGGTTGCATTAAAAAGCGAACCGTCTTTTTGTGCAAATTCTAAGCTTTTTAACAGAAATTTGTTGTTATAAAAACCTTTAAATGACGGCTGTGTGTTATTTTTTATATTGCTTGTTGTGTTTAAACTTACTTTCATCTATTTTTATTAGATAACATAAATGGTGAAATGTAAAATATTTGGGCATTATGAATTTAAAAGAATTTATACAATATGAATTGAAAGGTTGGAAAAAATCTGAAATTGCAGCTTTAACAGTTGTGTTTTTGATAGTTGTTTTTAATGCTGTTTTTTTGCATGACAGCAAAGCTGCTGTTATTTCGGCTTTTTGTGGAATCCTCTATTCTACAATGGCTGGCAAGGGGAAAATTTCCTGTTATTTATTCGGCTTAATGGGAACTTCTTTCTATTCTTACCTATCTTTAAAAAATGCTTTATATGGCAATTTGCTTTTGTATGTTTGTTATTATTTTCCTATGCAGCTATGGGGCATATTTGCCTGGAAAAAACACCTGAAAGTAACCACTAAAGAGATAATAAAAACTAAATTGTTGTATCCTGAAAGTCTAAGACTTTTTTTGCTTACCGCTTTGTTGTGTGTATTTGCTGTACTTATTCTCAAATATTTCAAAGATAGCAAACCTGTTTTTGATGGAATTACTACTGTGTTATCAATTCTTGGGATGTATTTGACAGTAAAACGGTGTATTGAGCAGTGGATAATCTGGATGATTGTGAATGGTCTTTCTTTACTTATGTGGCTGAGTCTTATTATAAACGGCACAAAAGCTTATTCAACATTTATTATGTGGGCGGTTTATCTTATTTTAGCTGTATATTTTTATATTGTTTGGCTAAAGGAATTAAAAACAGAGGAATATTAGTTTTTGTTTCTTAGGCGTTGAACAAAGTCTGCTATTCTTGAGATTGCTATTTTTAAATTTTCCAGAGAATAAGCATATGAAATTCTTAAATATCCTTCACCACACTCACCGAATGCTGTTCCCGGAACAACTGCGACTTTTTCTTCCATTAAAAGCTGTGTAGCGAACTGTTCACTTGTCATATTAAATTCTTTTATACAAGGAAAAACATAAAATGCTCCATATGGTTCAAAACAATCCAGCTTCATCTCTTTAAAGGCATTCAAAAGGAATCTTCGTCTTTGGTTATATGCCTGTCTCATCATTTCAACGTCATCATCCCCTTTTTTGAGTGCTTCGACAGCTGCATACTGGCTTGTTGTAGGAGCACACATGATTGCAAATTGATGTATTTTTGTCATCTGTGCAATTATTTCTTTGGGACCGCATGCGTATCCCAATCGCCAGCCGGTCATTGCGTATGATTTAGAAAAACCATTAATCAAAATAGTTCGTTCTTTCATTCCGTCTATTTCAGCAATGGAGGTATGTTTACCTTTGTATGTAAGAGCAGCGTATATTTCATCAGACATAACAAGAAGGTCTTTTTCTTTAACAATCTTGGCTATATCTTCTAAGTCTTTTCTTTCCATAATTGCCCCTGTTGGGTTGTTTGGGTAAGGAAGAATAAGAACTTTAGTTTTGGGAGTAATAGCTGATAATAGTTCATCAGGCTTAAGCCTAAACTCATTTTCTGCTTTGAGGTTAATGATGACAGGTGTTGCATCTGCAAGAATCGCACAGGGTTCGTAAGAAACGTAAGAAGGCTGAGGGATGATTACTTCATCTCCTTCGTTAATTACTGCTCTCAATCCTATGTCAATTGCTTCCGAGCCTCCTACCGTAACAACTATTTCATTATCAGAGTTATATTTTATCCCCTGAGTTCTGTTTATATAATTTGATATTTCTTCTCTCAGTGGTTTTAAACCTGCGTTTGATGTATAAAAAGTCCGTCCTCTTTCAAGAGAATAAACACCCTCATCTCTTATATGCCAAGGGGTATCGAAATCCGGTTCTCCAACACCGAGTGAAATGGCATCTTTCATTTCACTTACAATGTCAAAAAATTTTCTTATTCCTGATGGTTTCAGGTTAATAACTTTTTCTGAGAGAAAATTTCTCATGGAGTAATGACCTCTCTCTCATCTTTTATTGTTTCATTCATAATTGTTCCGTGGTCTTTGTATTTTTTTAAGATAAAGTGTGTTGCTGTACTCAAAACACTATCGAGTGTAGACAGCTTATCTGAAACAAAGTTTGCTATTTCTTTTAATGATTTTTCTTCAAGTGTAACAAGCAAATCATATCCGCCTGAGATTAAATAGACTGATTTTACTTCAGGATAGTTGTAAATTCTTTCTGCTATCCTATCAAAACCTTGACCTCTTTGGGGAGTAACTTTTACTTCTATAAGGGCGCTTACTTTTTCAATGGAGGTTTTTTCCCAGTTAATCAATGTGTGATAAGCACATATTATCCCTTCTTTTTCAAGCTTTGTTATTTCTTCAAGAACATCTTCTTCTTTTGCACCAAGAAGCACAGCAAGTTCTTTAAAGTCAATGCGGCTGTTTTTTTCAATTATAGAAAGCAATTCATCTCTTATCATATGTATACATTTCTCCAAACATTAACGGTGTGTTGATTGTACTATGGGCAGATTAAAATTAGCAAAAATTTAAAATGTTTTAACAATGCCAAGTTAAGTAAACCTAATAATAAAAATCTCTTAATTTAATGAGTGATAAGTTTCAAACCAATTATGCCGCTTAATATTAAACCTATACATAGAAAACGCATAGCTGTAATTGGTTCTTTAAATAAAACTATCCCGAATATTACAGTGCCCAGTGTTCCAATACCTGTCCAAATAGCATATGCAGTTCCAAGAGGAAGCCCTTTTAGAGCAAGAGCCAAAAAGTAAAAGCTAAAAATCATGCAAAATACTGTAATAATCGATGGGATAAATTGTGAAAAACCATGAGAGAATTTTAAGCCAACAGCCCAACTAATTTCTAGCAAGCCTGCAACAAGTAAAAAGATCCATTTCATTTCTCATTTCTCCTTTCTTTATTTAATTACTTGCTAAAAAGCCTGAAAGATATTTGTCATATCTCCCAGGCTTTTATCCTTCCGTGAACAAGTAAAAATTTACTTGCGTTTTCTCTTGGTCCAGTCCAATAAATAATTGCGGAACCCTAGAAAACTTATTATTTTAAAATATTATATTAAAATTTTTTATTATCTTCAATCTTTTAGTGACTCAACATATAAATTGGACTTAGTCAACAATGATGGAGAGAAAAAAGTCATAAATCAAACCAATGGAATACAACCGGACAGCTGTATTTCAGTCTTGTAATTGTAAATATAAATGTACAGTAGATTTTATATATAGCGCAGGATGACAATGTTTTAGTGTACTCCATGATGTAGAAAAAATGTTTTTGAAATAAATAAAAAGAATGTAAGAATCATATTCTATCAGTTTGTTTATATTCATTTTATGTATTTGTATGCAAATTATAAAAAAACTTCCCGAAGGAAGTTTTGAAAATAAATGGTGCCGATGGCCGGAGTCGAACCGGCACGTGGCGCAAACCACACAAGATTTTGAGTCTAGCACGTCTACCAATTTCATCACATCGGCATGTATTTAATTGTCATATAAGAATTCTACCAAAACAATTTTAAATTTCCAGTATTATTTTTTTATTCCTGTTAAAGTTATGTAAATTTTATAAAAGAAAACTGTTCAAAAAAACTTTGTATGGCTTTTAATTAAAGGTAGTCTGCGAGAAGAGAATGTATGAAAATAACAAGTCTGAATATAAATCAAAACGCCAAAAGCTTTGCCTTGCCTACTTTTAAAAGGGCACCGAGTCCTTCAATGATTGTAGATAGACATACAGGCATGACTGAAGAAACTGATTATTCCAATACTATATCAGATGCAAAAAAATTTCTTGGTATAAAAAATTTGGGTTTGATTCTTCATCAGTCCTCGTTTCCTGTAAAAGATGATGATATATTTATTGGCTCTCATATAAACAGTAAGGCGTTTGAAGTAAATAAATTTTTGAAACTCCATGGTTTTGATTCTATTCAACTCGGACCTCCTGGTTTGACCAGACTTTCGCCTTATACTTCTTCAGTTAATTCAAAAAATTATGTTTATACTGATTTTGAAAAACTTTCGACCTCGGAATATGCTGAAATTCTTACAGTTAATGAAAAACAAAATGATATTGAAGATGTAATTACACTAGTTGATAAAAATAGAGCGTATGAACAAAATTCTGATTTAACTAATTTTAATAAGGCGTTTTATGTTGCTGACAAGCTCTATGAAAAAGCTTACATGAATTTGATGAAGAAAGTTGCACAGAACGATGCTGCTGCGATTGAACTGAATAATAAATTCATTGAATTTAAGACAAAAGAAAATGAATGGCTTGAAAAAGATGCGGTTTTCCAACATTTCAAGAAGAAATTTGATATGGATGAAAATTTCTTTGAATGGCCTGATATGTGCAGAAATCTGTTTATTTATAAAGAAGACAAAAATTCCCCATTCCATAAAGATGCTGAGTTGTATTTCAAAAATATTAACAAAAAGCATGGAAAAGAACTTGATTTATATAAGTTCAAACAGTTTATTATAGACAAACAGGAACAGGAATTTATAAAACAGAACGGTAAACTGTTGTATAGTTCTGATTCTATAATAGGTTTTCATATGATGGACTATTATGCTCATCAAGATGCATTTCTTCCAGGTTATAGAGTTGGAACACCATATGGAGGTGACGGTAGACCGGTTGGCAATGGTTCTATATGGGGTAATAACCAGACTTGGGATATTCCTGTATTAAATCCCAAAAAACTGTTTGTTAAAGATGAAGCTGGCAATATTATAGGTTTGGGTTCTGCTGGAAAATTAATGAAACAAAAGTTTGAAAAACTTCTTGATACTTATGACAATATCAGAATCGATCACGCAATAGGTTTAATTGATCCATGGATTTATGACAAAAACAAAGTAGAAATAAAAATTGGAAGATATGAACATGAAGATGCATCAGTTCCAGAACATATTATTTACAAAAATGCTCACGGTGCAAATATCAGTATGATGCATAAAGAAAATGTATACGGATATGAAAAAGGATGGGATGACGGAGTCAGACAGCAAATTAATGAAGAAATAAAAAATATGCCGGATGTTGATCCTGATGGAGATTATGCCAAAATTTTGGATGAGATTCTTCTGCCTTTGTTTAAAGAAAAGGGGGCTAATCCTGAGGATATGATTTGGGAAACCCTTGGCTGTGATACACCTAAATTCAAAGAGGTTTTTGATAAACCAAGGGATGGCCAATATCTTCCGGAAATTACTTCTGCTTATGAATGGCAGATACAAAAAAGACAGTCTGAGCCAAGATATAAAAATAATACTGTAATCTTGGGATGTCATGATCATCCTCCTTTTCATCAGGTCTGTACAGATAGGTTTTATGCTGAAAAAAATTGTAAAAACGGTATATATGAACAGGATTATATAGTAGGTAGTCTATACCCTGAGTTGGATAATATTCAAAGAAGCAAGATTATGAATCAAATAGGCAGCTGGGATGCTTGTTTAAGGGTTAAATTGAAATTCGAAGAAATGCTCAGATATGGAGAAAAAATACAACTGACATTTATGGATTTCTTTGGTCTTGATAAAACTTATAATAAAGCAGGAACACAGGATCCCAACAATTGGAAGCTTCGTTTGAAAAAATCTTATAAAGAGGATTATTATAAAAATCTCGAAAGAAAAGATGGTTTTGCTTTGAATATGCCTGAGCTTTTGAAAAGAGCTGTAATAGCTAAAGTTCAAACAGAAAAAGGCGGGGATTTTGAAAGTTATAAACCTCTTATTGATAAACTTGATAAGTATGAAAAAGTTTTGCAAGAACCGGATTAAGCAATGTTTAACCCTAAAAATAAATAAGATGTACACTTATAACCCCGTTTAACAGGGCTGTTTCATTCTTTTCAAGATAGGGAATATCTGTGATTTCTTTGTATGTATATTCTCTGTCACAGACTCGTTCGTTGTCATCTTTGTTGTGTTTTATTTTAAGATTTGTTGTCTGAAAGTCTTTTAACTCAATGGAATAAGACTCTTTTGCATAAGGATCTGTGACTGTTATTTTTCCGTTTTTATCGAGTGTGACCGCATTGATGTAATGACCGTACTTGCGTTTGAGAAGGTTTCCGTCTTTTTCGTAAACACCGATATTTAATATTACTGATTTTCCGTTAGATATTTCATCTGTAATATTTAACGGCTTATTTGCCTTAAATCGTTTATCAACGCCTCTTATTCCGTAATATTTTATGTAAGCTGTTCTTTTGTGTTGGAGGAAATATTTTTCCAGAGCTTTGCAAAGGTTATTTGTTTTAGTGCCTTTTTTAGTTGTCTTTGCTTCTTTTGAAAAATATTCAACGAGATTTTCCGCTTTAAAATTGTTATAGTTTATTATGCAGTTTGCCGCACAAACAGGCGCGCAGGTATAATCATCTTTTTGTTTTATATCTGAAAAACCGCATACAAAACATAAAAGAATTAAGCCTGCTAAAATTTTAAAAGATTTTTTTAACATATTAAACTGCAAATCTAAAGTGAACAATATCTCCGTCTTGCATTACATAATCTTTTCCTTCAAGACGTGTTAAGCCTTTTTCTTTTGCTGCTGTGTAAGAACCGCAGGAGATAAAGTCCTCATAGCCTGTTACTTCCGCACGGATAAACCCTTTTTCGAAGTCTGTGTGGATTACACCTGCTGCCTGCGGGGCTTTTGCACCTGCGGGAATAGTCCACGCTCTGACTTCAATTTCTCCTGCTGTGATAAATGTTCTTAAATCAAGAAGATGATAAACTGCTTTAATCATTCTTTCTATGCCTGAATTCTCAACACCTAACTCTGCAAGGTAGTCTTTCTTTTCTTCCTCGCCAAGCTCTGATAATTCAGCTTCAATTTTGGCTGAAATAACAACAACGTCTGCATTATGTGTTTTTGCGTATTCTTTTACTCTCTCAACATAGTCATTGCCAGTTGCAAGGTCTGTTTCAGACACGTTGGCAGCATAAATAACTGGTTTTGTTGTCATTAGATGCATCATTTTTATGTAAGGAAGTTCATCTTCGTTAAAATGGTCTTTCACATTGATGAATTTTCCGTCTTCAAGGAGCTTTAATAGTTTTTCAACAACAGCAAGCTCAGCTACTGCATCTTTGTCGCCTGTTTTGGCTACTTTAGATAATCTCTGCTGTCTTTTTTCAAGACTTGCCATATCTGCTAACGCAAGCTCCGTATTGATTGTTTCTATATCATCAATCGGGTCGACCTTACCTGTTACGTGGATTGTGTTGGGGTCATCAAAACATCTTACAACTTCAATGATTGCGTCTGTTTCTCTGATATTTGCGAGAAACTGGTTGCCCAGGCCTTCGCCTTTGCTTGCCCCTTTAACAAGACCCGCAATATCAACAAACTCAATAGCTGTCGGAACAACCTTGTCTGTTTTTACCATTTTTTGAAGAACATATAATCTTTCGTCAGGCACTGTAACAACGCCTACATTAGGTTCTATTGTACAAAACGGATAGTTTGCACTTTGTGCGTTTGCGGTTGACGTCAATGCGTTAAATAATGTTGATTTGCCTACGTTAGGAAGCCCTACAATCCCTGCTCTTAACAATTCTATGTCCCTCTTTTTATGTAATTCTTAATCTTATCCTACGAAAAACACATCTGTTTTACAAATGATATGCTAAAATAAGGACACAAATAGTTATTAAAGGTGAGAAATCATGAAAAGAGCAATTATTTTGGTTATAGATTCCATGGGCTGCGGCGCTATGCCTGATTGTGCAGATTATAAAGATATTCCCGAATGCAATACGCTTTGTAATGTGGCAAAAGCCAACGGCGGTTTGAACCTGCCGACAATGCAAAAAATGGGTATAGGCAATTTAGGCAACGTTATGGGAGTTGCACCTGAAAAAGAAACAATTGCTCAATACGGAATTATGAGAGAGGTATCTAAAGGCAAAGATACAACAACAGGTCACTGGGAAATAGCAGGGCTTGTGCTTGATGAACCGTTCAGAGTTTACCCCGAAGGTTTCCCGTCTGATGTTATTGATAAATTTATTGAAAAAACCGGCTGCGGCGGAGTGCTTGGCAATTACCCCGCGTCAGGCACAAAAATTATTGAAGATTTAAACGAAGAACATCACAAAACCAAGTTTCCTATCGTTTATACAAGTGCGGACAGTGTTTTTCAGATTGCCGTTGATGTTGATGTTATACCGCTTGAAGAATTATACAGAATGTGTCGCATAGCAAGAGAGATTCTTGTTGGTGAGCATAATGTTTCTCGCGTCATTGCAAGACCTTATCACATATTTGACGGCAAACCGACCCGTATATCAAAAGATAGAAGAGATTATTCCGTAGAACCGCCGAAGCCTACTGTTTTAAACGAAATTTTGAGTGCAGGCGGACGTGTTGTCGGTATCGGTAAAATAGAAGATATCTATGTAAAATCAGGTATCTCGCACGCTGTGCATACCGGCTCAAACAAAGAGGGGCTTGAGCTGACCTTAAAGGCCGTTGAAGGAAGCCTTGAGCTTGATAAGATTAAAATTGCACCTTCTAACGAACCGCCCAAAACAGAGCTTATTTTTACAAACCTTGTTGATACTGATATGCTTTTCGGTCACAGAAACGACTGGAAAGGTTACGGTAAGGCAATTGAAGAGATTGATGCATTCTTGCCTCAAATCATGGCTGCAATGACGCAAGAGGACATTCTCTTTATCACGGCTGACCATGGCTGCGACCCGACTGTGCCTGGTACAGACCATACAAGGGAGCAAGTTCCGCTGCTTGTGTATTCAAAAGCAGCTGATTTTAAAGCAAGAGATTTGGGTATTCTGCCTACCTTTGCTTATATTTCTGATGAAGTAAGAAAGTGGCTTGAAGTGTAATCTCTTTACGCATGTAAAAAACTATGATATTTTATTACGTGTTATGAAATACGTGCGCTGGTATGATAAAGATCCTGATTTAAGTAATTTGATGACTTTTTTAGAAGGCCTTAATGAAGATGTCAGAGAAGAAATTGCTCAGGATTTGATACAAATTATCATGTCTGAATTGAATACAAATAAAGATGGAGAGATTTCTCTTCTTGCCGATAATAAGATAATTGAATATAAACGTTGGTATGATAAAAATGTTTCACTTCATTCTGCAATTGAGATAATCAAAAATCTTGGAACAGAAGAAAGAAAAGAGATTATTTCTCTTATAATGGAATCTATTGTGCAAATTTTAACGGAATATAACTATGAAAAAAATGATAAATAGTTCTGAAAAAACAGTTCTTGTAACTGGTGCTTCAAGAGGAATAGGAAAAAGTATTGCTGAGTTATTAATTCAAGAGGGATATAAGGTTTTTATCAGTGCAAAAAATCAGAAACGTCTTCAAGATACAGCAAAAGAAATTAATGCTGCTGGTTTTTTTGCTCTTGATTTAAGTTGTGCTAATGCAGAATCTTTGGAACAACTTTTTTCCGTTACTGGAAATATAGATATACTGGTTAATAATGCAGGTGATTATGTATATTCTCCCATTGAAAAAACATCTGATGAGGATATACACAGGCTTCTTTCTCTAAATGTAGAAGCTCCATTTATGCTTATAAGATCAGTTGTTACTCATATGAAAAATCAAAAATGGGGAAGAATTGTCAATATTGGATCTATTAGCGGTGTTGTCGGGGAGGCGAACGCTTCTTTATATTCACTAACAAAATCAGCATTTCTTGGGTTAACAAAGTCTCTTGCCTTAGAGCTTGCGCAAGATAACATAACTATAAATACGATTAATCCTGGATGGGTTGATACTGAACTTGCAAAAGATGCGGTTGAGGAAAGTACTTTTTCTTATGAAGAAGAGCTTGATATGATACCTCAGCGGAGATTCATCCGTCCAGAGGAAATTGCAAATCTTGTTAAATACATGATTTCACAGGAAGCTAAAGGCATGACAGGTCAATCAGTCAATCTTTGCGCAGGATTGAGCGTTGGTTAATTTTATACTAAAGTTGTAGTTGAATCTGCTATAAATCCTCTAAAAAGATGATTAGTCTCTTTCTTTATAATGGTACCTTAAGAAGGTACCTTTATTGTAAGCAAGTAAGGAAGGCAAGATGGATAAATTAAGAATTTCACAAACAAAATTTGGAATGTTCAAGCCTATGTCTAAAGATGAAAGACAGGAAGTTCATTCAAACCCGTTCGGTATCAATTTTAAAGGCAATGTATTGGCAGCTGATGTTTTTGAATCTTCAAAAGCTAAAGAAACAAGCTCTTCTTCCAATCCGTTTGCACAAATGTCAAATAAGTCAAAAATGGTAGCTAGTGCTGTTGTTGGTTCTATGAATTCATTCAATGAAGCATTTCGCTCGAGAATCAATTCTATTATTTCTTTTGGAAGACAGGTAAAAGACAGCATTGCTAATTCTTGGGAAAAAGCAAAAAATACAGAAATTTCATTAGATTTCAAAGGTCTTGTTGAGTCTGTTTCATCTAAATTCAACAACCAATACAGCGTAAACAATCTGTTAAAACATCCTGTTGATGATTTGAGTGAAATGTTCAGAGCTGAACACGATGCATACAGAGAAAGTTTGAAAGCGTAGGTAATGATGAAAACAAACAGAATTGATAATATTATTGAAGCATTGAGCAAACATGAAGACCCAAAATCTATCCAAGTTCTTGAGGAAATTGGAACAAATTCTGAAATTGATGAAATCAGAGAAAAAACAGCTCATGCACTTATCAGAAAAAATTCACCCGAAGCTTTGAGAATTGTTGTTTCATCAGCTGGTAAGGGTATCAATGATTTGAGTGCAAGAGTTGCTATGAGTGCAATTAATGAAATTCTCTCATTGAATGACAAAACAGAAGTTTTGAAAGTGCTTGAAGAAACAATGAATGGTGAAGAAAAGTCTGAAGTTAAAGATACAGCACGTTCGGTAAAAGCTTTAATTACATATTCTATGTAATAGATTATAATACTTCCAGTAAAAAAGACCCTCAATGGGTCTTTTTTTATGCTGTAAATGTTGGTGTTCCGTTTTCTTGAGTATTGTTTTGTTCACGGAGCGGGTTATCGAGAATTAAGTCTGATGAGAAAACTTTTATAACTT
Source organism: Clostridium sp. (assembly GCA_018362895.1). Classification (GTDB taxonomy): domain Bacteria; phylum Cyanobacteriota; class Vampirovibrionia; order Gastranaerophilales; family Gastranaerophilaceae; genus Limenecus. Next base: position 144,244 of record JAHALR010000001.1, on the reverse strand, counting down.
CATCACTGAAATCTGCGAGAAGTCCTTCTATTTGCTCTGGTGTAATATTCAGGTCTCTTGTGTCCAATTTTGAAAAATCAACATCTTTTTTGTTGCCCTGATTACCTGATGCGCCGCTTGAAACAGCACCTGCTGCTTGATACTGAAATAGTGTTTCATTTCTTGCCGTATTATAGTTTGTGGCTGTTTTTAGTTCTTCTTGTAAACCAGGACTTAATCTGTTTATCTGCATTCAAAATCTCCTTTTCGGCTAACACCTTTTTCCCTGTGTATTAGCTGATTGCTGTTTGGACTTCCTGTTTTTTATATCGGAGTTTTTTATAAAAACTTTATGTTTTCAGCTTATATGTTTACAATATTTAATATTTAGATTTTTTGAACTCCGTGAGTGATGAAGTGTAAATCTTCTATGACTAAAAATCTTTCTTTGTCAAATTCAACAGGGCAATGTTTTTCAAGAATAAAAAATGTAGGACCAGAACCTGACATTAAAGCTTCGGGAAGAGCTTCTTTTATTTCCATTAATTCTTTATAATCATTGATTACAGCTAATTCAAGACTGTTGTATAAGAATTTTGTGTTGAATTCTTCTGCCAATTTATCAGTAAAATTCGGCGTTTCTTTGTTTTTCATCTGTGCAAATTTTGTGTATGCTTCTTTTGCTGAAATTCCGAAACCGAGAGGTTTTATTAAAGTTAAATATTCTGTTTGAGTTGCAATATGTTCTGTTTTTTCACCTCTTCCTGAGCAAATTGCTGTTCCTCCATTCAAACAAAAATTCAGGTCGGAACCGAGTGTTGCACACAATTCTTCTAACTCATTATGGGATAATGGTGTGTTAAAAATTTTGTTTAATCCAAAAAATGCAGCCGCTGCATCGGTACTTCCTCCTGCGAGACCGGCTTCAACTGGTATATTTTTTTCAATATAAATATCTGCTTTTATATTATTAATGTTTGCTTTTTCGAAAAATTTCTTACAAGCTTTATAAACGAGGTTTTTCTCGTCATAGGGTATTTGCTTGGAATTTCCTGAAAGATTTATTTCTATCTTGTCAGAGTTTTCTGTTTGAATTGTTAAATAGTCATAGAGACTTATTGCCTGCATTATACTTTTTATATTATGGAAGCCGTCTTTCCTTTTATTTAAGACTTCGAGTGTAAGGTTAATTTTTGCGGGTGCTGCAATTTTAATTTTTGACATTGTTCTTTTTTAACTCCTCAGATAATTCGGCAAGCTTTTCGATTGAAAGCGTTTCTCCTCTGATATTTTCGGGGATATTTAGATTGTTCAATGTTGTTGTAACTGCTTCTTTGTCGAACCCTCCATTTATCAGCGAGTTTTTTAGATTTTTTCTTCTTGTTGCAAAAGCAGCTTTTATTACTCGTTTTAAAAAAGAATAGTCATCTGTTTTGACTCTGGGGTTTTCAGTCAATTTTATTCTTACCAGTGCAGAATCCACTTTGGGTGAAGGATAAAAAGAGCGTCTTCCTACCTTTTGTATCAATTCAACATTTGCATTAAATTGTGTGAGTATAGATAACAGCCCGTATTGTTTTGACGGTGATGACTCATTTGCAGTAAGCCTTAGAGCAACTTCCCATTGAACCATTAAAATTATTTCAGAAATCCTTTTTCTGTTTTCATTGTTTAAATCATCTATTTCACCCAATAAATGTGCCAATATCGGGCTGGTTATGTAATAAGGAATATTTGCAATGACTTTGAATGTTGTGTCTTCAAGGTCTTTTAGTTCTGTTTTTAAGATGTCATTGTGTATGAGATTGAATTTTTCTGTTTTAATATGCTGTAATGCTTCAATTGCATCTTCATCAATTTCTACTGCGTAAACTTTTTTTGCTTTTTTAATAATATTCTCTGTTACGAAACCGGCTCCTGGACCTATTTCCAAAACCGTATCACCTTCTGAGACTTCTTGAACTATGCGTTCAATTACGGATTCATCAATCAAAAAATTTTGACCGAGTCTCTTTTTGGTTTTGAATAGTTTTGCTCTTAAAAAATAATCACTCATTTTTTTATATTACAATAAAAATTATGATTATCATACCTGAATATTTAGCTATACATGAACCAGATGAAAAGTTGCTTAAGATTGTCAATGAAAAAACTTTCGATGATAAAGTTCTTTATGAAAAACAGTCTGATTTTCATAATATCAGAGTTGTTGAAAACGAGGTCGGGCGTTTTCTTCATTACAAGGATACATATCAGGCAGGTTTTATAGATACTCCGTATTATAAAGGCAATCTGCCTTATATAAATTATTTTACGCTTCCTTATCTGATAAATCCTGATATAAAAAATATTCTTTTGATTGGCTTTGGTACCGGCAAAATTGTTAATGATTGGGAAAAACTTTTTGAAAACCTTGATTGCATTGATATTGTTGACATAGAGGAAAATATCTTTGGGATTGCAAAAAATTACTTTGATTTTAAAGATTCTTCTATAACTAATTTTTATCTTCAAGACGGTCTGGTCTATCTTAGAGAAAACACAAAGAAATATGATTTGATTGTTGTAGATGTGGCTTCTGATGATGGTATTGATGATAGATTTTTGAGTGTAGAGTATTTTGATTTGATAAAAAAATCACTTTTGCCTAAAGGTTTGTTCATTTCAAATCTTTGTTCAAGTGCTGATTTTGAAAATAAAGAAAATACTTTTCTTCATTCTGTATTGGAACTTTATAAAGAAAAATTCAAACAACTTGCGGTTTTTAAGGGTAATGAATCTGACAGAGTTTATTACAAGGCTTTTTTTGATATTGATGAAAGGGTAATTGATATCACCAATGTTATTATAATTGCTTCAAAAAATTTGTTTTCCTTTGCAAAAGATTTTGACAGGTATAAAATAATTGATGTAGATATTAAGAACTACTTGGCTGATTTATACATTAATAACATTTAAGGAGATACAATGATTACTTTTGACCGGGTTTTAACCTCATTGGGAATCAATCCTTTGGGTCCCAAGAAAATCAACAGGCTGATAAAAATAGTGGATACAACAATTCCAGGAAAAAGTTATGAAGAGCTTGAAAAATTTAAAAAAGATCTTGCTGTTATTGCCAGAAAAAATAAAATCAAAGCTCAGATATACGATGCACGAAGAGACTTGCCTGAGTTGCATACCGGCAGAGAAGAACAATTTCTCTCTCAAAATGTTGCTGTTAAATTGAAAAGAAAAGGCAGAGAGGCAGTTACTTTTTTTGTTAACTACTTTGGTAAGGACGGTAGACAGGAAGAAAGCTTTATAAATAGATTTTTTGCTGCTTTTCAGATTAATGCTCAGATTGCTAAAAATAAAAAAATTAAATTATAATTAATTTTATATACTTTTCGAAAAAACACCTTAAAATAAAAATATAAGATTTTTATTGTGAGGTGTTTTTTATGATTGATTTTAATAAACTTACTAATCAGGCTCAGGAAATAATGTTTTCTGCTCAACAAATAATGGCGAAGTTTCAAAACACACAGCTTGAGCCTGCGCATATTGTTATGGCAATGCTGGAATCAAAAGACAGTATAGCTTCTGATTATATGGAAGCATTGAAGCTCAACAGGCCACAATTTATAGATTCTGTTATGTCCGAATTGAATAATTTTCCGAGAGTTGAACAGCCGGTGAATACACAGCAGCTTTATTTATCTCAAGATACAATAAAACTTCTTGATCTTGCACAAAATGAAGCTGAAGCTCTAAAAGATTCTTATATTAGTATTGAACATATTCTTTTGGCCGCTACTGCTTTTGACGGCTCAAAGGTAAAAGCGCTTTTTGAGCGTTTTGGAGTAACAAGAAACAAAATACTTAATGAAATGAAAAAAATAAGAGGACAAAATAAAGTGGATTCGAAAGATTCTGAAGAAAAGTTTAAGGCTCTTGAAAAATATTCTCAAAATCTCACAGAGCTTGCTAAAAGAGGAAAGCTTGATCCTGTAATTGGCAGAGATGAAGAAGTCAGACGTGTTATACAGGTGTTAAACAGAAGAACAAAAAACAATCCAGTTCTGATTGGTGAACCTGGTGTTGGTAAAACTGCTATTGTAGAAGGGCTTGCTCAAAGAATAATAAGAGGGGATGTTCCTGAAAGTTTGAAAAATACACAACTCATAGCTCTGGATATGGGAGCGCTGGTTGCAGGTGCTAAATTCAGAGGTGAATTCGAAGAAAGATTAAAGGCAGTCTTGAAGGAAGTTGAAGCTTCAGACGGAGAAATAATTCTTTTTATAGATGAACTTCATACTGTTGTAGGGGCAGGTGCAACAGAAGGCTCAATGGATGCAGGAAACCTCTTGAAACCTCTTCTTGCCAGAGGTGTTTTGAGAACAGTAGGTGCAACAACTATTAACGAGTACAGAAAATATATAGAAAAAGACCCTGCACTTGCCAGAAGATTCCAGCCTGTAATGGTTGATGAACCTTCAGTTGATGATACAATAAGTATTTTAAGAGGGCTAAAAGAACGTTATGAAGTTCACCATGGTATAAGAATTAAAGATGCTGCGCTTGTTGCTGCTGCAAAATTATCGGACAGATATATTACAGACAGATTCTTGCCTGATAAAGCTATTGACCTTATCGATGAAGCTGCTTCATCTTTAAGAATAGATATCGATTCAATGCCTGAAGAGATAGATTCACTGGTCAGACAAAAAATGCAGCTTGAAATTGAAAGAAAAGCTATTCAAAAAGAAGATATTTCAGAAGAAAATAATCAGAAAATAGATAATTTGAGTAAAATTATTAATGATTTAGATGAAAAAATTTCTAAACTACGAACACAGTGGGAAATGGAAAAAAGTAACATCTATGATGAAGCAGCAATAAAAGAGGAAATAGAAAAAACAAAAGCTCAGATAGAACTGGCAGAACGTGATGCTGACCTTGAAAGAGCTGCTGAATTAAAATACGGAAAATTGATTGAACTTAACAAACGTCTTGAAAATGTTCAAAAACATGAAGGCGAAAAACATAAAAATCAGTTGTTAAAAGAAGAAGTTGATGAAGATGACATTGCTGAAGTTGTTAGCAAATGGACAGGTATAGAAGTTTCAAGACTTGTTGAAAGTGAAATGCAAAAACTTCTTAGGATGGAAGACTCTTTGCATAAAAGAGTGATAGGTCAGGATGAAGCAGTTGAGGTTGTTTCTGATGCTATAAGACGAGCCCGTTCCGGCTTGAAAGATCCCAAACGTCCGATTGGTTCATTTATTTTTCTTGGGCCGACAGGTGTGGGAAAAACCGAACTTGCAAAATCTCTTGCAGAATTTTTGTTCAATGATGAAGATGCTTTGATAAGAATAGATATGTCAGAATATATGGAAAAGCACTCTGTTGCGAGACTTGTTGGAGCGCCTCCGGGTTATGTCGGATATGATGAAGGCGGTCAACTGACAGAAGCTGTTAGAAGAAAACCATATTCAGTTGTGCTTTTTGATGAAATAGAAAAGGCTCACCCGGATGTGTTCAATATAATGCTTCAAATTTTGGATGACGGTCGTTTGACTGATTCAAAAGGCAGAGTGGTTGATTTTAAGAATACACTGATTATTATGACCAGCAATATAGGAAGCAGTATTATTCTTGAAAATAGTTTGAACTCTATGCTTTCAGAAAAAGACTTTGAAGAAACAAAAGACAAGGTTATGGATTTGATGAAAGATCATTTCAAGCCGGAATTTTTAAACAGAATAGATGAAATTGTCTTCTTTAAGGCCCTTACACTTCCTCAATTGCAGGCTATTGTTGATATCTATTTTGCTAACTTAAGAAAATTGTTTGCCGAACGGGATATTAAACTTGAAATCACTGATGACGCTAAAGAACAGCTTGCTACAATTGGCTTTAATCCGGTCTATGGTGCAAGACCTCTTAAAAGAACAATAAGACAATTAGTGGAAAATCCTCTTGCCAAGAAGATTCTTGCTCAAGAATTTAGAGAAGGTGATACGATTACGGTTGATGCTGACGGAGATGAAATTATCTTCAAATAATGTAACATTTGGTAAATAATAGTAAATTTCTGCCTTCCTTACGTTTTTATTAAAATATAAATGGTGTGTAGGAAGGTAGTTTATTATGACAGTTAGTGGTGTATCTAATGCCGTACAGGCACAAAATTTGCAGTCTCCTGCTGCAACCGGAATTCAACAAGAGCAAAATAAGTATTACACAGAACCCGAGAAAAAATCTTCAACAGGAAAAGCTTTATTGACTCTGGCTACGCTTGGAGCAATTACATACGGGATTATTAGATATAGGAATGCAAAAGCATTGAAACCAGTTGTCGAAAACTTTGAAAAAGCGACTAAGGATGGTGGAAAGCTTTGTACAGAGTATGTTAAATCAAAAGTTAAAAACCCGGATGGAACAATCTCTGAATCAATTACGAAATCTATAAAAACTCATTATGATAAAGATGGTAAAAAAACTGCTGAAATTATCAATAATGTAAAAATGGGTGAACGATATTCTGTTTTTTATGATAAAGACGGAAATGTAATAAAGAATGTTGTAAGTCGAATGTCGACTCCTGCTGTGGGAGGAAAGTGGACTGTTCAGCAAAGTCTGACTAATGTTTATGAAAGAAATGGCAATAACGTAGTTACCAGATCAAAAATCGTTGATTATAACGGCAAAAAACCTGTTGAAATATATGCTAATACTAAAACAGAAATATTAAAAAGTCCGGGAATTTCGCAGGTTAATAATATAGTTGCTGAAGAAGTTTCTGAAGCTGCTCTTGCGTCGAAAAAATATGATCTGGAATATTAACAATATTGCAAGATATTTGTTAAATCATTCTCATCTATTGTGACAGTTGCGGCTTTTTTTAGTATGGGTTTTGCGCAAAAAGCAATTTTCTCTTTTGAACAGCGAAACATGCTTATATCATTGGCTCCGTCACCGATTGCTATTGTATTTTCTTGTGATATGCCGAGAATTGACTGTAATTTTTCCAGCATAATACCTTTGCTGTCAGAAAACATCATAGGTCCTCCTACGTGCCCTGTAAGAATTCCGTTTTTGGCATGAAGAATGTTTGAAAAATCAGCATCATATCCCAATATTTTTTTTGCATATTCAGTGGCATTTTTAAAACCACCGGAAAAACATACAACAATATAGCCGAGTTTTTTGAGTTCACTGATTGTTTCTTTTGCTCCTTTTGTGTAAGGAAGGTTTTGACAAATTTCATTTACGCGACTTTCTTTTATTCCTTTTAAAAGAGAAACACGCTGTGTCAGGCTATCAAAGAAATCAAGCTCACCCTCCATTGCTCGTTTGGTAATTGCTGCAACTTCATTTTTTAAGCCTGCTTCGTCAGCTATAATTTCTATGGTTTCTCCCTGCATAAGAGTTGAGTCAAAGTCAAATACAGCAAGTTTTTTCATATTATCCTATTTTCTTCCGGTAGACCCAAAACCGCCTTCACCTCTTTGGGTTTCGCTCAATTCCTGAACTACTTCAATATCAGCTTTTGTTACAGGGGAAATTATCATTTGAGCTATTCTGTCACCGTTGTTTATTGTAAATTCTTCATTTGAAAGATTTACGACAGGAACACAAAGTTCTCCTCTGTAATCTTCGTCAATTGTTCCTACACAGTTGATAAGTGTTATTCCGTGTTTTATTGACATTCCTGATCTTGGTCTGACTTGTGCTTCATAACCTTTTGGAAGTTCCATTTTTAGACCTGTCGGAACAAGCTTTCTTTCTAAAGGTTTTAAAGTTAAAGGTGTTTCCAAAAATGCACACAAGTCCATTCCTGCTGCACCTTCTGTTTGATAGGAAGGTATAGTTACTTTTTCATTAAGTTTTAGAAATTTTAATAATATTTTATTCATTATTTGATTATAGTTTAGACGTTTATTTTTTACAAATATTACGATTTTGTTAACAAATATTAAGCAAAAATCTTCTTTAAGGCAATTTCATTTCATAGAATGTTTTTATATAAGTGTAAGGTTAGATTTAAAGGTTACAATCAGGTATTACCTGAGAAAAATTTGGAGGTTGGTTATGCAAGGTATAAGCGGAATGTACGGATTTCCTAATCCTTATCAGGTTATCGCAAGTCCGACAGGTGCAGGTTTAACAAATTTAAATGCTGAATATGCAAGAGATTTTGGTCTCGGCTTAGGCAATGTATACAATCTTCCGATTGATGTTAATATGGGATTTGGCGGAGTACAAGGTGGAGCTGCTTTTGCAGGTATGGGGATGATGAACCCTTATATGATGAATCCTTATATGATGCAGTCTATGATGTTGTCTCCAACATATAGAAACTACATTAATATGGATTTTAAAGACCGCCTTACATATGATGCTGACCTCAGAAATAGTGCAAGAGAAATTGATTACAATGAAAGAAAAGATGCCATGAGATATGCAGCAGCATCTGACGGATTGACAGCTGCTATCAATGAAGCTTGTATCTCACTTCAAACAGTAATAGTTGAAGGTGAATCTGACCAGATTGTAAAACAATTTGAAGGTATTGTTGATATGATTAGAAATTCTTCAGTCTACACAAGAATGAAGGAAGAATATAAAGATAATCCGGAAGGATTAGAAAAAGCTTTAAGAAACTTTGCAAGATATCAGTTCCAAGCTGCAACAGGTCAGGATTTGAAGGCAATGATTCAAGAAAACTGCGATGGCGCTCTTGCAAACTCTTTCTGGAACACAATTTCTTTTGGAAATGCACAAACTTATTCTTCAGAAGACATAATTGCAAAAATGGAAGGTTCTCAATCACCAAAATCGCTGAAAACCAAAAAGACAGTTGGCAAGATCGGTGGTGTTACAGCAGCAGTAGGTGCAGGTGCAGCAGTTGGCTGTATCGGAGGTCCGGTAGGCGCGCTTGTCGGTGCAGGTGTAGGTCTTGTTGCTGGTGTAATTGGAGCATTTTGTTAATAATATTTTTATATATAAATCTCAACCAACTAACCAAAAAAGCTCTCACAAAAGTGAGAGCTTTTTAAATATATTTTGAATGTAGTATAATATGAAAAATACATAAATAGGTAATTATTGCATGAATATATTAATCGTCGGTTCAGGTGCCAAAGAGTATACAATGGCAAAAGAATTTTCTAAATATGAAAATGTTGATTTGATATTTGCTGCTCCGGGTAATTTTGCCATAAGTGATTATGCTACTTGCATAGACATAGAGGCTGATGATGTAGATAGCCTGGCTGAGTTTGTTAAAGTTAATAATATTGATCTTACTGTTGCTTCTTCTGAAAAATCTGTTGAATGTGATATTGCAGGAAAGTTTAATGAAGAAGGTTTGATGATTTTTTCTCCTACTGCTGAAGCAGCAAGAATAACCTCCAGTAAGTCTATTGCCAAAAAATTTATGTATAAAACAAAAGTTCCGACGCCTAAATTCGGAATTTTTGACAGAGAAAATATGGCTGTTGATTATGCAAGAAAATCTAAATTTCCTTTGGTGATAAAGACAGATTCTCATATGCATGGTGAAAATGTCTTTGTTTGTGATTCTTTCAAAATAGCAAAAAGAATAATTGAGGATTTGTTTGACAATGGCAATAAAAAAATTGTAATAGAGGATTTTATTGCAGGACAGGAATTTTCTTATTATGTGATTACGGATGGTTACAATGCTATGCCTGTTTCTTCAGTTGTTCCGTACAAGCATGTACTTGAGGGTAATGGCGGCGCAATAACTTCTGGTCTGGGAGCTTATGCTCCATTTTACATGATAGACTCTGCCTTAGAGGGACGAATCTTCAAAGAAATTATATATCCAACCCTTGATGAACTGGGCAAAAACGGAAACCAATATGTAGGTATTCTAGGTGTTGACATAATATTGGACAGAACAGGAAATCTAAATGTTATTGAATTCAATCCGTTTTTTAAAGAGCCTGATGCTCAATGTGTTTTCAATATTTTAGATATTAATTTTGTTGATGTTATGAAAGCAGCCATTGTAGGTTCGCTGGTTGATGATTTTTACGAAATTAAAGTGAAGCCGGTTTATTCATTGTCTGTTGTTCTTAATGCAGGAGGCTATCCTCAAGAAGGCAAATACGGCTCTGTTATTTCTGGACTGGATGAAGTTGAAGAGCATTCTGAGATTTCACATTTTAATACAAGAAAAGATTTGGATGGAAATTTTGTTACAGCTGGCGGACGCACTCTGGTTGTTACATCAAGTGCTTCAACATTGGAAAAAGCAGTTCAAAATACTTATGAAAGCATTGAGTCCATAAATTTTGACGGCAAAAAATACAGAAAAGATATAGGCAAGACACTTTTGATAGGTTGTTAGAAGAAGGTTTGTTTTGGATGAGTCGGAAATAAAAAGAAAATGCTGTGCATGTGCTAAATTGATTGCTAGAAATCATTTGATAAAAATTACAAGAAGTTCAAAATTACAAGAATTGCGAGTGAATCCCGATTCTTCATTTTTTGGACGTTCTGTCTATATTTGTCCCGAAGAACACTGCATTGAAGCTGCATTTAAAAAAGGAAAAATCTTTAAACTTTTAAAAGTAAAACCTGATAATTCGCTTAAAGAAAAAATCAGGGCTGTACTTGACAGATAGATTGTGCTAAAAATATATTATAAGACACGAATTTGGAGAAAAATACATATAATGACAGATACGATAAGAGTTTATGATTTAGCAAAAGAGCTTAAGCTTACAAATAAAGAAGTTATTGAGAAGCTTGATACAAAACTTGGCGTAAAAGTGAAGTCTCATTCGAGTGTCATTTCTGAATCACAGGCTAGAAAACTTAAAGAACTATTGTCAGAGCCTCAGGTTGAACAAACTAAAAAACCCAAGGCTTTTATTGTTAAAAAGGCTAAGTCTAAAACAGAAGAACCTCCAAAGGAAGAAGAAAAAAAAGAAGAGCCAAAGCCTGTTGAAAAAATAAAACTTGGAAAAATAGAACCAGCCGAAAGATTGAAGCTGGGAAAAATTGAACCTTCTCCATTAAGAAAACCTGTGTCTAAAATCTCTGAAAAATCTGAGCAGGCGCTTAAAGATAACCTTAAAAAAGACGGTTTTGTTAAAAGAGAAGGACGAACAGCTTTTGGCAACAGAAATGAACAGGTGCAAAAACCTGATGCTTCTTCTAAAGTTTCTACAACTGCGGAGACTAAAAAAGATGCTGCTCCCAGAGAGAAAAAGCCTATTCAAAGACATATTATTCCTCAGGATATTTATGATTCAAAAAATACTCCAAAGAAAAAAGGTGCCAAGAAAAAAGAAAAACAATATAAATCAAAAGAGGAAGAACAAGAAAGAATCAGTTTAGAAAAAGCTAATGCTCAAAAGCATAAAAAACGTTCACATGCTGAAGAGGCGGCTGAAGAAATAAAAAGTGTTGTTATTAATCAGCCTTTGACTGTTGGTGAACTTGCTGACAAGATAAACAAAGCTTCTGCTGAAATTGTTAAATTTTTAATGATGCAGGGAATTTTGGCTACGGTTAATCAGGTTATTGATGTTCCTACTGCAAAAAAAGTTTGTGAAAGTTTTGAAATAGAAGTTCTTGAAGAAGATATAGAAGCATTTATGGAAGAAGAGCTTCAAAAAGAAGAAGAAGCAAAAGAACTTGCTGCTATTGATCCGAAACTTTTGAAAAGAAGAGCACCGGTAATCAGTATTATGGGGCATGTTGACCATGGTAAAACAACTCTTCTTGATTCAATAAGAGCTTCAAAGCATAAAATTGTTTCAACTGAGGTTGGTGGTATTACTCAATCAATTGGTGCTTATACAGTATATTTGAATAATAAAAAAATTGTATTTATAGATACACCTGGTCACGAAGCTTTTACAGAAATGCGTGCAAGAGGTGCAAAAGCTACTGATATAGCTATTCTGGTAGTTGCAGCCGATGATGGAATAATGCCTCAGACGATTGAAGCTATTAATCATGCTAAAGCAGCAGAGGTTCCTATTATTGTGGCTGTTAACAAAATAGATAAGCCTGATGCTAATCCTGATAAAATATTGCAGCAACTTACAGAACATGGTCTCGTTCCTGAAGAGTGGGGCGGTGATACCGTTTGTGTTAAAGTTAGTGCTTTGCAAGGTACTGGTATTGATGAATTGCTTGAATATATTCTTCTCCTTGCAGAGGTGCAAGATTTGAAAGCGAATCCTGATGCGCCTGCTTCAGGTGTAGTTATAGAAGCTAATCTTGATAAAGGAAAAGGTCCGGTTGCTACGCTTCTTGTTCAGAATGGAACTTTAAAAACCGGCAACTGCGTTGTGGTTGGAAATGTTTGTGGTAAAGTGAGAGCACTTTTATCTGATTCAGGTGAAAGAGTTAAAAAAGCTGCTCCGTCTACTCCTGTTGAGATTCTGGGTTTAACCGAAGTACCTCAGGCTGGTGACAAATTTGAAGTTGTTGAAAATGAAAAAATTATGAGAGCAATAGTCTCTGAACGTAAAGAAAAAGAAAGAAATTCACGTCTTGAGGCTATGCTTCCTTCTCATATTAGAAATGAAGTTGTTGGCGAAGGTGATGACGGATTCCAGCATTTGAACCTTATTATCAAGGCGAATACTAACGGTTCTGCTGAAGCTTTGTCACAAGCAATAGGTCAGTTTAAGTCAAACGAAATTATCATAAAATTGATTCATGTTGGTGTAGGTGATATATCTGAAGCAGATGTTATGTTAGCATCTGCTAGCAATGCTATCATTTTAGGTTTTTCTGTTAAAGAAGATAATAATGCTGAATTAGCAGCTTCAAGAGAGAATGTTACTATCAAAAAATACGATATTATTTATCAAATACTTGAAGATCTTGAACAGACTATGCTCAGCTTGTTACAGCCTGAAATCAAAGAAGTTGAACTCGGAAAAGCTGAAGTCAGACAGGTCTTTACTGTCGGAAAAACTTCCAGAATTGCAGGTTGTTATGTTACGGAAGGTAAAATCCTCAGGGGTAAAACCGCTTCTGTTATCAGAGATGGTCAGGTAATCTTTAAAGGAACAATTGATCAGCTTAAGCGATTTAAAGATGATGTTAAAGAAGTTGCTACCGGATTTGAATGTGGTATATCTTTTGCCAAATTTAACGATATTCAAGAAGGCGATATTATAGAAGTTTCTACTACTGAAGAAGTTGAAAGACAGGCTCTTGTTTAAACCTTGTTTTTAAGGTAAACACATTAGCAAAAGGGAGAAAACAATGTCTTTAAGAAATGAACGTGTCAGAAAAACTCTGATGAAAGAAATAGCCGATATTATACAAAAAGATGTCAGAGATCCGAGAATTTCCGGTGTTATATCTATAACTGATATTGAACTGGCACATGATAATTCTTTTGCAAAAGTATATTTTTCTGTTTTTACAACAAATGATGAAGCAAAAAAACAGACTATCGAAGCACTGGAAGAAAATGTATCAAAAATCAGATATGAAGTCGGAAAACGTATAAGACTGAGACTTACGCCGGAGCTCAGATTTATTCCTGATGATTCTCTTGAAAGAGGTACAAGAGTTATGGATCTGATTGATAAAGTTTCAAAAGGTGAAATTTAGATTTTTATGTTTGGCTTTTTAAACATCAATAAACCTGAGGGAATTACTTCTCATGATGTTATATCAAAATTGCGCCGTGCTTCAAAAATCAAACAAATAGGACATACCGGTACTCTGGATCCTCTGGCACAAGGTGTCTTGCCTGTTGCTATTGGAAAGGCAACAAGGCTTATTGAATTTCTCAATGAGAATAAAGGCTATATTGCCACTGTTGTATTTGGCAAAATTTCTGATACTTATGATATTGAAGGTAATATTGAAAGTTTTTCGGATAAGAAGGTTACAGAAGAAGAACTATTTGATGTTTTTTCTAATTTTCACGGCAAAATAGAGCAGATTCCTCCTGCTTATTCTGCTGTTCATTACAAAGGTAAACGACTTTATGAACTGGCAAGAGAAGGTATTATACCAGATGATATCCCAAAAAGAACTGTGTTTATCTCAAAATTAAAGCTGTTGGAATTCAATTCTGAAAGTAATACTGCAAAGTTAGAAATAGAATGCTCAAAAGGTACTTATATTCGTTCTATTGTAAATGATATTGGTATGATGCTTGGTTGTGGTGCATTGATGAGTGCATTGACAAGGACAAAATCAGGGATGTTTGAAATAGAAAATTCAGTCCCTCTTGATATGTTTCAGGATATTTCAGATATTGAAAAGTATTTGATAAATCCTGTTGAAGTTTTATCATATAAGAGTTATAAATTGTCTGAATTTGAGTATCAAAAAGTAAAACACGGACAGAGTCTTGAAACTGAAATGTTTGGTGATTCTGAATATATTATTCTTGTGTATGAGAATGAGCTTTGTGCAATTGCAAGAAAAGACAGTGATAACAATCAGTTGGTAATGAAAAAGGTATTTGTATAATGATTAATTTAAAAAATTTGTTTAAGATTTTGCTTGCCATAATAATGATTTCGACTCAGGCATATGCTGTTGATTGTGAATCTGATATGTGTCCTTCTGTTCCTCAGAAAATTAACGGTCCTGTTTCTTCAGTATTGAGCAAAGTGACAGGAATGAACTGGATACTTTCTTCTGTTATCGAATCTCAGGTTAAGAAGCAGATGGATAAAGCACTTTTGGGGGATTTCAAAGTCAATATTACGCCTTATGGCGGAAAGTCACTTTTGGATGGTAAGTTCAAAAAAATGACAGCGCACTCTGATTATAGCTATATTGAAGGTCTTTATCTTTCAGATGTGAATGCTGAATCTGTTTGTGAATACAATCATTTTATTTATAAAGATGGTCAGGTTTATACAAATGAAAATTTTATTCTCTCGTATTCTGTTTCCGTAACCTCTGATGATCTTCAAAAAACTGTTGCAACACCACAGTATCTAAAACTTTTGAATTCAATGAAGGTTAGTGTGGGAAATATTTCTGTATTCAAAATCTTTGACCCTAAAGCTGAGATAAAAAACAACAGAATGGTATTTTCATTGAAAGTTATATCACCTTTGACTCTTGGTGAACCTAAGAGAATTTCTACTGATATGGGATTGGAGGTTGAAGACGGAAAAATAATGTTTACTGATGTAAGAACTACTCCAAATTTAACATCAGTAAATCTGAATTCTATTCTTCCGGTTATAAATAAATTGAATCCTTTTGTTTATAA
Organism: Clostridium sp.; assembly: GCA_018362895.1. Taxonomy (GTDB): domain Bacteria; phylum Cyanobacteriota; class Vampirovibrionia; order Gastranaerophilales; family Gastranaerophilaceae; genus Limenecus. The sequence goes on along the minus strand of JAHALR010000001.1, from coordinate 129,030 downwards.
GGCTAACATTATGAATAATTCAAAAAGTATAATAAAAGTACAGAATGTAAATATTAATGATAATAAAATTGTTATAACAGGGCTGGTTATTGTGCCTAAAAACTATTATAATAATTAAGCAGTTTATTAATTAATGGAGTAGAATATGGGCTTTTGGTCTAAATTAGTAATATTGGTTCTTGCAGGGTTGGCATTTTTTTATGTCAAGGTTAACTTCTTTGATAGTCAACCAGCTAAGGTAGAGAAAAAACTGGTTGTTGAAGAACAGGTTGTAGAGCCTAAAAAACAGGAAGAACATAAAAAAGCAGAAGAAAAGAAAATTCCGAAAACTTTTGTAACTGTTTATTTTCTGGGAATGGATAAGAATGATACAGGTATTTTCAAAAAAGTGCAAAGAGAGCTTCCTGCCGGACAGTCTAAGTTAAAGTTTGCTTTGAATCAGCTTTGTGAAGGGCCTTCGCCATATGAGAAAAAAATCGGAGTTTATAGCGAAATACCTAAAAATGTAAAAATTCTTGGAATTGTAGAAAGTAAAAATAAAATTATTATTGATGTAAGTTCAAATATACAAAATGGTGGAGGTGCTGACAGCATATACAGCAGAATGAAGCAATTTATAAAAACTGCATTGGTAAATGCTCCCAAAAAGCCAATATATTTGTATATTGACGGAAAACAAGCAGAAGTTCTTGGCGGGGAAGGCATTATGATTTCTCAGCCCTTGAACGAAAACTCATTAGATGGATAGTGCATAATGACTGATAAGGATATAGATTATTACTTGAATTTGGATTGGACTCTTATTGAGGGAACGGATTTAGATTTTAATGGTAACCCTTACCATTATATTGAAATAAAAGAGTTTCCAAGTTTTGCATATTGTGCTAAAACGAGAGAAATTGCTTTGGCTAATTATAAAAATCAGCTCAAACTTATGCTTCAAATATTAATTGAAGATGGAGAACAAATTCCAGAACCCGGAGACAATGATGATGACGATATTGATTGGGAAAGTATTTGTCCAGGTTAATACAAAGTAAAAAGCGCCCCATACAGGTTGTATGTGTGAGCCGGGCGCTATGGAATTTAACGATTGTTACGTTAATTCATATATGCTGTTAGTAGATTGTTTGAAGAAGTCATTTCTCTGAGTTTTCTTAGTGCTCTGTTTTCTGTTTGTCTGATGCATTCTTTTGTCACACCGTAAATTTTGCCTATTTCTTCTAGTGTTTTTTTGCTCCATTCACCAAGCCCGAATCTCATTCTTACAACAGCTTGCTCTCTATCTTTTAGGAGTGAAACTACATATTCTATATCTCTTTTCAGATTTTCATATTCAATGTCAGCATATACTGTTGCTTTAGGGTCTTCGAGAATCTCTGATAGGGTTACTTCACTGCCAGAAGAAAGTTCATATTGGGCATCCATTGAAATTGAACTGTTGAATGCACCAAGAAATGTGTCTATTTTGTCTGCTGAGATATTCATTTCTTTTGCTACATCTTCGTTTTTGACCTGCGTGTTATATTTTTGTTCAAGTGAAGCTTTGACTTTTGAAAATTTAGAGAGTGTTTCTTGAATGTAAACAGGAATTTTTACACAATGTGACTGTTCGGAAATAGCTTTGAATATAGCTTGTTTTATCCACCATGCTGCATATGTGGAAAATCTATATCCAAGTTTATAGTCAAATTTTTCAATTGCAACCATAAGTCCTAGATTACCTTCCTGAATTAAATCAATCATTGGTAATTTTGAAACCTGTACTGTTTTTCTGGCGATGTTGACAACCAGTTTTAGATTTGAACGTACTAATTTTTGCTTTGCTTTTAATGCTTCTTTTTCTGTGCCTTCTTTGGCAATTCTTGCGGTTGCTTTTTCTTCTTCTGCTGAAAGAACCGGTATGTTTGAGATTTCTCTGATGTAAAGACTCAATGTGTCATCGTTTTGTGCAGGCATTACATTATGTGAAGAAGGTTTTGTTGATGGACGGAAAGTCAATTTTGATGAGGCTGAATTGTTAGACATACACTTACTCCTAATTTATTTAATATCCTAATTGCTTGTTTTCTAAATTTTGCATAAAAACTGCACAGTATAGAAACATCTATCTGCTTTTGGTTTGCTGATAAAATCGAAAAGGGAAAAATAATGATGGACTGACATAATTAATTGCTTATGTATATACTTAATATATCACTTAGTATATCAAAATGCAAGCTTTTTATTACGAAATATTACAAAATCGTGAAAAAAAAATGAATATTTGTAATATTTTGTAATATATTTAAAGTTATATGAATATAAGTTTTATGCAAAAAGCTCTTGAAATAGCTAATAATTCGGGCAATGACATACCTGTTGGTGCTGTCATTGTGAAAGATAATATAATTATTGCTTCTGCTCATAATGAAAAGGAAAAACTTAATGATGTTACTGCTCATGCAGAAATTTTGGCGATAAGAAGAGCTTCACACGTGATTAACGATTGGAGGCTCAACGGGTGCGACTTATATGTTACTTTAGAGCCATGCCCTATGTGTGCATCAGCTATAATACAGGCACGTTTGAAAAGTTTATATTTTGGTTCTTTTGATACTATATGCGGGGCTTTTTCTGTTCTTCCGGATTTGGCAAAAATTACTAATTCGAAATTAACTGTCAAAGGAGGGATAATGGAACAGGAATGTGCTAAAATTTTAAAAGGATATTTTGATAGGATTAGATAGAGAAACTATGGATACTAAATTATACTTGGATGAACTGGTTAAAACATATGAAACAGAAGACTTTATAAAAGATGATCCTGTTCAGTTTCCTCATCGCTTTAAAGAAAAAAATGATATAGAAATTGCTGCGTTTTTAGCTTCTATATTTGCCTATGGAAAAAGAGAAGTTTTTATTTCAAAACTCAATATTCTATTTAATAAAATGGATAACAAGCCCTATGATTTTATTCTTAGCTTTACACAAGAGAATCACATTCTTGATGATTTTGATTACAGATTTTCTGTTGGGGTTGATATAGTACAAATAGTTTTGATTTTACAATCTTTGTACAAGTCAGGCGAATCATTGGAGTCTCTTTTTAAGTATGGATGGGACAATACTAAATCTGTCAAAGGTATGTTGCAGACAGTTATTGATTATTTTTATGGGCGAGTTACTTTGCCTGTAACAAAAGGTTTTTACCATCTTCTTCCGAATCCGTCAAAGGGAAGTGCCTGTAAACGTTTGAATATGCTTTTGCGTTGGCTTGTAAGAGGCGGGACTGTTGATCTTGGAATATGGAAATTTATGCCAAAATCAGAGCTTTTGATTCCTCTGGATGTGCATGTTGCAAAAATATCAAGAAAAATTGGTATTTTGAATAGAACCCAGAATGATTATAATTCAGTACTTGAAATTATGGCTCATTTGAAATCATTTGATTCTGTTGATCCTGTAAAATATGATTTTGCAATGTTTGGCTATGGCGTAAACAACTAATTATTTGCCATAAAGCATTTGTTTTCCTGTTTTTCCGCCTTTTTCTACGAATTCACATCCACCAGGTACATAAACAAGATTTTTTCCTATATTACCTACTGCATAAAGAGAAAAAACATCGTATCCCCATTTATTGGGACCTTTCATTCCGTTTACATCAACTGCAATGATAGATGCGTAGTTAGCTGTATATGGAAAGAAAATCATTCCGTCTGCTGTTACAATAGCCTGTTTTGTTTTTAATGCACTTCCTCTATAACCATTACAACCACTTGTTGCTTTATTGGCAGCAATATCTTTATCTTCATCACTCATGTCATCACCATAGCCACCTTTTTTGACTTCGTCATTACCTTTATATTCTGGCATACAACCATTGGCTAGTCCGTTTGTTTCACAAATTTTTGTTATGTTAAGGTTTTCTTTGTAGAAAGCAAAGAGTTCTCTGCATTGTCCAAAATTACCATTGTAATTCCCGGGAAGAGCTCCTCCTGTGCTGTTTAGGGTGTAACCGGTACAGTTTCCGTTTTTGTCATAACCTTTACAGGTGGCTCCGCCATAGGGATTTTTATCCCAATAATAACAATTTGGGTATTTTGAAAATTCAAAATAAGACTTTTCAGCAGCTTGGTTCAAAACTGAAATTGCCTTTTTCAATCCTGCACGGTTTGCTTCTCTTTCTGACTTAGCAATTATATTAGGTATTGTTATTGATGCAATAACTCCTATAATCATTAATGTGACAAGAATTTCTGCAAGTGAGAATCCTTTTTTGTGCATAAATAACTACTTTCTATTTTTCTTCTTCTTTTTCTTTGCTTGAATGTCTTTATATGCATTATCAATAGAAATTTTGGCTATTTGTTTTCTTTGTGCTCTGTCGTAAAATACCAACCAATGTTTTCTTTTTATGTTATCGACTGCAAAAGAGATTCTTCCACTTGTTCGATCACCGGGTTTGATTTTTGAAAACATGATAGATGTATCTCCAAAAACAGAAGGGTAAAAAGAGGCATTTAAGTCATTTACAAGTGACATGTCAAAGCCGGTAAAATATTTATCTGTTGTATTGGTAATTACCAGTGATATTGTTATAGTATTCAGTTCACCAAATGGGTCTTTTTCAAAAACTATATTGGTCATTTTTACGTTTAATCCATCGCAGGTGAATTCTTCTTGTTTTAATGCTTCTTTTTTAAAGACAGGCAGTTGTACACCTTTTATTACCTTGACTCTGATTTCATCACCAGGTGAAATCAAAACATCTTTGCCTTTTTTGTATAAAGCCATACCAAGTCCAACAGCGCCTCCAACTGCGGCACCGCCTGCAAGAGTGTATCCCTGACTGGCTACTGCTGCTGGCAGGCCGAACATATTAAGTGCAACAACACCGCCAACAACACCGCCAACGGCTGTGTATCCGGCACTTTTGGCTACAACTTTTGTAGTTCCTACAACAGGATTTAATTTTGTGCTCATTTTTCCTTGTATTGGAATTTCTCTGCCATCAGGTGTGATAAGATAGTCAAAGTTTACTTCAATCCAGCCGTCTCTGCCGAGCCTTTTTGATGGTTGAATTTCTTTTACACTTCCGTGGGCAATCGTTCCTGCTGGAAGGATTACGCCTTTGTCTCCTTCTACTTCATTTGATATTTCAGCGAAAAATTCGTCTCCCTCTTCTGTATAGCCTGAGCTTAGAACCTGAGAGACTGTCATTTTTATTTCATCTTTTGCTTCAAGCTCATCAACCTCGCCTGTAAAAAGTTTGGCATTTTCTTTTTCCAGTCTATCTGTAACCTCTGCACGACCTTTAAAGGTTTCTGTTGCAGATGGTATTTCTTCTGCTTTTACTAATGTTACAATTCCACTGTATACGAATATGAATGCGCTTAGCAATAAATATGACAATAGTTTCTTCATATCAAAATCTTACATCATGAACGAAATTAAATCACGTTTGTAACGATTATTTGTAATAAAGTGTGTAAATTTTATTTCGTTTTATTGCAGGATTTAAGGACGGTACGTAAGGTAAAATTATTTGAAATAAACCTGTTTCAGGAGCCTCTTCTGTTATTTTTCCATAAAGATTTATCTTATTTCCTTTGACATCTTTTGTTGAAAAATAAGAAACTTCAAGCACTCCCGGAGCGCAATTGGGTTGATTGCCCGGTTCTGCTGTTCTTATTATGCCTGTTACTTCTGAGCCTTTAGGGATAAATAAAACACCATCTTTTTTTACATCTTCAGAAACAATAAACTTGACTTTGTCATTAACATTTATATTCTGTGTTAGTACATATTTGTTATTTATTTTTTTTGCTTTGGTCATAATCAAAATATGCTCTGGTGTGTAGATTTTTACCGCATTATTTTCAGATATATTGTTTGTTGTTTCTCTTGTTTTATTAAGACTGCCCAGCTGGTTTACTTTTTTTATGTAATCTTGTGGAATATCATCTGTATATATAGGAATAGCCTGTACTCCGAGGCATATAAAACTCATAAATAATGTAATTATATTAATTATGTGTGTTTTCATTATAAAACTTTCTTAATTATTTTTTGTTTTGTTTCTAACAGGTTTTACCTGGTTATTTTGATATTTTTCTTTTATTGTTTTTCTTGCATCTTTTGATGTTAGGAGGAAGTTTTGATAATATAAATTATTTTTGTATTCATTATCTATAAGGTATGCAGGATATTTTGTATAGATGTATTCATATAAAGCGGCAAGTCTTTCACTTCCGTTCGGGTGAGATGATGATTTTTCAAACCAGTTGGGTTCTGCTGATATTTTGTTGAGTATAATAATCATTGCAACGGGGTTGTATCCCGCGTTTACCATAAGATCAACCCCTCTTTTATCAGATTTGAATTCATATGATTTGGAGGCAAAAGACATTGAGAATCTTCTCCAGAGACCTTTATGGGCATCTATTCCGTGTGAGATTTCGTGGCTTAATATAGCAGCAATTTCATCATCTGAATCCATGAGCGGTAAAATTCCTTTGTATACTTGAATTTGCTTTGATGAAAGATATGTGACAGCATTTACATTTTTGTTCGTTGAGTAGAGAAATGTCATTCTTTTGTCTATTTGATTTGCATTTAGTATTCTGAAACCAATTTCCATAATTTTTTTCTGATATTTTGCTTCCCTGTCGATTCTGAGTTCATCTGCGAAGCAAGCTGATGTTGTTAAAACCAGAACCATCAAATATACAAAAATTTTTTTCATATCGATTCTCCATTACATTTTTTTTATTATAATTGGATATTTTTTATTTTGTCAATATAAAACACTTACTTAATAATAAACCATGTATTTTTTACGTGGCGATACGACGGCTTGTCCTCCGGGAAGAAGTCTCAAAAGTGGCACTGCAAGTCCGAAAAGGAAAGGTGTGGTTGCTAGTTCTGCCAGCCCTATCCAGAAGGAAAGCGAATATCCGCTGCTGCTTATAGAACCGTCAAGCGGTTTAATATTTCCATTTTCGTCTTTAATTTCAAATTGTTCTATTGTCATTTCAGCAGGAGCACCCCCCATTGCTCTAGGTGAAACTTCTCCTATTTTTGCATAAACAATAGTGTCTTTTCTTATGACAATTTTGTCATTGACTTTTACATCTTTGACTACTTTAAATGGAATTCTTTCGCCTATTTCAGGAAGAGCAACTTTGTATTTATCGTATTTTTTACCCTGAGGTATTTTTATTTGTGAATTTTTTGTACTGACCTTATAGACTGGTTTAAGCAGTACTTCTGTACCGTATTCGGTTTTGACAATCCCTGTATATTTGGGTTTCTTGAATTTTTTATTTTCGTTGCTTATTATAACTGGCTCATCAGATATGATAGTTTCATTATACTTATGCTTTTTTAAGGTTCTTTTATCAATTGCTGCGGATAGCTCTTCTGCTGTTTCATCTGTGATTTCAGGCATTTTGAATTGTTTTTTTGCGGGTATTTCTTGTTTTACATTTTTTTCTATACTGCCTTTAAAAACTTTATTTTTTTTTATTGCACAAAGCCCGGCACCTTCAGTGAAGGTGAAAAAATATACAATTAACAAAAATGTACCGATAAATTTTTTAATCATATATTATTTTCCTGCTTTTCTTTTTCTTCTTTGATTCTTAGTCTTTCTTCCTGAATCATTCGTATCATTTTTCTTTTGTCTTTAGAGTTTAACAGGAAATTCTGATAATATAGTGTTTTTAAATATCTGTTGTCAGCAAGATAAATGGGATATTTTTCATAAATATATTGGTATAAATATGCAGTTCGTTCTTTGCCGGTATGAACAAATATATTATATTCAAACCAGCTGGGCTGTGAAGCTGTTTTGTTTAATATATTAATTAATGCAACAGGATCATATCCGGCATTAACCATTAAGTCAACAGCTTTTTTGTCAGATTTGACTTCATATTTTCTTGGAGAAAAGCTAATCGAAAACCTTCTGAAAAAACCGCTGTGCATATCAATAAGTGTTGCAATTCCCGTACTTAATAGAGCTGCAAGCTCGTTTTCATCTTCAATATAGGGAAACAAACCTTTATATATTGTGACTGTTTTAGCTCTTGTATTTATTTTTAATTTTTGTTTATTTTCTGTGTTATAAAAGAAAGTTATTCTTTTGGGGATATTGTTGCAGTTAAGTATACGAAAACCTGTTTTCATAACTTGTTGCTGGTATTTGGTATCTTTTCCAAGAATAAGCTCATCAGCCAAACATACATTTAAAGATAAAAATAATAATAAAACTATTACTATTGTTTCCCTCAAAATGTTCATTATGGCACCTCTTCTCCTTCTTTTATATTATAGCTGTGTGAAAAATTCAGTGTCAATGAACCATAAAAGTTTATTAAGTTCAAAAAAAGACCTCACGTTATGTGAGGTCTGTCAAGTTGCGTGTGATTATTTAATAATAATCAGGGTATTTTATTTTTGCGGAGGAGGGCATTTGTGAGGACCTCTCGGGCCATTAAAACCTTGGCCGTGTGGACCTTTTCTGTGATGTTTTTTGAAATGTTCTCTGCCTTCTTGTTTTATTTTTTCGAATTCGGCTTTTTGTTCAGGAGTCAAAATGGCTTCGAATTCTTTAGTATTTTCATTTCGGATTGCTCTTGCTTCTTGTTTCAGTTTTTTGATATCTGATTTTATTGAAGCGAGCTTTTTGTCTTTTGCTTCTTGAGAGAGCTTTGTATTTTCTTTTACTGTTTTTGCTTCTGCTTTTTTAGTTTTGATTTTTTCCATAACAGGCTTCATTTTTTTATGTCCCTTCATTCTGATTTCATGAGCCTGTTTTTTCTGTTCTTCAGTTAGCTTTAGTCTTTCGTCAAGATTAATTTTGGGTGGATGCTGTTTTTTCATATCTTTAGGACAGCTTTTTGCTGGAGGTGTTTTAGCTTCTTGTGGTTGTACTGTATTGGCAAAAGCCATTCCTGATGAGAGCAATAATCCAGAAATTACTGCACAGATAACTGTTTTTTTCATATTTTGTCCTTTCTAAAATAAATCTTCAAGTTTTTTAGCAAGTTCTTGTTTTGCATTATATAACCGTGATTTTACGGTTCCGATCGGGCAATTTAGTTTTTGTGAAATATATTCGTACGAGTTGTTTTCTATTTCATAAAGCATGATGACCTCTTTGAATTTGGGTTTTAGAGAGTTTATTGCTTCTGAAATTTTTTTTTGCCTCTCCGTTTGCAGTAATGATTGCTCTGGAGTTTGTGATTTGTCTTTTATAAAAGATATGACATTTTCGTCATTTGTTGTGTTGTCAGAGAGTTTTTTGTGCGCTGATTTCAAATAATCTTTGGACACATTAGCTGTAATTGTTCTTATCCAGGCAGTAAAGTTGCCTTGTTCTTCATATTTATGTGAGTTTTTCCATACTTTACAATAGACCTCCTGTTCAAGATCCTCGTTATGTTCATTTGTTATTCTTTTTATAATGCTTCTTACAGCATTTTTATTATTATTTATGATTTCTTTAAAATCCATCATTATTCCATAAATCTTATTCAACAAGCAGGAACCCGTATTCATCAACGGGAAGCCCCATTTCTTCAATGGTCGGTGAATTCATAGCTATTATGTCATCGTATATTTTGTCTGCATTCATCATCAAGGGAATGCTGAAGCTTGTGAAACAAAGTAATGCCAGAGCACAAACTGCTTTTAGGATTTTGTTCCTTTTTTGTTTTGCCTTTATATATGGTTTGGCTTCTTTTATGAGAGCAGATACTTTTTCAAGTTTTTCATGTTCTTTACGACAGCTTTCACATTCTTTTAGATGTTGATGGAAGTCTGTGTCATTTAAAAACATATAGCTGCTTTCATAGCCGTTACAAATTTTGTGTTCTTGTTTTTTATCCATTATTTTGTTCCTTACATTTACTATAACGAATAAAAAATAAAAATGTTCATTTTTTGTTTAAAAAATTATTTTGTTCATAAATGAATATATTGTTCATTCCGTTGTATGTCATATTTTGAAGACGATATTGTTTTTTGTTTAGAAGTTCTATGAGTTGTTCCGGTTCATTTCCTTTTAGCTTATTAAATATTTCTTCATCTATTATTAAAGTATTGTTAGATTGGTTTAAATAATCAAAGACTTTTTTGTATTGGCTTTTTTCTGCCCAATCCGATGTGGATGCAAAAGGCAACAGGTCTTTTTGTTTTAGTTTTAAATATAACAGGTCTGAATCAGCTGTAAGTATGTCTAGTTTTTTACCTTGTGTATTATTTTTTATGAAATCATAGTCCTTTTTCAGGCTTCCGTTCTCGAGTGTATGCTGTTTAAGGAGGGTCAATTGCTTATTAAATCCGCTTAAAAACAGCATGTCAAAACTTGAAACGGCTACCGCTGTTACAGCTGTGTATATTAAAATGAATTTTGTTAATGACACATAACATGTAAATTTATCATAGTTTTTATTAATGAATTTGTTTAAAAATTCGTCACAATACAAAGATACGATAATTAACGCAGGAAAAGAGACTCCTCCAAGGATAAGGATGTGGCTTCTTCCCTGATAATATACAAAAATGCCCAAGCCTATTATACTCAACATAAAATATATTGCTGCTTTAGATTCTATTCTGTAAGAAAACAAAAGATTGTTTAAAGATTTTATTATTGCAGTTATATATATTAAAATAATAAGAAGCCAGGGTTGATGAAACAGCGGCATTGGCAACATAAAAAAGCCTGTTTTATAAAATACGTTTTGATAATAAAACATATTATTTATATCAATACTCTTCCCGCATTTTAATAATGTAATTAGCTCTATTATTACAAATGAAAATGATGCAATCAAAAAAGGCTGAAATACTTTTGTTAAAAGTTTTTTTATTGACGATTTTTGTTCTTTAAATTTTAATGCTTCAAGATAAATTAAATACCCGTACCATCCTCCAATGGCAACAATGCCTGATTCGAAGTTCCATATGAGTGCTGTTGTCATAAATATAAAACACAAAATTTCCATAATGTTTCTTGCTTTGTGATTTTGTGTTTTTTGATATATTGACGCCAGGAAAATAACAAAAGTTATAAAGAAAATTCGATGGGGCATGAACTGGAGATAATAAATTGTTTCCATATTTGCAAGTATGCAGAAAATGTAAAAGTAATATATGTAAGCAAGCATGAAAACAAAAGCAATTATTTTATTTCTTATATTTAATGCAAATGTTGTTGCTGCAAATAAAAAAGAAGATAAAATTAAAAGGACATTTATCATATTTATATGAAACAAAGAAACATTTTTGATTGGTTTTAGAATAAGTTCATAGATATACGGATAAAAACCATATATATTTTCAAAATTTATTCCTATAACCTGCCCTGAAAGAACTTTGTATATTGGAGAAAAATATGCGCTGAAATGATGCCGGCATGATGCAGTCAGATCATATACAGGAGTGTAATATATGTTACCTATTGTGATTGCTGCCAATAATATTGTAATTCCCAAAAGAATATTCAATATTATTTTTATCTTTTGTGAGCCTGTTTGATATACATACAAAATATAGAATAAAAAGGCTCCTAATATAATAATTTCAAGGGGATTGTTGATTAATGTAAAAAAGAAGTTATGGCGGTTGAGAGAAGCTTTGTATAAAAATAATACAAATATTGCGGCTAATGTGATTTCTGTTATTATTACAAATTTATACAATTTTTCTGTTATATTGAGTTTTACATTTTTCCATATTTTATAAAATATTAAATATAAGATAGGAAAACCAGTAATTAGTGCAAAATATTGAAGTTTTTCTGCCTTTTCAGGAAGAAAGTAATACAAAGGCATGTTAAAATTGTTTACTATGAAATCAACATCTGTAAAACTCATATAATTTCTGAAAACAGCATATATGACAAATGCGACAATTAAATAGATATATATTGATGACAAAAAAGAAAGAAATGTGAGTACATGTTGTTTTTTGTCCATTATTTCCTCCTCTTTTCTAAGAAAAAAAGACCCACAAGCTGTGAGTCTTTTAAAATGCCCTGAGCCAGACTTGAACTGGCACTAGGGGTGAGCCTAATCGGATTTTAAGTCCGACGCGTCTACCGATTCCGCCACCAGGGCTTGCTTTTTATATATTCCTGTAAAATATCGTTATTGTCAAGTATAAGTTGAAATTTACATCTTTGCAAAACACTTAGAATATATATAAAATTATATTATGGATAATCTTTCGAAAATAAATGAACTTAATGAGCTTCTTGAAAAAAATCCTACTGATTTTAAAGCAAGAAGGGAATTGGCAGTTGAATTAATGTCGAACGGGTATAATGAAGAAGCTTTGAAACAGCTTTATTATCTGTTAAAACGATTTCCTGAAGATTCAAGATTACATTACAATGCAGGTATTGTTCTCGAAAACTTAAAAGAATTTGATAAAGCAATTATATCCTATCAGAATGCATTGAAAATTAGTCCTGATGAGCCTGACTTTTTATATAATCTCGGATATGCTTATCTTCAAAAACAGGATTTTGATAAGGCTATTCCCTTTTTCCTGCGAGTTTTGCAGCTTGAAGAAGATGATGCAAATAGCTATTTTAACTTAGGATATTTATATTCAAAAAAAGAAGAACATAATATGTCTATAAAATGCTTGAAGGCTGCAATAGGCCTGAATTCTCAAGATTTTCTTGCGTATTTTTATCTCGCTTATGAGTATGACAAAATAGGTGAAAGAGAGCTTTGTAAGGAATATTATAATAAGGTTATAGAAATGTCTCCTGATTATAGCTGGGCTTATTTTAATTTGGCTTCCATATATTTTGAAGAAGGTGAGATTGAAAAAGCTATGACATTTCTTCACAAAACCTTGGAATTAAATCCAAAAGATGACGGTGCTTCTGTAATTTTTTCAAAAATTTTGGCAAAACAAAATATGTTTTATGAGGCAATTGAGCTTTTAAAAAATGCTCTTATTAATAACCCTTATAATGGTGATGTTAATTATACACTGGCTCGTATGTACAAAGAAACCGGTGATTTTGAACAATATAAATATTACCTTAAAGAGGCTTTGAATAATTATCAGACACTATCTTTTGATGCTAAGCTGCTGAAGTCTGAGTACGATAGGGCACAGTAATTTCCGGTGTTTTTTTAGGTGCATAATTTTTGTCTAATGCGTTTAAAATTTCCGGTTTAATATTCATATCTTTCAAAACTGCCATTGCTTCATCATGTGTTTTTGCTGTTTTGTAAGGACGTTCTTCTCTCATTGCTGAGTAAACGTCTGCGGCTCGGACAATTTGAGCCATTTTGTTTTTTGAATTTGGATTGTGGTGGTCTCTTGCTATTTCAGCTACATTTGTACCGAAACCAAGACCTTTCAAAAGTTCATATCCCAAAACAGAGTGAAGATTGATAACTTTTCTTTCTTCAGGTGTTAATCTTCCGTTTTTATTCAATATTTCTTCGGGTACAAGTGATTTGCCTATATCGTGAAGAGCTGCACCTGCTTCCATTGTTTTTAATTCATTTTCACTCATACCCATTTCTTTACCGATTGCTCTTGAGAATTCTATTGTTGTTGAAAGGTGAGTATGTTTGATTGTTTTTAAGTTGTTGTAATTCATTTTTACCGGCAAATTTTCTTTTTTCAAAATTGCTCGGATACTGGGAATTGATTCTGCTGCTGCTTCAAGATCCAGCGGGCTTGGCAAATATTTTAATGCTGAATTTACGGCAGCATCATATTCATTTACGTTGCTTCCAATGTTTCCGAAGAAGTTTTTGAACTGTGCTGATTTACTTTTCCAGAAGTTTGAAATTGCAGACAGTCCGCTTGTTGAAGATTCTGGTAATTCTGATTTTTCAGAAATATAACCTTCGTTATCTTGTCCTACAAGTTTGTCTCCAAACAGTAATCCTTTTGACGGTGCAGAGGAATAACGTGTTTGAGCTGCTGTCGGCTGAGTAAGCGATGGCTTCTCAAACGGATTAATAAATTTGTTATTAAAACTATTAGCACTATTAACTGTAATTGAATCGCCTGTTTGTTGCGCTGGCAAATCCACAGTTCTTTGTGTAATTTTTTCAACTGCCAAAATTAAATATTCCTTTTTTCCTTCGGTTCCCTATATACTAATAAAAAATTTTTTTTCCATGAGATTTACCGAGTTTAAGGAATTGTTAATATAATTTTACAAAAGTTAAGCAAAATATTTTTCTAAAGCTTTTTTATCAAAAACTTCTATGCTTTCTTTGTTGTGTATAAAAATGAGGCAGCCTAACATTGATTTGAACATTGAAAAATCACTCAATGAAAGTTTTTTCATAAGATCAGCAATGTTCTCTGCAAGAAATTCTGTAATCAATGTTTTATTTTTAAAAACTAATGAAGTAAAATAGTCCAGTCCTTCTTTTGTATTTATTCCTTCAAAATACAAAATGTCAGGTGATTGAAACTCAATAAATCTCATTGCCTTATCAAGATTGAAGCCTATGTGTTCATTAAGTTCGCACTGATTTACTTTTTCCAGATTGTATTTTGTTATTGATTCTATTGTCATGACATTTTTATCATCAGAGGATATGTCGTTCAATATGGAATATATTAAATGAGTTTTTCCACACAGTCCTGAGCCGCAAACAAGTATTATTCCCGGAGCCGATAATGATTTTTGAATTATGTTTATTTTTTTATCATCAATCCCTATTTCTTTAAGTGTTTTAGGCGGTTTGTAGATTTTTATTGAAATTCTTTCTCCGTGGATTGTCGGGAATGCTGAAATGCTGGCAATAAGCGCCATATCATCAACTTTGAAACTTAATTTTCCAAGCTGAGGCAGTTCAGAAACTGTTGGATCCAGATTTGCAAGTGTTTTTAATTTTGCAATGAATGAAGAAACCAAAATAGTCGGTATTTCTCCTGTTGATACATTTTGAGAATCTTTTTTGAAGGTTACACTGAGTCCGTTTGGTACATGTTCAAAAAACAGTTCGTGTATGTCGTCTTGAATAGCCTGTTTTAAGATTGAACGAATAAGTTTTTGGATATGCTCGTCAGAAAGACTCGATGAAATATCTTCATTATTTAAAATCTCACGCCAGTCATACTTTGGTTTTGTTTCATCAATAAAAATTTGTCCGACAGAATTTCCGCTGTTGTAATATTCTTCTATTTTCTTTAATACGGCACCTTCTGATGAAATGACAGGTTCAATTTCACATTTTGCATCTTCGACTATTTTGTCTATTGCAAATAAATCCAGAGGGTCTGACATTGCTACTGTCAGAATTCCCTCTATTTCAAAAAGTGGGATTACTTTGTATTTCTGCGCATTATTAAAGTTTATATAGCTCAGACATTTTTTATCCAGAGAATAATCATCAAGATTAACATAAGGAATATGGAGTTTACTCTCTAGAAACTTTAAAAGCTTTTCTTCCTGAATTAGGCCTGATGAAATCAACACCTGGCCTATGTTGACATTTTGTGCAACAGCAACCTGTTCAGCCATTTCCAAATCCTCATATTTTATGAGATTGTCTCTGACCAGATCATATTTGAGTTTTTCGAGTGTTTTATTTCTTACAAACTCCATAGCTTATTTTTCCAGATACTCTTTGACTTTGTTTATTACTTCATCGAGTTCAAACGGTTTTGTTATATATTCGTTTACACCTGTCTCCTGTCCGATTATTTTGTCGTCTTCCTGAGAACGTGCAGTAACCATAATAATTGGAATATCTTTGTATTTGTTGTCATATTTTAAAAGACGGCTTATTTTATAACCGTTGATTTTAGGCATCATTACATCAAGAATCATTAAATCGGGGATTATTTCTTTTGCCATATTAAGACCGGTCTCACCGTCATAAGCACAAAAACATTCATATCCCTGGGCTTCCAGCATAAATTTTAACGTTTCAACAATGTCTTGTTCGTCATCAACTATGAGAATTTTTTTGTTATCACCCATTATTTTATGCCTCCACCTTGTTATTTTTCTTTAATAATTTTTCTGCTGTTTCAATCATTTCAGCGGCATCCTTTCCACTATCAGGAAAAAGAGCTGTTGAATACAATATATCATATTTTTTTAAACTTGTTGTATTCTGTTCAATAGTACTTTCAATTTTCTTTTCAATAAAGCTTTGGGCAAATTTGTCCGCTTCAGGCAGTATGACTGCATAACAATTTTTGCCGTCTTCATTGAAGTAAACTTCTTTTGTATTCGCTGTTTTTCTTATAATTGATATTTTTTCACTTTTTACATTTTCAATGAAAGAATATCCGGTTGATTCATTTTCTTGTATCATTAGAAGCAAAAGGTTGTGTGAGCATGTTTTTGCTTTTTGTATATCTTTATCAAGATCCAGAATAAATTTTTCTTTTTCACTTAATATAGGAATTACAAATGAGAAGGTTGTGCCTCTGTTGACTTCACTTTCGACCCATATAAAACCTTTATGAGCTTCAATGAGTTGCTTAGCAATAGGCAAACCGAGTCCAGTGCCTCCATTTTTTCTGTTTAGTGAGTTTTCTATTTGTTGAAATTGGTCAAAAACTTTTTTTAGGTCTTCTGCGGCAATGCCTATCCCGCTGTCTGTAACAGAAACTTTTATGTATCTGTCATATAGAATTGGATTTTCTACACCTATTAACTTATGTTTTTCTATGTCGCATTCTTTAATATTTTCTGTTTTTACAATGATTTTGCCGCCTTCGTTTGTGAATTTTATTGCATTTGATATTAGGTTTGACATAACCTGTTCAATTCTCTGGCTGTCAAAGTATGTGTCTGATATATCATCTTCTTTTTCAAGAATTAGGTCTATGTTCTTTTCTTTGGCTACATTTTCAAATGTATTTTTCATAAACTCAACAGGTGTGTTTATATTCGATTTTTCGAATTTAAAATCCATTTTCCCTGCTTCGACTTTAGATAAATCAAGGAGGTCATTGATGATTCCAGAAAGTCTTGTAACATTTCTTTTTGCCATGTTTAGAAACTTATCCATTACGGTACTTACTTCACCGGCTTTGCCGCTTAAGCATATTTCAAGAGAATTCTTGATTGCAGTGAGCGGAGTTCTAAGTTCATGCGATACAATAGAGATAAATTCAGATTTTAGTCTTTCAAGTTTTTCTAGTTTTGTGTTTGTTTTCTTTATTTCTTCATATAAAGAGGCGTTTTCCAGGGGAAGAGATACCTGCCTTGCAAGTGTTTGAAAACAGGTGGTGTCTTCCTGTGTAAAATCATTTTCTCTAAAAACTTCAATTAGTCCGAAAAACTTTTCGCCTACATTTATAGGAGCAAAAAGATTGTCAAATTTTAATATATTGAGGTCATATTCCTCAAGAGGATGTTTTATGTTTTTGATTACTTTTATATCAGAAACATTTAAATCATAAGGGATACGCTTTTTATCAAAAAGTGCTCTGTAACTCAAAATTGCTCTGAGTTTTAGTGAGTGTTCCAGTCTTGGAGAAATTCCGTATAGTGAATTGATGATTAAATCAATGTCATGTTCAGAATTGAACACAAGTGTAGAGGACAGAGAAAAGCTGAGACTTTTTTCTAACCCGTCAATCATTATATTTATAAGTTTTTGTTTGTCTAAAGATCCTGCAAGCTGTGTAGATGTGTTGTATAATACATCCAGTTGATAAAGACTTTTTGCCAGTTCACTGTTACTTTTTGAAAGCGTATCTATTGCTTTTTTCAATTTTAAATTTGAAGTAACTGTGGCAATAAGTATTTTTTCAATTATAGGTTTTGTTACATAAGCACTTGTTAGTTTTAACAGTTCGGAGGCATCTGTGTTCTGGTTTATCAGGCTTAAGAGGATTATATTCTCTTTATGTGCAATTGACTGAAGTTTTTTGCATAATATCACAGCATCTAGAGATTTTATTTCTGCATCAATAATGATTAATTGAACGAGTCTTCTTTCCACGCAGCTTATTATTCCAGGTTCATCTGATAAAGTTATGACTGCTAGTGAACACTGTGAAAGAATTTTTGTTATTTCTTTGTTTTGATTCTCTTTATCCGAAACAAGAAGTACTTTAGACATGACTATATATTATCACACAGCTTATTTCGAGGCTAATTGATAAGATATCTTAAGGCTTTATCTTTTATTAAATAATTTATCGTATAATAGTAGGATAGATTGTCATGAAAAAAATTGTTTACATGTAAATACAGATTTACAGGGAGTTATAGAGGGATTTTATTATGACTGGTTACAGTTTTGAAATAATAACGGGTCCGATGAGCTGTGGTAAAACAGAGGAACTTTTAAGAAGAGTGAAAAGATGTATTATTGCTCAAAAAAAGGTTAAAGTTATTTCACCCGAAGTTGATACACGCTCAAAAGGTGATTACATTGAATCTAGGAACGGTTTGTGGTTGGATGCTGTGACTGTAAAAAACGCACATGATATTTTAAGCAGACTGTCTCCTGATGATGAAATAATCGCAATCGATGAAATACAGTTTTTTGATGAAGAAATAGTTTCTGTTATCAAAAAACTTGTTGAGCATGGAAAAAGAGTTATTGCTTCAGGGCTTGATCTGGATTTTAAAGGTGAACCGTTCGGTTGTATGCCCGAGCTTCTTTGTCTTGCTGACAGAGTTGATAAATTGACTGCTGTTTGTATGAAATGCGGTTCTGATCATGCAACAAGAACACAACGTCTTATTAACGGCTTTCCTGCTGATAAAAGCTCTCCTCTTATTATGATAGGAGGCGACGAAACTTATGAAGCCAGATGCTTGAAATGTTATGAACTTCCTGATAAGGAATCTGAAAATAAAAAGAAAAGTTTCAGGCTTTTGAATTTTTCAAAATAGTTTATGATTTGAAATAGTCACAGATAAGTTTTTCTCCTTTATGGGAAAATTTTTTGAAAAATTTCTGTAAAATAGTATTTTTGCTTTCATCAAGTTCTTTTTTTAGAATAGCTTTTTTGATTAAAATTTTATTGTATTTAATATTATTTTCTTCTGATATATCCAGTTTGTCTTTTAACTTTAGCAGCTGGGTATTTAGTGTTAAGATTGATTGACGGAGCTTGAGGACTCGTTTGTTGCTCATTTATCATTCCTTTAACTTTTGCACTATTTTTCTTTTTTGTGCGACGATTTTCAACTTTCTTATAATAATCAATTTGTATTTTTCATGACTCCACCAAAAAGTCTAAAAAGTACTAAGAACTTTAAAATTTTTCATAATAACGTATGTTTTTTAATGTTATAATTCAGAAATGAGTGAGAAAAATTTGGCATATAAAAAAATTTTAATTCTCAGATTGAGTGCAATAGGAGATACTATACATACTCTTCCTCTTGCTTATGCTATAAAAAAAGCCTGTCCTGCATGTGAAATAGGATGGATTGTAGAAGACAAAGCACAACTTTTTATTAATGGCAATCCTCTTGTTGACAAATGTTATGTCCTGCCTAAAAAGCTATGGAAAAAAAGAGGCTTTTCTTTTGAAAATATAAAAGAATTCTTCAAAATTATTAATGATATTAATCAAGAAGGCTATGAGCTTGTGCTTGACACACAGCAGTTGTTTAAAACCGCAATGATTTTGCCTTTATTAAAGATTAAAAGAAAAATAGCTCTAACAGGAGGCAGAGAATTCTCTCCTTTGTTTGTCAATGAAAGAGTCAAAGCATCTCATAAACTTTTTGATCCTGATTATCACGTTGTAAAAAGGACACTGGAGCTGGCTGATTATCTTGGTATAGATTCTTCGGATGTCAAAATGGTTCTAAAAAAGCCTGATGATTCGATTGTAAATAAAGTCTCTGAGCTTTTATCGGACATTGATAAATCAAAACCGGTTGTTGTAATTGCTCCTGCAACGACATGGGAAAATAAGCACTGGGCTGAAAAAAACTGGATAGAAACGATTTTTGAGATAAAAAATAAAGTAAATATCGTGGTTACAGGAACCGATTCAGATATGCCTCTTATAAAAAGACTTTTGGACGAATCTGACTGTCATAATGCAGTTGTGCTGGCAGGAAAGACGAACCTTGAAGAGCTGGCTGAAGTTTTCAGGCAGTCTGATATTGTCGTATCTCCTGATTCTGGCAGTGCGCATATTGCCTGGGCTGTATCTAAACCTGAGGTAATAACTATCTTTACTTCTACTGCTGAAAAAAGAAGCGGTCCTTTCGGTGAGAAGTGTCATATTCTCGCTCCGGTGCTGGACTGTCATCCTTGTTTGAAGAAAAAGTGTTCCAGAAAGGATAATAAGGATTTGTGTAGAGAGTTTGTAAAATCATCTGAATTGATTAATATGATTAAAAAACTCTTACATTTGGAATAAAAAGATTGTATAATAGAAAACATCCTTTTGGAATTTACATAATTTATTGAATAGATCAGACGGTAAAAATGGATTTATTTAAAAAGTTCAAAGAATATACCCGAAAAGTTAATGAAATTGAATATAGCATTTCATCTAACAAAAAAGAGTTCATTGAAATATATGAAAGAAATCTTGCTCTGGAAAAAGAAATAGTACAAAGAACACAGGAACTTGATCAGGCAAATAAAGCTTTTCTTACACTGAAGCACGTTTGGGAATTAATGAACTCTTCTGAACCTTTGTCCACTGTGCTTCAAAAACTGGTTAATTCTCTTCATGGTGAAATGGGTTATATAAACAGTACTATTCTTCAAGTATGTAATGATGACAAAGGTAAATATTACAGAATCAAAGCCTTTTCAGAAAGTCCTATTTTTAAGAAACTGGTCAAATTTCTTGAAGAAAAAAATCAGGATATTTATGAATACCATTTGAAATATGATCCCAAAATGCTTATAACAAGAGCAATTGAAGAGAAAAGTATTCTTTTTACGAGTGAATATCTGGATGCGATTAACAGTCTTTTGTATGACTTCAAGCCAGAACAAATCGAAGACATAAATAAGCTGGGCGTGAGCAAAAATATTATATGTATACCTTTGTCACCATCTAATAATCCCTTTGGTGTAATGATGGTATTTTCTCCGAGGGATGAAGTGACAGACAAAGAGCTAAATTTTTTGAGTCTGTTTGCTAATCAGGTTGAGATGGCTATTACAATTGCGAATTTGTTTGAAAATTTGAAAAAAGAGGCTGTAACTGATTCTTTGACAGAGTTATATAATAGACGTTACTTTAATCAGGCACTTCAAAAAGAAGCTGAACGTGCACAGCGTTTACATCAACCTTTTTCAATTATTAGTCTTGATTTGGATTATCTAAAAAAAATAAATGATACATACGGGCACTTTTTTGGAGATCTTGCTATAAGAACTATTGCTGATATTCTAAAAAAGAATGCAAGGTCAATAGATGTACCTGCACGTCTTGGTGGGGAAGAATTTTCGATTCTTCTTCCCGGAGTTGATTCTTCCGGTGCTATGATAGCAGCAGAAAGAATACGTGCGGCAATTGAAGCACAGCCTCTGGATACCATCGGTCATATTACTGCCAGTGTAGGTGTTGGAACCTTCCCAGAACATTCAATAAAGCTTGATGAACTTTTGGATATGACTGATCAGGCTATGTATAAATCAAAAATTAACGGGCGTAACAGGGTTACTCTTGTTAAAAACACTGATTTGGAATCTGAATGGCATGAAGTTGCGTTCGGCGCATTTATGGATATTCTTACCAAACAGAAAGTTCCTATACCAAACAAAATAGCAAAAGAAATTACTTCAAAGCTGAAGTCTATAAATACAACGGAAACAAAAGATACCTTGTTCTCAGTGGCTGATACTTTGGCACAAACATACAACTCGCATTACAAACGTGGTATCACAAAAGCTAAAGTTTCAATTGCTATCAAGCTGGCAAAGAAAATGGAACTTTCTAAAGAAGAGATTGATAGATTAAAAATTGCTATGATGCTTTATGACATAGGTAAATTGCTTATTCCTGAAGAGATTTTGAATAAAAAAGAACCTCTGACAGAAGATGAAAAGCAAAAAATAAAGGAACATCCTCTTATTGCGGCGAGAAAAATTTTGCAACCCATAGGCGGGATTTCTGATATTATTCCGATAATAGAATCTCATCACGAAAATTGGGACGGTTCAGGGTATCCAAATAATTTGAGTGGTGATGATATTCCATTATCTTCACAAATTATTCTGCTTGTAGATGCTTATTATGCTTTGACTCAAAGTCGTCCTTATCGTGTTGCCAGGACAAAAGATGAGGCAATTGAGATTATAAGGCTCGAAGCTGGCAAAAAGTGGAGTGAAAAATTAGTAGAAGAGTTTGTTGGATTGTTAGATGAATCAAAACACAACGGATGAAATAATTACGGGACTTTATAAGTGGTGCACAACATTTAAAGATCAGGCTGTTTTGAGAGATACAACCAGGTTGAAAAATACAAAATTTGATGCATACATTGACAGCAACTTAACCACACCATTGTCTTTCAGTGTGTTTGAACTTTCTGATAAGGGTGAACTCATTATTAATAATCGACAAAAAATTCTTGAAAGCCAAGCTGCATTTTTTCTGTTTGTAAATACCAAAACAGGCTGGATTTTTTCAATAAAAAATACACTGGAAAATCAAAAAAAACTTTTGACCGGACAACCTATACAAAATTTTAAAATCAAAATATGTGATTAAATTAATTAGTCTTCTATTTCGTAACTCACGCCAGCATCATCTTTTGCGGCCATTTCGATTAAAATATAAGTCATATATGCACCTAAAGCAACTGCTTTGGGATCAAGGTCCGTATTGTTAGCTGCTTCAATGATTGCACTGTTAATTTCAGGATTTTCATCCTTTATATAGTGAATCATCTTTTTTCTCCACCCATGCACATCTTGGAAAATTTCTGCAAAAGCCAAAGATGCATGCTCTTCAGTGATAATAGGTAACATCTTTTCTCCTTATATCATCTTTGTATGTATCTAATTATATACTAAATAATTTTATTAAGGTCAATGTAAATTTGAATAATTCCTCTATTTCAAGTAGGGACATAAATTCTATTTGAAAAGTTTATATATAATGTATATATTTCTTAACATTTGTTTTCAAAAAGAGCAATTATTTAAAACAAAATCACTTTATTAAGATATAGAGTTTTAGAGGAACAGTTTATGCAAGAACATGAATTAAATACTATCATGGGTGTTGTTTCAGACCCTATAAAAAATGTGTATGATATTTCATCCCATAAAAATTTAGAAGAAATACAACGTATTATTAGAATTTTCAAAATAAATGAAGAGCAAAATATCAAGAATAAAATGTTTGCAATAAAAAATCTTGCAACTTTTAAACTTGTTTTGAGCAATAATTAATAGTTTCTGAAAGAGGATTATTCATCATCTTCTTCTATGAATTCTTCATCCTCTTCATCTTCAAGATACTCTGTGATAACAGAGATATTCTTTTCTATTTTTTTGAGCTGCTTTTCCATTGAAGCAATACGCTGGGCAAGTTTATCATTTTCTATTATTTTTTCATTAGTAACGCTTACCTGAGAAGCAACATATTCAATCAAAGATTTTAGTTCTTTTGTGTCGTTTTGTTGAGCAAGTATTCTGTTGAGTTTGTCATCAACTGATTCAAGAGAAGCTGCCTGTTCTTCGACTTTCTGGCTTAGAGTTTTTATGCTTCTTGCGAGTTTTTCAGTTTCTGTTTCTTCATCAGAAAGTAAGTTTCTTTTTATTTTGCCTACATCATCTTTTATTTCATTAAAAGATTCACTTGTTGAGTCAATCCATTCTGCAAGATACATAAAAGCTTCGTTCATTACTTGATCGGACTTTAAGACTGAATTTGTGATTCTGGTAATGTTATCAACTTTAACATCCAATTCATTTATGAATGCAGAATTGTAAAATTCATTGCTTTGTTTTTCAAATTCGGCTAAAAGTCCGGTAAAAGCATTTATGTTATTTTTTAATGTTTTGTTTACTTCGTCTGAAGTAAGTATAAGCTTGTTAGTTCTTTTACTGATACTTGAGATATCTTCGCTCAGATTTCCGAAAAGATACTTTACTTCAGCTATTTCTGAATTTAGAGGGCTGTTTTCAATTTTTTCAATTTTTTCTCTAATATTATTCAGTTTTGTTGTTATATCATTGTGTTTTGTTTCTTCATCACCACTGAACAATGTTTTTTGAATGTTATTTATGTCCAGTCTTATTTTAGACAAATCTGATTCAATATCAGGAAGAGTATAGACATAGTCCTTGTTTTCATTTGTTCCATTTGTAAGAACTTTAAAACCAGAAATAAGGGTTTGAATGTCTTTGTTTAAATCAACACTTACGGTTGTGTCAATTTTTTTCAGCATATCTTCTATATCAGAAACGTCAGATGTTATTTTTTCTTTAAGCTCATCTGTGCAAGCAAGTATATTATCATTGATTTCTTCAGTATCTTCTGTAAACGAAATATTGTCCGCAATTTGAACCATTTGTGTTACAAATTTTGATTGAAGATTTTGAAGAGCTTCTGTTATTTGTTCATTTTGTTCATTCAGAACAATTTCTGATATATCTTTTTTTAGATTTTCTATTGTTGATGAAAGGGCATTTATTTGCGAAGAAGCAGCTACGCTTTCTTCTGAGATAAAATCTGTTATATCGTTTTTTATTTCATCAAATTTAAGCTCTGCGTTTTGTGCATTTTCTTCAATAATATTTGTCACGGAAGTTGTATCTTCTTTCAACGCAGCATTAATTTCATCACTTAAAGTTTGAAGTTTTTCTTTGAGTTCGGACGTTTCTTTTAAGAATTTTTCTGAAGTGAGTGATTGTTCCTGGACACTGCTGAGTGTATCTTTTATAGACCAGATTTCTTCTTTAAGAACTTCTGTTCCTTGGAAGAACATTTTTTCAGTAAAGTCTTTTATGTGCTCTAAATCACTAAAATCCAGCTTTTCTAACAGTGATTTTTCAAGATTTTCGATTAGTTCTTTGTTATATTTTTTGATATCTTCTTTGTTTGCAGAAGAATTTTCCAAAAGTTCATCTTTAGTAGCAAATTTCTTAACAGCTTCACTCAAAAGAGCAGTTTTTACGAGAATGTCTGCAATATCAGATTTCATCTCAATAAAATCTTCGTCTTCGAAAATATTTCCGACAACCTGAATTAAAGTGGTAAGGTTATTGTTTAAAACTTCCACAAAAGAATCTGTTTCGTGGATTTTATTAATTACAGCATCCACTTTTTCATTTACAAATTCTTTTATCTCTTTTGCATCGTCATTTATAGATTCCGAAAATTCTTTCAGGCTGAAAATGATTGTATTTAAATCGCTTAAAGCTTTTTTGCTATTATCTTTAACCTCTTCATTGAGTTTATTAACAAGCTCAATTTGTTTGTTAACATTTTCATTTATAATAGTGTTTTGTTCTTTTACAATAGCAAAATTGGCACGCATGTTGTCATTTGTTTCTTCAAGAGTACCAAATTTTTCAATGTGTGAAATGATAGAATTGAATGCAAATTTTTGATTTTCTTGTTCTTCTGCAAAATAATGAATCTGGTTTTCTATTTTGTTGAAAGCAGCAAGCAGTTCAGGAGTTTTTAATGAGTTTGTCAAAACTTCATTAAGATTGTCAAATTCACCTTTTATTGCATTGAATTTTCCATCAACAACCTCCTGGCGATCTTTCATCAAATTTCTAAGTTCAATGGCTATTAGACTGATTCTTTCATAGTCTTCATTGCTTGAGAAAACATCCATTTTGGTATTTATTTTTTCAAGAATTTGCGCATAAGTTATTCTAAAATTTTCATCAGAATTTTCCTTCTGAATAATTTTTTCAACCAGTGCATCAAGTTTATTTTGTATAATTTCAAAGTAATTAATATCTGACATAAAAAGACTTCTCTCTATTAAAAAGCTCCATTCTTATTTTAACAGACACAAAAATGCATGTATAAGAATGTAACTTTATGTTACATGATTTGAGGCATCTGATAAATACCTCCTCTGGCTCAATAATTGTGTCTATTGTGCCATTTTTTCCTGTAAAGCGGCTGCTGATTCTTCATAGCCGGCTCTGCCCATTAAAGCATAAGTGTAGTTTTTTGCCTGTTCGACTCCAGGCTGGTTGAATGTGTTTATGTTGTATAATTCTCCTGCAATTGCAGTTTGTACTTCCAGCATATATAACAGCTGACCTATATTGTATGGATTTACTCTGTCGAGAGTAATTGTTACATTAGGTCTTTGATAATCAATCAAAGCAACTTTTGTAGAATCTGCTTCAGCATTAATTAGTTCATTAATAGTTTTGCCTCCAAGATATCCGACTCCTGTGAATTCAAATATTTTAGGAATTTCAAGTGTTGTATCAAACTCTTTAACTCTGATAAAGTTTATGATTTTATTGTTCGGACCCTCATTGTACAATTGGATTTGTGAGTGTTGGTCAGTTGCTCCCACAGCTTTTATTGGTGTAGGTCCGATGTTTACTTTATTTCCGTCTAAATCTTGATTTTTTCCCAGACTTTCTGCCCATAGTTGAACGTACCAGTCTGAAATATATTTAAGACGGCTTGAATAAGGCATCATTACACTTTGGTTTTTTCCTTTCTGTGTGTCCATAAGATAGTGTATAAGAGCATTTTGGGCGGCTATATTGTGGCGGATGTCGGTGTTTTTTAATGCCAAATCCATATCTTTTACACCTTGAACCAGCTCTTCAATATCAATTCCTACAAGAGCAAATGGAAGAAGTCCTACTGCTGAAAATACAGAAAAACGTCCACCTACATCATCAGGAACTACGAAGGTTTTGTAGCCTTCTTCATTCGAAATTTGTCTTAAAATTCCGGCATTTTGGTCAGTTGTTGCAACAATATGTTTTCTATAATCGTCACCTAGTTCTTGTTCAAGCTTGTTTTTGAGAATCATAAACTGAGACATTGTTTCAGCAGTTGATCCTGATTTTGTTATTACATTTACAAGCGTCTTTTTTAAATCCAATACTTCTAAAAGACCATTTATTTGGTCAGGATCAATATTGTCGAGGAAGAAAATTCTGGGAAGGTTACTTCTTTGCTCATTGGAAAGTATGTTCCAATAGGGTTTCAAAAGTGCTTCGCAAACGGCTATTCCTCCAAGTGCAGAACCTCCTATCCCAAGTACTAAAACGTTTTCAAATCTGTCTTTGACCATTGCTGCATATTCTTTAACGAGCCATACGGTTTCTTCGTTATAGCCAAGGTTCATCCATTGAAGCCATTGTCCGGGTTTGTCTTTTTTTGAATTTAATTCATTAATGATTTTTGCAATTTTGTCATTGTATTGGTTGAATTCTTCTTCAAGGTGAAGTCCGTTTTCCTCCCCAATTACACTTGCAGAAACATTCTTGCAATTAAATTCTAACATCTTCATCTCCTCTAAATTTTATAAAATATATTTAAACCTTATGTCTATTTTACTTGCTGACATAGAAATTAACAGGTTTTTTAATTTAAAGTGCGTAATATTTCTTAACATCAAATTTAAAATAAAGCAATTTTGACAGTTTGATTGTTTTTATAAATGTAAGGTTAGAATTAAAAACGTAGTTTGGAGATTAGGTTATGTATTTTGATGATTACAGCACAAGTTTTCAAAGTTTGATGGGACCGATGTATAACGTTCAAGCAAACTATTCTGCTAACATTGGCGGAGCTGCCGGTGCTGCGGGAGCGGGTGCAGGTTCTGTTAATAATACCAGCATCTATAATATGGGATATATTAGCCCAATGATGAATGTTGGCGTAGGTCAATTTGGTGCTGATCAGTTGATCAAAGGTGATCAATTTAAAAACAATTATTATACACGACCAATCGCAGCTCATAAGAAAAAAGATGAATTGCCGACAATTTTAGGAATTGTTGGAACAGCTCTTGGTACAGCAGCTCTACTTTATGCATTAACAAAAGGTAGAGGAAGAAAAGCTCCTTCACCAAGACCTAACCCGACACCGGGAACTGTTCCTACACCAACTCCAACTCCTACACCGACAACGGGTACCATTCCGACTCCGAATCCTAATAATGTAAGAGGATTGTTGCCGCATAAGCCAATTGATCCGAATTCTTTACCGGTTGTAAGATACAATCATCCTGGTTTTTCAGGTAATTCTAATGCCGGTTCAAATATAGGTGGCTCAGGTTCAAATATAGGTGGTACAGGTTCAAATATTTCTGGAACAGGCTCATCTCCTGTAAATACAGGTGCTGGTGCAGCTATCGGCGGCAATGGTTCTTTGCCTTCAACAATCAATAATCCTGTATCTACACCTATAATTACAGGTGTTCCGGCAGGAAGAAATTCTGCTCCAAGAATTCAAGATATAGCAGTTGATGTTCCTTTCGAGGAAATCGGCAGATTTTCATTGCCAGCTTCTAATGTAAGAGGCACTCTTCCTGCTCCAGATGCACAGGCTTTGCTTTCAGGTTCATCTGTAAGAGGCTATCTCCCTCTTCCTGATGCTAGAACAAGCAATTCTCTTCCGGTTTTGGCATCAAACAATTCAAAATTAAAACCGATTAGTGAATTTCTTCCTAAAAATGAATCATTAGTTGGAAATCTTCCGGCAGCAGAAGGAACTAAATATCTTCCACTTCCTGATTCAAGAACAAAAACATCGTTGCCTATTCCTATGAATGTAGCAAAAGCTGAACAAAATCTTTTTGCTGTAAGACCTGACTTAGCTTCTCAAGGTAATGTTGTATATACAACTCATACACCTGCTACATTGCAAGAAGGTTATAGCATTGGGGCAAATGCTAAAGGTGCAGACAAGCTTGCACAATTGTTAGCACAAATGCAAGGTTAATAAAATATCCAATCCTATTAATAAACCAAACTAAAACCTAACCAATTCCCCGTCCATTTGAATATGACGGGTTTTTTTTATTTAATATTATTTTTATTTTTTGCTTTTTTTCTTGCTTCCAGTTTTTCACTGACTTTATTAGCAATCGGTGTAGCAACAACAGGCGAAACGAATCTGTAAATCAGCGCAAATACCATAAGAGCCTGCGCAGTTTTGAATCCATTCATCATTCTAGTCATTTTTCCGGTTGCTTCGGCTCCT
The DNA here is from genome assembly GCA_018362895.1 of Clostridium sp. Classification (GTDB taxonomy): domain Bacteria; phylum Cyanobacteriota; class Vampirovibrionia; order Gastranaerophilales; family Gastranaerophilaceae; genus Limenecus. Next base: position 99,930 of record JAHALR010000001.1, on the reverse strand, counting down.
GCTATCTTTTTGATAGCATTATTCATTGCTTCTCTGTTATACGCTCTTTGTAGAGCCTTGCTGTTTTTCATTCTTTTTAAATATAATTCTTTTATGATTTCAGCTTTATCCTTTCCTTTAGGTACAACAATATTTTTAATTTCTTTAAGGAAGTTATTTGCTGCTTCATCGCCTTTGAGTTTTTTAATCTCTTCTTTGACATAGACTTTTACTTTTTCGTTGTATTCAAATTTTTTCGCAAATGAATTAAGTATGTCTTTTACTTTTGGATTGTTTTTTGCTGCTCTTTTTACAACATTTGCATAGTCTGGGTCTGTAATAAATTTTTGGAATTTTTTTTGAATTTTTTTGTCTTCAATTTTTGCAATGTGGAAAAGTTCTGCAATGTGGTTTATTTTTTTATTTAAGTAGTGATTTAGAGTATATGCTCCTATTGTTGACATTGCACAAACAGTACCCTGATTTATTATTAATGCGGGTTTCTGGTCTTTTTCAATAGTTTTTGAACGTGCAGTATCTAACATATAGAAGCCTGACAATGTGCATCCGACAAATGCTGCTAAATGTTCTTGATAGTTTTTATTTTTCAGCCAATTTACAAGATTTTGCATTGGTTTTAATGAAGCCAGTTTACCTAAACCTAAAGCAAGATAACTTGTTGAACGATCAGAAGTTTTGTTTAGGATAGATTTTGTTTTATGCACTGTCTGTCTAAGCATATTTGCATTAAAAGCTTTAAAAGACGGATTGTTTTGGTATTTGGGTGTATATGTTTGTAGTCTTACCTGCATTATTTTATACCCCCTGTAAAATTCTGAAAAACTTTATTGTTTGTATTATTTTTGAAATTTATTATTGAATATTTGTAGTTAGGATTTTGAAGTTCCATTTTTTGTTTAGTTTGTTGGGTAACACCAAAAATTCTATTCAACAAATATTTATCAATAAAGGGTATCAATGCAATTGTTATTCCTGAACGAACACTTGCTGTAAGGGCTTCTGTGGATTTATTCACTAACATTGTGAATGTTTGTGCATTTTTTGCTGATCCCATAAATTTTGCTGCTTTTCTAGCAAAAACTTGCGGGTGTTGTTTGAGTTTGTTTAATGCTGTTTTTATTGGTGAAAAAAGAGCAACAGCAAAGCCGTAGCCGATTAATCCCGATGAAATAGAATGTGATGCTGCTTTTTTATTTTTTTCTTTAGTTTTTTCATTTGATTGCGCCATAATTGCAGCCGGTCTTAAGACACAAGTTATTCCTAAAGCAAATATTGCATCGAAAATTGTTTGGCTGGCATCAGCCATACTTATAAACTTTTCAAAAGTTTTGTTGTTTAAAAATTTCCAGAGTTTTGAGTTTTCAAGTTTTTTTACTCCAGATAAAGAAAGACCGCTAAATGAAATATTTTTAGCGGTCTTTTTTGATAAATTATGAAAATCTTTAAATGACTTTTCATGTAACAAATCATGATACATCATGGAAGGAGGAAAAGAATCTTTCGTTGTCTTAGGCGACAACCCTGTGAACTGCTTGGGTGCTATATTTACGGTATTGTGCTGTAAATTTAACATATTCCTCTTTCACAAGTCTTTCGAACAACTTTTAACTTACATTATTTAGAAGTTCAAAAATCTTATCTTTTGTTATACTAGCATATTAAATTTACAATTCAATACATCTTTTTCATGATTAGAAAGAGAAACAGGGCTGAAAGTATGCTTTATTGGTGTATTTTGCACAATTATATTCTTCTTAACATTCCTTAAACATTTTCACTATGGAGTTAGAAGAACTTTTATAGCTTCGCCTCGTTCATGTGCTTCAATAGCTTCTTTTGCTTCAGAAAGCGGCATTTTTTTTGTAATAAGTTTTGTTACATCTACATGCCCGTCTGCTATTAAATCAAGTGCTTGTCTAAAATATTGAGGAGTATGATGAAAAACACTCAGAATCTGAATTTCATCATAATGAAGAAGCTTTGTGTCAAGTGAAACTTTGGTGCCTGATTTGCATCCGCCAAAAAGGTGCACCTTTCCACCTTTTCTTACTAGTTCGAACATTTTTTCCCATATTTCGGGTAAACCTACACATTCAACTGCTACATCCAGCCCTCTTCCTCCATCTGTAAAGGATTTGAATATTTTTTCAGGATGCTGGTATTTTTTTAAATCAATGATTTCATCTGCATGTGCAAAATCTTCAGCAAGTTTTAATTTCAATGGGTTTCTTCCCGCAGCTATTACTTTTGCTCCTTTTAATTTAGCTAGGCGTGCAAACATTAATCCTATTGGCCCGATGCCTACAATTCCCACAATATCTCCTGGCTGTATATTTGTTCTTTCAACACCATGGACAACATTTGCAAGCGGTTCCGAAAATGCTGCTTTTTCAAAGCTTAGGCCGGTTGGTATTTTCAACAAATTTTTTTCAACAATTCTTTGAGGAATTGTTATGTATTCCGCATAAGCTCCGTTTAACAAATCCAGGTTTTCACATAAATTGTATTGTTTTTTTAGACAGTAAAAACATTTTCCGCAAGGTGCAGAATTTGCAGCAACAACACGATCACCAACTTTAAAATCTATTACATTTTTGCCAACCTTTTCAATGATGCCTGCAAATTCATGTCCGAAACCCGAAGGTGTTTTTTTTATTAATACAGGATGTCCTCTTCTATATGTTTTTACATCGGTTCCGCATGTCAAAGCCGCTTGTATTTTTACAAGAACTTCATTTTCGTTTGGCTCTTTGACATCCACTTGCTCATATCTGATGTCTCTGGGCGCATAGTATCTTATAGCTTTCATTTTCATTTTTATTAGTCTTTATTATCTTTATCTATTTTTATATACGCTTTTAGTGTTTTATTTGAGATAGTGTCTTGAATAGCATCACCCAGTTCTTCAAGAGCATAACTTGTTGATAAATATTTTACAATAACTTTCTTTTTGGAAAGAAGCTTGTGCGCAAGTTTTAAATCCATAGGAGAGGGTGAGTAGCTTCCTAATATTTTAAGCTCTCTATAATAAATATCATTGTTTGTATATCCGGCTGTGTCACTTGGTACGGATGAAAATATTAAAATTGTGCCTCCATCTCTTACTGATTTTAGGGCATATTCAATGGTTTTGTCAGATCCTGAAGTCATAAAAACAATGTCTGCTCCATATCCGCAAGTCATTTCTTTTATTTTTTCAGAGGTTGTTTCATTGTCTTCAAATTTAATTGATGCATCAAAGTTCAAATTGTTAGCTAATGCTACTCTTTCTTCAATTAAATCACATCCTATAACATCGCCTTTGTAGGCTTTTACGGCTTGTCCCATTAATAGACCTATTGAACCTAACCCTATTACAAGTGAAGTCGTACCTTTTTTTACTTCTGCTCTTTCTACTGCTCTTATACAGCATGCCAGAGGCTCCATAAAGGAAATTTCCATGTCATCAAGATTTTTAGGTACTTTGAATACGGTATTTTTTAAATGAAGCGGTGAAACGTAAATATATTCAGCAAACCCACCGGGTCTGATATTTGTTTCTTTGAACTGACGGCACATAGAGTAGTTTTTGTTTTCACAATATTCGCATTTCATACAAGGTACATGATGTCCGAGAACAACTTTGTCACCCGGCTTGAATTTTGACAAAAATGCCGGTTTAATTTCTATTATTTCTCCTACAACTTCGTGTCCAAGGACTTTTTCCGAGCCATCATGAATAAATTTAACTATGTCAGAGCCGCATAGTCCGCAGCCCAAAACTTTTACAATTGCACCTTCGTTATTATAATCGCTTAGTTTTGGTGCAGGTCTGTCTTGTATTGAAATCTTTTGATTTTCCGCAACCGCTGTTCTCATATTTGATATATCTATCCCTGTGTCTTATAACCTTTTTAATCCATATAAAATTTTATCACTAAATAAATCTTTGTGAATATAATAATATTATTATGAAAAGATTTAACGATTTTAAAGAAGATATTTATAAATGTTCAAGATGCGGTTTATGCCAGTCGGTTTGTCCTGTTTATAAATCAACTTTAAATGAATGTGGGGTTTCCAGGGCAAAATTTAATATGTTAAATGGAATTTTACGCGGTGATTTATCTTTTAATAGAAAAATCAAATCGTATCTTGATTTGTGTACCGGCTGTAATGCTTGCAAAAAATTCTGCCCAAGTGCAATAGATGTTGTAAAAATTTTTATTGCTGCAAAACAAGAATATTATAAAACTAACAAATTGAGTTTTATTGATAGGTTGTTGTGTTCTTATTTTCTTTTTAAATTTGTGATGTTTATTGGCGGTTTGTTCTGTAAATTTTCAAGATATACACATTTTTACAACTTAACAGAAATGTTTCAAAAATTGATTTTGAAGTTTGGTATTTTAGGCAAACGTATTGTTCTTGCTGATTCTTTTTCAAGAAAAAACTTTGCTTTAAAAAATAGAAATAGAAGTATTTTGAAAACAAAAAAGGCTGTTTATTTTAAGGGGTGTTTCAATCAATTTTTAAATTCTGAAACAGCAGATGCTGTCAGATTTATACTTGATTCTTCAGACATTGAATTGATAGAAAAAGATTTTGAATGCTGCGGTGTGAGCTATTTAAATGATGGAATGATTGATAAATTTATATCTCTTGCTCAAAAAAATCTTGCCTTGCTCGCTGATGACTATGATTATCTTTTAACAGATTGTGCTTCCTGCAATTCTGTTCTTAAAGACTACAAACTTTTTGTTGGTTCAGAAGAAGCTTCAATGCTTGCTCAAAAAACAATAAGTGTTATCCAACTTATAAACTCTATGAAATTTGTGTCTAAAAAACATATGAATATTACATTTCATATGCCTTGTCATGAAGATAGTGATGTGGTGAAAATTATTAAAAATATAGAGAATGTGCACTATGTAGAGGCTGCTGATTATGATAAATGCTGTGGATTTTCAGGAAAATTTGCATTACAAAATGGCGAAATTTCAAGGGAAATTTCACGTAAAAAAGCGAAGAGCTTTGTTGATACTAAAGCTGATATTATACTAACAACATGTCCCGCCTGTATGTTAGGTTTACGCCAGGGATTGATTGAACTTTCTTCATCAAAAAGTTCTTATGAAAAACTTCCTGAGGTTATGAATCTTTTTGTATTTCTTGCAAAATATTGCTGTTAAGATTACTTAGGGTCTTCCTTTTTTTATGGCTGCAACTGTAAGCAGAGATAATGCAGAAACAACAACGCCTATAATCGGCCAAGTATAGCTGGGGGTTGTGTCTGATGTCAAATAGCTGTATGTTTTTGATATATTTGCTTTTTGTGTGTCATAACAATAACTTGCTATATCTTTTGTCATTTGAGTTGCTCCTACTGCATTAGCAGGATAGCCTTGATAGTCCTGATAAGAACGATAAGGAACCATTGATGGTGGGATGCCATTAACCATAATTAATTTACCTGTACTTTACTACCTATATATATAAAAACAAATGTGTACAAAAAATTGCCTGTTTTCTTGTATATTTGAAGAATAATTTTTGCATTTTAGTGGAATATAGAATATAATCATTAAAAAAGATAGGAGCTTATGAATGAATAATATGCGAAAAAATGATACTCAAAAACGAGGATTTACTCTTGCAGAAACTCTTATTACTATTACAATCATAGGTGTTGTAATGGCGCTCATGCTCAGAGCTATAAATCGTGTTAATCCTGATAAGGATAAAATCCAGTTTATAAAAACATATCATGCTTTAGAATCTGTAATTGCTGATGTAATTAATGATCCTAAGAAATATGATCAGAGCTTCTATACTGATGAAGAGCTTGCTGAAATGACTCCGGATAGTATTCACATTGATTTTAGATATAAACCTTATGAAACAGCTAAGGTTACATATATTGACGATAATGGAAAAGAACAAACAAAAGGTTTGGATTCTCAAACTGGAAAGGGTACTGCTTTAACCCAAGATAATGCTATTTGTTATTTTATTGCAGATCAGCTAAATACAATTGGCGGCATTAATTGTGAGAATAATAACGGCATTACAATCAATGGAAAAAAAGTAGGTGGTGTTAATATGAGACTTTCTACCGGTGTTTGTTTGAACAATTTTCAAGGTGTAGATGACAAAGGCTTTAATAATCCTGTAATTGATCCAAATTGTGAAGGTACTGGTTCTGATAATGCTTATGTAATTCACATATATAAGGATGGAAAAATGACCGTACCTAGTAAAGCTGCTTGTAATTCAAACGGCGGTGATTGTAACACAAGAAATCAGGATAAAGCATTTGAATGGATGCAAAATCAAACACAACTAAATGACAAGAAGTAATATACATTAATAATGGGGAGAAGAGATGGAAAATAAAAAGAAATTAGCGGATATAGGTGTATTCGGCGGTTCAGGTTTTTACAAATTTTTAGATAATATTGAAGAAGTAAGAATCGAAACACCGTACGGTGCACCTTCAGACAGTGTCTTTATTGGTGAAATTGGGAAACATAAAGTTGCTTTTATGCCAAGACATGGCAGAAATCATACTTTACCTCCTCATTTGATTAATTACAGAGCGAATGTCTGGGCTATGAAGTCCATAGGTTGTAAGAGAGTTATATCACCGTGTGCGGCAGGCAGTTTACAAAAACATGTTGCACCGGGTCATTTTGTTATTTGTGATCAGTTTGTTGATTGGACGGATGGCAGAAAATCGACATTCTTTGACGGACCTATTGTTACTCATGTGAGTGCGGCTAATCCTTATTGTCCTGAAATGAGACAGCTGGCTGTTGAAACTGCTAAAGAATTGGGAATTACTGTTCATGAAACAGGTACTGTTGTTGTAATAAATGGACCGAGATTTTCTACAAAATCAGAATCAAAATTCTTTACCTCTCAAGGCTGGGAAGTTATTAATATGACTCAGTTCCCAGAAGCATATCTTGTAAAAGAAATGGATATGTGTCCTTTAAATATTTCATTGATTACAGATTATGATGCCGGTCTGGTTGGTGAGGTTCCTCCTGTTCAACATGCCGAAGTTATTAAAGTATTTAATGATAATAATGAAAAGCTTAAAGCATTACTTTTCAATTTGATTGAGAAACTTCCTCAAGAAAGAGAAAAATGTGAGTGTGAAAAAACCATCGCTGGTTCTAGAGTTTAAAAAAATAAGGTAAGGGAGAAATATTTTGAGCATAGCAGAGATAGTAAATAATTTATTTAATTTATATTTTTGGGTTATTGTTGTCAGAATATTTCTCACCTGGATTCCTTCAATTAACTGGTATTCTCAGCCATTTAGGTTTTTGGCTGTTGTTTCTGATATTGTGCTTGAACCTTTTAGAAGGATTATACCAGCATTGGGCGGATTGGATTTTTCTCCGATAATTGCACTGCTTTTTCTTCAATTTGTTCAATTTGCTGTTGTAAGAATGCTTCTTATTCTGGGGTTATAATTAGCATTAGTTTTTAACCGATACTACATCATTAAGCGGATGTAAATAATTGTTAATATAATCTAAAATAACGTCAGAAGCCTAGCAAAAAAAAATATGCGGGGGTTTACTATAATATCAGGGATTTAGTGTGTCCCATTATAAATAAGAGAGAAAACACAGGAGAGCCCAAGGTGGTAGATAATCGCTCAGCAGGATTTTTCGGAATCGGTGGCAGCTTTAATTTTAAAAGCGGCGACATATCAGGCACTGCGGCAAAAACTGCTGATGATCGTCAGAGTCCGGGTATGGAGTATTTCCAGCAAGGTGAGATTCAAGAAGAAGGTCAGACTTTTAATGAATCACAATTTGTTGATAGAAGTGCACAATTGAATGCAACTTTGAATTCTCTCGCAATGATGAATGTTGCTAATCTTATTAAAAAGAATAAAAAAGACAAACTTAAAGAGGACAATAAAGAAGAAAATAAGGATAAAAAGAAAAATTCACTTTTAGAACAAAAAATTCCTTTGTGGGAGGATTACAAGGATGAAAATGATGATTTCTTCTATATTGATTAATTCTGTCATTTTATGTTTATGTTAGTCTAATATTATGGCTATGTTTCTTGATAAAGCAAAAATAAAAATTCTTTCAGGCAAAGGCGGTAACGGTGCGGTTGCCTGGAGAAGAGAAAAGTATGTTGACAAAGGCGGACCTGCCGGTGGTGATGGTGGAAGAGGCGGTGACGTATATTTTATTGCTGATGAAAGTATGACAACACTGATGGATTTTAAATATAAGTCAATTTTTAAGGCAGAGAATGGCGAAAACGGGCGTCCAAAGTCACAGCATGGTCATGGCGGAAAAGATTTGTATATAAAAGTACCTTTGGGTACAGTTGTAAAAGATCCTGAAAATGACAAAATTATTGCAGACTTAACAGAACCTGATGCAAAAGTTCTTGTTGCAAAAGGTGGAAGAGGCGGTCGTGGTAATTGTAGATTTGCAACTGCTCAAAAAAGAGCACCGCAATTTTGTGAACCGGGAGAGCCGGGCATTGAAAGAGAGCTTGAACTTGAGTTAAAATTAATTGCTGACGTTGGGCTTCTTGGAATGCCTAATGCAGGTAAATCTACTTTAATAAGTGTTATAAGCGAGGCAAAACCCAAAATTGCAGATTATCCTTTTACAACACTTGTTCCTCATTTGGGTGTAGTGAAAAAGCCTTCAGGTGATGGTTTTGTTGTTGCTGATATTCCCGGTCTTATTGAAGGTGCGAGTGAGGGGATTGGGCTTGGGCATGAGTTTTTAAGACATGTAGAAAGATGCCGTTTTTTAATTCATGTTGTTGATATTTCTCAGGAAAATCCTTTTGAAAACTACGAAAAAATTAATAATGAATTGAAAAAGCATAGTGAACGTCTTGCAGGGCTTTATCAAGTGCTTGCTTTAAATAAAATAGATTCTGTTGATGAAAAAACTCAGCAAATATATTTCAACAAGTTTAAAGAAGCTACTTCTGATATTTTTCTTATTTCAGCAGCTACAAAACAAAATATAAAACCTTTTCTGGACTTTGTAATGAAAAAGGTTGATGAGATACCCAAGCCAGAATTCAAAATTGATCTTGATGAAGATTTGGCTGCTACTGACAATGATGACAGTGCCTATTCTATATATAAGTTAGATAAGAATACTTATTGTGTTGAGGGAGGGAAAATACTCAGACTTGCAAATGTTACTGATACAAGAAATATTGATCAGTTATATAGATTTCAGAATATTCTTGCGTCAATGAATGTTTATGAAGCTTTAAAAGAAGCCGGAATCAAAGAAGGCGATGTGGTAAAAATAGGTCATATTGAATTTGATTATTACGACTAAGGCGACTTATGAGTATAATATTGGAAAAGGCACTGGATTTTACAAAAGATTATTTTAAGAGTTTTTGTTGCGGACATGATTTTGAACATGTTTTGCGGGTATATAAAAATGCTCAGGATATATTAAAAAATGAATGCGAAGCTGATTCAGAAATTGTATTGTTAGCAACAATTCTCCATGATGTTGATGATACCAAACTTGTAAAAAATAAAAACCTTGAATATCAAAATACAAAAAAAATTTTGAATGAGCTGGATATTTCAAACAATAAAATTGAAAAAATCACCAATATTATTGCAACTGTAAGTATGCAGGAATACTTAAGAGGCAACAGGCCTTCAACTTTGGAAGCAAAAATTGTTTTTGATGCTGACAAGCTGGATCAAATTGGTGCAATTGCGATAGCTCGTTCTTTTGCTTATGGTGCAAGGCAAAATCGTAAAATTTTTGATTTAGATAGATTTCCAACGCCTCATTATGAGGGAAAATATCCAAATGGTTATGATTCTTCAATTAATTATATAATTGAGGTTTTGATGAATATAAAATCTATGTTATTTACACAAACTGCGAAAGAGATGGCACAAAAAAGGTATGAATTTATGGTTCAATATCTAAGAGAATTTTTTGATGAACAAGGAAATCAAACTTGGTCAGATTACTTTTTCTCAAGAACTAAATATTGGTCAACAGGAAATTCTTCTGATTGAATAAGCTCTTTTCCTGACATATCAAATATTTTGAACTCATTATTTATTGCATAAAAATTATTGTTGTCTTCTTTAAAATTGTGTTCAGCTTTTATGATTTTAAATCCTAGAGTTTCAGCAAGTTTTTTATATTCTTTATTTGTCATTATGCCGTATTGTTCGTTAATTTCATCTGCCCAATGCAATTTTGTATCGTTGAATTTTCTGTGTCTTATATATTCTGATGCGAGCCATTTAGGCATAATACAGGAGTTTTCATTAAAAATATAATAACCATCTGCCGGTTCAAATTCTATACAGAACCGTTTCAAAAGATTTATTCCTTTTAGTTTTGTAACATCAGCAGATTTTAATTCTTCTTGATTTTTGAAGGAAAATTTGTCTTTTTCTGAAAAGTCTGATATTGATACAAGTTTGTTGTAGTCTTCAGGTTTAGCAGGATCTTTCATTATTATTCGTCCGTGTCTTTTTAATTTTTTACCGGCCTCTAAAAAAGTTCTTTCTACTGAGTCAATAGAAAATTTTTCTGCATTAAGTGCTTCACTATCATAAGAGTATACTTCGTGTATTACTCTTGAAAATAAAATAGCATCAATTGAATTGTTCAACACAGGCATTTTCATTGCATTTCCTGTCATATATTTTACATTTTTGTGTAGTTTCTGATTTTTATCTTTTTCTTTTGCTATTTTGTGTAATTCTTTAGTCAAATCAAGATTTATTGTCTTAATTTGCGGGTAGAATTTTCTTATGTTTCTAGTCAACTCTCCTTGATTTGAGCCTACATCAAGAATGGTTTTTGTTCCTTTAGTTCTGACTGATGAAATATTTTCAAGAAAAAACTTTGTGTATTCAGGGAAAAAAGTCATTGAACTTTCATACCTGTCAAGGTCAAATGAAAGTTTTGCTGTTTCTGTTGCACTTATTCCGAAAGGAATTTGTGATTTGTTTATTGTTTTGTTTGAATAGTAAAAATTATATCTGTTTAGTTGTATTTTCATATTGTATAATTTTTTTAATTACAATTTTATAAAATATCTCAAAAAATTTTTTTGCTAGCCTGCCTTGGCTATTTCATGGCGGGTATTTATAAGTTTTTTTATAATTTTCTTTGCTTCATCCATTTGAGGATCTTTGTCTTTTAAGAAGTCTTTTTGTGTATATTCTATTTCATAGTCCGGAGTGATGCCTTTTTTGTTAATGTCATATCCTTTGGGGGTCAGATATTTGGCAATTGTCAGATTCATTCCGGTCTGATTGGGCAGTGGATAAATTTTTTGTATCATTCCTTTTCCGAAGGTTCTTTTCCCTACAAGAATTGCTCTGTGGTTGTCTTTCAGTGCACCGCTTAAAATTTCTGATGCACTGGCTGTTCCTTCATCTATCAAGACTACCACAGGTTTATCAATTGCGTAGGGTTTTGTTTGGGCATCTATGTCAGATTTTTGTTTATCTCTGTCAACTACACTGACAATGTGTCCTTGTGTCAGGAGCATGTCTGCTATTATTACGGCATTAGGCATAAGCCCTCCTGTGTTGCCTCTTAAATCAAGAATCAATCCCGGGCAATTTTGTGTTTTGTTTATTGCTTCAATAAATTCAGTAGTCATGTCAGAACTTAAGAAGCTGACAATTTGGATGTAACCAATGTTTTTGTCTATCACGTCTGCTTTTATATTCTTTATTTTTATTTCGTCACGCTTTATAGTTTTGTATATTTTTTGTTTGTTTCTTAAAAGTTCAAGTTTAACTGATGAGCCCATCTCACCTCTTATTAAAGAGGCTACGTCGCTGATTGTTTTTCCGCTTACATCTGTATTTGCAACTTTTAAAATTATGTCTCCTGCTTTGATTCCGCTTTTATATGCCGGAGTATCTTCAACAACGCTTATGATGATGATTTTTCCTGCAATGGACATTATATTTACGCCTATACCTACAATTTTTGCATCAATGTTTGTTGTTTGTTCTGCATATTCTTCCTGGTTTAAAAACTTGGAGTATGGGTCATCTAGGCTTGCTAACATTGTATTTATTGCAACATATGCATCTTCTTTTGTTTTTATCTGGTCAACATATCTTTTGTTCCATTTTGACCAGTCTTGTCCATTCAGTGTAGGGTCATAATATTTTGTTTTTATAATTCTCCAGGTTTTTAAGAATAATCTTTTTGGGTCAGTTGTTTGTTTGTTAATCAAATATGTATTGTCATAATCAGGTTGTTTCGCTGTATTTACGGATTGTTTGGATAAGAAATTGTACAAAGTGAAACTGATTAAAAAAATTATTAAAATATATAGAATTTTTTTATACATAAATATAGTTTGATTCCTGTTTATTAATTAGATTAAAAACCGAAGTATTATTTTCTTCAATAGTGCTGATGTCTTCATATTTGTATTATTTTCCCTGGGGCAAAAGTCTGTATCCTCCACCATAAATAGTTTCAATATACTCTTTTCCATTTGAAATTTTTTTAATTTTGGTTCTGAGATGTCTTATGTGAACTCTTATCGTTTCTACATCGTCATTTGGTGCATATCCCCATATTTCTTGAAGAAATTTAGAAGAAGGTACCATATAATCATGATTTTGTACAAGAAGATTGAGTATATCATATTCAATAGGGGTAAGTTTTGCTGTTTTATCAAGAATTTTTACAGAATAAGTTTCGGGCAGGAGTGTGATATCACCAATTGTCAAAATTTCTTTTGTTGCTAGTGATTCAGGTATTGAATTGTTCCGTTTTAACAAGGCTCTGATTCTGACTCTCAATTCTTCCATCTCAAAAGGTTTGACAAGATAGTCATCAACTCCTAAATCAAAACCTTTAACTTTGTCTTCAAGCATATTAAGTGCAGTAAGCATTAAGATAGGAATATTTTTTGTTGAATGGTTTTCTCTTACCCTTTTTGCTACTGTGTATCCGTCTACATCAGGCATCATTACATCAAGAATAATAAGATCAGGTGTTTCTTGTTTTGCAAGGGTGAAGCCTTGAATTCCGTCTTTTGCCGTAATAACTTCATAGCCCAAAAGTTCAAGATTTATTTTTATAAGCTCATTGATTGCTTCATCATCATCAACAACAAGAATTTTGCTCATATTCACCTCGGCTCTACGTAAAATTTATTAGATATTTCCATTATTTGAAGGATTTCTCTAAGTGTATAATAAACAAAAATGCAAATATATTCTATTATATTTAGAAAGATTAAGAAATTTATTAGAAATTAAGCAAAATTTAATTTTTTTGAATTTTTATAGTAATATATTTTTAATTGTAAAAATTACACTGGTAATAGAAAAGGAGATAAATGAATTGACTAAATCTATGACGGCTTCAAACGTATATCATGTTGATACAAATGCTAAGTATCTTGGACAGCACGTTTTGGCTGAATTTTTTGAATGTGACCCGAATATTTTGAATAATTCTCAAAAAGTTGAGAGTCTTATGATTGATGCTGCACTGGAGTGTGGTGCTACAATTGTACAAAAATGTTTTCATATGTTTAGTCCGCACGGTGTGAGCGGTGTTGTTATTATCTCAGAAAGCCATTTGGCTATTCATACTTGGCCGGAATTGGGTTATGCTGCTGTTGATTTGTTTACATGCGGTGACAAATGTGATCCAAAAGTTGCTTATGAGTTTTTGAAAAAGGCTTTCCATTCAACTAAAGCATCTTTTTCAGAATTGAAAAGAGGAAAAATTGATGCTTCATCTCATGTTTCAGAAACTCCTTTTGAGATTGCAAATCAATTCTAAAGTGAATAATTTTAAATAATTAAAAAGCTCTGTTAATTTTAATTTAATAGAGCTTTTTATAATTCTATCAGATGTGGCAGAGTGTCAATTGTAAGAAATAGTTCTGCATTTTGTTTAAATCCGTCAGGGTTTGAACTTGCAAAATATTCGACAGAGCCGGAGTTTGCTTCTGATAGAAGTCCTTTTTCCTGAAGACTTTCTCTTATATAGTTAGCAAAGAGTTTTGCCGGATTTATGAATAAATTTTTAGGGGCATACTTGGACAAAGTTTCTAACAGGTAAGGATAGTGAGTGCATCCGAGTATAATTTTTTGTGGATTAAAATCAAGCACTTTGTCCAGATATTGCATAATTATATTTTTTTCATCATAGTTTTTTATCTTTTTTTCAACAATTGGTACCCATAATGGACATGCTTGTTCAATAACTTCAATTTTAGGGTTGCCTTTTTTTAGTTCTGTTGTATATTTTTTTGAGTTTACTGTTGCTTGTGTTGCCATTACGCCTATTCTTTTCAGGTTTTTGTCAGCTGAGAGACATTTTGAAACTACTTGTATTAAAGGATAAATATCAAAGTCATAATCGTCTTTTAATTCGTCATATGCGGTAGCAGACGAGGTGTTACAAGCCATTACAACCGCTTTTACGCCTTGCTGTTGGAAAAAATCATATATTTCTTTAACTATTTTAACCAGTTCTGTTTTATTTTTTTCACCATAGGGCAAATTTTTAGTGTCACCGAAGTATAAATATTTTTCGTTCGGGCAAATATCAAGAAGCTGTTTGAGCACAGTCAAACCTCCAACACCCGAATCCATTACCCCAATGGGGGCATTTTTTATTTTATATTTTTTGTCTTCCATAAACTAATCTTTGCCTAAATATTTTAAAATGCCTTTGGCTATTGCTTCTGCTGTTTTTTGTTTTCTTTCCGGCGTTAAGAGTTCTTTTCTTTCTTCTGGATTTGAAATAAAGCCTGTTTCCACAAGAATTGAAGGACATGTAGTATGATTAATAACATAAAATTTTGACTTAAACAATCCTCTGTCTTTTGCTTTTATTGCAGATGCAAATTCTTTGTGTACTGCTTGGGCAAAGTCATAAGATTGTGGTGTGTAATAATGTGTTTCCAATCCGTTTCCTTCAGGTGTTACACTAGAGTTTACGTGTATGCTCACGAATAAATCACCTTTGTTTTTCTCTGTAAAAGAGACTCTATCTTGAAGAGATACATAGACGTCTGTTGTTCTGACCATTTCGACATCAAAGCCCTTTTTCTTAAGTAAAGCGGCTAATCTCTTAGAAATATCCAGAGTTATATCTTTTTCATAGATTCCTTCTCTTGTTGCACCAACATCTGAACCTCCATGACCGGCGTCAATAATGATTGTTTTGACGTTTGGATTTTTCTTTATAACAGCAGGAGCTGGACTTGTCTTTATTTCGGTTTCTTTAGTTGTTACAAATACCAGACGAAGTTGTTTATTGTCAAAACTTTGCTGATAGTCGACAGTTGTTGTCTTTTTTATTGGGATTATTATTTTTATGCCGACATAAGGAAGCTTGTCTGTTCTTAGTTTAGCCAGAAATTCGGAGTTAAGATTTCTTTTAAATGCTTCATGATCAAAGCCTGATGAGTTATATAAGTTTATTTCCACACGGTTATTAAATTTTTTGATTGAATGAATAATAGGTTCTGTGAATATAAAATGGAGAACATCAGTGGTATCACTCAGTTTTTTGGCACTATAATTGTATATTGCAGAGGTTCTATCATAAAGTTTCATTCCAAGAATTCTGTCGTCATGTGCTAGAAAAATGCTTTGCCCATCGTATGAATAAATCGGTCTGAACTTATCTACATCTTCGCTTGTTACAACTACACGGGCTTTTGTCGGTTCAAACTGACCTATTTTTATTGTTTCATTTTCACCTAGGACGTATTCTTTGTTTCTTATTTCTTGAGCAACGTATGTGTTCGGCATGTCAAATACAAGTCTTGTTGGGTTTGTTACAACAAAAGGACTTTCAACAGAAATTGTACCTATACCTCGTATAAGTGCGTTACCTCTTTTTACATCTATACGGTTTACATAAAATTTGCTTTTTAGTTTTTGTGTTTTAGGGGTTGAAACTGTTATTGTTTCAGGTGATTTTTTTATCAGTTCATTTTTGTTATTAAATGCTTTTTGAACTTCTATTGCTTCAGGTGAGCGTACATAATTTTGTGATTCAGCTGTGGATGTAATTTTTGCATCTTCTGATATAACTGTGTATTCATAATAATTTACAGGTGCTTTTTCATCATTGTACACTGAACTTAAGAAGTTTTTATTAAAAGTTTTTTTGTCATATGCAAAAACAAGGTTGTTGTCTATTCGATAGAGTTTGAGTTTGTTTACATTAAAGTTTTTATTATAAGTTATTACCATCCTGACAACATTCGGATTCGTTGAGAATTGTGACAACTTTACCTGTGTCATAGCACTGTTTCTAAGTGTCCAGCTGCTATTTGGCTTTGTGAGTATAGCATTTTCAATATCAAATGAAATTCTGTTAGGATTTGTCAGTTTCATTGATTTGACGTTTATATACATCACTTTAGATGCTGCTGTCAGAAAAATAATATTGTCAGAATTATCAAAATTAATTGAGTTTATCTTTAATACTTCTTCGGCTGATACACAGTTAAGTAAGTGAATTATAAATATGAAAAAGATTAGTAATAATTTTTTCATCATAGTTATATTTTACAATAAATGACATACGATTTCTTTTTATAACTAATCTTTAACATTTAATATTACATAGTCAGACCATTTTTAAATCAGAATCTGACATAATGCATCAATAGCTGTTGTTATTTGTTTAAGCAAGAGTTTTTTCTTTGATTTCTTCCAGATGCTTAACAGCAAAACATCCTGCAACTGCACCATCTGCTGCTGCTGTGATAACTTGTCTCAAAGGTGTTGTTCTGACATCACCGATTGCAAATACACCGTCAACAGAGGTTTGCATACAGTCGTTTGTTACAATAAATCCAGCAGAATCTTGTTCAAGTTGTCCGTTGATTTGTTCAACATTAGGGCTGAAACCTATGTAAGGGAAAACTCCGTCTGTTTGAAGATTGGTTACTTCTTCTGTTTTTACGTTTTTTAATACCAAAGTTTCGACATTGTCTTGACCTTGAATTTCAACAGGAACAGTATCATAGATAAATTCTACTTTGTCATTTTTAAAAGCTCTGTCTTGAACAATCTTGTCTGCTCTGAGTTTATCCCTTCTGTGTATAATATAAACTTTTTTTGCAAATTTTGTGAGATAGCATCCTTCTTCTACTGCGGCATTACCGCCTCCGACTACCGCAACTGTTTTGTCTTTGTAAAAAGCACCGTCACAAACTGCACAATAGCTTACTCCTCGGCCCAAAAGCTCTTTTTCTCCTTTAATGCCGAGTTTTTTTGCTTGTGCACCTGTTGCGATGATAATAGTTTTTCCTTCAAAAATAGCTTCTCTGGTTTCAATAATTTTAGGTGATGATTGGAGGTCAATTTTTTCAATCTCCTGCATAGGATATTTGGCTATTTCAAACATATCAGCATGTTCTTCAAATTTTTCCATCATGTCGTATCCGCCGATTTTTCCAAATCCCGGATAGTTTTCAAGTTCAAGATAATTTGACGGCTGGCCACCCAGCATTGAAATATCAATTATTGCGGTTGAAGCGGCACCTCTTGATGCGTAAATTGCTGCTGATATGCCTGCCGGACCTCCGCCTAAAATTATTACATCATATTCCAGTTTTTTCTTCTCACTCATCGTAAATCTCTCTCCAAATCTGATTCTAAATTTTATTTTTCACTCATAAATATAGACTTTGCTGAATTTCCTGACAGTTTTTCAGCTTTGATTTTGTAAACAACGGTGTCTGAACTGATTAGTTCGCCATATTTGTATTTTTCAACTACTATTTTATCAGTTCCATAAAAATTTTCACCATTTAATGTTAAAGTCGGAGTTTCTGTCATTTTTCCGTTACGCCCTTTTGTTACATGAGTAAATTTTATCTGATTACCTTTCACGTCCTCAACAGTTACCGAAGCCTCTGCTCCAGAAACAGGATTTGACAATGTAATGACGTCTCCGATTTTAGATAAGTTCCAGTAGTCGACAGTTGTTTCGTTAAAGATTTTAGGATTGTTGCTGTACGTCATGACTGATGTTATTTTCCAGCTTCCGAAGAAGCCTTTCGGCACTTGATCGGAGAGAGAAACGCCTGCTTTTAAGACCATGCCTTCTGCATTCACCTCTTTTGCAGGAATCCAGAATAATATTATTAATAAAATTATTAAAATTATTTTTTTCATATGTCTTTATATAAGGTTCTTTTTTTATTTTTCAATTTTATTCATGTTATTCTTTTTATATGGAAAAGATTTTTACAATCACCGTTAATAACTTAGATGAAACTAATATTATTGCTGAAAAATTTGCAAAAGCAGTTAAAAATAGCGGAGCTTTTGTTTGTCTTTATGGTGATATAGGTGCAGGCAAAACCGCTTTTACAAAGCTTGTTGCTAAACATTTGGATGTAAAAGAAAAAGTAACAAGTCCGAGTTTTGTTATTATTAATGAATATTTGTCAGGTATATTGCCGGTTTATCACTTTGACTTGTACCGTCTTGAAAGAGAAGGTGTTAAAACTATTATCGATGAATTGACTGAATATTCCCGCGACGGAGTGTTGACTTTTGTTGAATGGGCTGAATTTTCTGATTTTGAATTGCCTTTTGATAGAATTGAAATAAGTATTGAATATATTGATGAAAATAAACGTAAGTTTACTTTTAACGCTTCCGGTGATAATTACAAAAAGATTTTGGAAGGAATGCAGAAGTGAAAATTTTAACTTTTGATACCAGTCTTGATAAAACATATGTTACATTAAGCAGAGACGGAGAAATTTTATCTTCGGAAATAATTGAAAATCATAATGAGAAATATCATTCTGCTTTTTTAATGCCTACAATAGTTTCTGTTTTAAAAGAGAATAAAATAACGATGCTGGACATTGATGTTGTTGGCACAAATGTAGGACCTGGAAGTTTTACCGGAATCAGAGCATGTGTTACGGTAGCAAGAGTTTTTGCTCAACAGCTTGAACTGCCTCTTGTAGGTGTTAGTTCTATGGAAATATTGTCTTATATGAATAATTCATCTAAAGATGCAATTGTTGTTATGGATGCCAGGAAAAATCAGTTTTATACAGCAGTTTATGATAAAGACGGAAATGAAATTCAGAAGCCATCGCTTGTGGATAAGTCTATAATGCTGAAAATGGATTTTTATAATTCTTTTATTATTTCAGATTTGTCAACTCACAATGTTCTTGAACAATTCGGTTATGAGTCAGTTATATTTTCTAATGAAAAGCCGGAGTTGGGATTGTTTTTGAATAAGATAGTATACAAAAAGGTAAAAAAATCTCAGACTCTTAAAGATGAATTTTATTGGGCAAAATTAAAGCCACTTTATCTGCAAGCACCACCGATAAGTCTTTCGGCTAAGGCTAATGTTAATTAATCTAAGTTAAATATAGGATTTCAAGAAGAGGATATTATTATTTAATATTATATAATAATATATTTGGAGATTAGATTAGATGGATTTGACCTCATTAATCGGCGTATTTTTTGGGATTGTATGTATCTTAATAGGACAGGCTCTCGAAGGTGGAAATGTCGGACAGCTTTTGCAAATTACAGCTGCTTTTATTGTTTTTGGCGGTACAGGTGGTGCTGTTTTACTTAGTTTTTCTGTTGTTGAGCTTAAAAATGCGGTTGTTCTTTTGAAAGATGTTTTTATGGGCGAGAATGTTGTTTTTGACGATGTTATTGCTGAGTTGATAAAATTTGCGACAAAAGCTAGAAGAGAAGGTGCTATTTCTTTGGAGAAAGAAGCAAGAACTGCTTCAGACAGTTTAATGGTAATGGGTCTGGAAGCTGTCGCTGACGGAACAGATCCTGCACTTGTAAGACAAATGATGGAAACCCAAGTTTCCTTACTTGAAGAAAAGGTTAACGGTGGTGCAAAAGTTTGGGAATCTGCCGGAGGGTTTTCTCCCACTATTGGTATCATTGGTGCTGTATTGGGTTTGATTCAGGTTATGCAAAATTTATCAGATCCTTCAAAGCTTGGTGCAGGTATTGCAGTTGCTTTCGTTGCAACTGTCTATGGCGTAGGGGCTGCTAACTTGATTTTTATTCCTATATCAACAAAACTCAAATTTAAGTTTAAAAAAGTTTTTCTGAAAAAAGAAATGATTATAGAAGGTATACTTGCAATACAGGCTGGAGAAAGCCCTGCTTTGATAGAACGTAAGTTACAGGCATATATTCTTGATAGTCATATGAAGGAAGAAGCATAGCTTTATGGCGAGAAAAAAGAAACCGGAAGAACATGAAAATTTAGAAAGATGGCTTGTGTCTTATGCTGATTTTATGACACTTCTTTTTGCTACATTTGTTGTTCTTTATGCTTTGTCTCAGATTAATGTTAATGAATTTAAAAAAGTTGAGGAGTCTTTAAAAAAAGCATTCAGTATGCAGTCCTTTTGGGATGGAGGAAGCGGAGTTATGAATGCTGGTAATTCTCTTCTGGATGAAAGCTCTGCTAATTCAATGATTGATTCTCTGATGATGGAATATATAAGTCCTAGATATGAACAGGAATCTTATGAACAGATAAAGAAAGAACTTGATGATATGACAAAATCAGGTGAACTTTCAGGTATAAATGCTTCTATTGATGAAAGAGGGCTCGTTATTATTTTGAATGACAACAATATTCTTTTTAAATCGGGTTCAGCACAACTTAGTGATGATGCATTGAAAAAACTTGAAAAAATTGGAAAACTTATTGTTGAAAAGTTTGCAATGCATTCTATAAGAGTTGAAGGGCATACTGACAGTGCTCCTATTAATAGTGAAATTTATCCTTCTAACTGGGAGCTTTCTTCTGCCCGTGCAGCATCAATTGTAAGATATTTTATAGACAAATTTAAAATTTTGCCTGATTTGTTATCTGCTGTCGGCTATGCTGATACACGTCCTGCTGAAAACGGGAAAGGCAAAAGTGATTTTGCAAAAAATAGAAGAGTAGAAGTTGTTGTACAAAGAAATCAATATAAAAATCTTGATCACTATCAGAATACTTATTTAAAAATGGATAAATCGGAACAACAGAGAAGACGTAATGAACAGATTAAAATAATTAAAGAAATTGATAATAGAGAAATAGAATCTTTGGGTGAAGATATAAAACATTCTTCTGGTCTAACAAAAGATGCTGCTTCTGTTTATGAAGAATCGAGTAATGATTTTCTTGAGGAGTCTAAGAGAATAGATGACCTATCCTCAAGAAAATAGCTTAAATTTTCTTTTTTGCACTATTAAAAATTTTTAAGTGAGATTACTGTATTTTTATAGTAATATCATTATTGTAAACGAGCTGTTTAAATAACTGGTAATTGTTTGGAAATTAAGAAGGAAAGTCGTTTGCAGAATATTAAATTAACTAAATTTATATTAATATCATTGATTCTCGGGATTTTTACAGGAATTGCGTTTCCTGCATTTGCTGTAAAACTCTCTCCTCTAGCAATGATGTTTTTGAATATGGTTAAAATGATAATTGCTCCATTGCTTTTTGCCACTCTTGTTATTGGAATAGCAGGGCACGGTGATATAAAGAGTCTTGGAAAAATAGGTTTTAAGACCATTATTTATTTTGAAATTGTAACAATTGCTGCTCTTGCTATTGGTTTGGGTATAGGTCATTTTACACAACCGGGTGCGGGATTGGAAAATGTTATAAATGTTTCGGCTGCAAATTTAGATGCAGTGAATGCAATGAGTCAAACAGGTTCTCATGCGTCTTTGATGCAGCTGGTTATGGATATTTTCCCTTCAAGTGTTGTTAAATCTATGGCAGAAGGTAATCTTCTTCAGATTGTTGTATTCAGTTTATTTTTTGCTCTTGCTATATGTGCTGTCGGACAAAAAGCAAAGCCTATTATGGATTTTTTAAATTCACTTTCAGAGGTCATGTTTAAGTTTACCGAATATGTCATGTGGTTTGCACCTGTCGGGGTTTTTGCTGCTATTGCAAGCACAATAGGCAGCAGCGGTATAGGTATTTTGAAAAATTACGTAAAAATAGTTTTTTCTCTATATTTTGCACTTGTCGTTTTTATTATTTTTATAATTCTTATGGTTTGTTATATTGTAAAAGTTCCGTTTAAAGGCTTGATTAGAACACTAAAAGACCCTGCATTGCTGGCATTTTCTACTGCAAGTTCAGAAGCTGCACTGCCAAAGGCAATGGAACAGATGGAAAAGTTTGGTGTTCCCAAAAATATTGTCGGATTTGTTATGCCTACGGGGTATACATTCAATTTGGATGGAAGCACTTTATATCTGTCAATGGCGGTGTTGTTTGCTACACAGCTAGTCGGGATTGATTTGTCTTTGAAACATCAATTGATTATTATGTTTGCTTTAATGTTTACAAGTAAAGGTGTTGCAGGAGTCCCAAGAGCATCTCTTGTTGTTCTTGCCGGCACTTTATCCAGTCTTGGCTATCCTTTGATTGGTGTTGCAATTCTACTTGGTATTGATCAGGTTCTTGATATGGGACGCACAACCGTAAATCTTGTCGGTAACTGTATTGCTACAATCTTTATAGCAAAGTGGGAAAATGAATTTGATTATGAAAAGATGAATAATTATCTTGGCTCAAATGATATATAAAATTTTTTGATTGTTGTATAATAATTTTGTTAAGACGTGAAACAGTGATTGGCGGGTAGTATGCTTCAAATTTTTAAAACACAGGAAGACAGAACCTTAAAAGAACTTTCCATAGAAGAATTTGAAAAAGGCTCCTGGTTTAATCTTATAAAACCGACTGCTGATGAAATTAAGGGTGTTGCTGCTGCTTTGAATATTGATGCTGACTTTTTGAGAGATTCTCTTGACTCGGAAGAAAGATCACGTATTGAGCTTGATGATGATAAGTTATTGATAATCACGAATATTCCTATGATGGAGGATGAAAACAGTTTTGATACTTTGCCTTTGGGCGTTATTATGACACCGGACAATATTGTTACTGTTTCCTTGAAAGAAAATAGAATTATTTCTTTCTTTAATCAAGATACTGCAAAACTCTTTGATACTTCTGACAAAACAAGGTTTTTGTTTCAGATTCTATTCAGATCAACAAAATTTTATTTGAGGTATTTGGAGCATATTAATCGTCATACTGATAAAATTGAAGAAGAGTTGAGAAGAACTATGAAAAATAAGGCTCTTTTTCAACTGCTTGATGTGCAAAAATCTCTTGTATATTTTACAACTGCATTGAAAGATAATGGCCGAGTTCTCGAAAAACTCAGCAGATTTAAGAAACTAGCAGGTTTTTCTAACTTTATGGAATATAATGAAGAAGTTGAAGATCTTGTTGAAGACGTAATCATTGAAAATAAGCAGGCTGTTGAAATGGTTGAAATGCACAGAAACATTCTAGAGAGTATGATGGATGCTTTTGCTTCAATTATTTCTAACAATTTGAACATTGTTATGAAGTTTTTGACTTCTGTAACAATTATTCTTGCTATACCGACAATGGTTGCAAGTTTCTGGGGGATGAACGTAGAGATTCCTATGGCTCATGCTCAATTTGCTTTTCTTGGAATATTGCTGTTTTCTTTAGTGTTAGCTGGTATAATAGCTGTAATATTAGCCAGAAAGGGACTATTCTAATTTTACTGCATCATAGTATCTTTAAGTTATTGTAACAATCTATATAAAAAAACAGCATGATTAGCAAATTTTTTTCTGTTTCGTATTAATATCAGTAGTCAGTGTGTTATGAGGTTAAAATAGTGAATATAGAAGGCTTGAATTTAACAAAGAAAATCAATGTATCTAACCCTATCAGCGTAAAACATAGCAATCATAATCCTTCTTTCTCAGGACATATATTAACACAGGACACACATGGTGAGGATGTTTATAAATTTAACCTTCCAAATGCACCTGAGGGTACGACTTTGATTCTTGCTGTAATGTCTACTGATAAAAATGGAGATTACAAACTTGTTCAAAAACCTTTTGAATGGGGCGAAAAACTTAATGGCTTTAATTCTGTTGTTATACCAGCATCTTCTTTAAATCTTGAGAAAAATCAGGTTCTCGGGTACAAATTTAAAGTGGCTGGAAAAACTGACTTTACAGATAATTATGTTAGAGATGGTGAATTCAATATTGCTATGCCTCTTGAACGCTCTAATCCCGAAAGACCACGACAAATTGAACACATACTGATTGACTCATTTAATATAAACGATTTTTCAAAACGTGTAAAAAGGAATCATTTTAACCTTTTAGGTGGAACATTGAACACTGTCAATGAAAAAATTGATGACCTCTATAAAGCAGGCGTAAGAAATATTCTTGGTACACCGATTTTTGGTCAGGATAACAAATCAAGCCATGGCTATTGGACGACAAACCCTTATCAAATAACAAACAATCTTGGTAATCTCTCTGATTTTAATAAGTTGATGATTAACCTTTATAAACATAACATGAGCTGGACTGCTGACGGTGCGTTTGTTAATGAAGGACTGGAAGGAATTCATCTGGCTGATATGATGAATTTTGGTGAGGACAGTCCATTTATTTATATGTTTGAGACAAAGGATATTGGTAATCAGCCTTTTAAATTTGGTATTCTTTCAAAACAAGAAGATGTTGAAAAACATACGCATATTCAGCTTATGAATGCGCCGTATAAGATAGTTTTTGAAAAAGCCGATGACGGTACATACAAAGAAGCTGAAATTATTAAGAATAAAAATTATACTTCACAGAAGCCTACATATATTCAAGTTTTCGATGACAGGCTTGCTTCAGAATCACAGATGAATGGTGATGAAAAGTTTAATGTTTATGAAAACAAAGACAGCGGAGATAATTTTGAAATAGCAAATTATAAAGATTCTGTGCAAGCTTATAACCGCAGAGTTGATCCTAAAAATGTTAAAGAAAATTATGAAAAATATCTAGCTGTAAAAAAACATAATCCTGATATTGAATTTAAAAATACATTGAAAGAATGGCCTAATTTCAAACTCGAAATGTCGAATAAAGACGGTGGTGTTTCTCTTTGGGTCGGTAATAGTGATATTGCAAAAAAACGTTTTGTTGTATTTGAATCAATTCTTGATGGAATGACCCTTTCAAAAGAGAAAAAAGACCTCATAAAAGCAGCTCAATATCAGGTTCAAGATGATACTATTCAGGTAGGTAAATTTTGGACTGCTGAAGTGTCTCGCAAACTTACTGAGTATACTGCACATGAAATTGCACAAAAATTGAAGGACAATTCTGTTGATAGTTATAAAACAGCAATTAATTCTTTAATAAAAGAAGGAAAACTGTCTCCTCAGACTTCAATTGTTCTGGCTCAGGAAGGTTCTGAAGGTTCTCCGCTTGAAAATATACTCAGCACAAACTGGATGGGTGAACGTGATTATACTTTAAAAACACAAAAACTTCCTGAATCTATTACTGATGGTTTGATGTCTTATCCAATGGATGCGATTGAATTTTCTCCGGATTTGAATGGAGTTCTGGCTTATCCTTACATAAAAAACTTTGCAGTAACTGAAGATACAGTTGGTTTATCAAGATTTGATATGTTCAAAATGGGTGATAAATATTACAAGCTTATGCCTGAAAAATACAGAACTTTGTATAAATCTATGGATAATGTTTATGCAAAAGAAATGACTGCTCAGGCAATGGACATTATGAAAGCTTTACAGGAAAAAACAGGCATTTCTTACCTCGATGCAAACAATGAATTGACTCAACAAGGTAAAGAGGTATATTCTCTTGTTGCTTCTGATATAGCAAAGTTTCTTATTGTTTCTGCTTTGGTTCCTGAAATTGAACCGGAACAAAACGAGTCTATGTTAGAGTATGATGTTAAGAAATTGAACAAAGTTGATACTTGTTATTTAGGTTTGCAATATGAAACATCTCCTGAAGATATAGCTAGGTCATTAATTAATAAAATTAAAAACGGTCTTAATAATATTGATGATAATGCAAAGGCAAAATTTGTTGACAGCATTTATAACAGAATCGGAAAAATCGATTCAGATGCGGTTAATGTTGCAAAATTAATTGTTGAAAAAACAGAATCAGGTCTTGATTGGAGAATAGATGCAGCAAAAGATGTCGCTGATTGGGATTCTGAAGAAGCTGGTTATGTATCTAAAAAAGATAATTTGAATTTTGTATTGTCTTTCTGGAATAAATTCAATAAGGGTGTTAGAGAATACAATCCAAAATCTTATACAATTGGTGAGCTTACAGATATAAATGATAGTGACTTACCGAAATCACAGTTCCTTCAAAAAACCGGTTTTACAACTCTTTCTGATTATGATTGGTTCTATGGTACTTTGCCTTCTGTATATGGTCAAAATGCGGATGGAAATAATAGTTCTGATATGTATAAGACAATTTCAGAGCAGTTTGGCAAATATAAAGATTCAGGTTTTGCTGAACATATAAATTATGCGCACAGATTTGTTGGAAACCAGGACAAACCAAGAATAAATCATCTTTTATCAATGAATGTAGGTGCTTTCAATGCTGATAAGATGAAAGAAGCGAAAAGAATTTTCGATGATGCGTTGAATTCCTCCAAAGAGTTTAAAAATCTAGGTGAAGCATATAAAACTTCATACAGGGAAGCTTTACGAATGATTTCTGAAGGTGCTTATAAAATAAATGGTAAATTCAAAGAATATGACAACGAAAACTTCGGAGTCAGACCGTTTGATTTTACTATTGAAGAAATTACAAAATTGGCAAAAGAAATAAATCCAGAATTTAAAAAATTTGCTAATGAAAATAAATCTTCAGTGGAAAAGTTAGAAGCTGATATTCTTGAAAATCTTGTATCTTTTGCATTAGAAAAAAATGAGGCAATTACATTTGCTCAGGTCGGTTTACCAGGCAACCCGACCACATATGCTGGAGATGAACTTGGTATGACAGGCTGGGAAACTGCTTGTAAAAATGAAAAACAAGAAAACAGAAATGCTTTAAGATGGGATTGGTTGAATAATGAAAATTATAAATTTATAAAAAAACATTATGATAATATTTCAAAAATCAGAAATATAAGAAATGATTTAGCAGCATCAGCTCTTGTTAATGGTGCAACAATAAAACTATACCAACAGCCGTTAACAAATAAAGGTAATGCAATTGCTTTTTATCGATATAATGACAAAACAGATTCAATTGTAGTTTTGCATAACAGTGCATATGGTTCAGAACCTTGGCAAAGAGGTGATAAAGCATATATGGATAGCATTAAACTTGGGGGGTTACCAATGGGCTTGCCCAGTGGAACAGTTTTTGTAAATGCTTTGAACAAGTCTGAACGTTACATGGTTAAAGACGGGGCAAGAATTGAACATGTTGATGATAAAGGTCACAGAATCGGAGATATTGAGCTTGACAAAAAAGGTTTGATACTTGTTCGTGAAAAGGATTTTAGGGGTAATGCTTTCCCGTCATTCAAAGGGAAAATTGAAAATCCAAATGTCAAACTTGCGAATACAAAATATAATTTTTCTTATATGAAAAGATAATTGCATAAAACAATTGCAAGCTTGTTTTTTTTACGATAAAATATAAATCAGCCGTGCTCCACGGGGACTTGGCGGATCTCTTGACCCGAACGCTTATGCGGGGTGCAGAGCCTGCTGTGAGGCTAGTGTGAAAGCAGGAAATCAAATATTTGTTTATGATTGCTCAGATTTTTTCGGCGAAAGCAATCGAACCGTGTCAGATCAGGAATGAAGCAGCACTAAGATTTAACTTTCGGGTGAGAGAATTTTGAGAGGGAGATAAATATTTAGACGAACTGTTTTTGTATGTGTCGATAGGCAGTGGCACGGCTTTTTATTTTTTTTTAATATATCTTTATTAAGTTTGTAAAAAGATTTTTTAGCCAGTTGTATTAGGAGGCATGGTCAATTGTAAAACTTATTTTACAAAATTCGAGTTGTGTATGAACTTTTATCTTTGTATGATTATTTTGTTGGAAGTCCATTGGGAGCCAATTAGGAATGAAAGGGGTGATGGCAATTTCCGGGGATTGAGTAAATCAGGGAAGAGAATAAGAAAAGGATTTTATTAGATTAGGAAGAATGAAAAAGTTTTAAAAATTAGGTTTTAGGCTACTAGCCACTGGGAAAATAGGGAAGAGATTAAAGATTGCAAGGGTTCTGTCAGTTTTGGACAGGACTTTTTTGTATTAATTCAAAAAAAAGGGATTTATTTTTTATTTTCTTGTATTAAAATAAATATATAGCACATTCAAAAAATTTTTTATGAAATCGGGACGTAGCGCAGCTTGGTAGCGCACTACCTTGGGGTGGTAGGGGTCGCAGGTTCAAATCCTGTCGTTCCGAATTTTTTATAAATACCCCAAATAAATTTTAATAACAAATCGGAATGTAGCGCAGTTTGGTAGCGCACCGTGTTCGGGACGCGGGGGTCGCAGGTTCAAATCCTGTCATTCCGATTTTTCCGTTTGTGTAATACTTTTATGCCGAACTTTTGATAAATTACAGATATTCCAATAGGAAAGGGTCTGTATGAAAAAATTTTTAGCGGTTTGTTTTCTGTTCTTCTTTTGCAGCGGTGCTTGCTTTGCTGTTATAAAAATTAACAATGATTTTTTTAGAAGAGGCTGTTGTTCTCATCATGGAGGTGTTTGCGGTTGCAGCCATGGCCGTGCAGTATGTTGTGATGGTTCGTTGAGTCCTTCTTGCGGGTGTGATTAATGAGAATTTTTTTGATTTCTATCATTTTATTTTTAGCAACACCTGTATTTGCTTCTCATCAATATCTAGAGAAAGAATATCAAAATCAATGGTGTAAAGCGAATAAAGGTCTAACAGAGGTTACTCTGCCGGATAGTGTTCGCGTTGATTGTGTGACTGATGAGTATGCGATTGAATTTGATTTTGCCTATAAATGGGCTGAATCAATTGGTCAATCTTTGTATTATTCTCATTGTACAGGCAAAAAGGCTGGTGTTGTTTTGATTATGGAGAAACCTCAAAAAGATATGAAATATTTTGAACGTTTAAATGCTGTTGCTAAAAAATATAATATTAAAGTTTGGACTATGACACCTTGTGATATGATTGACAAGAAAAAAACTTGTGAAAAATAAATTGGATATTTTGTTAAGCTTTTTTTATTGCTATTGTTAAAAATGAATTTGGCATTATAATTTGATTTTCATATTTATTTGCAATATTTTCCATTGCATCAGTTACATAAATACCTTTGTTTTCCAATTTTGTATTGAAATTCAACTTTTCTTTCGTTTCTGACTTGTTTACAAATCTGATAATCAAATCCCCATATTTGTTTGTTTTAATTGTGCTGATTTGTATGTGTTTGTTATTAAATTCAAGAAGTTTTTCATCTTTCAATTCTGCACAGAATAATAAGGCTGATTGATAAAAAGCTTCTGTATGTTTTTCAAGCTCATTGACATTGTCTGCAAAGCAAATTGCAAATCTGGCACCATTTTTGCCTTGCATTTGCAAATCAGGAGTCAAAAGCGGCGGTCCTGCCGGGGTTCCTCTGGTTGGATTATGTGGGTTTGAAATAGTTCCTGTTGCTCTCAAAAGTGTTAGAGCAAGCTTGTTTTTTCTAATGTCATATTCTTGTAGGCCTTCAGTAATTATTCCTATTCCCTGTGTATAAACAAATTTTTGTAATGGTGCTGTATTTAATTTTAGCTCAATTCCCCTTGGAGCGGGGATTAATTTATATATGTCATATTCCGGATCAAATTTTCTTTTTATGATTCCTGAAAGATCGTCTGATTCCGTTTCAGTGATTTTATTTTCAAGGTTAAATTCTACCTGAAGAATGTGATTAAGTGATTTGTTTTCATATTCAAGATTGAACTCTATGTATTTATTTTGATTTTCCAGAGTGACAAGAAGCTTCAGAATATGTTTTTTGATTGATTTTGAACGCCCTTTTTCTGTTGATTTTGAGGGTATATCTAATGCAAATTGAACTTCTAAAGTGCTTCTGATTGGACCGCTTTTTTTAATTTTGCTTTTTATTATTTTTGATTGGAATGGGATATCATTTTTTAGTGCGCCGAAATTATAACTGTCACCAATATCTGCTTTGTCCGTAAAGCTGATAAAGTTCTTGTACAATTTGTTTTTTGTTTTATCATAAATTTCAATTTTGTTGTTTTTTACTGATAATTTAATATAGTTATTTTCAATTGTAGTATCAGATATTTTCAAAGACGATGATTTGTTTATATCAGATTCTTTTAATGTTTTTAGTGAAAATTCAGGTATTTCTTTAATATCAATAAGGTATTCATATAAAGTTGTATAGTCTTCTGTGATTGGAACCTGATTAATGTCATATACCTTTAGAAGAGGGAATCCTTTTCTTTTTGAAATCAGCTGTGCATTAAATTTTTTATCAAGTTTTTTCTCACTTGTTATTTTTAGTGCACCGCTAAAATTATAATTTGAAATATTTATTACCGATAAAGAATTGTCAGAACACAAATCTCTTCTGATTGAATTTAATATTGCATCAGAGCCCTCTGAGACTGTTAGATTTCGCACTTTATTTTCTTTGTGCACATTATCTATGCTGCATCCATAAATGCTGTCATGAGGGTGGTTGTTGAGCAGTTTTTTGTATAAATAATCTGTATAACTCTGAAAATTTGCAGATAGGTTTAAAAAGTTTGTTATTGCTTGTAAAGGTTGTACTATTCTGGCGAGTTTCCATTGAAGCTTAGCATTTTCTTGTTTTAAATCAATTCTTGAGGAATAAACTCCGGGAAGAATAAAGTTTCTCGTTGTATCCCTAAATTCACAATCAACTCTTTTTTGGTATGAATTTTTGACACTATTCAAGTATTCAAACGGTGTAGATAATATTATTTTATAGCCTTTTAAATATTTATTTACTTCTTTAAGTTGGATTGCAAGATTATCCGGACACTTCATGTGGTCGGCACCAAGAGGAAGAAGTATATTCTCTGTTGAATATTTTGAAATTCTGTCTAGTGTTCTTTTTAGCATTTCTGCTTTTTTTTCATAACTGACATTTGCATTGAAATAGTCATGAAAATAACCTTCTATAAGATAAGTTGTTTTTAAATTTCTGAAAAGAAATTCTGCTTCAAGTTCTCCAAGACCTCTCCAGAACATAGAATAAGGAATTTTAAAATATTTTACTATTTCCGGAATAAACCTGCTGTGCCCGAATGTGTCGGCATGGTATGCAATGAAGTCATTACAGCCAAATTTTTCTGATTCTTTTATTCCTATCTGGAGATTTTTGATAAGCGATTCTCGGTCTATGAGAAAACTGTCAGTTGAACAGTAGTATGGTCCAATGAATAACCTTTTTTCTTTGATAAAGCTTTTTATTAATTCTTCGTTTTCAGGTCTTATTTCAAGATAATCATCGAGAGCACTTGTTTGCCCATCAAAATAAAATGCTGGAATTTCGTTGTTTGATAGCTTTTTTAGTACATCATCAATTACTTCAACCAGTCTGAGTCTGAATTCTTCGAATTCTCTATACCACTCTCTGTCCCAGTGTGTATGTATGTAGGCATAAACTTTCTTCATAAGTAAATTTTACTGTATTTATTTCTGTGTGCCAAAATATTAATCTAAATTTACTTATTAGTAGTTTAAATTTATAATTGCGTTATGAATATTTTTTCGAAAAACTTTTCTGTAATAATTTTGCTTATAGCTTTTCTCTTGATTTCTTATTTTTGTTTTAAGAGGGAAGATAGCTATGAAGTTTTGAAGGTGATAAATGCTTCAGAGTTTTTTGTTGATTTGAACAAGAATAAAATTTGTGATGAGGATGAGCACATTGCTCTTTATCATCTAAATTTCTCTGATGATAGATTTTCGAAAATTGATAATCTCAGGTTATCTTACTTAGCAGATTTTTATGCTAAAAATGTTCTTTTGGGTAAAAAAATTAAAATTGAAAAAGATAAAAGTAATAAAGAACATTTTATTCTTTGTGATAATTCAGATTATGAATTGAATCTAATAAAATATGGCTATGCAATTACAAAAAATAATTTTGAAGTTGTTAAAAAGAATATAAATTATGCAAAGACTTTGAATCTTGTCAGTTATAACAGTCGTACTCGAAAGGTTCATTCTCTTGATTGTAAATTTGCTCTAAATACACCTAATGCTGAAATAATAAAATTTGAAGATGTTCCTAAAGATTATTTGCCTTGCAGGATGTGCAGATTGAAAAAGAAAAATAACTTCAAGAAAAAAGAACATAAAAATTATGCAAGAGATGTTTATGAGAAATATAGACCAAGTTATAAAGACGATTTTGTTGAGTTTTATGTCACTGATTTTACAAAGTACTATTATCCATCTTCGAAGTGTTTGACTACGGCTTGCCAATCTTTGCTTAAACAAATAAACTCTGCTAAATCTACAATTGATTTTGCTATTTATGGTGTAGACAATCAGCCTGAAATTACAAATGCTTTGATTAGTGCACAAAATAGGGGTGTAAAAGTAAGATGGGTTTATGATATTGACAAAAAAGGAAATACTATTTATCTGGAAACAGTTAAGCTGAAAAAAGTTCTGACAAATGCTCGTCCTGATACTGATTATGATAAAGAGTTGTTTGTTAGCAACTCTAATTACTCCATAAAAGATTCTATTATGCATAATAAGTTTTTTATTTTTGATTCAAAGAAAGTATGGACCGGCTCGGCAAATATTTCTCATACAGATTTGTCGGGTTTTAATGCAAACTCTGCACTTTTTATAAATTCATCACAAATAGCTCGAATATATCAAAATGAATTTGAACAAATGTATAACGGAAGATTTCACAGTTTAAAATTACCCACAAAATTTAATACAACTATGCTTGGTTCTTCAGTTGTTGAAGTCTATTTTTCACCACAGGATGCAATTATGACAAAGCATATTCTTCCTTTGATAAATTCAGCCAAAAGATATGTTTATGTTCCTGTTTTTGTAATTACGCATAAAGACTTTAATCAGGCACTGATAAATGCTAAAAACAGAGGTGTTGATGTAAAAGTTATAGTTGATGCAACGGCAGCAAGCGGAAAATATTCCTCCGTTAAATTTTTAAGAGAGAATGGTATCAAAGTCAAGGTTGAAAATAGAGCAGGTAAGATGCATATGAAATCTATAATTATAGATGATGTTTATTCGGTTATTGGTTCTATGAATTTTTCAAAAAGCGGAGAAAAGTATAACGATGAGAATGTTCTAATAATTAAGAATGCAAACCTTTCAAAATCATTTAAGAAACAATTTTTGCACTTCTGGAATTCAATTCCGGATAAATGGCTTTTTAAAAATCCCGGTGCAGAGTCTTTCAATTCGATTAACTCTTGCTTTGATGGTGTAGACAATGATTTTGACGGGAAAATAGATATGGAAGATGAAGGCTGTAATTTTCGGTTAAGGGAAAAATTACAGCCTTCAAAGAAATGATTTATTATTTTGTATTTTAATATGTTCCCGGTATCAGTTTTTCATAGTCGTCAACTGTTCCGTTATCCATACAGCAAAGAATAATTGCTTTGCCTAATGGGTGTAGATCTGATTTTAAATATAGCTTGAGTTCTTCTTTAAAGAAATCTTCGAGCATTTTTGCCCCTGCATCATATCCATCTTCTTCAATTTGTGGCTGTTTGGTTACATCGAAGAATTTTTTCGATATAGGTGTTCCTTCCACATGGATATTTTCCGGAATGTATCCGCCCAATGGATGTCTTGCCGGTTTAAGGTTTAATTTTCTGAATGAAGCCTGACCTCTTCTAGCCAGATATTCACGAATTACCCATTCAGCCATAAAACCTACTTCCCATGAGCCAATGTGCTGATTAGGAATAAGAATATTTCTTGTTTTTGTTGTTTTCATGAATTGTTCAAGCAATATATTAGCTAAATCAACTCTTTTACCTGTTGCAAACGGCCAGAATGAACCAACACCTTCACTTTCAAGTTTAAAGGCATTTTGGCTTGTATTTGTGATACTTGGGTTTCCAAATCCTCTTGGTGCCACAAGTCGCCATAACCATGCCAGAGCTGGCGGAAGAATATGCAGCATTCCGAAAATTCCGTATGAAGGATTTTCTTTTGTACAAGGAGGAGTTCTTAAACCGAAACTTCTGTAATCAATTTCAATCGGCCCGTTTTGTATATTTTTGATTTGTTCTCTTGGGATAATAATTCTCGGGTTTGGACATTTTTTTCCCGGAGCATCTTCTGTATGTTCCCAGATCAGGCATGTTGCATCAGGATGAGCTTCAAGATTAAAGAATATCAGAGGCTCTTTAGGGTTTGTTGTAACTGACTCAAGATTTGGGTCTGTTCCGTATTTTTTTATATGGTCAATTCTTACAAACCAGGATTTCTCAGCATCTGCAACACATAAACGACCGTTATCTTTTCTGAAGCTCGGGTGGCAAAGAGCCATATCATCTGTTACAGGTTGAAGTTTACAGCCTTGTTGTAACGCAAGGTATTTTTCTTCGCCTGTAACAACGTTTCTTCCAAGAAGCAGACGTCCGTCTTCTTCACGGTGTGCATATTCAAGCATTTCACTTTTTCCACTGCCAGATGCACCTTCATGGAGAATACTTATGTCATTATCATAAGGTGTTGTAATATTCACTGTTGAAGCGTGTATAGTTACGAAATCTTCTTTTAACCCCAATGCCAATAATACGCCGTAGACACCTTTTTTGGCACTTGGTCCCGGATATAAGTTGTATGAAAATACTTCATGAACTGATTCTTGTTGGTTATGGACGACAACCTGTTTACCTTCAAAATGTGTATGTCTGAATGGTGGTGCTACATATATGATTGCTGTCGGTGCAAAATCTTTTTCAAGCTTGTCATTTGGAATAACACCTTGAAGGTCATATATACTTGCAGCAAAAAATGCAGCATTCTTAGGGGCAACCATTAATGCCGGATAACCGTATTCGTTTCCTCCTGCCATGAATGGTACTAGAATAATCTCATTAGAACAAAGCCATTCTAAAGTTTCTTTTCTGATTTTATCAAAATCTTTTGAAAATCTTTCTTTAAAAGTAATCTTATCTGTCATTGCAATATTATTTACAACCATACAGTCAGGGTCTCTTCTTCTCATATAAGGATCGGGATAATTTATCCCTATTCCGTTTTTGCATCTCGTGACGGTTGCTTCAATAATATTTTGCTCTCCAACAGGGTATTCTACATTATATGTGAGATTGCCTTGTCCTCCTACTGATAAATCAATAAGTTCATCTCTTTTTTCCGGCAAAATTACATTTTGACATTTGTCAAAAATTTCTTTTAATTCGTTGCTGATTTTCCAATTTTGCCAAACTTTTTCGTTCATTAATGTATTATTCATCCGAAACCTTCAATTTTCTATGATACTTATGCAATTATAGTATAAATTTGAACATTATTCTAAAAAATAAGTGTATTATTTACTATTCTAAATAATTTCTTATTGTACATTTTCTTTTTTTGTATTTTACTATTTCCGAATAATATTAGACTTGAGGTTTTTTATGAAAAAATTCAGCCGATCTTTCAGCTCAATATTGAATGCAATGGGTTTGGTTTTTGGTGATATCGGCACAAGCCCTATTTATACATTTACGGTAATATTCCTTACTGTTTCTGTGAGTCTTAAAAATATTACGGGAATACTGTCATTAATAATCTGGACACTTTTGCTGGTTGTTACAATTCAATATTCTTGGTTTGCAATGAGTCTTGGCAAAAGAGGTGAAGGCGGTTCAATTGTATTGTTTGAAATTCTCAAAAAGCTATTAAAAAGCTCAAGACCGGTTATGTTTTTTACTTTTCTCACGTTTATTGCTGTTTCGTTAATTATTGGCGATAGTGTAATAACCCCTGCTATAAGTATACTATCTGCTGTTGAAGGTCTGAGACTTTTGCACCCATTTGCCACTCTTTCCGAGCATATAGTGTTGGGCATTACTATTGTTATTACTCTTGTTTTATTTTCCTTTCAAAAATGTGGAACAGAAAAGATTTCAGGTGTATTTGGGCCTATAATGGCTGTTTGGTTTTTTGCACTGGCTGGATTTGGGGGAATTTCTTTATTTAGAGCTCCTGAATTGCTACATGCTTTTAATCCTTTGAATGGAATTAATTTTTTAGTTCATCATGGAATTGCTGGTTTTTTTATTTTGTCAGAGGTTATTCTTTGTGCAACAGGAGCAGAGGCGTTATATGCTGATATGGGGCATCTTGGTCGTGAACCTATTGTTAAAGCGTGGTATATAGTACTTGCTGCTTTAATATTAAATTATTTGGGGCAGGGTGCTTTTTTGCTGTCTCATCCTGAAACTAAAAATATTCTTTTTTCAATGGTAATGTCCGAATGTAAGTTTTTGTACCTGCCTTTTCTTATTCTTAGTCTTGCGGCAACCATTATTGCTTCTCAGGCGATGATAAGTGGATTGTTTTCTATTATTTATCAGGGGATTAATACAAGGATTCTTCCTTTGTTAAAAATTAAATATACTTCAAAAAAAATCAGTTCTCAGATATATATTCCTGCTGTGAACTTTTTTTTGATGTTCTTTGTAGTTCTTGTTATTGTAATGTTCAAAGAATCGAGTAAACTGGCAGCAGCTTATGGAATGGCTGTTACTGCTACAATTGCTATAACAGGGCTTATGATTTCGACTATCTTTTTATTAAGAAGAAAATATCTTCATTCAATAGCAGCCGCTTTTATTTTGATTGTTGATTTGTGTTTCTTTGTTTCTACATGTTCTAAATTTGTTCATGGAGCTTATGTGACATTCTTGATAGCTTCTATACCATTCTTTGTTCTTATTCTTTATACAGAGG
This sequence comes from Clostridium sp., assembly GCA_018362895.1. Taxonomy (GTDB): domain Bacteria; phylum Cyanobacteriota; class Vampirovibrionia; order Gastranaerophilales; family Gastranaerophilaceae; genus Limenecus. The sequence goes on along the minus strand of JAHALR010000001.1, from coordinate 63,027 downwards.
GCAACAAAGAGCTTTACAAATCAATGGTATTTATGTCAAAAGAAGAATTTCTTGAAAAATATAATAAAATATACGAGAATATTTCAAAAGTAAAAGGTACTGCTTTGTTTTTTACTAGGGGTATTGATAAGGTTCCTCCTTATGTTATACAAACTATGTTTACAAATAACATAATTTATACAGATAATATTTTTATCAATATACGTAAATCAGGAGAACCATTAGGACTTGATTATGTACTTTCAGAGGTCGAAGAAGGTTTGAGGATTTTAACCATAAAAGTAGGGTATATGCAGATTTTTAAGCTTGAAAAGGTTCTAAAAAAATTGGGCATAAAAGAAAAGGTTATTTTTTATGGTGTTGAAGAGATAGAGACAGAAAACATTTATTGGAACATTTTTGCGCTAATAAAAAAGATTACACCGACATTTGTAAGCTTTTACAATATGCCATATCACAAAATGCACGGTGTAATAAATAAAATTTGTTTAAAATCGAAATAAACTATTTTATTTCTTCAAATTTTGTATAGAATTCACTTTTTTCTCTAACGAATAAAAGCTCTGGGAATCCGTCTCTTTTATAAAGCACCATTATTTGTTCGTCATTTGCATTTGTGCAGTTTTTTACATCATCACGAATCATTTCATATGTATCACCTGTTTTTAGGTGTTTAAACTTTTTATTCATTGATATTGACTTCCAACTCAGAAATTACTTCATCCACATGACCTTTTAATTTTACTTTTCTCCATTCTTTTATGATTTCTCCTTTTTTATCAATCAAAAAGGTAGAGCGAATAATTCCCATATATTTTCTGCCGTACATAGACTTTTCTCCCCAAACTTCAAACTTTTCAGAAAGTATATGCTCTGGATCAGAAAGCAGAATAAAATTTAAGCCATGCTTTTCTTTAAAATTTTTGTGGCTTTTTATGCTGTCAGGGCTGACACCTATAACAACAGCTTTTGATGTCCATCTGTTTTTGTTTTCTTTAAAGTCGCATGCTTCTTGAGTACAGCCTGAAGTATTATCTTTGGGGTAAAAGTATATTATGGCAGTTTTGCCAGCAAAATCTGAAATGTTATATTCTTTTTCTGTACCTAGTTCATCTATACCGTTTAGTTTTATATTTAAATCTTTTATATTCATTCTGTTCTCCTTATATGTATGTTAATCAAAAAGACTCCTTCTGTCGGAGCCTTTTTAAATGGTGCCACGTCTCGGAATCGAACCAAGGACACAGGGATTTTCAGTCCCTTGCTCTACCAACTGAGCTAACGTGGCAAGTTTTATTCATCTGTTATTTTATAATATCAAATGAAGATTTAGAGTCAATAATTTTTTATCAATATTTGTAGATGTCTGGTTTATTAATTGACTTTTTGGTAAAATTAATTTATAAATTATAGGATTCTACTTAAGGAGGAGACATAAATGTCAAACGCATTAGATATCAATGACAGCAGCTTTGAGTCTGAAGTCATTAATTCGCAAGAATTGACGATTGTTGATTTTTGGGCACCATGGTGTGGTCCTTGCAGAAAGCTTGGTCCTGTACTGGATGAAGTAGCAGGTGAGTTTAATGGAAAGATCAAAATAGTTAAGTTAAATACTGATGAAAATTTGAAAACAGCTAAAGAATATTCAGTCAGCGGTCTGCCTACTTTACTTATATTTAAAGATGGAAAACCTGTTGAGAGATTGGTTGGATTGATGCCAAAAACGTCAATTGTTTCTAATATTGAAAAACATTTATAATTTCTGCATTATTGAAAATAAAAAAGCATGACTTTTGTCATGCTTTTTTTATTTTACTTATTGTTTTCTTGGACTTTAGGTTTATTGTCTCTTTGTGTCAAAGCTCTTTTGCCTGTAAGTCTTGACATAAATCTAAAGAATTTACCCTTTAAGCCTGCGCTATTAATGTTTTCATAATCTGCTTGAAGAATTTCTTCTCTCGAACATTCTTTTACGGGGACTCCGATTGCTTTTCTGTTAGAGTATTCACCGAGCAATGTTGACATTGTGTTGACTGTTTGTGCACCAAACAAGCTTGAGTTATATAGATTTCTGAATGTGCTGTTAAACAGATTTATAAGTAATTGTGAATAGAAGAGTCTTGATGTTTCTTGTAAAGCTCTTTCTTTAGCCTTCATGCCTGCTTCTTTTTTATTTTCACCGTTAGATTTTAACATTACCATATTATAGTTGTCTGCAATCAAAAACCATGCTGTTGCAGCAGTTGTTGAATATTTTGCTAACTCGGAAAGTTCAGCATTAGAAATATTGGACATTGTTACAGTATTAAATGCCTTGCTAATTTTCTTGTTCATTATTTTAGCAAATTCTTTGTCGACTTCTTTTAGCTCAATAAGTTCTTTACCGGTTTGTTGAGCTATTTGGTTATGTTTTAGTGCTCTTTTATTCCACTTTTCAACATCTTTTTCTATTTTATCAAATGTTTTTCCAATTTTCTTAATGCTTGTAGATACTGTTTGGATTTCGTCTTTCCATTCAGGTGCTTTGACAGGTCTTGTCATTTTTTCGATTTTTGTTGCAAGTTTATATGGGAAAGTGATTGTGTTCCAGATAAATTTAAATGGTTGAATGAAGAAGTCAGTTGCTTCTTTTGCTATGAAACGATTTTTTGTTCCAAGATTGTAAGTTTCATTGTTTATTGCATCAAACATGTATTGTTTATATTTATTTACAGCATCAAATTTTTTCTTTAGGGTTAATTCATTTATAGCTTTGAAATAAAGCTGTAAGTTTTGTGTATCCATATCTACTTTGAATACATTATCAAATGATTGATAAAATTCTTTTAAGTCGCTGTCTCTGCGTGTTTTAGCTAGTTTCTTAAGCATTTTGCTGATTTTTTCATAATTTTCAGCTTGTATTTTGCCATCAGGCATAATAAGCATTCTTTTTATTTCATTAGCAAGAGAGAATTCTCCTTCTTTTCTTAATTCTTTTAGGAAATGATTTATATTATTTGTTATAATTGCATCTTTTCTTGATTTAGAGAAACTTCCATTTGCAATTTTTGTGAATTCTTCTGCTAGAGAATTTAAGCCTGCATCTTTTAAATCATTAGCAAGTTCATTTCCGAATTTTTTTATTGCTCTTGTTCTTTGATAGTTTTTGGTAACTGTTTCATATTTGTTACCCAGATGCAGATCATATTCAGAGAGTCTTTGTGCTATTTTATCAAAGTCTGCTTTTTTGACTATATGTTCTTCTGTTGTAATTTTGTTATAAATTTTTGCAAAGATATTTGAACCTTTTGTTTTATCCAATTTTAGGAATTTTTCAAGATTTTTATTTAATTTTTCTGCTTTTTGGGAAAAGGACAACATCTTTTTAACAACAGCTTTTTGAGAAGTTTTTGGATTTGTCATAATATAGCTTAAGCCTTTTTTTGCCCCTCTTAGAGCATAACCTATTGCTATTGTGCCGATTACCCATTTTACTATTGTATCTAAGTTCAACAATGGTTTTATTTCTTTTGCTGCCACTTTTGGAGTGTTAGAATTATCTTCTTCTTCTTCTTTTTGTATTTTAGGAGCATCTGTGAAAGAAATATTTGAAGCCAGATCAAAGTCTTTAAATATTGATGAACCTTTAAATGCAGGTGCATTCACACTGTTTTCTTTTGTTGGATTTGTTTGTTGTGTTTGTTCAGGCTGTTTAACATTTGTTTCATTATCTGCTTTTTCATTGTTGTGTTTTAATTTTTCTTTTGCATTAATTTTTTGTGCTTCTTGTTTAGAGATAAAATGAATTTTCTTTCCGTTAGACAAACGTGAATAAATTTCAGTGAATAGTGTTGATAAAACCGTAACGGTAACAAATGCACTTTTGCTTGCGTTAATAAATTTTGACAAAGCTCCTAATGTGATTAATTGAATATATGCATTTGAAAGTATACGTTTTGATTCTTGATTGAAACGTATTTTCTTTTCTTTTTCTGCTGCTTTAGGATCGTCATCACATAATCTGGAAAGGTTATAAGCATCGTTAGCAAGGAAAAATGCAGGAATAAAACCTGTTACGATTCTTGTTAAAGCTCTTTCGTGTACACCGTTGTAGTTGCCTGATTTAGGGTCAAACATTTTCATTCCGTCTCGAAACAAGCCTGCGGATCTGATTTTTTCTGTGTCATGTTTATATTTGTGAGCTGATTTGATGAATCCTATAAGAGAATTAAACTTGTCATCATCATCTAGTTTGAATCTATGTTTGCTATAAAGAGACTTGCCTGTTTTTCCATAGTTTTCAGGAAGAATCTGACGTTTTCTTAAAACATCAATTATGCTGTCAGAAATGTGAACAGGCAGTTTTATGAAAGGATAAAGGATACCTTCTGCTATGAGCTTAAGAGGTGTTTTTTCTTTGAACTGGATTTTGTCTGTGACAATATCGTGAACAAGGTGGTCTGTAATATCTTTATGACCTTTTAGTCCTTCTGTTAAAGATGTTATACCTGATTTATAGAAACGTTTTAATGTAGAAATAGATGCTTGATAGTCATAAGCTCTTGTTTTTCTATACATTAAATCTTCGGCTGCTTTTTTTATAGAAGAAGGAACGCCTTTAAAGGAAATCTCATTTGAAGCTCTCTCTAAAGGCGTTCTATAAATACTTTGTATATCATTATCTTGAAGGGAAGGCTGTTCCTGAATCACTCGCGGGTGATTCTTTATTCGTTCTTTATAAAGAATATTTTGATGGTGATTAACTTTCATCTTTTCCTGCCCTTATGTAGTTTTCTCATAAGATAATTTTTTATGCAAGAATTTAGTAAAATTTTATTTACTAAATTTAATATTAATTAGTTTAATTATCTGTCATTAATATTAAGTTTAAAAATATTCTTTTTTGCTATCTGTATTTAACAATGCAACATAATTTAACAATTTTTATGCTGCCAAGATTCAATTATAACAGGAATATTATCTGTAATTCTGGAATTGTAAAGGAATGTCATAGGAGTCTTCATTTGTTTTAAGAAGTTTAATTACATCCTGAAGATCATCTTTGCTTTTACCTGATACTCTCACCTGTTCACCTTGAATTGAAGCTTGAACTTTTATTTTGGAGTTTTTTATGTCTGCAACGATTTTTTTTGCCAGCTCTTGAGTCAATCCTTTTTTCAAATTGTACACCTGTCTGATATTTCCTCCAAGCGCATTTTCAACAGGCATGGGATCAAGGATTTTGATGTTCAGGTTTCTCTTAACCATTTTTGTTTGTAAAATATCTAATATATTTTTAAGTTTCATGTCATCAGCAGTAGTTATAGTTATGGATTTGTCTCCTTCGAGGGTTATATCTGAATTAGAGCCCTTTAGGTCAAATCTTGTCGTGAGTTCTCTTTTTGCTTGATCAACTGCATTTACAAGTTCTTGTTTGTCGAATTCCGAAACTATATCGAAGCTGCAATCTTTTGCCATAATAACCTCCTGATAAATTCTTTGAGATTGTTATTATAGCAGACTATTTCGAATTAGTCCAAAATTCTTACACTTGATGTGTTTCCTATATTACGGTTATTCATATAACCTCCATGATTGCCCATGTAATAATCACCTGTTCCCATTCCGGGGCTGAGTCCATAGGGATTATAAGGATCATATATTGGAGGAGTAAACCCGGTCATGTTACCGCTTGAAAAGTCTCCAAAAATTGCTCCGAGTATGTTTTGAAGAATTCCGTTTACTCCTCTGCTGCTTCTCGCTCCACTCCAGCTATTTTGTGGAGAATAGTACATGCTTGAGGGAGAATAAACTGTTTGGCTTCTGCTGATTTCAGGGTATGCATTATAATGTTTTGCTGCTGTTTTTACTGTTGCAAATCTCTGTTTTAAGTTGCCTCCTTGCATTGCTCCTAACATTTCTTTTTCAAGTCTTGTTATTCTTGAGTCAGTGTCTTCATATGTATATGTTTGACCTAATATCTTTCTTTCGAGTTTTGATATTTCATTTGATGAGATTCCATACATTATTCCTGGATCAACGTTTGCCAGTAGGTTATCTACCCTGGTTGCCAGAGGCATGTTTGAAAAGTTTCTTCTTAAAAGTTTATTTTCAAGTCTGGTCAGTCTGTTATATATGTTTTCCCGTTCGTATGTTCTTCGAAATGTTGCCATTTCGAGTTGTGATATTTTGGGATAGCTTTCGGATGAGGAAACATTATTATTGTAATCATATAACTGGTTCATAACAGGCTGCCTGAGCGGCTGAAAAGTTTTTACTTTATACGCAAATGCAGGGCATGCCATGGATGATAATAAAAACAATGCAAATAATTTTTTATACATTTTAATCCTGTCTCTATTGCTTGAACAGAATAAAATTAATGCAAAATAGTATTTATTGCATTAGACAGGTATTTATTATTTTTGATTATGTTGAGTCTTTTAAGATTTTAATTGTGTTTTCTAATTCTTCTTCGAAAAGATATATCTGTTGTTGTATGCTTTCTTTGCTGTATATTTGACCATCACCCTGATATGTTAGATATTTAATGTAAATTTGAGATTCACATCTTAAAGTGGCAACGGCTCTTGCTTGCGCAGCAATATTTTGCAATTTTGAAAAAGATATATAGAACCTTTCCGGTTTTTCTGCATATTTTTCACTTATATAGTCTGCATGGTCTATTATTGAACTTGCAATTGCATTAAATTTTTGGATGCTACCCTGTGTCTCTATACATTTTTTCATTTTTTCCAGAATTGGAATAACATCATTGAGGTCATTTATATATTCAGAGGTTCTATCTTTTTTTAAGATTATGTCAATATATGATTTATTTTCTCTGGGAACTTTCTTGTAATGGGGCTGAGATGAAAACTCATCCATTGTGTTGAAAATGGGTTTGGTTATCTTAGGTGTTGTTCTCAAAAATTCGAATTCGTTATCTATATTGGGTAAACTTCCCTTATATCCGCTTCCGCAACAAATTGTTGAGCATATAAAAGCTATAAACAACTGTATAAAAATCTTTTTCATAGTTTAATTATAACTGAATTTCTTTTCATGTCATATTTTGACTTTGAAATAAGCTGCATTTATCATGTATTTAAGGTGTAATTAGATTATGAACTTGTTTGATTCTTTAGAAAATGCAAATAAACAGATTCCACTCGCGGAAATTTTGCGCCCGAAGACACTTGATGAATATCTCGGACAAAATCAGATAGTGGGTGAAAATGCTGCTTTTATTAATCTTTTAAAATCAAACAGACTTTTTTCCTGCATATTTTGGGGGCCTCCTGGAGCGGGAAAAACTACACTCGCAAGATTGATTGCTTCTAACACAAGCAGTGATTTTATAGAGCTTAGTGCAGTAAACTCTGGTATAAAAGACATAAAAGAATGTGTTGAAAAATCTAAAGAAAATTTGAGATACAACAAAAAAACTATTCTTTTTATAGATGAGATTCACAGATATAGCAAAACCCAACAGGATGCATTACTGCCATATCTCGAAAACGGTACATTTTATCTTATTGGCTCGACGACGGAAAATCCTTCTTTTCAGGTGGTGCCTGCTCTTATTTCAAGAGTTCAAGTCCTTATGCTGAAACCTCTTGATGATGAAAATATTGTATCAATAGTTGAAAAGGGCTTTAAATATCTCTCTGACAAACACGGGATTATTACACTTAAACAAGAGGTTATTGATTTTATTGTAAGGTATGCTTCAGGTGATGCAAGGTTAGCTCTTAATCTTGTTGAAAATTCTTATTTTGCTGCTGATTATAAAGATAAAAAACGAAATCTAACATTAGAAATACTTGAAAGTCTTGCCCAGGAAAAAAGAATTAGATATTCTCGTCAGGAACATTATGATATGGCTTCTGCTTTTCAAAAAAGCATGAGAGGAAGTGATAAAAATGCTGCAATATACTGGCTTGCAAAAATGATTTCAGGAGGAGAAGATCCCAGATTTATTGCCAGAAGACTTATTGTATGTGCGGCCGAGGATGTTGGGCTGGCTGATCCTAATGCTTTAAGTGTTGCAGTAAATGCTTATAAGGCTGTCGAACTTTTGGGTTTGCCCGAGGGGCGAATTCCTCTTGCTTTGGCTGTTGCATATGTTTGTGATGCACCTAAGTCAAATTCGGCGATTTGTGCAATAGATGCTGCTCTGGGTGATATTGCCTCAGGCAAAGATTATCAGCCTCCTATGCATTTGAGAGATGCTCACTACAAAGATGCACAGAAATATGGTTTTGGTAAAGGATATGTCTATACACACGCAAAGCCTGATGTATATCAACAGTTTTTGCCAGATGAGCTCTTTGATAAAAAATACTTCAACTAAAAGGAAAAGCCGGAATTTTGTTTCCGGCTTTTTATAATTTGCGTATTCGTTTTTTGATTTAGATTTTTTATGCGAACTTCGGTGCAGAGTTTTGAATTTCTTTGTCTTCTGCTTTTTCGACAGCTTCTCTTTCTGCTGTCATTGCTTTTACCTGAGTTTCGAGGTTCTTTCTTTCCAATTCTATTTGATTTTCCATCTCTTTTATCTGTCTCAATTGATTTTGGCTTGTTAATTCCAGAGATTGGTTCATTATATTTAATGCCAATCCGGCAGGACTTGACATAAGACCTCCGCCTCCAAGTATGCTGCCGAGCTGCCCAATAACCGAAGGATCAATGCTTTGACCTTTTTGCAGATTGGACATTAATTGATATTGTAGAGCCTGACTTGCTTGTTGTTGGCTCATTGAAATAGCGTTACCTATATTACTGAAGAGGTTCTTGGTGTTAGCAATAGCACGTTCCATCTTTGCCGCGCTGTCGGCTAAGGTCTGTTGTTGTTGCGATAACTGCATTATCCTGAAATTAATTTGGTTAATGCGGTTAGTCAACATCAATTTTCTTGCTGTGAAAATTGCGTAACCCATTGTTGGTAGTTCCTCTCGTGTTTGTTGATTAATTCCTCGTATATAAATAAAAACAATTTGCTTCTAATAATTGCCTATTATTTTGTTTTTTTGTTAAGTTTTTGTAACAAATATTTCAAGATGCAGATATAAATAAAAAAGACCGTACATACGGTCTTTTTCTAATGGTGGGCGTTGAGAGGCTCGAACTCCCGACATCTTCCTTGTAAGGGAAGCGCTCTACCAACTGAGCTAAACGCCCGAATCAATTAGTTTGTATATTTATATTACTAAATAAATAATCTCTGTCAATAAATTTCTTATTTTTTTGTAAAAAAGCCCAGCAGCTTGTCCAAGAGTCCCTCTTCTTCAACAGATTCTCCTGTTGTTAGCATGCTTAATCTTGTTTTAACGCTTTCTTTTTCATCCGAGTTTGGTGCAAATTTCAAATATTTTTCATAATATTCAATTGCATCACTGGTTTTTCTGTTTTTTTCTGCATGCTGTGCTAGTTTTAAAAAAGTTTCGTAATCTTTATTGTTAATCTCTGACAGTGTATAAAGATAATCCATGACTTTTTCTTCATAACCTTGATTTTCATAGAATTTTACGAGCCTTTTTATTGTGGCAATATCATTTTTTTCGATTGCAACAAGCTTTTCACAGAATTCTGCCGCTGCAAATTCATCATTGAGCGCTGTATAAAGATTAATGAGTTCTTTAATAATATCAGTGTTTTTGGGGGTAATATTAAATGCATTTAAATATTCATCCAATGCTAATTCATGATTGTTTTTCTTAATATAATATTTTCCCCAGTTGAAATGAGCTTCAAAATCTTTGTTAAGCTTTTCAAATACAAGAGCTCTCATTTGGCTAGGCAATGGGCTATTTGGATCTGTTTTTTCAAAAAGTGATATGTATTTAAGTGTTTCTTCGTCATTACCTTCATTGTAATAATATTCTGCCATTAAAGATAAAAATTGCGGCTGTTGTTTTTCTTTATCAGAAAGAGTACCGAGCATTGCAAAAGCTTCCTGATTTTTTTCCTGCATAAGGAGTGATTTAATTTTGTCAAAGCTGCTGACGGCATATTTTTCAGCTTTTTTATAGTCGCCTGTTGCCAGATATATTTTGCATAAAAATTCTTTGACATTATCACTTTGAGGATAATGTTCGTATGCACTAAGGAGAACATTAAGGGCTGCTGATTTGTCCTGTGCATAATATAAATTTGCCAAGGAAAGATATACGTTTTCATTGTGGTCATAGTCAAGTATTCTTAGGTATTCATCGATAGCCTGCATTGGCTTGTTTATAATTTCATATGATTTTGCAAGTAAGTATCTTGCTTCGATAATAAGTTTTTCGTCTGTTGTATTATTTATAGCTTTTTTGTAGTCATCAACAGCTTGAGGTAGTCGACCTTCTATTGTTTTGAGCTTTGCTCTTGTCATGTAATATTCATATTTGTTGTCATGAAAATATAAATCTAAAAGTTGTGTGTATGATATTGGATCCTCCGGTTTTAAAGACATAAACATATTCCAATAAATAATGGCATCATTGTTATGTTGAAGCATTTGAGCAGCAGTTGCCAGTTGTTGAAGAACATCTGTATCTGATTTGTCTAGTTCATGTGCATATTTGTAGCATTCATATGCTTGTTCATATTTGTCATTTTCTTCAAATTTTTGTGCTTTAATCAGTGCTTCTGCCACAGTTTTGTTTGCCATATTTATTATCCCTGAATTTTGTATATTTCAGATAGATTATACTAGACATATCAATATGAAACAAGCCTGACTGAGTATAGCAGGGATTAATCTTTTCTTACAGATTGATGTTAATATATTTGTATGGAGAAAAAGTTTAAAATAGTTTCTAATCATAAACCTGCCGGCGATCAGCCCAAAGCCATAGATGCTCTGGTTGATGGTGTTAATATGGGTTGTGATGCACAGACTCTTTTAGGAATAACAGGTTCAGGAAAAACTTTTACTATTGCTAATGTTATAGAACGAGTTCAAAAACCTACACTTGTTATTGCTCATAACAAGACACTTGCTGCTCAACTTTATAATGAATTTAGAGAGCTTTTTCCTGAGAATGCTGTTGAATATTTTATCAGTTATTATGACTATTATCAGCCTGAAGCTTATATCCCGAGGACTGATACATTTATTGAAAAATCTGCAACAATAAATGAAGAAATTGATAGACTAAGACATAATACGACAAGAAGCTTGTATACAAGAAAAGATGTAATAGTAATTGCTTCTGTCAGCTGTATATATGGTTTGGGGTCACCGGAAAGTTATTATAAAGGTTCTGTTACATTAAAAGTAGGTCAACAAATGGACCGTGATGAGCTTTTAAGACATCTTGTTGCTGCACAATATTCAAGAAATGACCTGGAACTTGATAGGGCTAATTTCAGGGCTAGAGGTGATTTTGTTGAGGTAATGCCTTCGTACGAGAAGGTTATCACAAGAGTAAGTTTTTTCGGGGATGAAATAGAAAAGATTACAAAGATTGACAATGTTACAGGAGAAATAATAGAAACGCCTGATTCAACTGTGTTATTTCCTGCTGTTCATTATCTTTCCGATGATGACGATAAAGAAGAAACAATTCGTCTGATTAGAGAAGAGTTAAAGCTCAGGTTAGGTGAGCTTTACGCTCAAAATAAGCTTGTTGAAGCACAGAGACTTGAACAGCGTGTAAAGTATGACATAGAAATGATTAAAGAAATGGGTTATTGTTCCGGAATTGAGAATTATTCAAGAATAATCGAACGACGACTGCCCGGTTCCCCACCCAAAACTCTTATAGACTATTTTAAGGGTGACTTTTTGCTTGTTATAGATGAATCTCATGTTACAATTCCTCAGTTAAAAGGCATGTACAGAGGTGATGCTGCCAGAAAAGATGTGCTCATTGATTATGGTTTTAGGCTTCCTTGTGCAAAAGATAATCGTCCTCTTACTGATGAAGAATTTTGGGAAAGAGTCGGGCAAAAGATTTTTATTTCTGCTACACCTGCTCCATTTGAACGAAGTATTTCTGATCAAATGGTAGAACAGATTATTCGTCCGACAGGTCTGGTTGATCCTGAAATTGATGTAAGACCTACTAAAAATCAGGTGGATGATTTACTTGAAGAGATTCAAAAAATAACAGAAAAAAATGAACGTGTCCTGATTACTACGCTGACAAAAAGAATGGCTGAGGATTTGACTGAATATATGAATCAGCTTGGTGTAAAAGTCAGATATCTTCACAGTGAGATTCAGTCTCTTGAAAGAGTTGAGATCTTAAGAGATTTGAGATTAGGTGCTTTTGATGTGTTGATAGGTGTAAACCTTTTGAGAGAAGGTTTGGATATACCTGAGGTGTCTCTTGTTGCAATTATGGACGCAGACAAAGAGGGCTTTTTACGTTCAGAAACGAGTTTGATTCAGACAATCGGTCGTGCAGCAAGAAATGCTTGTGGGAAAGTTATTATGTATGCTGATAAGATTACAGAAAGCATGGATAATGCTATTTCTGAAACAAACAGACGTCGTAAGATTCAAATGGAATATAACAAAGAACATAACATTGTTCCACAAACTATAAAAAAACCGATAGAGAATAATCTTTTGCAGCTTGTTTCTAGTTACAGAAATCTTGAAGATATTGTTGCTGAAGAAATGGTGGATATGAATCTGTCAGTTTCAGATATTCCTAAACTTATTGAAAAACTTGAAAAAGATATGCATAAAGCTGCCAAGGTGCTTGATTTTGAAAGAGCAGCAGAAATACGCGACCAGTTGAAAAAATTGAGAGAAATGTCAAAAGCAGAATCTAAGAAAAAAGGGCGCTAGTAATAATTATTTTTACTTTCAATGTCAAAATGAAGCTGTCCCCAGTAATCCGCATATATAGCCAAATTTAGTGTTGTGAAAAATACACATATATAATAAAATAATGGACCGATTTTAAAAAAGTTATAAACAAGATATAGTGTTGGAAACACTATAAAAATTGATAATATTGCTAATATAATTGAGCAAAGAAGTGTATATACAAGCACATCAGCTACTCCGGCTAGTATTTTAGACGGATGTAAACCATCTTTTATATCGAATTTTTCAGCAAAATTAATAAGTGCTGTAATTGCAAAAGAAAATATAAAATATCTTATCAACCATATTGCTATAAGTTGTGGAAGTCCTTCAAAGTTAAAAAGTCCAACGACAAGGCTTACAACAAAAAATCCTATTATAGAAAATGGCAGAAAAAGAATAGTAGCTTTTGTCGCTGTTGTTACAAATTTTATGGGGTCAATTAATGGCAGAGTTTCTATTTTCTGATTTATACGGTTGTTCATTATAATCGTGCAAAAACCCAGATAAAGATAAATTATTATTATGATAAAGAGCAAATTCATTGGGTTGCCAGGTTGAGAAGGAATAATAAGGCTATAAGTCAAATAAATAACATAGCTGAATATTCCCAGCTTTAGCAAGGAATAGTTGTCTTGATATACAGATCTGATAGAATCAACTACTGACGCCATTATTTTCCCTTTGTGACCTATTATAATATCTATTGTGCAAAGACACAACTACTGCGTATGCTTGATTTTTCTTGTTATTGCTGTAAAAAGGCTATCTATTGACCACATGGTCTATAAAAATTGATCTCTTGATTTATGGTAATCAAAAGAAAAATATACATAATATTAATATGAGGGGAGAAGTATATGCTAAAAGGACTTTCGGGTCAGGATTTTATTAACAAAAGTCTTATTCAACAAAATGATGTTGAAAAGATTAATACTAATAAGAAAAATCCTTACTCTAATATAGACAAAAACCTTCTGATAGATGAAACAAATATCTCGAATGAAGCCTTCAAGCTCTACGAAAGAGATATGGATATTAAAAAATTCTCATCTCTTGCAATGTCTGATCCTGAAAATTTGAGCCATAATAGTCTTGTTGCTCAAAATGTTTTCTCTATACAGGATGAAAGCTTTGAGAATAAAATTATTGAAGGTATTTTTGATAACAAAACTTTTCTTAGGGATTTGTTTGGTTAATTAGAAAATGGATAGTATAAATTTAGATAGCACAATGAGTCTGTCTGATGTCGAGTTTGATGACAATGACAGCTCTTCGACTGACAAAATTACAAGAGCTTATGAATTTTATGCTTCAGGCAGGTATTCAGAAGCCCAAAATCTTGTTGAAAATGATCCGCGAATTCCCCATATGGGTTATGGTCAGGTGCTTTTGGGAAATTGCTATAAACAATTGGGAAATAAAGAAAAGGCAATTAACTGTTGGAAAAGAGCTATTGATATAGCTCCTTTGGAATATTCTGCATATATAAATCTTGCAAATGAACAATATTCGGGCGGAAATATTAATGAAGCTATTTTGAACTGGCATGTAGCTTGTACAATCAGACCGGAAAACCCTACTGTAAACTTGAATCTTGCGGTTGCCTATGATAAAAAAAACAGCAGAATAAAGGCTACAAAGTTTTTTGAACGTTATTTAAGATATGAAACAAGAACAGCAGGACTTGAATATGTTTCTGTAAAAAGAACTATGTCTAATTTAAAAGCACAAGCAGAGTTCTATTCAAAAAAACTTGATACTTTTAAAGCAAACAGAGATATTAAAGGAATTGCTACTGTATATCTTAAAATGATAGCTACATATGCAAATTTGCCGAGTGTGTATAACAATATAGCTGAAATTTTTTATTTTGATAAAAATTATCAAAAGGCACTGGAGTTTTATTTGCTTCTTTATCTTAACTATCCCCATTCTATAAAAGTGCTGATAGAAATTGCAAACTTATGTTATATCTTGCAGCATAAATCATACTCTTATGTGTATTATAAGAGAGCACTTGATTTATTGCCTCAGGGGACTTCTCATTATTCAATTGTAAGGTCAAAAATGTCTTCACTTTCTTCTGTTTTAAGAGATCAGGAGATTATTGATTCACATTTGCAAAAAGCTCAAGATGCAGAGAAAAATAATGACTATGAAGTTGCAATAGATGAATATGAAAATTATTTGATTCTTACAGAAACAGAAAATCAGGAAATTCAGCAGCTTATAGATAAATATAAAATTTTTGCAAATCCTGAACCTTTTGTTATAAATGTTTTGTACAACCAAATTCCTGATCTTATGAATAAGAAAAAGTTGAATGCATGTGTTGAGCTTTGTGATAGAATAATGACACTCTCAACTGAAAATACAAAAGAAGTTGTGTATGCCATGAAATGTAAATCGGAGTGTAAAAGAATTATAATTGCGCGAGAACAATTTGGTGTTTAAATTTTTAAAAAAGTTTTTCTATAAAAAAATACTCAGACGCACTTATTATCGCTCAGGTCATTGTATTGGCTGCGGCGAATGTTGCAGACAGATATATGTCAGACACATAAAAAATGTTGTGCAGACAGAAGAAGAATTTGAAAAGCTAAAGCTTTTTCACCCTTTTTATACTTACCTTAAAGTCACGGGAAAAGATGACATCGGGTTAATTTTTGAATGTCAAAATCTTGATAAACAGACCAATAAATGTAAAATACATAAAAAACGACCTGGAATATGTCGGAGATATCCTGTTGAAGCTATTTTTATGATGGGTGGAGAACTCGGCAAAAAGTGCGGTTATAAATTTACACCGATTGAATCTTTTGATGAAGTGTTTAAAAGTCTTGATAAATAATATTATTTAAAATTCTTTATAGAAATCAAAAGTTTGTTTAATTTTATATTGTGTACTCTTAAAATATTAACCTTTTTGTTCACAAGTTCTGTTGAAATAACCAGTGTGGCTTCGTCCAGCTCTTCAGTATTATTTGTGTTTATTCGTTCTTTTAAAAAGTTTTTGCGAGAGTGTCCGACCAGAATTGGGCATCCGAGAGTTTCAAACTCTTGAATTCTTTCAATTATTTCATAATTCTGTTGTGTACTTTTTCCGAAACCCAGGCCTGGATCAATAATTATATTTTGTTTTGAGATTCCGATTGAAAGTAGTTCTTCTATTTTATTTGTAAAATAATTGTAAATATCATCAACAACATCTGTATAACAAGTGTTATTTTGCATAATATCAGGCGTTCCTTTTGAGTGATTTAAAATTATCGGACAATTGTATTTTTTTACAATGTCAAACATCTTTTCATCCCAGTCGCCTGCTGATATATCGTTGATGATATCTGCCCCTGCATTTAGTGCTGCTTCGGCTGTTGATGCATTTCTGGTATCAATACTTATTATAGTTTTGTTATCGAATTTTCTTATTTCTTCAATGACAGGTATCACCCTGTTTTTTTCTTCGTCAGGTGGAATTTTGTGTGAAAAAGGTCTTGTTGATTCTCCACCAATGTCTATGAAGTCTGCACCTTGTTCCACCATTTCTTTAAAATGCTCAAATGCTTTTTCTTTATTATAATATTGTCCACCATCAGAAAATGAGTCGGGTGTAACATTTAAAATACCCATTAAATATGGTTTTTCTTCCCAATTTATGATAGTTCCTCTGACAAATGTTTCAGACTTTTTATTTTCAAACAGTGCTGATTTTAGCTCTTCTGCAAGGATTGATAATTTTAATGGCTGAAATTTTAGTTTTTCAATAATTTTTCTATGCTGGCTGATTGTTCCGCTTAGAATACAATCAGAAAATTCAATTTTTCCGGTTATTGTTTCTCTGTGAACAGCACAGTCTGTTCCTGTTGATAGTGCTGTTTGCTTAATTATGTTAGCTTGTGCACATGTGAGATTATATATTTTTATTGTCACAAAAGAGTGTTTTTCGAGACCTTTTCTTGTATAGGTTTTGTCAAATCCAATTTCTTTGAGGTCTTTTTCTGTGCAGTTAATTAATTTTAGTTTAAATTCTTTTTTCATATTAATAAATTTATCACAAAAAAGAAGTGCTAAAACTTTTAGCACTTCATCATGTTTATTTAATTTTGCTACGAATTTTAGCAATCTAATGCAGTATCAAGTATTGCTTCTGTTACTCTTCTGGTTACTGTTTTGCCTGAATCTTTATGTTGAACAATATCAGGTATACCGTCGTTGTTTCGATCAACAGTAGCTTCTTTGAGAGTTCCTGTTCCGGCAACCGCACCTGTACCGATTTTTACACCTCTTTTTAAGAGTGATGAACCTTGTATCTGGTGTTCTGCTTTTTCAAAGTTGAGATATTCTTTGCTTACTTTAAGCTTTTCTTTGACAGCTTTTTCAAAATCTGCTTTTGATAAAGGATTATCTTTATTAATTTTTTTGATTTCCCTTCTGATTTTAGCAACAAAAGCTTTTTTATCTTTTGCCAATTCTTTTAGTTCTGTTTCAACACCCCTTTTGCTGATAGTTTGAAGAAAATCAAGGGTTTTGTCTGTATATTTTAGAACCTGACCTTTAAAGCTTTGTTGACCAAGCAATTTACTTGTTTTTACTTTTGCTGATAAAGTTCCGAGACTTTTGTGAAGTTTGCCTGAAACAGCACTGAAAGGTTTAAAACTGCCGTTTAAGAAGTTACAGAATCTTCCACTAACAGCAGCAGCGGTTAATGCGCTGGCACCTGATAAAAGTCCTACAACTGTCAATGAACGTATAACGGTTGGGATTTTTCCGTATGTATTGATGTTGGCCTCTTCTGTTTTTCTGGCCATTTCTTTTAATCTTTCAGCCTTAAGCTGATCTTTTTGCGTTTCTTCATCATCTGTTATTCTTCGGGTTGTGTTTCCAAAGTTGACAGCAGATTTGAGAGGTTGTGCAGTTGTAAATGAAGTATTGTAGAGCATGTTATTAATTCCAAAATTGAAGATTAATCTTCGTATTCTTGTTCTGTTTTAGTTTTCTTTTCTGCAATATCGGGGATGCCGTTTTTATCTTTATCTTTTGCCGTTTCAAGTGTTGCTCCGACAGCAGCACCTGCGCCCAGTGTGTTTCCTACTGCTTTATCTATCAGATTATTTGTTGGCATTAAATCAAGTGATGTTTTAAGGTTTTTATATTCTTCAGCTATTTTGCTTTTTCCAGAAAGCTTAGTTTGAACTGCTGCTGCAAGATTTTTACCGGTGAGTTTTTTACCTTTTTTGGCTGCTTCATTGAGGACTGTTTTTTGCACACTTTCTTCAATGCTTGCAATTCTTGCTTGTGTAGCTTCAATTTTTGATTCGATACCTCTGCCGCTGTATGTTTTTACCCAATCAAGAGCTTTTTGGGCATTTGATGTGAGGTAGGCTTTTATGCTTTTTTCTTTACCAATTGCAGCTGCTTTTTCTGCTGTTTTTTGTTCAAGCTTAATCAAGCCTTGTTGAACTTTTTTAGTTACGGGATTCAGAATTTCATTATTTAGTTTAGGATTGTTTCTTATTGCTGATAAAACTTTGCCTGCACCTTTTTTTAAGGCAAGAGCAGATAAACCTGCTGCTGCAAAAATTGTCGCAGTAGTTTTAAAAACACCGTCAGGCATTTGTTCGCTAAAGTCTTTCAGACCTGCGTAGCTGTCTTCTGTAAGTCCATCATCACTGATTGTGTCAATCCAGTCAGCTGTTCTTTCTAAATTTTCAACTGTTTTTGATGTGCCTTGACCGAAACTTACTGCCTTAGGCTTGATAGGTGAGCAATTTACTGAAGGTGATTGTATCATTTAATACACTCCGATTCCTATGAAATATTTACTACAATAAGTATAAGACCCCTGAATAATATATTTGCTAAAATCATAGCAGTTTGTGAATAAATTGTAACATATTTTTTTGAAAAATACTATTATTTACCTGTTTTATGCAAAAAAAAAGCTGCACAGCAGCTTATACTTCATAATCTTGGGAGGAGATTTGGGGATTTGTTACATGTATATTAATTCATTATTCCAAAAATGTTTACTATTTTAATAATAAAATTAATAAAAATTTACATTCTATTTAAAAGCATGTATTTTTTGTGATATGAGAGCTCTTATTTTTTCTTTTTAGGCATGGGCTGTGTGTTAGTTTTTCCAGCAGAGGTACCTTGGATTCTTTTTACTGAAATGACTTCAGGAATTGATTGGAGTTTTGCAATTACATTTTTCAATCTGTTTATATTATCAACTTCTATACCGATTTCAATTATTCCGATTTTTTTGGCAGGGTTTGTTTTGGTGTTTGCATAGGCAATATTTGTATTACAGTTTGTTAGTTCAATTAATATATCTTTTAAAATACCTATTTTGTCCTGTACATCAATTCTGATGGATGCAACATATGTTTTGTTAAGGTTTTTGTCAGCCCACTTTATATCAATAAGTCGTTCTTCTGGTACTGAGTCTAATGAGGCACAGTCGACTCTGTGGATAGAAACTCCTTTACTTCTTGTTACTACACCTACAATAGGTTCACCAGGCACAGGTGTGCAGCATTTTGCAAAGTAGTAAAGCATACCTTCGAGACCTACAATATCATTTTTTGATTTTCTTGTTTTTGTATGTGAGATGATTGTCTGTTCTTCATCAGCAGGTTTCTTTATTCTGTTTGTAATTTTATTAACTGTTGTTTCTCCATATCCCAATGCTGCAAGTAAGTCATCAACACAGGAATAATTCATTGATTCTGCAATACTTTTTAATTCATGAGATTTTGTCAGTTCATCAAATTTTGCTTTGCCGATTTCAGCTTCAAGCATATTTCTGCCGATTGTAATATGCTCTTCTCTTTTGTTTTTCTTGTACCATTGTTTGATTTTTGATTGTGCTAGTTTAGTTACAACGAAATTAAGCCAGTCAAGACGCGGTGCAGGATTTTTAGATGTCATAATTTCAACAATATCACCGTTGTGAAGTTTTGTATTTAACGGACAAATTCTTCCGTTGACGAGTGCACCGGTAATTCTAAAACCGACGTCTGTGTGGATTCTGAAAGCAAAATCCACAGGTGTTGCATCTTTAGGCAAGTCAATTACATCACCCATTGGAGTGAATGCAAATACCTGATCAGAGAACAAATCCAGCTTTACACTTTCGACATACTCACTTGCTGAAGATACATCCTTTTCCATTTCTGCAAGCTTTCTCATCCAGGAAAATTGGATGTCGGTATCAGCATTTGCCTTCAAGGAGCCTTTTTCTTTATATTTCCAGTGTGCAGCAACACCGTATTCTGCAACTTGATGCATTTCATGGGTTCTGATTTGGACTTCTATCGGTTTTGATTTCGGTCCGAGAACTGAGGTGTGTAAAGACCTGTATAAATTGCTTTTGGGCATTGCAATATAATCTTTGAATCTTCCCGGTATAGGTTTAAATTGTGAGTGGATGATTCCCAGCACCTCATAGCATTCATTTATACTGTTGACTATTACTCTGACAGCAGAAATGTCATAAAGTTCATGAAATGCAATATTCTGGCGTTTCATTTTTGCATATATAGAATAATAATGTTTTGAACGACCTGATATTGTTGCTTTGATTTTGTGCTGTTTAAGAAGTTGTCCTATTTTTTCAACAAGAACTTGAATTGTTGCATCTCGTTCAGCTTTTTTTAATGCGACCAATTGAGCGATTTCAAAATATTTTTCCGGATTCAAATATCGCAGTGAAAGGTCTTCTAATTCTGCTTTGATTTTACCAATACCTAGGCGATTTGCCAGAGGAGCAAAAATATCAAGAGTTTCTCGTGCTATTTTTTGTTGTTTTGCTGCTGCCATATAATTTAATGTGCGCATATTATGAAGTCTATCAGCAAGTTTTAGGAATATAACTCTTACATCGTTAGCCATAGCAATAAACATTCTTCGGAAGTTTTCAGCCTGGCGTTCCTCTTTCGATTTGAACTGATATTTGCCTAGTTTGGTTACTCCTTGAACAAGATTGAGGACATCTTCTCCAAACTTTTCTTTTATAGTTTCCGGAGCAGTACCGGTATCTTCTATAATGTCGTGTAGAAGTGCAGCAATGATTGTATGTTTGTCCATCATTAAATCAGTAAGGATTTTTGCTACTTCAACAGGGTGAATTATATATGGCTCTTCACTGATTCTGTATTGACCTGCGTGGAGTTTTGCAGCAAAGATAAAGGCATCTTCTATTTCTTTTATGTCTTTTTCCGGCCGGTGCTGTGCAACCAGCATTTCTTTTAAGGGTTCAAAGATACTAAAATCAGGCTGTTGTTCCTCTTGTTCCATTACAGGCTCTGATTCTGCTGAAATTGGTTTATTTTCAGCCTTTGTTTCATTATTTGAAGCTGATGATATATCCTTTTTTAAAGTTTTTTCTTCTTGTTGATTGTCTGTCATAGTAAAATATTGTACACTTTTAGGCAGCACTATACAAGAGGTTGAAGATGGTAAAATTTTATTCTGAAAAAGACGGCTTTATTATTTTAAAAATTAAAGCTGTCCCAAATTCTTCAAAAAACGAGATATGCGGTATTTTGGATGATGTATTAAAGGTGAAGATTAAGGCTCCTGCTGTTGAAAATAAGGCGAATGAAGAGCTTGTTAAATATTTTTCTAAGCTGCTTAAAATTCCCAAATCTTCGGTCATTTTAAAGTCAGGTGCTACATCTAAGTTAAAAACTATTTGTTTAGAAAACTGTACTATTGATAAAATTAATAATGTTTGTGCTAATATTAATTTATAAAGACTAAAAAGGGAAAGTTATGATTACAACTATATTTTGGGTAGTACAAATTATTTCATCATTGTTGCTTATATTACTTGTTATGATTCATTCACCAAAAGGTGATGGAATAGCAGGTATTGGCGGTGCTTCACATGTTTTTGCATCACAAAAGAATGCGGAATCCGGCTTGAATAAGTTGACAATGTGGGTTGCTATCGTATTTTTTGTATCAACATTTATAGCCGGTTTCAATATTTTCGGCTAATTTAACAGCTTTTTCTATCTTGCTTCTGTGGGGAGTTTTAGGATTTGAAATTAACTCTTTAAGGTTGTTAATGATTTTTGTTCTTTCAGCTTTATTATTTCTGTTCATGATTTTTTTGAAATATTTGCGGACAGTTTTGTCTGTATATTCTTCACTAATTTTGCTCATACCGCCTACATCAATTATTCTTCCATAAACCATATTGGTATAATTCTCATATGCATCAATAGGGATTATGCCTATTTTTGTGTAATCCATTCTTTTGGTAATGGGCGGTAGTGTTTTATCTGAAAAAGCAGAAATGTTGAACCTGTTTTCTATATCAAACATATAATGCTTGTTTAAATTGGTGTTTTTAAGATTGTGGCCACACGCTTTGGCAATGTATAAATATGTATTGGCTTCTGCTTTGACTCCGTTTGAATTTCCGCCTATGGATACTGGCATTTCTTTTTCTTTAAGTTCATTAAGTGCTTTTTCATCCAGCGGTTTATTTGTTTCTCGGAATCTTTTCCCGATGTCAGCCCACAATTCCGGTGAATCTTTTTTATAAACAGGAAGTCTTTTATGAAGTTCTCTGACTTCTGTATCTGTTAGATTGTGTAATGTTTCTTTTATTTTGTTATCTAGTTCTTTATTTATTTCTGTGCATTCTCGTGCATCTCTGTATAATTTTATTGTGTAGTCATTGAATACTTTGTTATTTTTATTGTCTCTAAATTCGATTTTGTATGCTTCTGCAAAGTTTCCCAAACCGAGCTTTTTGAATTTTATATTTGTACCATTTGGTAGAATTTCTGACATTGATTCTTTGAGTATTTTTTCTGCTTTTTTTTCAAATTTTTGGCATGTGTCTTCAGAAAGAATATTTTTTTCTAATCTTTTTTTCATATGTTCATATTCGTTGTATTCTCCGTCAAGAATATAACTATATGTTCTTATGATGTCTTCTTTATCAGGAACGTATTTTTTTATTGCATCTGCACGAAGTGTTTGCAGTTGTAGTAATTCTTTTGCTGCATCAGCAAAACCCCTTTGAATAGTTTTTATTGTTTTTTCTTTATTCTCTGTTTTTATTGCTGCTTTTAAAATTTCATCCGGTAAATTGCCAATTGTTTTATTTTTTGCATTATTTATAATTTTGTCATAGTTTTTATATCTAAAGTTGCTTGTAAAAACTTTTTTCAATCTGGAATAACCGTGCTGCACGGTTGTTTGATTCATTGGATAGATATGAGATAAAGCCATAATTTCCCTTTTTATATGTTTTGTTTTTCACAAAACACATGAATATAAAAAGTTGCTTAAATATTAACAAATCTTTCTATTTTTCTGGCTATTCTGACAATAGGCTTTTCTTCCTGCCAGCTGATTGAGTCTACAAGTATTGTTTTGCAGCCCAGAATTTTTCCAAATAAAATATCTGTTAAAGGTCTGTCACCAACCATTGCCATTTCTTTTGGTGATATATTATTTTCGATTAAAAATTCTTTTGATGGTTTTGTAAAAGGCTTTTTGGCAGGGGCAATTACAGGAAAATCAATTTGCTTTGCTGCTTTTGCAATGTATTCAAGGTTATTGTTATTAGAGATTATCAGCAGTGAAAAATCTTTTTTCAGGTTGTCAAACAAAGACAAAACCTCTGGTGAAAATTCCCCTGATTTTGATTTCATAACAGTGCTATCCAAATCAAACGCTATAACTTTAGTACCATCTTCTTTAAGTTTGTCGTAATTTATTTCGAAGACTGTTTTCGCTTCATAATCTGCCTTTAATATCATCGTACGTTTTTTATTCCTATTGTTCTTGCAAGTGCATATTTGTAATTGACAGGTTCTTTTGATAATTGGACGTAAATTTCATCATTTGTGTTTCCAACTTCTTTTTCCTCGTCCAGTTTGTCATTATATATTTTTTGAATCTGTGTTTCAAAACATTCGTCAGGTGTTATTATTTCAACAGCATCATTTAAAAGAACTTTGTTTTTAACTTTTATTTTATACAGATTTTTTTCATCTTTTTCTGTTTTATCCCAGAATTCAAAAAGAAAATCTGAACCGGCAAGCCCCTTTGATACATCATAGCTGTATCCTTCATGGTCTTGTTCGTCTAAATAAAACCCGGTTGTATATCCTCTGTTGCCTATTTTTAACAACTGGTTAAACATTTCTTGAGGATCTGTATTTTCTCCGTTGTAGTATGCATCAATTGCTTTTCTGTATGATTTTGCTACGGCAGAAACATAATATAGGCTTTTTGTTCTTCCTTCTATTTTAAAAGAGTCAGCACCAGCATCTATTAGTCTGGGAATGTAGTTAATAAGCGCAAGATCTTTGGTGCTTAAAATGTGGGTTCCTCGAGAAGTCTCTTCTATTTCATAATATTCGCCCGGTCTTGTCTCTTCAAGAAGCTTATATTTCCAGCGGCAAGGCTGTGAACAGCCTCCGTGATTTGCTTTTCTTTCTCCGTGTGTCATATAGTCGCTTAGCAAACATCTTCCAGACAATGATACGCATTGTGCACCATGAACAAATACTTCAAGCTCTATATCCGGCACATTCTTTCTTATTTCAGCAAGCTGTTTAATAGAGAGTTCTCTTGCAAGTATTACTCTTGATGCACCAAAGTCTCTCCAAAATTTTACTGCTTCTGAATTGAGTGTATTAGTTTGTGTGCTTATGTGTATATCTATATTGGGAAGTTTTGTTTTGATAATATTCAATATTCCAAAGTCGCTGACTATTAGAGCATCAGGGTTTGCTTCTTTTATTATGTCAATATTTTCATATAGATTTTTCAAGTCCTCATCATAAGCATAAATATTCAGTGTCATATAGACTTTTTTTGAATATGAATGAGCTATATCTATTGCCTTTTTAAGGTTTTCTGCTGTGATGACATCACCTTTTCTCATTGTTCTGAGACTAAAATCAACCATACCCATATAAACTGCATCTGCACCGTAATTTATTGCATAATCCAGTTTTTCAATATTTCCTGCCGGTAATAATAATTCAACTTTGTTTTTCATAATAAATATATTTTATTACAAATATGCTTATTGTTTAAATGTTTCTTTTATTTTTTTACCGATTTTTTCAAGCTGTGTGTCATCAAAAGTCAAAGTAAGTATTGAAGAAAGCTTAGTTTTTTTGCCGTTTTTTATTTCATTATATTTAAAATTGTTGTCAAGCTGTGCAGCTCGTTTGGAAAATTGTGTTTTTCCTCCGTCTAGTGCCATATAGCAACCATCGAATCCAAATCCCAGTCTTTCATAAAAATCCATACAGCTTTTTCCACCCGGCGTAATTTCACTAGGCATAAGCCAAATCCTTTCTTTATTTTTGGATATAGCATCTTTAAGCAAATTTCTCATTAGAGCTTTTCCTGACATTTTGACTTTTTGATTCGGTTTAATAGGCCAGGTTGCCAGAGATTCAACAAAAAATGAGTTTAATGCACTATTCATATAACTGATAATGCCACACGGTCGTTTGTCTTGTGTTGCTAATATTACTACATTATTTTCATATTGGATATTTTTTACTGCATTACAAATTATGCTTTTCCATTCTTTAAAGCAGCGTGTATTTTTTTCATCAGGGCATAACTTTTGCATTTTAATCTTGGATGTCATTTTTTTTGCAAAAGGAATGTCATCGGGTGTTAATTTGTATAGTTGAATCTCTTTTGAAATATTGTTTATATTTGTTTTTACAGCAGCAATTGGAATCGCTTTGAAGCTGGTTCTTTGATTTTTTCTGTTCTGTAATGATATTGCCATATTTTTTTTAAGTTTGTAAATAGAAAGTTTTGACAGCTTTATAGTTTATATTTAACATGCTGTAATAAATTTTATTGTATTTATATTCTTCACCCTTGAAAACAAAAAATGTGCGTGTTAATATGACAACACAAAGATAGAAATTTTATGCGAAGGTGGTGAAAACTAAATGCCAGAAGTTAAAGTTGGTGAAAACGAAAGTATTGAAAGCGCTTTAAAAAGATTCAAAAAGAAAATCCAAAAAGCAGGTATTCTTTCTGAAATCAAAAGACGTGAAACATACGAAAAACCAAGCATAAAAAGAAAACGTAAATCTGAAGCTGCTCGCAAAAGAAGAGTGTAGTAAAAGATTATGTTATAATTTTATAGAGCTTTTAAGGGCTGCATATGCAGCCCTTCTAATTACGTAATTAGACTTTGAGAGTATAATGGATAGAGAGTGCCTTGTTTGTAAATCTAAAAATTTGAAATCTTATGACAGCAGAATCAGTGATTTTACTGCATCCAGGATGAGTATTCCTTTGGAAAACAGAAATACAAAGCTTTTTCATTGTTTAGATTGCGGTTTTGCTTTTTATGAATATCGTTTTAGTGAAGACGAGACAACAAAATTTTATCTTGGATACAGAAATGAAGAATATCAAAAGCAAAGACAGCTTTATGACTGTTGGTATACTCCTGAATTGAATGAAATTATTGGAAAAAATGAAAAAGAAATTATAAACAGACAACACAATATGCTTGAAATGATAACAAAAAATATTGAAATTTCAAAAATAAGAAACGTTCTTGACTTTGGTGGAGACAAAGGTCAAAACATTCCAGATATATTTAAAGATGTTCCCAAATATGTATATGAACTTTCCAATGTTGAGCCGATAGAAGGGGTTATTCTTTTGTCTTCTGAACAAGATTTGACCTGTTATGATTTTATAATTTGTCAGGGGGTTTTTGAGCATGTTTCTGATTTGAATATTATGTTGGATGAATTTAAAAAAATATCGACACAGGATACTTATTTTTATATAGAAGTACCTTTTGATTCTCCATTTTATAAATCACCATTGCATAATTTACAATTTCTATTTTCTAAGTATTACAGTCTTAAAAATATAATTAAACATTATATAAATATGAAAAAATCAAAATCCTTTGCACCAATGAGTGAACATCAAAATTATTTTACTCAAAAATCATTGGAAATTTTGCTTTCTAATAATGATTTTGAAATTTTAGATAGTGATGTTAAAGAAGTTGACCATGTTTGGTGTAGAGAAAAGAGCATAAATATTCTTGCAAAATTGAAAAGGGATAATAAATGTTAGTTGAGTTATTACAAAAATGGACACCTGCACAGTTGCGTTCTTTTTTTCGACCATACCACAGGTTGTTTTTTCCAAATAAAATTTACGGATATTGGAATATTACATACAGATGCACATATCAGTGTTCGTATTGTCCCTTTTGCAGTATTACAAAATATAGTGAGTTATATCCTAAATCTTCAGAAAAAACACCTGATGAATGGTTGGCTATATTAGAAAAACTTCCTCCTATGTCATTTCTCTTGATAGGAGGAGAACCTTTGCTTTATCCGGGGCTGTCAGAAGTCATTAATAATCTTCCTAAAAAACATTCTATAATAGGCTTGATTTCCAATGCTTCTTTGCCAGTTGAACTTTATAGAAAAATTAAGAAAAAAGTTTGCTTGACTCTCAGCTATCATAGAGAGTTTGCAAAAGAAGATGAGTTTATTGAAAAAGTGCTTGAATTGAATGAATTTATGTGGATAAATTCGGTTAATATTGTTGCAACACCTGAAAATATTCCTTTTCTTGAGGAGCTACATAAAAGGCTGAATCCAAAAGGCGTTACAATAAGAGTAGAACACTTAATAAAACCGGGTTTTCAGTATACAGATGAACAGTATAAACAAATAGAAAAATATTTGACTCATGACAGAGATTTTAGAAAGAAAAATGATTTTTATGAAGCT
Organism: Clostridium sp.; assembly: GCA_018362895.1. Taxonomy (GTDB): domain Bacteria; phylum Cyanobacteriota; class Vampirovibrionia; order Gastranaerophilales; family Gastranaerophilaceae; genus Limenecus. The sequence continues at coordinate 35,442 of JAHALR010000001.1, read as the reverse complement.
CAGATTTGTAAGAGCTGTTCTGCGGGGAGAAATTATATAAATATAATGCCGAATGCTGATGTGTATAGCTGTGTAGGAGGAATGGAGTATATACATGCACAGCACAGACAAAATTATGTTAAATGTCCGAGAATAATAGACAGATATAAGATGGGCAATCTTGCTGATGATGATTTCAAATTCAACAGAACTAATAAGGATTGTCCTTTACCCTGTATATATGTTTGTGATTGGGATTATGCAGAAATTAAAAAGAGAGTGAAATAGTCTTATTCTTTTCCTTTGGCTATGTTATCCATAGTTCGGAAGATTTTTTCTGTCATTTCTTGAATATATTCACTTGAAACTACACCATTCATAACAATGTCAGCACATTGCATAGCAGGTCTGATGTATGTTTGTGCAGTTGTGTTAACATTTTCAAACTGCATATCTGCAGCCAAACCAGTTTTGCCTCTGGATTCAGCTCTTCTGTACCATCTGTCTTTAATTATGTCAAAAGGAGTGAATACATAGACTTTAACATCCATGATGTCTCTTATTCCTTCATTAAGAACATAAAGACCTTCATTTACAATTATCTTTGCCGGTTTTTTTAGCACTCCGTGAGGAAAACTTTCACATGTTGTGAAATTGTAATCAGGGCTTCTAACAGCAGAGCCATTTTTTAATGATACAAGATGCTCCTTCATTAATTGAAGATTTATTGCTTTGGGTGTGTCAAAGCTGTATCCTTTGGCAAAAAATGCTTCATAGCTGCCTGCTTCTTCGAGTTCTTTAGACCAGTCAAAATAGTAATCATCACAGCATACAATAGTATATAGATCAGTTCTTTCTTCTGCAATGCAAGAACGAATAGCATTTTGAACAAATGTCGTTTTGCCTGATGCTGATTCTCCCGCTATTCCTATAAGAAAACGGGAACCGGGTTCATTCAGTGCTCTTCTTGCTATGTTAAAGATTACTGATTCTTTTACATTTATAAAAAGCGGATTTTTTTGCTTTTTATCTTCTTCCAGAATTTTTTTTATACTTTCAACGATTTTAACAACAATCGGGAAAGTAGAAGCCTGATTCTGATCAATTATACTATTTGACTGTTCTGTCGTTAGCTGCATGTCTTAACCCCATTCATAATAATTATATTAGAATAAAATAAGTTAAAATTCTTGTATGAAAGTTTAAAATGTAAAAAAAATTAATGTTGCTAGTAAAACTTTGTAATATTAAGTAATTGTTATAATCTTTTGTGTCAAAATACTCCTATGGAAAAGAAAATTTTATCAGGCATGAATATTGAAGAGCTCAAGGCATTTACAGATTCCATACAGGAGTCTTCTTTCCGTGCAAAACAGCTTCATAATTGGATTTATTTAAAATCAGTCTCTGATTTTGATGATATGACTGATATTTCAAAATCTACAAGAGAAAAAATAAGAGAACTGGCTCAAATTACTGATGTAAAGATAAAACACAAACAGGTGAGCGTTGATGGAACTGTTAAATATCTTCTTGAATTGTCTGACGGAAATTGTGTTGAAACTGTACTTATGAGATTTGATAACAGAGCTAATCTTACAGCCTGTGTGAGTTCTCAGGTCGGTTGTGCTTGTAACTGTAAGTTTTGTGCTACTGCTAAACTGGGGTTTATCAGAAATTTAACCCCTCGCGAGATTATTGAACAAGTACTTACAATCCAGAGGGATACCGGTTTGAAGGTTACAAATATAGTTTTTATGGGGCAAGGAGAGCCGCTGCTAAATCTTGATAATGTATTAAAAGCAATTGATATATTCAACAAGGATTTTGTAATTGGTATAAGACGCCTTACTGTTTCAACATGCGGGATAATTCCACAAATTAACAAACTTGCTGAAATGGATTTTCAGCCTACACTGGCAATATCTTTACATGCACCGAATCATGCCCTCAGGCAGGAGCTTATGCCTATTGAAAACAAATATAATCTTGATGATTTGATGAAGTCTCTAAAGAACTATGTTTCTGACACAGGGCGACGTATTACAATAGAATATACACTTATTAAAGGCTTTAATGATTCTGTTGAGTGCGCAAAAGAACTTTCTAAGCTTCTTATAGGACTTAAGGCAAATATTAATTTGATAATTTATAATCCGAATGAGAAAGATGATTTTGAGAAACCTTCGAAGCAGGCTATACAAAAATTCAAATATGTACTTGAACAATCCGGAAAAAAAGTTACTATCAGATTGGAAAGAGGTTCTGATATTGATGCAGCTTGCGGTCAATTAAGTAATAAAATGAAGGATAATAAGATAAAATGAAAAAAACTTTGATTTCTTAAAGAACAGAAAGCATTCTTTTTTCACCGGTTGTTGTTTTGTTATTCCTGAGTTTTGCGATTCTTTTTTTGATTTTTTCACTGTGATGTGAGTGAGGCTTTTTGTCTAGAAATACTTTATAGTAATGTATTGCTCTCGATGTGTTGGACATTTTGTCAAAACATATTGCAAGACCAAGATAAGCTTTATAAAAATTAGGATTAACACTCAACATCTGTGAAAAGACATTGCCAGCTGATTTATATTCACCTATATTCATATAAAGTGCAGAGAGATGATTGTAAGCACTTAAAAATTCTGGATTATTTTCTATAATCGTGTGATAAATAAGTAATGCCATGTCAGGCTCATCAATAAACTCATGTGCTACCCCGAGTTGGAGTTGTGCATTTATATTATTACGGTCAAGTGAAATTGTGTGATGAAAGGATTTTATTGCTTCACAAAACCTTCCTGAAATAAGATAACAAAGTCCGAGTTCATAATGTATGTCAGCTGTAAAATATGACATTTCTCTAGCTTTTTCCAATGCTGAAATGGCTTTGTCATATTTTCCTTCGGCTTTGTATGATATACCGAGTCCCATATATGTTCTGTAATTTGTTCTATCAATCATTATTGCGCTGAGATAGTGCTTGATAGATTCTTTAAAGTGATTGGCAAGTCTCAGTGCATCAGCTTTGACAAAAAACTTATATGCTTGAGTGACCGTATAATTTGACGGTTTGACAACAAATGAATCCAATCCATGTGCCACACTTTGATACTTTATGCCCAAATCTCTTCCCCTAATGAAATAACTTTATCTGGTACTCTCTTTATACATTCTAAAGATTTTCTTTTTAAATGTTATTAATCCCAGGGTTTAACTTTTTAGTCCATGTGGTTAATTTCATTCTTTTAGCGATTATATATTCGGAGGTTAAATGTATAATTTAATTAGTTTACTAAATTGGGGAAGTGCAGGCATGAATGGTTCACTTGAAAAAAATCTTATGTATATCAGCAGGTATAACGCTTCACTTGTTGATAAAATAAAGAATATAACTGTTTATAAAAATCACTATGAGATAAATACTAATCTTTCAGGTGAATATAACCTTATAATTAATAAAAATCCAGTGCATTCTTTGACGGGTGCTCAGGATGAAGCAGCTGCACTTTTTTCTGCACTTCCTCACAATTCAAGAAATTCTGTGCATGTTATTTTTGGTCTGGGATTGGGCTATGTACTTGATATTTTTTCTCAGAAAACAAAAGGCAGTATAATTCTTTTTGAACCTGACCTTGAAACTTTGCGACTTGTTTTTGAAGCAGTAGACCTTGGTGATGCTTTATCAAGGGAAAATGTTTTTGTTGTTTCCGATTTGCCTGAATTTGAAAAAGTTTTTGAATCTGTGTTCAGATACAAAACAAGAGTTTCCTTTTCATATTTAGACTATTATTTACATTTTTCTTCAGACATTCTGGAGTGCTTCAAAAATGAGTTAAACAGACTATACAGCATTTATTCATTTAATTTTATATATCAGGCAAAAGAGATGAATCTGTTTTTTCAGAAGACTCTTGCTAATCTGTCAAAAAAATATAAAGGTTTGCTATTGACAGATAATAAAAATAAGTTTAAAAATATACCTGCTGTGATTGTTTCAGCAGGTCCATCCTTGAGTAAAAATATAGAGATTTTAAAGAAATATAAGGATAACGCCATTATTTTTTGTGTTGGCACTGCTTTAAAAACCTTGTATAAAAATGATATTATTCCTGATTTTTTGAATGTAATTGAAAAGTGCAATACTTCTTTTCATTATGATTTGCCTTGTACTAAAGATATGATGCTTATTGCAGAACCTTATACCAGCAGTTCTGTCTTTGATTTTGAATTTAAAGAAAGATTTTTTTCTGTTTCGTTAGAAGTTGATTCAAACAGATGGTTTTTGGAAAAAGCAAACAAGGAATTTATTCCTTTTGAAACCAAAGGTACTGTTTCATATCAGGCTTTATCGTCTGCTTTGTATCTTGGGTGTAGTCCTATTATTTTAATTGGTCAGGATTTAGCGTATACGGATGGTCAATGTTATGCAAAAGGTTCTGAATTTGATGGTTTGGAATGTATAAAAGATGAGACAACAGGTGTGTATAAAATTTGTCCAAGAAATTTTGAACAATATAAAGCTGCATATTATAAAAATAATTTTAATTGGTCAGATGAAGAGAAAACAGCACATCTTATTGCAAGGCTCAATAAACTCAATAAGAGTCTTGTTTTTGTTGATTCTCAAGATGGCTCCAAGCTTCCAACAGAATCAGGATATGCACTGTTTTTAGAGTATATAAAAGATTTTGCGAAAAAACATTCAGGTGAAGCTGAATTGATAAACTGTTCAATAGGCGGTGCATTGATACATGGCTTTGAGACACAGACTCTTGAACAGACACTGTCTAAATATTCTACAAATATTCTGGATAAAAAACAGTTGTTTGACGGTTTGAAAAAGGAAACTTCTTTTGATAAAGAGCTTATTATTAAAAATTTGAAAGATGATATACTGGCATTGAATGAGGTTAAAACTCTTTTTGAAAAAGGGAAAAATATTGTCAAATCTATGTCTTGTTCTGTTAAGAGAAATTGCTTACTCGGGCATGATATGCTTTCATCCGTAAAAAAGGCAGCAGATTTATACGTAAATATTACAAATAATTTTACAAATAAAAATAGGCTTTTAAAAATGCTGGTGTTAAAAGAAAATTATGAACTTGGCTATTTTATGAAGGAGTCAGATGGAGAAATGTCAGAAAATGTTATGAAAAGCTTTTATTCTTTATTTGACGACTATTACAAAAGCGGTTTGGACAGGATTATGGAAGCCGAAAGTTTAATAAATAAGGCTATTAGTGAGCTTAAGGAGTAAAATTTAATGAAATCAGTGATTCAAAGAGTAACAAATGCATCTGTGTCAATAAATGGTGAAGTTTACTCTTCAATAAACAGCGGCATGCTTATATTGTTCGGCGTAGAAAAAGGTGATACCGAAGACAAATTAGATTGGATGGTATCCAAATTACTTTCTTTGCGGTTTTTTGAAGACGAAAACGGAAAAATGAACAAGTCAATTATTGATATAAGTGGTGACATCCTTGTGGTTTCTCAATTTACACTTGCGTCTGATTGTAAAAAAGGTACGCGTCCCAGTTTTGATAATGCAGAGGACCCTGTAAAAGCTAAAGCAATCTATGAGCTTTTTATTTCAAAGCTTTCTGCTTCAGGTTTAAATGTCAAAACCGGAGTTTTTGCTGCAATGATGCAGGTTTCTTTATGTAATAACGGGCCTGTAACCTTTGTTTTAAGCAAATAATAGTATAAAATTTGTAAAAAAACTTGCCTTAATTTATGTTTCCCTTTAAAATGTTAAAAGATATTAGAATTATAATTTATTAAGATGTCGAGGAGCTAATAAGAAAATAGCCTTTCGCCTTTTACTTCAAAAGGGTTGTAAAAAAATGTATGTAAATAAGTGTACTAAATGTGGAGCGGAATTTGAAACCAAAAACCCTAAAAGGGTAATTTGCCCCAATTGTTTGTATCCCGATAAGAAAAACAGTGCTGATACAAGTTCTGATTCACAGGATAATTCTCAAGAACAAAATCAATATTCTGCTGGTTCATCCGCAGGAGAACATCAAGGTTCTTATTCATCGGGTGGTTATTCATCAGATTCATATCAGAGAAGAGACGAGCGTCCTTATCAGGAACGTCCTAGATATGATACGCAAAGAAGTTATAATGCAGGTGGATACCAGAGACCTCAGGGAAATTATAGCAGGCCACAGCAGGGTGGATACAATCGTCCTCAAGGCGGTTATAGTAATGACAGAAATTATGACAGGCCAAGACAGCCACGTCCCTATGACAGAGGCAGTGACAACAGATATCAAAGACCTCAGCAAGGTGGTTATAACAACTATAACAGACAAAGACCTCAACAAGGCGGATACAATCGTCCTCAGGGTGGTTTTAACAGACCCCAGGGTGGAAGAAGACCGATGGGCGGTCGTCCGCAAAAACCGCCGAAACAGCTGCTTGTTAACAAAGAACAACTGGCACAGATAGAAGAATTGTATAAAAAGATGCTTCCACTTCCTAATCCCGATGCACATGAGGTTATTGGAGAACAAATAGGACTTGAAGCAAGAAAAGTATTCTTTGGCATTAATCTTGTCAGACAAAAAATGATGCTTCCGAAATTAGCATTTCCTAAAAGAAAACTTGCTGTTTCTCCGGATCAACTTACAGCAATAAAAATGCTCTATGAGCCATTGTTGCCGCTTCCTCCTATTGGATGCCACAAGATTATATCTGCTCAGTTAAAAATTGATGAATGGCGAGTCCATGTAGGTATAGGTTTAATTAGAAAACAACTCGGTCTTGATCGTTGGAATCCTGAAAGGGCGGATGCTCCTGCTGAATTCAAACAATCAGCTCAAGAAAAGGAGAAAAAAGCTGAAGAAAAACTTTCTCAGGCTGATGAATTGTCTGAAGAAAAACCTAAAAAAAGAGGACGCAAAAAAGCATCTGAAACTGTGGAAGAACCCGTTAAAGAAGATGAGTAAGCTTGTTTCTATTGGTAAAATTTTAAATTTTCACGGAATAAAAGGTGAGGTCAAAATGGGCTTTACTTCAGGTAATGAGAATTTAATCAAAAGCCTTAAACAAGTATATATTTTTGACGGAGATAAAAAAGTACCATATGATGTTGAGTCGGTACGTTTCCATAAAAATCTGGCAATAATAAAATTTAAACAGGTTAATACTGTTAATGATGTATTGTTGATTAAAGGTCTTCTTGTACATATTACAGAAGATGTTTTGAAATCTAAATTGGAAACAGATGAGTTTCTTATCAGTGAATTGATTGGGTTACCTGTGTTTGATACAGAAGGCAACCAGTTAGGCAAAGTGTCTGATATAGGCGAAAACAAGGCATCCAATTTACTTGAAATAAGAAAAAATAGTGGTGCTTCTTTTATGGTTCCATTTGTTAAAGATCTGGTTCCGGTTGTTGATATTGAAAATAAGAAGATTGTCGTAAACATGCTCGAGGGCATAGATTCCAATACTGATAAATTAGGGAAAATTTAATGAAATTTGATGTATTAACACTTTTTCCTGATATGATAAATCAGGCGTGCTCACACAGTATAATTGCAAGAGGTGTGCATAACGGGATAATTTGCGTTAACACTGTTAACCCCAGAGATTTTACAAATGATAAACATAAAAAAGTAGATGATACCCCATACGGTGGTGGAGCTGGTATGGTATTGATGTGTCAGCCTTATTTCGATGCATTTGATTCAATAGAAAAGGATGCTGAAACAGAAGTTATAATTCTCTCTCCTCAAGGAGAGACTTTTAGTCAGAAGATATCTTGTGAGTTGTCCCAAAAAAAACATATTATAATGATTTGTGGGCATTATGAAGGTTTTGACGAACGCATAAAGACCTACACTAAGGCAAGAGAAATATCAGTTGGTGATTATGTTTTGACAGGTGGTGAGCTTCCTGCTTTGTGTGTAATTGATTCTGTTTCCAGAAATATTGAAGGTTTTTTAGGAAAACTAGATTCTGCTCACTTTGATTCTTTTTCAGATGGTCTTTTAGAGTATCCACAGTATACAAAACCAAGAGAGTATCATGGTATGAAAGTGCCTGATGTTCTTTTGAGCGGCAATCATTCGGAGATTGATAAATGGCGAAGAAAACAACAATTTCTAATAACTTATAAAAAAAGAAAAGATTTGTTTGAAAAATTCAAAAAAAATTGTAATAGTAAAAATGATATCAAGCTTTTGAATGAGGTTTTGAAAGAAATAATAGATTAATATATAATTTGATACAAAAATTGGGTTTTGGATTATGGATATAAATAATGAACAATTAAGAAAATTGATTGATTTGGCTGCTATTGATGTGGATTTTAGCAATATATCTTCTGATGACATAAACAAAGCTTTGATTTCAATTGAAAGAAAATTGCTTTCTTTTGGCGGACAGGAAGCAATGACCGTTCCTGCCGAATTCAATATTTTGATAGTTGATGATTTGGAGCTTTCTATTTATCAATTTAATCAGCTTCTTAAAAAAGTAGGTATTGTGCCGACTGTTGCAAGGAATAAAGAGGAGGCGTTGGCTGAACTTAAAAAGAAAAAGTTTGATTACATAGTTGTTGACTTATTCTTGCCTGATGCAGCAGATGGTATAGAGCTCATAGATGAATGTATAAAGCTTAGAGATGCAAAAAGAACGAATAAAATTATTGTTATGTCAGGTACGGATGATAAAAATCTTATCGAAAAATGTTATAAACTTGGAATTGATGAGTTTGTGCCTAAAAACAGCAATTGGCATGATCAAATTTTAAAATTTATTACCAGTTCTTTAACCTCAAAACAGCATGAAGACTTCTTTAAATATTCTATTAATGATAATATTTGTTGTTATACAATAAATAAGTTTAATGCTAGAAAACATATAGATATGATTTTGAAAGACGTTACAACAAGTCTTTATACCGGGTATACAAACATAATTTTTAACATGGAAAATGTTAAAATTTTTGATGATGAATATACAAGCGTATTTGCTGAATTATATAAGATGTGTAATGAGAAAAAAGGTCAATTTATGCTTGTGAAAATTTCGGAATCTTTAAGAGAGGCATTGTCAGATGCTTTTCTTGACACACTTATACCAACATTTTCAAGTGTTGATGTTGCTGTAAGCAAAATTGAGTCTAACTAATTTTCAAACATTTCAACTCTTTTTGAATGTCTTCCGCCTTCAAAAGGTGTATCCAGCCATATTTTTACAATATCTTTTGCTAAATAATCTCCGATAATACGTTCACCGAGGCACAATATATTAGTATTGTTGTGAGAACGTGAGCATTTCGCACTTGTTGTGTCAGAAACAGCTACTGCTCTTATACCTTTAATTTTGTTTGCTGCAATTGACATTCCAAGCCCTGTCCCGCAGACTAAAATTCCTTTTTCATATCTTCCATCAGCAATTCTTTTTGCTACATTTTGGGCAATAACCGGATAATCACAGGAGTCTTTTGTATAAGTACCAGCATCATCTATCTTATATCCGAGTTCTTCAAGATATTTTATAATTGTATTTTTAAGTTCAAGTCCTGCATGGTCACAGCCTATAATTATTGTTTTTTCTGCCATTTTGTTTTTCTCCATTTACAATTAAATATATCATATTATGTAAAAATATGTTAATTATTATTTGTCATATCTAAAGTCATGTCTAAATTGTGCCGATTCAATAATTGTTGATATTTAAAACAGGATGTGCGAAGTGTTTAAAGATATTATTGAAGGTGTAAATGATTTGGAAGAAAGAATGTGCGAATATTCTGAGATGAATTCGTATCTCTTTTCTTTTAATAAGATATATATGATTACAAGTAATTATATTTACAAAACACCTGAATATAATCATCAGCCTTATACATTCAAGTATGGTGATTATTCTTTTGGTGATTATGTAAAAAACTATGTTTAACTATGACTAAAAACCTTATTTTTTGTTTAAAAAACTCTTAATTTCACTTGCAAGTTTGATTGATTCGGCTTGCAAGTTTTCATATGTAGAGTCATTATTTATAACATAGTCCCAGCTTTTTACATTGTCCAAATCAACTTCTGTTATGTCAGTTTCTCCTACGAGATTTCCTCTCGAGCTTCTTGTTTCTCTTGAAGCTTCTACACGTATTTTGTATGCACCGGCTTCTTCAAAAAATTCAAGTTCTCTTTTTACTCTGACATCAGGAACAACAATGTTTCCTGGCATTTTTATTACTTTTTTTATCCAGTAGTCTTTGTCTTCGCTTCTTCGTTTATTACCAAGGTTGATTAGATCTTGTCTGTAAAGATGTTTATTTTTTTCAATTTCTTCAAACGGTATCCCTGTTTTTTCTGAATATTCTATTTTAATAGCATCCCCAAGACCTATTCTTTTAAAATTTGTTAAGTTTTCTAAAAGAATTTTGGCTACTGTATCCTTGCCACTGTATTGTTTTCCGGATAGTATAATAATTTTTTCTGACATTTTGTCAATTCTCCCACTTGAAATGTTTTATTTATGATGTATATTATTATACACCAATAATATACCAACAGATACTTTACTAGTTTGGGGCATCCCCGGAGAAAGTTCAGAGAATGAAAATCAACAATATTGACGTAAGTTTCCGCTTACGAAGCTTGTTACCTCGAAATAATGCAGAAAACTATGTTAGAGCAAAGCAAAAATATGCTGATGCTGAATATATTGTGCAAATGAAAGATTCAATTAACAGTTCATCTGCTTCACGTTCTAATCAAGTGTTGAGAGATCTGGGACTGTTTTAAATTTTTCTTCAAGTTCGATGGTTAAATCTTTTTCTATTGAATCATAATTTTTTACAAGATCGAAGGCCTCTTTTCTTGCAAGTTCTAATATTTTAGTATCTTTTATAATATCTGCAAGTGCAAAATTAACCATTCCGCTTTGTCTTGTGCCGAGAAATTCTCCCGGACCTCTTAGTTCAAGGTCTTTTTCTGATATGATAAATCCGTTGTTTGTTTGTTCCATAATTTGAAGCCTGTTCATTGTTGTCTGATTTGAGTTTGCTGGCACAAGTAAACAATAAGATTGTAATTCCGATCTTCCGACACGCCCTCTGAGCTGGTGTAATTGAGACAGGCCAAAACGTTCGGCATTTTCTATCATCATAACAGTAGAGTTTGGAACATCAACACCAACCTCTACTACGGTAGTGGAAACTAGTATGTCGAATTCTTTGTTTTTAAATTTTTCCATAACCTCGTCTTTTTCGCTGTTTGTTAGTTTTCCATGGAGCAATCCGATTTTTAGATTTGGAAAAACTTCTTCTTTCAGTCTTTCAGCTTCTTTTGACGCAGCTTTGGCTGATAGGGTTTCGCTTTCATCGATGAGCGGGTATACAATATAGCATTGATGTCCATTCAAAATTTCAGATTCTATCATTTTATATGCCTGTTTCCTCTGACTTTGCTTGATGATATAAGTTTTTATAGGTTTTCTGTTTTTCGGCATCTCATCAATTACTGAAAAATCAAGATCTCCTTGTGTTGTCAAAGCAAGTGTTCTTGGGATTGGGGTTGCTGTCATTGTTAAAACCTGTGGATTTTTTCCTTTTGTCATAAGCTGTGAGCGCTGTTTGACACCAAAGCGGTGCTGTTCATCTATTACGATTGCGCCGAGATTTTTAAATTCTACATTATTTTGGATAAGAGCATGTGTTCCGATTGCTATGTTTAATTGTCCGTTTTTAAGGTCAGTCTCGAGTTTCCTACGAACTTTTATACTGTTTGTGCCGGTAAAGAGTCCTACGCTAATTCCAAACGGTGTCAGCCAGCGTACAAAGTTGTTAAAATGCTGTTGGGCAAGTATTTCTGTCGGCGCCATTAGTACACCCTGATAGTCGTTTTCTACGGCTGATAATAGCATTGTACAGGCTACAACAGTTTTTCCGCTTCCTACGTCACCTTGAAGAAGTCTTTGCATAGGCATATCTGATGAAATGTCTCTCAATATTTCTTTAATTGCTTTGTCTTGGGCTTTAGTTAGTTCAAAAGGTAAAGAATCTATGAATTTTTTTACAAGTCCTTGTTTTTTTATTTTTAATGGTATTGCTTTGATTTTTTGTGAATTTTCTTCTCTCAACATTGCCAGCTTTAGCTGTAAAAGGAAAAATTCTTCAAATACTATTGTATATCTTGCTCTTTCAAGAATTTCTTCATTTTCAGGAAAATGAATCTGCTTTATAGCAATTTTTCGGTTAAGAAGATTGTTTCTTTCTCTAATATTTTCAGGGATTACATTTGTTATAACATTTTCGTATTGTTCTATTGCATTAAAAATAGCTCTTCTCAGAGTTTTTATGCTTAAACCTTCAACGAGTTGATAAACAGGAACAATTCTTGCAAGATTTAAGTTTTTTTCACTGTCAAACTCTCCTGAAAGAACCTGAAATTCTGGTTTATCTATTGTGTATGTGCCTGTGTATTTATCAATTTTGGCTTTACCTGACACAATTATATTAGCGCCTTTGACAAACTGTGATTTGTATCTTTCCAGAAGGTATCTGTTGGCTTTTGCATAGAAGAAAGTAAGTTTTAGGATACCTGTTTCATCTGTAAGTCCGACATTAATGATTCCAAGATTCTTTTTTGAATTGTATGCGCTTATAGATTTGATTGTTCCTATAACAGTTGCATCTTGTCCTTCCTTAAGGTCTTTTATGAATGTTCTTGATGAGTAATCAATATGTCTTTTGGGAAAGTAAAACAAAAGATCTTTTGCTGTATAAATTCCAAGTTTATTTAAAAGGTTACCGACTTTGGGGCCTACACCTTTTACATACATTACATCTGTTTCAGAAGGGCTTTTTACTATTGTATTGATGTCTGTTTTTTTTATTTCACCATTGGAATGGATTTCTTTTCGGAGTGTAACAATCAGCCGTTGAATAGCTTTGCGTCTTGTGGCAACTGATGCTGTGGGGTACATTTCGAACTCTTTTGTTAAGATAATCCATTTTGGATTTTTTTTTGAAACCCTGTATAATTTATGAAGCTGTTTCAAAATAAACCCCGAAAAGGAGTCAGATTTTCCTCTAATATCTATATATTGGTTTTTTTGTTCTACTTCGATTGCTTGTCTAATCTGGTCTATATTTTCTATCATTGGAGTTGTTCAGTAATTCTTAATACTTCATATATGTTTATTTTTTTGCTTTTGCCTTTAATAGATACTTCTCTTATTTTAATTACATCTACAATTTCAGAGATTCTGTTGTAGGTATTTTCACTTATAAGTATGTGAGTTTTATAAATTTTGTTGTAATCTTCGATTCTGCTTGCAATATTTACAGTATCGCCGATAGCTGTATATTCAAATCTGTCAGATGTGCCAACATTTCCAATAAAGGCTTCGCCTGAGTTTATTCCTACACCAATGTCTATTTTAGGTTTTCCTTCAGCTATCCAGCGTTCTTTAATGTCTTTGACTTTTTTTCTGAGTTCATAGGCGCATTTTACGGCATTTTTTGCATGATGCTTGTCTTGAGAAGGTTCTCCAAAGATTACCAGAACAGCATCTCCTATGAATTTGTTTATGACTCCTCCATATTTGGTGATAATTGGTTCAAGCTCTGAAAAGTATTCATTTAGCAGCTTTGAGACTTCCTCTGCTTTTCTTGTTTCAGAGAGAGAAGTGAAGCCTCTTATATCTGCAAACATTACGGTTATGTCTGCTCTTTTTCCTCCAAGCTCAGCAACTGCACTATTTTTTAGTATTTTGTTTTTTATATCTTTTGAAATATATTTTCCAAGTACATTCTCAATTTTTTTGTCTATATTTTCTTTAAAAAGATAAAAATAACTTTTTGAGAATATTTTTGTAATACATAATCCGATAAACACTGAAAGCAAATTGATGAATATCAAATTATTTAATAACAGCTTGTAAGATATAAAATATGCAATCAGAAAAAATACCATAAAAATCCAGGATGGTAGCATTTCCGTGAATATAAGCACTACAAAAAACAAACATGATACTGACAATGTGATTATTAAACGTGAGTTTTCTGTTATTGTGATAGCTTTTGGGGTATGTGACTTATTTTTAATCAGTTCTGCTTTTGTCGTGTTAAAATGTCTATGCACAAAAAAGTCATCAATTCTGTTATCTGCATATATACAGCAAAGATTGTTTGCTGTATATATTATGCAAACATATGACAGTATGAAAAGTGCCAGCAAATTCTTTTTGTTCATAAGTTTATTTTACTTTTATATCAAAATTGGTGCAAGAATATGAATATTCTTCTGAAGGTTCAATGTGTATAATAATTTTTGTGTTGCCCAAAGATTTTTCTATTTGGCTTTCCATTTGATCACATAGTGTATGAGCGAATTTTACAGTCATGTCACCGTTTACAAGAAGGATTATTATAATTTCTTTATTTTTTCCGGATTTTCTTGTTTTTATATCTTTTATAGCATCAACCCCATGATTTTCATATTCTGATATGATTGATTTAATAAGATTTATTTCTTTTTCAGGTAATGCTCCGTCAAGAAGGTTGTTCATTGTATCTTTGCATATTTTATAACCTGTGTGCATTATTATGGAGGCAACAATTATTGCCATGATTGCATCAACTATGTGCAACCCTGTGAAATGAATAACAATCAGCCCCGCAAAAACTGTAAACGATGAAAAAATATCGGTTCTCAAATGTTCCGCATCAGAGTATATTGCTATTGAATCTGTTTCTTTGCCAACTTTTAGTAAATATGTGCTTACAATTAAGTTTGTTAACATAGAAATAAGCATTACAATTATACCTGCAATTGAGTTGTTTAAAGGTTCAGCATGTCCTGTGAGTTTTTTAATTGCTTCATAGATAATGTAAAAAGATGCAATTATTATCAAGCATCCTTCAATAAATCCTGCTACATCTTCATATTTTCCATGTCCAAATTGATGATCACTGTCAGCAGGTGCTTCTGCTTTATGTACTGCAAAAAGCGTGATTATTGACGCAAGAAAATCACTGGAGGAATGAATTGCTTCGGATATAATGCTTACACTGCCGGTAACAAAACCTGTAATCAATTTCATCAAAATTAATGACAAATTTGAAATAACAGAAGTTATTGCAGCTAGTTTTTTATTTTTTAATACAGCACTAATCATTGTCTGTAATCCAAAATATTACCTTGTTTGAGCTCTGTATTTGAATAAGCGCTTATTAATTTTGTATTTTTTGATGCTTTTGTCAATTCTTTTTTTATTTCATCACGAATTGATGTCAAAGCAATTATATTTGCCTGTTCTTGTTGTTGGATTTTTGTACAAATTTCAGTAAGAGATTGGACATCTTCATTTTTTTCACGAAGCTTTTCAATAAGAACACCGGCCTCATTCAAAAGTTGATCTTTTTTGTTCATAAATGTCACAAGTTCACTGTATAATTTTCTATCTATGAGCTGTCCTATTTGGAGTGAGACTTCATAAATTCGGTTATATGTCATTTTGAGGTTGTCTAAATCACTGCTCATTTTTAGATATATTCTCCCATATTGTCATCATCATCATCGTCGTCGTCTTCTTCTGATATATATGTAGCTTTTTGGGAGCTGTATCTATCAACTTCATTCTCGACAAGGGAATGACCTTCTGCTTTAAATTTTCTTACAGCTTCTCTCCAAGTATTTCGAAGTTCTGTAACATGTTTGATTACTTCATCCAGATAGTCTTCTCTTTTTTGCATGTTTGATTGAAAAAGTCTATTGTTCAGATATTCGTATAAAGAAAACAAACTTTTTGCAAAATCTCCACCATTTTCCATATCAAGAGAAGATTGAAATTCTGTAATAATATCTTGTGTTTTTATTATATTGTTATGAATTTTTTCGATATCTTTTTCTGCAAAACCGACTTTTGCTTGGTTTAGAAATCTGACAGCACCATCATAAAGCATCAAAAGAATTTGTTCTTTTGGTGCAGTATCAATTTGTGTTTGTTTGTATTGTTTTAAATATGGATTCATAGATTAAACTTGCATTGTGCATTCTCAATACAAATTTAGCATATTAAAAAAAATAAGTCTATCAGTTTATAGAGGTTTGGGTTACATTTGTTTTAAGTCTGCAAGAGAAGGATCAAGTAGTCTTCTTCCTACATTGTCAAATTGTATTGAACAGAGTGTTTTGTTCCCATATGACATAAGTTGTTCAACTACTCCTCTTCCGTATTTTTCATGATATACAATATTTCCTTCTGCAATTTTTATATCATTGTTTGATGTATTAGTATCCAATTCAGTTTTATAAATTGGTATGCTTGGGAGAGATTCATTTTCCGTAAGATTTTCTAAAACTTCATTTTCCTCTTCTTCAGGGAGAGCCAGGTCTTCTTGCTCATGGTGTTCTTCAAGTTCGTCTATATCTTCAAGATCAGCCAGTTCGGAAAAATCTTCTTCCTGTTGCAGTTGGGCAGAGATTCCTGTTGGTAATTCTTCATGCAGATTTATTTCTTCATCTTCGCTTTCTTCGATTATATCTATATCCTGAACCAGTTGTTTAGTTTCTTGCTCCGGTTCATGCTCTTCAGACATTTCTTCTGAATTAAAGTCATCAAGCATATCTAAATCATCATCTGAGAACATATCTTCGTAAGGAATATCTTCTATGATTTCATCAGATGTAATATCATTTTTTATCTCTTTTTCTTCTGCCGGTGTATCTGTTGGTGTTGTGTCTACAAAAAACATTTTGTCTACATCTTTAGCGATTTCTTCTTCTAAAGATTCTTCAAAAATATTTTTTAGTTCACTTGTGTCTTCTGTTTCTTCCAGGTTTGGCAAGTCACCAAAATCTTCTTCTTCAGAGATTAATTCAATTTGTGGTTTTTGAATTTCTTCTGTTTGGTCATCTATGACTTCAACTTCCGGTCTGGTTATTATATTTTCTTCATTTTCTTTTTGAGTTTCAGATGTTTGTTCTTGTTCTTCCTCCTCTTTTATTTCTTTAATCTCAATTGAAGGCTTGAGAATAAGAGGTGTAAAGAACGTTGTTTCTCCTGATATAATATACTCGTCTTCTGCCAGTTTCATAAGAAAAGAGTTGTAAGTAGCGAATGCTTTTTGTTGTGTTTCAGGTTTGAACAAAATTAAGTTTTTTGCCAGATATTTGATATGAGAAGCAAGTTCTAAATCATATCTTGAACAGACAATAGGTCTAAAATTGTCTTGCTTGTAAAGTCTGTGAAGCATTTTTTTATCAATAATTTCATCATCAGCTTCAAAAAATATATATACATTAGATTTCAAGTTGCTGATAACAAAGTTTAAGGCTTCTTTTTGCCAGTTAATTTCTGCATTGTTGACTTTTAAGACTGTTACCGTATTAGACTCAACAATGTCTTTTAAACAAGAAAACTCTTTTTCCTCTGAAGCAAAGATATTAAATTGATTATATTTGATTAATTTGTTTCGTAATAGTATTACACCAACTGATTTGTCTGTCTCATATATATCATTTACAACATTCAAAAGTGTATTGAACGGAATGAACTTGTTTTCCAATGTTTCTATATATTCTTGAATTTCAAGGATTATATCTTGTACAATTGTTTTTTGTTCAACAGTTAAGCCGGTTAGGTCATTTTCATAAATGTAATTTAATATTTGATTGTTTACCGGAAGTTTAAAATCTTTGCCGAGTTTAATAATTTGAGCTTTTTCGTAGTTTTTAATTCCATCAAAATCTATAACAAGAAGTTTTTTGGATTTTTCATCACAATAATTTAAAATTTTTGTTTGAAGAGCTTCTGTTTCAGATATTTTATCTGATTGAATATAGAGAAAGTTATCAAGAATTTTTGCATTTATATTTAACACAACATTAGAAGAATTGGTGAGTGTTCCGAGTGTAAATGAATCAGATTGATTAGTGAAGATTGAATTAATAATTTTAGGCTGTGTTTTTGCCACAAGTGCATCAAGTGAAGGTACATATCCGCTATAAGAGGCAGGATTGTTTTCTTCTGTAATATCAAGCGAGAATTTTAGAATTGCACAGTTTGTATTCTCTTTGCTTGTTGTTTCTATAGATACTACCTGTGAAAGTATTTTTTGATTTCCGTCATCAACAGTCAGAAAATCAGACAAAACCAGAGGAAAATCACCTGGCTGGTAGTACAATTTTGCTAAACTGTTTTTTATTTCAATTAATTTCATTAATTTACCGAGATCTAACCACAATTATTATAATAATAAAAGAAAATGCTATTGGCAAACTTCTTCTTGAAGAGCAATGGAGGCAATTTGGTTTGACATTATTGCAACCTTTTTAATGGGACCTGTTGCTTCTTTTTCAATTAGTTTGCCCACACTTGACTGGGTTCTGATTAAAGGAAGTATTTCATCAAAAACAGCTTTCGGATCTTCAAAATATAATACCATAGGAGCTGATGCACCTTTTAAAAACACAAGCAAAGCCAGTCTTGTTTTATATTGTTGCGGGGGAAACTGTTGTGCCATAATCTAATTCTCCTTAATCCTCTAATTGTTATAATTAATTTATGTCAAATGTATTGTATAGTCAATAAAAAGGATTTAAAATTCTATACCTTTTCGGGCTTTAATGCCCTTATCCCAATAATGTTTAATTGGAATAATTTCTGATACGAGATGTGCGATTTCTATTATTTCAGGTTTAGCGTTTCGTCCTGTCAGAACAATTTCAACATTGTCAGGTTTGTTTTTCAAAACCTCAATCATTTCTTTTAAGTCAATGAGATTGAGATCAATTGCTATATTAGCTTCATCAAGAATAATAAGCTGATATTCATTATTTTTGATTGCTTTTTTTGCTTCTGACCAGCCTTGTTGTGCTTGTTTTTTATCTTCTTCTGTTAAGTTTGAGGAATATACGATTCTATCCAGGCCAGCTTGAATAATTTTTACGTGATCCTTCATTTCAGGAGAAAGTTGTGCAAAGGAACATAATTCTCCATAGTCATTTCCCCCTTTTGTAAACATCACAATTAAAACCTTCCAGCCCCTGCCCAGAGCCCTCATTGCGAGTCCCAAAGAGGCGGTGGTTTTTCCTTTGCCATTTCCTGTATATACCTGTATGTATCCGTGTTGTGAAAATTCTGGATTATACAGTTTACAGTATTCATCAGGTTTATGCATTTTATTTTGTCAGTCCGCTTTCTTTTAAGAAGCCTATTATTGCACAGGCACAGCCCTTTTGATATTTTACTGGCGCTTTGTGTAATAATGAAATAGCTTCTGCTAACTTCTTATCTTTATCATACCACCTTCTGTAATTTGTTGTTTCTTTTTCATCATAAAAGAACCATTCTATCGGTTTCGAATAAAATTCTGCGAATTTTATCAATTCAAGAACATCGACTTTTCTGGTTCCTTTTTCGATTACAGAGATGCCAGATATAGGCAGACCCATTAGTTCTGCTATTTCTTCTTGTTTTAACCCTGACTCGATTCTAGCTATTTTTAATTTTTTGCTTAATTCTAATCTGTTCATTAGTAATTTTTACTATCTGTATTGTATTATTATAATGTTAATTTACATATATGTAAATATATATATTCTGGTGGTGTAGTTTGTTATATAATTTTTATTTGTTATGAAGAATAAAAAGAACCAATTGAGGAAAAAGTGTAAATTTATCCGAAATACTCTGCCAAACAGCAGCTGCTCAGATAAGATTGTCAAAATAATTTCAAATTGGGATATTTATTTAGCGGCAAAAAATATTATGCTTTTTTATCCTATAAATTCTGAAATTTCTTTATTAAAGCTTTTGGATGACAAAAGTAAATCATTTTATTTTCCTGTTGTTTCTTCTGATGCTATGTTTCCTGTCAAATATGATAGATATCATGGATTTTGCTCAGGATATTTTAATATTAATGAACCTTTGGGCGAAAGGCTTGAAGATTATTCAATTTTGGATTTAATATTTGTACCTGCTCTGGCTGTGGATTATGCCGGCTGTCGTCTTGGTTATGGAAAAGGTTATTATGACAGATTTCTTTCAAACATTTGTGATTCGTGCATAAAATCTGTTCCGATATATTCCGATTTGGTTTTTGATAAGCTTCCAAAGGAAAAACATGATAAAGAATGCGATTTTATTGTAACGGAAGAACAAATTATCAAAATCACAAATCGGTTCTAAGATTATTGGGTCTTCCTATATCCATAACATCGCAGATTATGTATTTAAGACCGTATAGAGCAAGACCTGCTCCAAAAACTTTCGGATATTTTTTGGAAACAAGAGCACCTGTTGCCAAAATAGCAGGTATAATGTCATAAAGTGCCTGGGTAATGGCACCTCCGAAATATCCAGTGACTCCATTCACTTTGTCGGGAAGATTCCAATCAGCATTGTCTCTGAAAAATTTATCTTTCAGTTTACTTGTGATGATACTTCTGTCTTCCATTCTTCTGGATTTTAGAAATTCATCTGTTAGTCTTTCTGACGAGCGTATTTTTATATTTTCAGCAGAAGTTTTAATCCCCGCATTGTGGGCATCATATACAACCATTGCTGCTGCCGCTGCTCCGGCTATTCTGCTTCCTAATTTAAAGTAGTCCATAAAAGATTATGCCTTCTTATCTTTTTTCTTTCCTTTTTTTGCATACTCAGGATTTAAATCATCTACTTTTACAGTTTCACCTGCTGATTTTAGTGCTGCATTTGCTGCATCAAGTGCATCGAGACCATATCCTGATTTTTGTTGCTGAATTTGAGCAAGAAGTTGCTGTGTTAGAGCATCGCCTCTTGTCCAGCCGTTTTCAATAATTCCCATACCCACCATTTTAACAGGAGAGTATTTGCTTTGTAATGTTAAATTTAATAAATTGATTAAAGCCTGATCATTTTTTCTAGATTCATCTTCCCTGAATCTTTGCATCAGCTCTTTTGCTGCCATCAGTTTTATATCAGGGTTGTCATTTCTCAGATAATTTTCTAGGGTTTGAATGTATTCATCAGTTAAAAGAACAATATTTTTTTTAGGTGTTTCTTTTTTCTCTGTATTTTGTGCATTATTTAAGCTTTGTGCACCGACAGGAACTGTTGGAGGTTGAGAAGGTTGTGCTGCTGGTTGTTTTATATAATAGCTTGCATCATATGCTTGTCCCGGAGCTCCTGTTGAGTTGTATGTATTGTTAATATTTGCTCCGTTAGGGTTTACTGAAGCTCCATTTATATTTATCACAACGGCTCCTGTTTTGTTAGGCTGTATTGCATCAGGTGTATTTGTTCCTATGTTAAAGGTTGCACCGTTTGTACTGCTGTTTTGTGCTGGAGCAGTTTGAGTTTTTACATAAGGGTTGTAACCTACTGAATAATTTTGCATACTTTCACCTTACACTTCTTAAATATATAAACGTAACTGCTCTATTATAAGTGCTATATTTTCAAAATTTGTAACAAAAAATTAACATTTTAGATATTCTACTAAAGTTTAAATAAACAAAAACCGAATAAGAGATTACAGGGAAAAATATAAGGAGTAATCTATGACAGGTCCAATTAATTTTAATCCATTCATTGGGGTCAGCGGCACAGAAAACATTGAACAAATTCAAGATAGAAGAAAAAGCCTGAGATTTCCGGATATTGATTTATCTCCGGTGGATTTGAATATGAACCAAGGCCAAGATGAAGAAGGAATGATTGATTTGGACAACATTGATATGAGTTTTAACAAGCAAATTCCAAAAAATTAGTTTTTAGATTAGGAAGTTATTCAAATAAAGATAAAAGGAGTATTTAAAAATGGTAGATGGCGTAAATTTCAACCCTTTCACAGGAAAAGTTTTCACAACAGAAGAAATCCAAAAACTGGATACTGATGCTGATGGCAAAGTCTCAAGTGAAGAATTATTAGCAGGCGCTTCATGGTTGTCTGGTGAGCAAGATGCTGAAGGAGATGTTCAAATTGGTTCTGAAGAACCGAAAACTGAAGCACCAACATTGAGCGGTAATGCAGAAAAAACATATAATCTTGCAGCACAAAATGGTGTTAAAGATACAGCTGAAGATTCTACACAATTGCAAGAATATATGAATACATTAATAGATTCATATATCGAACAATATATTCAACAAAATCCAGGTATGGAAAATAATGAAAAATCCTCACTGATTACTTTCATCAAATCTCAAGGGCAAGAGTTTGTTAATCAGTATATAAAAGAAAATACAACTGTACCTTATGATACAAAATCAGTTGCTTCTGATTTGATTTCTAAACTTGATGCAGCAGTTGCAGAAAGAAAAGCTACTGCAACAGAAGTTAATGATGAAATTGAAAACTACAAAAATAATGTAGATGCAAACTATGAAAAACTTGCTCAAACCACAGACAAAGCTGATGATGACTTTGTTACAAGTCAAGAATTCAAACAAATGAAAGAAGAAGCTGTTGCATATATTATGGGTATGCTCTTAAACGGAAATGAAGATTCTGAATTTTTACAGGGTTTGAATGCTGATTATAAGAATAGCTCGGGTTATAAAGTTGCAATGGCTGCTATAAAAGCTATTGAAGGTGAAACAGATCCTGCAAAAATTAAAGAATATCTTGAGCAGGCAAAAGCTGGTATTGAACAACTTATTGGTAACCAAAATGTTGATGGTACATCAAAGTTGAATGATGCTGTTAATACAAGAACTGAAAAGCAGGAAGAAGCTAAGAAGGCTGAAGCAAAAGCTGAATATACAGAAACACTTTCAAATCTGATAGATGAAATGGTTGAATCTTATTCAAATGAAACTGAAACAAGAAGACGTTTCTTTGGTAATAGAACTGTTAATGCACATTCAGCTGAAGATGTACAAACTTACCAGGCTAGATTGACTAATATAATGAATAAATTCCTTGAAACCTACGAAGGTGACGGAACAAATATTGAATCAGAGTTTAAAACATATATGACAAAAGTTATGCAAGAATCTGATCAAGCATTAGCTGATTTAGCAGAAATGGGTGCTACTGATTCTTCTGACAAATATGGCGAACTTAAAGCTGCTGTAAATAATGTCGGTACATATGTCAGCAACGAAGAAAAACAAGGTATAATTGATGTCTCTACTGACTTTGTAATGAATCAACTGGCACAAGGTATTGCTGATATCTCTATCCTTGCGGAAGTATATCCGGATTATGCTAAAGATGAAAAATTCACAGAAGCACAAACTTTGATAGCCGGACTTAAAACATCTGCTACACCAAAAGAAGATTTGGCAAAAGCAAAACAATTGATTTCTGAAATGATGGCAGGAATCGGTGCTGACAAAATCAGCGAAGGTGTAAAAAATAAGAAAATGCCGGCAGTAACACTTTCTGATGTAGATAGAGAAGCGTTAACATCTTCTGTCCCCGGATATGACAACAATGAATCTATAAGCACAGGCAGATATAGAGATCGTAATGATGCATTGAATGATATTCAAAATCAAGCTAGAGCAAAACTTGAGTCAATGAGACCGGCTCTTCTTGCTCAACTTAAGTCACAAATGGGTGCAGATTATGATGAAGCTGCTTTGAACGAAATGATTGATGATGCTATTTATCAGACAATCAATGACTTCACAGATATGCGCGTTGACAAAAACGGTAAACACTATACAACTAATGATGCAGGATTTGTCACTAGTAAGAGTGGTAGAAAGAGCCGCGGTGTTGTAAACGTTAAACAGCTGGTTGATGCATTCTTAGCTAAATTCCAGGAATTGTCTGCCAATGCGGCTGCTGAACCTGATTTGAGCAAAAATCCTGTTTCAACTGAAGAAGTAATGGCTGATACACCTTTGGCTGATGCTTATCAGGATAAATCAACAATAATATTTTCTAGAGACAAAGCAGCAGCCAAACAACAAGCAAAAAATCAAATCAATATTATAGCTGCACAGTTGAAAGCTCAATTGAGAGCCAAACTTGGCGCAGATTACAATTCAGCACAAATAAATGAGTTTATAAGTCAGGCTACTTTGGCAACATTAGACTCTATGCAAGAAACAAGAATTGCATTCTTTATGAAAGGATATAAAGTTAATGCAAGAGAGCTTGCTGATACATTTATGGCAGAATTCAATAAGCTCTATGAAGAAGCTAATAAGGACAAAGCGCCAGCTCAAGAAACAACTAATTCATAAACAAAAAAGCCTGAGTTAAGGCAAGATGCTATCACTAAAGAACAGGAACTTGTTTTCAAGTTCCTGTTTCTCTTTGTTCTTTAGATTGTAAAAAAATTTCGTTTATCTATAATTGAAGTATGGATATTGAAATTTCAAAAGAACCTGTTTTATATTCGAGCGATTTTCCCCAACACCTTTGTAAAATGTGTGGAAAATGCTGTAAAGCTATTACAACTCCTTACACCCATGAAGAACTCGTACAGCTGGCTAAAGAAGGACAAGAAGAGGCAAAAGTCTTTGTTGAGGTTTTTGAACGATATCCTTCGGTTGATGCAGCGAGACAAGTTGTTCCAGATCATGTTGAAAATATTTTGAATCAGTTAAGAAAGAACAATCCGGATTTAGATGAATCAAAGGTCTCTTTTTATCATTGTCCACATTTGACTGTTGAGAACAAGTGTGCAATTCACAAAACAAGACCAGATTGCTGCCGCAGAGCCCCAAGAAACGGTTGGTCTTTGTTTCCTCCGGGTTGCGGTTTTAAAGGCTGGCAGTTTCAGCAAAAAGAAAAAGTGAAATATTCTGTCAGAAAGCTTAAAGAATATTTGATGGATCTAGACTTGCTAGAGCCTGATACAATTATAGAAGGTCGCAATATGACAGCTCAACAGATGAAAGATTTAATTCATGAAAAAATCAAGCCTTGGGAAAAATACGGAGCAAATTTCTGGTAGTTATTTCTTTTTATTAAAGAATTTTTGAATTTTATTGATTAAAGGCTGGTTATCTTCTTCTTTTAATTCGTCGTATTTCTGTTTTAAAACTTTAACAACATTTTCTGATTCAATAGAGTTTATCTTTGATTTTAAAAGATTCAGAGCTTGTTTTATTTTATTGTTTTTTCTTAAAAGCTCAACGTATTCATAAATTATCAAATTATTAGCAGGATCAAGTCTTAATGCGTAAGAGTAATAATTAGACGCATTGGTATAATCATTGTCTTTATCTGCTGATTGTGCAGCAAAATGCAGATATTCTACATTCATTTCATCGAGCATAGATGCTTCTTTGTAATATAAAAATGCATTTGAATATTCTTCTGCATCAAAATATAATTTAGCAAGAAATGCATAATATGTATGATCAGAAGGTTGTAAAGATACAGCAATTTTAGCATTTTCTATGGATCTTTGTTTCAATCCTTGTGACGCATATATCATGGCTCTATATTTGTATGCTTTAGCTGAGCTGTTGTCCAATTTTATTGCATTTTCAACTATTTTCAAAGCTGCTGCATATTTATTTTGTTTTAAGTTAATTTTTGCCATTAATAAATGAGCAAAAATAAAGTGTTTATTCAAATATAAAACTTTTGTTATTATATCTTGTGCAATTTGATATTGTTCTAGCTCACAATAGCAATCAGCAAGTTCACTTAGATATTCAAGTGATTCTGGTTTTATGAATAAGGCTTCTTGCAAGCAGTCGATTGCTTCTTTGTAGAGCGGAAATTCTTTGTATATTTTTGCGAGTGCATAATATAAAAAGTCATTTTTCGAAGTTTGTGTTAATAATGATTCCAGTGATTTTTTTGCTTCGATTATATTACCGTTTTTTGCTGTAATAAGTGCTTTTAGGATGATTGCATCAATGTAGTTTGCATCAATTTCTATGATATGCTCAATGCTTTCTGCTGCTTTTTTGAAGTCATGTCTTTCGTAATAAAGGTATGCCAAAGCATAATTGTAAATTATATTTTGTGGTTCTAAAGATACTGCATTTTTAAATTCTGATTCAGCTTCCATCAGCCAGCCATTTAAAGAATATGCTGTACCTAGATTGTAATGATAAAAAGGATTATTAGGTTCAATTTTTAATGCAAACTGGAAATAATTTATTGCATCTCCTATTTTTTGTTGGTCCAGTTTTATCAATCCAAGATAATTATATGTTCTGTCGCATTGTATTTCATCCAGAATGCTCAAAAAAAGTTTTTCTGCTTCAGATTCTTGGTGTTTCTGATAATAGATTACTCCTAGGTAAAATCTTGCATCGGTATTTTCCGGATAAAGTTTTATTACCTCTTGAAAGATTCCGATTGCTTTAAAAATTTGATTAAGTTTTAATCTTGAGTAACCCTCTATAAGTAAAAGTTTTTCATTTTTTCTTTGTTCATAGTTGAATTTTGATTTTTCAATTTCTGTGACAACGGTGTTGTATTGATTGCATTCTGTCAATACTTCCAGATAGCAGATGAAATTTTCAATTGACGGTTCTAGCTTGTATAACTTTTCTGAATTTTCAAGTGCTCTAGCGTATTTCTTGTTGATTTTGTTTATGCTGACAACAGTTTTTAGTGTATCTATATGCTCAGGGTTTATGTCGAGAATTTTTTCAGCATACTCAAGTGAACGTTCAAAATTGTTCATCAAAAAATAAAGATGAGATATTTGTGAAAGTATTTCTATATTTTCGGGCTCAAGACAAAGAGCTTTATACAAAGCTTCTATTGCTTGTTTATAGTGCTTTTCTGATTCCAGCTGAAAAGCTTGTTTTAAAAATTTTTCAGTTAATACTTCACTCATATATTGTATTATATGGTTTATTTCTTATTTGGTAAAGCTTTTTACCTGAAATTAAACAAAATTCGTTCAATTTATGTATATCTATGATTCAGACACAGATATATTGGTGACACCGGCATTTCTTGCTTCATCCATGAGTTTTACGACGGCACCGTGTGTAGCATCAGGTTGTGCAAGGATTAAGAGTCCTTCAGGAAAATCTTTTATTCTTTCTTTTATTGCATCTTCTAACTGTGCTGAGCTTATTTCCTGATCATCAATAAAATATCGGTCATCATCACTAACAGTAACAGATATTAATTTATTTTCCTGTTTTATATCTTGTACTTCTACATTATTAGGTACAGCAAGGTTTAGGCCTTGTTGATCCAATAATGGTGCTATAACCATCATGATTATTAACAGTACGAGAAAGATATCTGTTAATGGTGTTATGTTTATTTCATTAAAACTGTCTCGTTCTCTTCTTGACATAGCTTTAGGTCCTTATTCTTCCGAAGGTATTTCACCGACTGTTTTGCGGTAATTGTCATAGTCGTTTTGTTGTTCAACGTTTGTTGTTTGTTCTTTTCCTGTATTTTGTAATTTTTTTTGTTCTTTTTTAGAAAGAGGTTCTCCTGCAACTACTAGTTTTTCATAGTCAGCATCTTGTGCGGCTTTCATTATCTTCATTATTTCTCGGCTCTTTACACTTTCATCTGCTTTTACAAGAATTTCTTTCTTTTCAATTTTAGGTTTTAGTGCAATGAGCTGATTGTAAATGTCATCTTCAGCTATTTGTGTGCCATTTATATAGAATTTTCCCTCTTTTGTCACAGATATGGTTGCATTTTTTTGTTCGACACTCAATCCGCTATTTATTTCAGGCATCTTGATACTGCTGTCATTTGATGAAAATGTGGGTGCAATTACCATCATTATGATTAGCAATACCAGAAAAATATCTGTTAGCGGTGTTATGTTAATCTCTGTAAAAAGGGCATCTTTACCTTTTGCTGTTTTAAAAGCCATTTTTTATTTTCCTTTGAGATAATTATTCTATAATGCAATGTTTGTAGGCTGATTTACGATTACTTCTTCATTGCTGTCAACAAAGCTGAGGAAGAGTAATTTGATTAATTGAAAATCATCTTCAAATCTTTTAACCATGGATTGGAAATAGTTGTATAAAACTACTGCCACAATAGCAACACCAAGACCTAGTGCAGTTGCAATCAATGCTGATGCAATACCTGATGCAACAGCTGCTGACTGGTTGCCTTGTACTGCCAAGTCCTGGAAAGTGTAAAGAATTCTGACTACTGTACCAAACAAACCTAAGAATGGACAAACACCACCGATTGTACCGAGAATTGTTAAGTGTGATTCGAGCTTTCTTGTTGCAAGGCTTGATGCAATATCAAAAGAACGGGAGAATCCGTTTTTTTGTTCAGAAAAAATTCTTACAGCTTCTTCTGAAACTTCGCCTATGATTCCACCTAATTGAACACTCAAATTTTGTGCTGAATCAAGGTTGTTTCTTGCTAGTTCTTTTTGAAGTTTCGGAATAAATTGAACTACATCTCTTTTGTTCTGGTTGTAATAGTAAAATCTATTGATAGCTACCATTACTGTCAGAATTGAACAAAGTATGATAGGTGCAACAATCCAAAGATCTTCTATCATTGCTTTTAATAATAATTCCATTGTTTGTCCTCTTTCTATTGATAATAACTTATACTTTACTAATAGGTTGTTGCTCCAAATACGTTGTAATCAAACGTGAATTGAATATCTACACTGTCACCTTTATATTCTGGTGGCAGAGGTTTAAAAGGAGCTGTAAGTTCAACTGCATGCATTGCTGCTCTGTCAGCCGCAGGAAGTCCGGATGATTTATATACTCTGTGAGAAATGAGTCTTCCGTCACGTGCTATTTTGAATAAAAGAACAACTCTTTTGCTTTCATTTCCTTTGGGGGGTTCCCAATTCATTTTTATTCTTCTTTGAAGTTCTCTCATATAAGGACCGAAGTCAGGTTCTTTTATTGCATCAATTCCTGGTGCTCCTTTTGGATTACCCGGACCCGGATTGCCCACATTTCCTCCTCTGCCGGCACTTCCCGGTGAGAATCTTCCTCCGGATGAGCTGCTTCCGCTTGGTGAAAAGCTTGGGCTTGGCGAATATTTGGTTCCGCTTCCGGAACCTCCTGATTTAGAGCCTGAACCGCTTTTTGATCCTGTAATCGGACCTCCTGAGGGACCTGCTACTTTTGGAGCTGCTGTTTTTGGAGCAGGTATATTGAAGCTTCCTTTAGGTTTATTAACTTTAGGTGCGCTTGGTGCTAATGCAGGTCTTGGAGCTGCTGTGGGTGCTTTGGGTACACCTTGAGGTGTTGGAGCTTTTGTTGTCTGTTTGGGTGCCCAAGGAAGCTGCATTGCAGGTTTTTGCTTTTGTTGTTTTTTTGCAGGTTGTTTTTGCTGCTGTTTTTGTTGAGTTTGTTTTGGTTGTGAAGCTTTTTGTTTAGGTGCAGAAGCTGCCGGAGCTGCCTTTTGCGTTGGGCTAGGCTTTGATGCTGCCACAGGTTGTGAAACGGGTCTTTTCGGATCATGAATTCCACCTGCTCTAGAGTTTCTGTCTGCTCTGTATTTGGTATTTTTATTTATTGGCTCAGCTTCTTTGTTAACCAGAACAAATTCTATGTCTTTGGGCTTTTGTTGAGGTTTCTCAAACACTGAAAATGTTATGCCTAATAAAGCCAGTATAAATATGCTTAACCAAACTAAACCAGCTGCAACCGGATGTAATATAGCTGAGAAGATGAAGCACTTAGGCAAAGACATGTCATTTTTGTCTTCTTTTTTGTAGATTCCATATGTATATTTGGAATCCTTAAGTTCTTCATCTTCGTCTTCGTATAAATTAATGTCACCTAGTAATGTCATGTTTTCCCCAAATCTCTTTTGTCTTATAGTTTAGCAAAAGTTTTACTATAAAACAAATCACCCAAGCTGGTAATTAATAACGGTAACCTTGCTGCGGGTTAAATGTAATCGGCTGATCAACAATAATATTTATTGCTGTTCCTGCTGGTATTGTTGCAGGGTCTCCTTTATCCCATACAGATTTAGCCATACCTAAGCCTGCGCCGACAGCCGTTCCGTATGCTGCGCCTTTACCTACTTTACCACCTGATAATGGTCCCATTATGACACCTGCAACAGCACCTGCTGCGGCACCTACACCGATATCTTTTGCATATTCTTTAGCCGAGTCCATTTTTGTACCGCCTTTGATTAATCCTGTACCGTCATCGGTTTGGACTTTTCCTGATATCGGAATCATTTGTCCGTAAGGTGTGACGATGTTTGTAAATTTAACCATAAGCTGTCCGTTTATGCCGGCTCTGCCTGCTTTTTTTACTTGGATTACGGTACCGTTTATTGTGCTTCCGAGCGGTGCAACAAGTGTATTATTGTAATAAAAATTGTTAGAAAGTCCTACACAAACATTTTGTCCTAAAGCAAGTGTTTCAGAAGAAAGTTCCATTGTTGCAGTAGCAGGAATTGATGCACCTGAAGGGATTACAACAACTTTTCCCTGAAGTGGCTGCATTTGGTTAGCATTTGCCGCAGTATATGACTGTTCAAACATTCCTGCTGCTGTTACCATCATTGATGCTAAAAGAAGAGCAGAAACAAGTTTTTTAGCCTTTTTATTCATTATATATCCTCCATTGTTTAATATCTTCATCACAATCAATAACTTTAACGAGTATTAATATTATATTGTTCATTTTTAATATGTCAAAGTTTTGTAATATTAATAGAACTCTCCTACACCAAATGTAAATGCTCCTTTTGAGTTACCCGCAGGGACACCTGTGAGAGGATAACCCCAATCTATACTTAAAGGTCCTACACCCGGAACATAGACTCTTACACCCACACCGGCTGTAATAGCATGTATTGGTCTGTTGTATATTTCGTTTGTAATTGTCGAGCCATAAATTTGACCTGCATCCACGAATGCTGCGAGCCTGATATTGTCAAGAAATTTAGCATCGGTTATTCGATCGATAAAAGGAATAGGTGTTTGGAATTCAGCTGTACCCATCATAAATCCTGTACCTGTACCGACTCCGCTCATTCTGAAACCTCTAACTGTGTAGGGACCACCTAATCTATATGCCATTACTTCAGGCATATCTCCGTGGACTTTTCCACCTGCTCTGAAAGCAAGCTGGAATGAAGATTTTTTCGCAACAGGATAGTATTTTTTAATACTTGCTGTAAGTTTTCCAAATGTATTGTCAAACCCGTCAAGAGCAATGGATTCGTCCCATCTTGCTGTCGCAAAAACACCGTTTCTTGGATTTGTTACATTATCTCTTGTATCATAAATTAAGCTGGGTGAGAAAGTAAGGAATAGACCGCCCTGTAATTGTTTTGCACGTTCTGAGATAGGAATGTTGTGTGCGGCATAAAGGCTTGCAATCTGGTTTCCGTCCCCCTCTTTTACATGTACATTTTCAAGTCCAATGCCAAAAGCTCCGGTTAAATGCGGGAGATTCTTAAAGGATCTTGAGATTGTAGATTCTATACCAAATCTTTGTTCAACAGCCAGGGGTATTTGATAGCTGGCAAAATCTCTTCCGAAGGCTTTTACCATCAATGCATTATCTGTACCTTTTAATCTCGGTTCAAACCAGCTGACTTCGGCTTGTAAATTTGCTCTGTTTAACATGGAACTATCCGCCATAACAATACCTGTACCGGCAAGTACGCTGAGCGAAACTCTCTGACCGAGTCCTCTGAAGTTGTTATCTGTGAATCCACCTGTTCCGAATAAACCTGTTGCTGTATCCAGACCTCCACCAATTGACAGAGTCCCTGTTCTTTGTTCTTCAAGATGTATTGTTACGTCGTAAGTTTCAGGGTTTTCCTTACTTCTTTCTATTGTTCTTTTTACATCCTTGAATGCTTGTGTTCCATATAAACGCATCAAATCCTGTTTGATAAGGTTTTCGTTATAGATTGTGCCCGGCTGTGTAAGAACGTTTCTTCTTACTACAAATTCTTTTGTTTTTTGGTTTCCTTCAATTATAATTGAGCCGATTGTGCCTTCATCAATGTTGATATTTACCATTCCGTCAGGATCATCTGTAATGCTGGTTATTCTTGCCAGAATATAACCCTGACTGGCATAATATTCATGAATTTCTTCAATAGCTTCATTTAATTTTACAATATTTTGGGGTTTGTTCATTAATGGAGAAAGTATTTGAAGCAAATCACCGGTGGATATTGAATCATTTCCGGTAATTGTAAAATCTGTAATGGGAACATTTTCTTGAACTATAATTTTTAATTTTATATTTTTGTCATCAATTTTTATTGGGATAGCTTTCATTTTTTCATTGAAATATCCCATTTCATATATTGCTTTCAGGTTTTGCTGTACAGTTTCTACACTGTAAGGGTCACCGGGCTGCATTTTTATATTTTGCATGATTTCATCTGTATTCACAAGATTGTTTCCTATGACTTCAACAGATTGAATTTTTATATCAGAAGTGGCTTTTTCGGTTTTTTCTGCCTGAAGATTTTGTGTTCCGTCAGGCTGTAAAGAATCCCACAAACTCTTTTCTTCAGTTTGTTCCGGCGATGTTTCAGGGCTGTTTTTTTCTATTTTATTTTTATTTTTCCAGGGCCAGAAGCTAAGCATGTCATTTGCAGCAAAAACAGGATATGTTTGCATTAAAAACACACCGACAGTAATAATTAACCCTGTTGTTATATTTCTAAGGACTGAAATTTGTTAAATTCCGACACAATAGGATTAAAAGAAGAGTTATTTTTATTCAAGACAAGACGAGTCATTGAAGTAGCATACTGCTTGTTAAGATTGTTAATTGCATCTTGAATAAGCTGATACTGTTGTTCAAGCTGAGCGAGGTATTCAGAGAGACCTGCTGATGTAGAATTACCGGAGACAGCATTTTTGAGTTCATTGAGGTCAAATGTAGTCGAAGTAATTTCACGTTTAAGTTCTTTTTGTATAGCATTGAGTTGTCTTGGAGTTTTGTTGAAATATCCGTTATTGTTGTTAACTTCAGGGAAGAGCACATCATTAAGTCTTGTGAGTATACCGTTTGCAGTGCCGGTAGCAGTTTCTTTGCCTAACAGTAAGTTAAGAACATTTTCAGAGTCATCGTAGAATGCTTTTGTGTAGAGTTCTCTGTCGACGCTGAGTCTAACGGTTCCCATATTGGAATCGGTGCCTCCTCTGACATCGACGATAATACCGATTTTTGCAAGTTGTTGAGTAACTTTGCGTATATCAGCGATATCCGAGGTAAGAGCGGACTTAATGTTATTAATCAATTTAGTAAATTCTGCGTCATCTGAGAGGATTTCATTTTCAGAGGCAATCATTGCTTTGTTGAAGGATCCGACGAACTTGTTGAGTTCATTGATACTTGCATCAAGCAAGTTTTGTCCGAGCTTGATGACAGTTTCACCTGTTTTCTTAACTTCAATAGTTATTGCAGCGTTATTTGCTTCCATGACGACATTGCCGTTGATGTCGAGATAGATGAGGTTATTGCCGTTGTAGATGCCGTCATTTGGAGTAATATCTTTGAGGTCGAGAGCGAGGTCAAAGTCTTTGCCGATTTTATCGTTGCCGAGTTTTATGTTAAACTTAGCATTTTGCCCCAGTTCAACCGGGTTATTTCTTGCGGAGTTATCGGTAAAGCCGACGACTTGAGTGAAGTTAGAGGAGCCGGCTTCGACGTCTATTCTGGCATTAGAGGAGGCCTGTTTAGAAGTCAGAACGATTTGATTATTTTTAAACTCGGCGACTACGCCCATATCTTTATATTTAGTATCATTGAAAACGGTATTAATTCTACCGATGATGTCATCGATTGTATCAGTAGTTTTTACGGCTATTTCAACGCCATTAATTCTGAAAGAGCCGTTGGTGATGCCGAGTGAGGCGAGCGTAGCTCTGTTTGAGACAGAGAGCTTGTCGCTTTTGAGTACGGTATATGTAGCAGCGAGACCGTCTTCAGAGACACCGTTGAAGCTTCCGCCTGAAGTAAAGCCGATAATATTTGTGAAATCAGAGGTACCTTTAACAATGGTTAAAGAGCCTGCGCCTTGAGACTCATCTCTGGTTATGACCATTTTGCCAGTTGAGTCAAGAGAAGCAGTGATACCTGCATTTTGAGAGTTAATATTTTCAATAATTTTGGCAACGTTGT
The DNA here is from genome assembly GCA_018362895.1 of Clostridium sp. Lineage (GTDB taxonomy): Bacteria > Cyanobacteriota > Vampirovibrionia > Gastranaerophilales > Gastranaerophilaceae > Limenecus. The sequence continues at coordinate 1,488 of JAHALR010000001.1, read as the reverse complement.
CTACTGTACCGTTGGGGCCGCTGTTTCCGATGGTAACGGTAACAGATTTTTTCTGTCCGTTGAGATCTGTCCATTGTATGTAGAAATCGCCGGAAGTATATCCGTTAGCCATAGCGGTTTGAGCGGTAGTTGAACTTGTGATAGAGGTAGATGAACCGGAGTTAAACTTGCCGTTTTCATCGCCGCCTGTTGTAAAGCCCATTTCTTTGGTGAAGTTACTGGAGCCTTTTTGTATTTCTATGTTACCTGCGCCCTGGTCAGCGTTTCTGGTGAGTATCATTTTTCCGTTGACGATGGAAGCAGTTACGCCTGCGGAGGAGGCATTAATTTTGTCAGCGATGTCGTTAATGGAGTCAGAGGAGGAAACATTTATACTTACGTTGTTAATGATGAAGTTTCCATCGGTGAATCGTTTAGATGAATTTGCACTATTAGTAGAAGTGATAGAGGCAGTAACGCCTTCAACAGTAGAAGCTGTTTGATATCCGCCTGTTGTAAATCCTGCAATGTTAGTGAAATTGCTGGAGCCTTTGATTACCTGAATAGTGCCATCGCCTGAGTCGACGTCTCTGGAGAGGACGAGCCTGTTGTTGGAGTCAAGAGAAGCTGTGACACCTGCATTTTTGCTATTAATTTTTTCAATAATTGATTGAATGCTATCTGATTCAGTGACTTGTATGTTAATTTCGGTTGCATTTTCACCTGTTAATTTGATAGTGAAATCCCCGGCAGAGAATCGTTTAGAGTTAGCGATAGAGTTAGAGGAGACGAGTTTAGAAGAAGTACCGTGTTGAGAGGTAACATTCTGGTAGCCGCCTGAAGTGAACCCTATTTTGTTAGTGAAGTCAGATGAGCCTCTGGTGACGAGAACACCGCCGGCAGTTGATGAAGAATTTCTTGTAATTACCATTTTGCCTGAGTCATTGATAGAGGCAGTGACTCCGAGTCCGGAGTTATTAATTTTGTCGATAATTGAAGAAATGCTTTCATTTTTGGAGACATTAATTTCAACAGTATTAGTGATATTACCGTTGATATCGGTGAGATGTACGAAGAAGTTGCCTTCAGATATCCCTTGATTTTGTGCGCTTTGAGCAGTATTTTGAGAGGTATATGAAGAGAGTTGTCCTTTTGTGATGCTGCCGGCCTGAGCGCCGCCTTCAGCGACGAAGCCTGTTAATTCGGCAAAGTTAGAGGTACCGTCGATCAGGTATATTCTATCAGTGCCTGGATTTTTAGCAGTAAGAACCAGTTTTCCGTTTTGAATGCTGGCTGATACACCGATATCGGACTGAGTAATTTTATTCATGACAGAGGAGATGCTTTCTCCTTCATTTACGGTAAATTCGAGTTGTTTGTCACCGATTTTGATGATGAAGTTACCGCCTGAGAAGGTCATGTTTGAGTTTACTGTTGCATTTCCTGTGAGGGTTGAGTATGTGTCATACTTACCTGTTACTATGCTGTTGTTTACTTCTATTGTGCCTG